>JAJEIT010000026.1 GCA_022827945.1 Dehalococcoidia bacterium | reverse complement strand
GAGCGGCACTGGTCGGCCCAGACGTCGTGCTTGGTGTTGTAGGTGAGGCCCATGCGGTGGGCGTTCTCGCGGGCGGTGGCGCCGCGCAGCCGGGGGGTCATGTCACGAGGCAGGTCCTCTTGCGAGGCGTAGTCGCCGATGTCGATGGCGTCGAGCGTGAGGCCCTTCTTCGTGGGCTCGGCGGACGTGGGATCGTCGTAGAGATCGAGCCAGGACAGATCGAGTTCGGGCGTTGTGGGTGCTGCGCTCATGGTCCCCTCCCTCGCGGCGAGAGATGCACGTCGAGTGTACGGCTGGCGGTGCCTGAATAGAAGGGGCATTCGGTCAAGACAAAACCAGCGCGGCGTGGCACGATCAGGGCGATGCCCAAGCAGGTCGTCAACGTCGCCAGTGATGACTATCTGAGCGCGATCTACCGCCTCAACCACGACGAGGGGGAGAGCGTCATCGCGGTGCGGCTGGCGGATCGCCTGGGGGTGACGCCGCCCTCGGTCGCCGGGATGCTGAAGCGGCTGCAGCGGGACGATCTGGTCTCGATCAACCGGCGCAAGATGATCGAGCTGACGCCGGAGGGCATGCGCCGGGCCGAGGAGATGGTGCGGCGCCACCGCCTGGCGGAGTGCCTGCTGACGACCGTCCTGAATGTGCCCTGGTGGCGAGCCTACGAGGAGGCGCACCTGCTGGAGCACGGCATCTCCGACGTGACCGAGCCCCACCTGGTGGAGACGCTGGGGAATCCGGACCGCAGCCCCTTCGGCTACCCGATCCCGGGGCTGGCGAACGCGGGCGACCTCTCGATGACGACCCTGGCGGACGTGCCCGAGGGCGAGACGATCGAGATCGAGCGCGTGTTCGAGGAGGACGAGCAACTCCTGCAGTTCTTCGACACGGAAGGCATCCGCCCGGGGCAGGTGGCGAAGCTGGAGTCCTCGGAGCCGTATCGGGGCACCGTGACGATCACGGTGGACTCCCGCGAGATCGTGATGGGCACGCAGGTGGCGGACCGCGTCTGGGTGCGCTCCGGCGAGGACGGTGCCTGAGACGGCACCTGACAATTCTCCGAGCCTTCCAACGACCCCGGCCCGAGACCTGACCCTATTCCGTGGCAGCGAGGACCAGCGGTACGACCGCGCGAGGCGGGGGGAAGCCCTCCCCTTCGGACACATCTTCCTCGAACACGGTGAGGCGCCCGACCTGCCTTTCGGCAGCTCGGTACTCGACGGAAAAGGTAAAGGGCGCAGGCCCGTCGACGCCGCCGCCGGTCGTATGGCCGCTCGCCAAGACCTCGCCGTCTCGCCCGGTCAACTGCCACTGCACGTTCGCCTCGAAGGTGCGGGAGCAACCGCTCACCTCGAAGCCGCTCTCGACTTCTTCGCCACCTTCGGGGAAGTACACGATCACGAGCGCGTTGTCGGGCAGGGTGTCGTCGCACACGCGTGCGCTGTCTTCACCGTCACCGCAGCCCAGAATCACGGCAGCCAGCAGCGCGCCCGCGGCTGCGAGCGGTCGGCGCGCTGTGGAGATGCTGCGCCATTGGCCTGGCACGGTCCCCTCTTCCCGACCGGCATCATAGACGGCTCGTCTCCGCTCCCACGTTTACGGCGAAGCTCGTAGGATGCGCTGACGCGCGCGCCCCGTGCGCCAAACCACGCCAGAGGTGGCTTTTTCATGGCCGACGACTACAAGGGCCCGGTTCCCGTGCCCACACCCGAAACCCAGGACTTCTGGGATGGGGCGAAGCGAGGTGAGCTTCGCCTGCAGCGCTGCGACGACTGCAGCAACGTGATCTTCCCGGCGCGGTCGTTCTGTCCGGCCTGCGCCTGCCGCTCGGTCTCGAACTTCACGGCGAGCGGGAAGGGCAAGCTGTACAGCTACGTGATCAACCACCGGCCTCCCCCGGGCTTCGGTCCCGACCCGCACGCGATCGCCATCGTCGAGCTCGACGAGGGGCCGCGGATGATGACGAACATCATCGACTGCGAGCAGACGCCGGAGGCGCTCGTGCTCGACATGCCCGTCGAGGTCGCGTTCACGCCGATCACGGACGAGATATCGCTGCCGAAGTTCCGGCCGGTGGGAGGTTAGCCATGGAGCCCCGTTCCGTAGCAATTGTCGGAGCCGCCGAGACGACCGAGCTCGGCCGCATTCCCGGCCTCTCCCAGATCCAGCTGCACGCCGACGCCGCCCTGAACGCGATGGAGGACTGCGGCCTCTCGCCGAGCGACATCGACGGCGTGGCCACGGCGGGCGAGGCGCCCGCCGCCATCGCACACTACCTCGGGATCACGCCCACGTGGGTCGACGGCACGGCCGTGGGCGGCTGCTCGTTCATGCTGCACGTGCGGCACGCGGCCGCGGCCATCAACGAGGGGCTCTGCGACGTCGCGCTTGTGACGCACGGCGAGAGCGGGCGTTCGCGCGTGGGGCGCGGCGGCTTCGCCGGCGCACCCGCCTCCCTCGCGGGGCAGTACGAGGCGCCCTACGGCCTGAGCGGACCGCCCTCGATGTTCACGCTGGGCGTCCTGCGCTACATGAAGGAGACGGGCATGACGCACGAGCAGCTCGCCTCCGTCTCGGTGGTGCAGCGCGAGTGGGCGGCGCTCAACCCGCGCTCGACGTTCAAGGATCCGATCACGGTCGACGACGTGCTCAACTCGCGCATGATCGCCTACCCGTTCCGGCTGCTGCAGTGCTGCCTGGTGACGGACGGCGGCGGCGCGCTGATCCTGGTCTCGAAGGAGCGGGCTCGGGACTTCCCCACGAAGCCGGTCTACCTCCTGGGCACCGGCGAGAGCGTGGAAACGCCGATGATCAGCCAGATGGAGGACATGACGACCTCGCGCGCATTCCGCGTCGCGGGCTCGAGGGCCTTCGCCGAGGCCGGCATCACCCACGACGACGTGGACCACGTGATGATCTACGACGCCTTCGCGCACCTGCCGATCTACGGGCTCGAGGACCTCGGTTTCGTGGGGCGGGGCGAGGCGGGCGCCTTCATCGAGGCGCGCAACACGGCCCCGGGCGGCCCCCTGCCGGTCAACACGAACGGCGGCGGCCTGAGCTACATGCACTCGGGCATGTACGGGATGTACGCCCTGCAGGAGAGCGTCCGCCAGATGCGGGGGACGGCTCCGGCGCAGGTGCCCGACGCGAAGATCAGCGTCTGCCACGGCGTGGGCGGCATGTTCATGGCCTCGGGCACGATCATCATGACCAACGAATAGTGGTCGGTGATCGGTGTTCCTTGTGCCGCAATTGGCACAACGTCCTCAACGGCCTCTTCATCCGGCGGGATAGCGAGCGTGAGGGTGACCTTATTCTCGCCGTCGATCGTCGCTTCTTCCAGTAACAGGGTGAGGAGTTCGCGACGCTCCTCGTCGGGCAGGTCGTCGAGACTGCCGCCAACGCGACCCGTCCACTCCACGACCCGCTCCAGCGCGAGGCGCTGGTCAGCGTGCGCCGACGCTCGCGACCGGTACTCGTCCAGCCTCACCCGGAGGCGTTCCAGGCGCTCGCCGATGAAACGGCGCTGGTGGTCGAGTTGCTCCTCGGTGATCTTGCCCATCACGTAGAGGCGGATGGCCCGGTCCTCCTCCCCCTGGACACCGGCCAGCTCCCGTTCCGTGCGCTCGACCTCGCCGGCCACGTCGCCGTCAGCGTCGCCGTTCAGCGCCGTGAGCCCGGCCACGATCAGGTTCGGATTCTCCAGCAGGTGCCTGACCTCGTCCCAGACCAGGTTCTCGAGTCGCTCCGCACGGATCATCGGACGCTCGCGACAGCGCAGCGAGTGTGGCGCCTTCATCCCGTAGCACTGGTAGTAGCGCTTGGGCGGATCGTACTCATAGCGGTACGTCTTCCCGCCACGCCTGACGGTCCGGAGCCGTTTCGCGAGGGGACCCATGAGCATCCCGCACTCGCTGCAGCGGACGAGGTGTTGAAGGAGGTGGAACACCTTCGTGTTGCGAGGGGAGTGGGTCCGCCGCCGCGCCCGGACCGCCTGCGCCTGCTCCCAGGTCTCGTCGTCCACCAGCGGGGGGAAGGGCACGTCGATCCAGGTGTCGCGGGGCTGTTCGTGGATGCGCGTGCCGTCGTCGGTGGCGATGTGGCGTGCCTTGCCGTACCACCACATGCCCCTGTAAGTCTCGCTGCGGATCATGCGGTTGATCCCGGGCGCGTGCCAGCGCAGGGCGGACCTCCCCGTGGGGACACCCTCGCTGTTGAGTTGCTCGGCGATCGCGAGCCCGCCCATCCCCTCCTGGACGTACTGCCTGAAGATGCGGCGTACCACCTCGCCCTCGTGCTCGACGATCTCGGGCCTGCCGTCCCCGGCGATGCGGTAGCCGTAGGGCACCGTGCTGACGGGGATGCGCCCCTGTTTAGCCGCTCCGCGCTTGCCCATCGAGGCGCGCTCGCGGAAGTTGTCGAGCTCGATCTTGCCGATCGCGGCCATCAGCCCGAACGTCTTCATGTCGATCGCGTCCATCACCGCCTCGATCTCGATGCGGTGCGCCTCGACGACCTCCATCAGGGCGGCGGCGGGGTACATCCCGCGGCTGAGGCGGTCGGACTTCCAGCAGACGATCGTATCGAAGCGGCCGGCCTTCGCATCGGCGAGCATGCGCTGGAACTCGGGCCGCTTCTTCGACCAGCCGCGACCGACTTCCTGGTAGCGGGCGGCGATCGTGTAGCCGCGCTCCTCGCAGTAGGTCTCCATGTCGCCGACCTGCTTGGCGAGGGAGGTCTTGTCGTCCTCGGCCTGGCTCTTGTCGGAGACGCGCGCGTAGATGGCGGCGCGGTGTGTCTCGGGCTTGATGTTGGTGTTCGTTCGCGGCATGGCTGCCTCCTCGAAATACAAACGACCCGCCTCCTGCGGGGGCGGGTCTGCGAGCGGTACCATGCGGCTCGCGTCACCTGCTCATACAGGGGGCGCCACGGCCCGGGGTGTTGACTGCACCGCCGGGCCACGTTGTCCCCGTCAGCCTAGCGGGGCCGGAGCGAGCGGGTCAACGCTGCGGCCGCGCCGGCGACGCCTCGCACCGTCCTACCGGTCCTCGCACTCCCCGCCGTCCCCGTCCACCGGCGCAGCGCGGGTCGCGTGGTCGAGCAGGATGGCGGCAATGCGCCGCAGGCGCGCCTCGGCGTCGGGGGCGGGGCGGTACTTGATGGCGACCACGCGCGGCTCCGGCGCGCCCCGGCGGTCGCGTCCGCTGCGCTTCGGCTGCCCGCCGGTCTCCATCTCGTCCATCCCGTCCGCTCCGCGCGGAACGCGCGTCTGATGGTCAGCGTGGTGGACGACTGCGGGCGAGGTAATCCCGCGCGCGCGACTACATCGGTGTAGCCCCGTGCGCGGACCTAGCGCTCGGGGCCGAGGCTCGCGACGGGCAGGACGTCCTCGAGACCGAGGCTGCGCGCGAGGGCCTGGAGCGCGAGCAGGTGGTCGGCGCCGGGGCGCACGCCGTTGCGCCAGCGCCAGAGGTTGACGGAGTTCGTGCCGAGGAGGCGCGCCAGTTCCTCCCAGGTCAGCCCGGAGGCTTCCTTGATCGCCTCAATCGCCAGGGCGAACTCGTCGGGGAGTGGAGCACGTGGCCGTCGCCGCATCGGCTCAGTCCTGCCGCATGTTGGCGAGGAGGTCCTCGCCGAGGAGGATACGCAGACCACCGGGGATGCCTGGGGTCCGCTGGTGGGGTCGGTCGGTCGGTCGTCCTGCCAGCACCGTCAGGGCGCCGCGCGCAGCAGCCGGCCACGCAGGGTCGTGCTCTGATCAACGCAGGCGACGCCGGCCCTCCCTCTGCCTTCGGCATGCTACGGGCACGTGTATTGCTGCCAGGTGACTTCAAGGCACATGTTCGTAGCTTCTTATTGCTATCACCGCAATTTGGCACGATTGACCCCGCGAATGCCGATTTCTTCCCATTCCTGGAGGCCTGGATGTCGTCGTGCATTCGAGGAACCTGTCGGGGCCGGACGGGCTAAGGGAAAGATTGGAGGCCCTGCGGTTGGGCGGCCCTGCGGAGGGCGCTATCCTCTAAACGTGGAGTCAGAGCGACAGGGGAACAGCGAGATGCCCGAACGCCGCCCCGCTGAGGAGACAGCCCGTCTCGGCGACGAGATCTATGAGCGAGACATCCGGCCCCAGGTCGAGATGTCCCATCACGGAGAGATCGTGTCGATCGATGTCGACAGCGGAAACTGGGCCGTTGCCGAAAGCGTCCTCGGGGCAGCCGATCTCCTCCGAGCACAGTATCCAGGCGCCATCAACGTCTGGAGCGTGCGGGTCGGGCATCGTGCGGTCTACAGCTTCGGGGGCAACTCCGTGCGGAGGGCGGGTTGATCGAGGGCGTCGTCAACGCCGCCTACGAACCTGTCGTCCCCCTTGCCGTGAGCGGTCCGGCGGGGCGCGTTCGGGACATCGAAGCCGTGATCGACACCGGTTACAACGGTTTCCTGACCCTGCCTCGGGTGCTCGTGAGTGAACTGGGATTGCCTTTCGTGACCACCAGCCAGGCGCTCCTGGCCGATGGTCACGAGGCGACCTTCGACGTTCATCGCGTCACGGTGCTCCTGGACGGTGAGTCCAGGACCGTCGACGTCTACGTGTCGGACGCTGCGCCGCTTGCGGGCATGCGGTTGCTCGACGGCCACAGCGTGTGCCTCGATGTCGAGCCCGGGGGACGCGTCGTCATCGAGCGCACGACCACCGAGGAGCCCTCTTCCTCCTGACCGCCAACAGCGCCAGGCGTGCCCCCTTCCTGATCGCCACGACCGCCAGGGCGAAGTCGCCGCGAAGCGGGAGCGTGCCGTCGCCGCATCAGCTCAGTCCTCCCGCACGGGGGCGACGAGGTCCTCGCCGAGGAGGATGCGCAGGCCACCGGGGATGCGGCAGGCGACCTTGACCAGGTTGTGATAGGCGCCCCCGTGGGGTTCGGTGCCGCGGAGCCAGCCGAGAACGCGCTTGCGCTCGACGCCCAGCACCTCGGCGAAGTCATCCCAGGTGCAGCCGGCGAGGTCCTTCAGCCGCCTGAGGCGCTGGGGGAAGTCGCACGGCAACCTCCCCGTGCCCGCGCGCATGGCGCGGCCAGCGATCACCGGGTCGCCGCGATGGCGCGGGAGGCGGGGCCTCGCCCTACGCACGGGTGCGCCCCTCGTGGCCGGGCGAGGGCAGCGCAGGGGATGTCCCTGCCGCGGGGGATACGGGAGCGCCCGGCGTGCGCCAGGCCGCGCCCAGCGGCCCCGTGCGTTCCAGCAGCGCGCGATGCGAGACCCGGAGCGGGATCTCGACGCGGGCTCGCTTCATCTCGGCGGCGGCCACGCGCAGGAAGTGGTGGGCGGCCAGTTCGGCGTCGAAGACGACGAGCACGTCGGGACGGAGCCCGTGATCGTCGGTGGGGCGCTGGGAGGCGTAGTAGCGCAGGTAGGGCGCGACGCGGGCGGCCATGGTGGAGGGCCTGACGGCGCGGCGCTCCCACTCAAGGAAGAAGGGCCGGGGCTCGCCCTCCCGCTCCAGGATGCCGAAGGCATCGGGGTTGACCGAGTGCAGGACGCCGCCGTGGCGGAAGTAGCGCGAGGCGCGGTGGGGCGGGTCGAGCTGGACGAGCTCGCGGTCCCGTTCCCGCGCCTGCTCCGCGAGCGCGGCGAGAAACCAGTGCACCCCGGCGGTGTGCTCCATCGTCCGCAGGAGCTGGCGGCTGCGCCTGCCAAAGACGCTGCGCCAGGCGAGCGGCCCCTGCGAATCCAGCGGCTCCGCGCTCCAGCGCCTCAGGGCGAGGTGGACGGCGGAGCGGTCGCGGCGCGCGAGCAGCGCCAGCCCGCGGTCGGAGAGCACGAGCCTTCCCGAGACGCGGGTCGCGAGGGCGGCCTCCTCGAGCGAGTGCAGGATCTGCGCCACGCGCCGGCCGGAGACGCCCAGCAGCCCGGCCAAATGGTCGGGCTCGATCCAGGGCCAGTCGGCGACGAGGCCGAGAACGCGCTTCTCCGCGGGCTTGAGCAGGGCGGGGAGCAGCTGGCCCGGCGCCCGCCGCAACCCCGCCGGACGGAGATCGCGGGGCACGGGCGCGCGGGCGAGCGGCTCCTCCCGCGGCCAGGCGCGACGATCCCCGACATGCGTGATCACCTCGTCGAGCGAGAGCCAGGGCGAGCCCGCCGCGGAGCGCCAGACGCGTGCGCGCGACCCCGCCACGGCGTCGCGCTCCAGCGCCAGGAAGGCGAGCGCGGACGCCTGCGCCATGAGCCGGGCCGTGTGGCGCAGGCGCACCGCGTCGGGGACGAGCACGAGGTACGCGCCCGGGCGCGGGCCCTCGCGCAGCCGCCAGAGGCGCTTGGCGAAGGAGGTGCGGTCGGCCGTCCCGCCCTGGCGCACGAGGAAGAGGCTGCGCCCGTCCGGCAGGCCGATGGCGGCGTCCATCGGCTGCGCCCGGTACCAGCGGAAGCGCAGCGGCCAGGACTCCCCGGCGATCGCCGAGGCGAGCCGGTAGACGGCGGCGACGGCGTCGAGTCGCTCCAGCAGGAGCCGCCGCCAGTGGGCCGTGAGGGGCCGCGCGCGCAGCAGTTCGGGCAGGCTCCGGCCCTCCTCGTCCGCGAGGCGGCGCAAGCCGGCGGCGGTGAGCGAGTAGCGCTGCGTGGTGGCGATCAGCTCGGAGCCGTGGGGAAGGGGGGCGACGAGCCCCGCCTCCCCCAGCCTCTCCATGGCCTGGTAGGCCGCGCCCCTCGACCAGCCGGAGAGCGCGGCCGCCTCCAGCCGGTCGAGGAAGGGCGTATCCCCGAGCAGCGCCAGCAGGTCGCGTTCGGCCCTCACGCCGCGTCCTCCGGAGAGGCGCCGTCCCGCGCCTTGTTGCGCTTGCTGCGCGCGCGCTTCCCGCGCCGCTCCTCGCCGGAGGCAGCGGCCTTCGGGGGAGAGGGATCAGCGTCCGCGCTCCCGTCCCCCGCATGGGCGTCGTTCGTGGCGTCCTCGTCGCGCTCGTCGATATAGCGCTGGACGCGCCTGGCCCCCTCGGCCCGCTGGGCCGCGATCTCCTCCTCCGTGAGGAGGTAGGAGGACGCCTCCGAGCGGATGCGCGCGGCCGTGGCGGAACTCCCCTCCTCCGGCCTGCGCACCTCCATCGAGAAGGCGGGGGTGCGCTCCGCCCCGACCGTCGCCCGGACGTAGGCGTGGTGCGCGGGGAGGGAAACGATGTCCTCCTCGGAGACGCGCTCGCGGTCCAGCTCCCAGACGAGCTGGCGCGCGTCCGTCCCCGCCACCTGGAAGACCGCGAGGCAGCCGACGTTGGCGAGCACGGTGTCGCGCATCGTGGGGGAGAGGTCGTCGAGCTTGGCGAGGCTCTGCGTGGCCAGCACGAAGCTCGCCCCGAACTTCCCCAGCTCGCTCAGCATCGACTCGTAGTCGACGCCCGGCATGGACTGCATCTCGTCCACCACGACGAGCGCGCCGCGGCGCTGCTCCGGCGGCAGCGCGCCCTGCTCGCGGATGACGGCGTCGACGAGATTGAGGACCGACGACCCGATCAGCGCGGCCACGTCCCTCCCGGCCGCGCCCTGGGCGGTGGAGACGAGCAGCACGCCCCCGTCGAGGATCGTGCGCCGCAGGTCGATGGTGGAGCGGGGCTGGCCGAGGATGGCGCGCGCCCGCTTCGAGGAGGCGTAGTAGGAGAGCCGCGTCTGCACGGGCGCGAGCGCGTCGGCGCGGGTGCGGGAGCGTAGTGCGGGGTGAATCCTCCGCACCGCAAGGGCAGTGGTGGGAGTCTGTCGAGCTAGTCGCAATGGTTCGTGTCGGGCCACCATGCGAGCACGCCGCCGGCGATGAGGGCGGGGGCGGTCATCGTCAGCAGGAACCAGGTCTGCACCCCGGTGGGAAGCAAATCCCATGCGGGGGCGCCGCCCCCTCCGAGGAGGACCAGCAGGATCGGGGCGTTGATGATGCCGGCGATGATGAGGTACGGCAGGAGTGCGAGGCCAATGGTGAATCGGAGCCACATGGCGAGTTTCTCCGCTCCGAGCGTGGAGCAGCGGCAGCCTACGGATTCGGTCCTGACTTCAAATGGGATGGCCTCGATGTGGTCCAGTCAACCTTCACCGGAGCCCTCTCCCCAGCCCTTCAGGAGTTCAGCGACCTCCTTGTCCTGCTCAACCCGTTTCTGAGTCCTCTCACGGACCGCGAGCTCGGTCTCTTCTGCGGTCATATCGAAACCCCAGTTGTCTACGATTGACCGCCACTCCTCCTGCGAGGGGACGACTCTCTTCTCGAGCATCTCGTCGATGAGGTTCCTCGACAATGCGTCGAATTGCGCTCGGCAGTATTCGCACTCCGAGGGTCGGTGGCCTCCCATGTGTGCTTTACCCGATCCAAGCGACAGAGCACCACCTAGCTCCAAGTCCATTCTCGCCAGATTGGCGAAGGCTAAGAACCCCTCAACACGGCTAGTCAGTGCGAGCGTGTCGTTGGTTAGCTCATCCAGTCTCTCGGCGGTCCAGTGGTATGACCCTCGCACCTGCTGGGAGTTGTGGTAGACAAGCCCAGCGTCGGACGCTATCGCGTGTTCCAACTCGTTCCTTCGCCGCTTCAAGCCTTCCCAGCTCTCCAGAATCCCAAGTGTGAACGGATCTTCGTTCTCAACAGCACGCTGCACCGTTCCAAATATCCAGCCAGACAGCTCCCGCATACGGTTCCCGCCAGGCCCCATCTGGGTGCGTAACCACTGTTGGGGAGCACGGGGATCGTAGTAGGCACACAGCTCCAAGACTTGGCTTTCGAGTTCCCGCCACGCGGCCTTGAATGGCCCCTCATCTAACGTTTCCACGACCACCTCCCACCTCCTCGAGCATCGGGACTAGGTACTTTGGCGGACGGTCGCCCTTCACGCCGTTGCAGTGGCCGCATGGCCGTGTTGCCGGAAGTCGAGGTGCGAGGCGCAGCCCGCCAAAGCGGCCCCTCCTGTCCACCGTACACGACCTGCTTGTTCTGCCGGCATTTCTTCGGGGCGGCGACGTTCGTGCGCTTCGGCATGTCCTCGCGCGGCGTAACGAAGCTGTGGGGGAACAGCCCTCCGTTCGCGTTCTAGAGCCAGCCCTGCCCGTCACCGCCCGGGACAGGGCGCGGCCCGGCTGGCCGCGCTCGAGGAAGCGCCACAGCGTGTGGCGCGACACGCCGAACGCCGCCGCCGTGCGCGCGTGGCCGTGGGCAACTACGGCGAGAACTACGACCGCACGATCGGGGACAACATCCCGCGCACGTGCACGCTGAACGACCTCGTCATCAACAACTCCGGCTGCCCCGACGGGCAGGGCGGCATCATGTACCCGCTTGCCGTACCGCTAGAACCGCGCCCGGCCCCGCGCGACTTACTTCTTCGAAGGAGGTCGGTCCTTGCCGCCCTTTTGCGGGCTGTCGTCTTCCCAATCGTCCGGGCGCTCGTCCTCGCCCCGCGACTGCCAGTAGGCATCGTTGTTGGGACTGAGCTGGTTGGCTCGGTTGTCGTCGCTGCGTCTTTCGGGAACTTCGATGACTGGACAGGCCTACGGGGAACGCTATCTTCTCCATGTGGAGTCGGAGGAGAAGAGCGAGATGCCCAGGCGCCTTCCTGCTGAAGAGACAGCCCGTCTCGGAGACGAACTCTACGAGCGCGTCATCCGGCCCCAGGTCGAGATGTCCCGTCACGGTCAGGTCGTGGCCATCGATGTAGACAGCGGAGGCTGGGCTGTCGCCGACACCGTGATCGAGGCAGCGGAACTCTTGCGAGTTGAGTACCCGGGCGCCACCAATGTGTGGAGCGTGCGTGTCGGGCATCGAGCCGTCTACCGTTCCGGGGCCGGTGCCGCGAGCCGAGCCGGTTGATCGAGGGCGTCGCCAACGCCGCTCGCGGTAGTGCGGCTTCCTGACCGCCTCCCTGCACTTCCGCTTGTGCGCCGTGCGTTCCCGCCAGCTCGCGAAGGTTGCTCCACAGTCATGGCAGATCGGGATCAGGCCGAAGCTGTCGCCCCAGGTTCAGCGGGCCTGCTTGCGGCTTCCTCATCCGCGCCACTCCTCGTAGGGCAGTGCCGAGAACCACGCTCTAGCGTCGATGCCTCCCTGCGCGGCGCAGGGGGCGCGACCGTGCGACTTCGCTCGACTGGATCGCGCGTAGGGTCGGTCGAGCGCCGTTCAGATAGACCTCAAGGTGCAGCGGCCCGCGTGACTCGTCGATCTGCCGTGCTGCTTCTTCAAGCTTGCTAGCCAAGAGGAGATGCACGTCATGAACGGTGATTCGATTCTTGCGCCGGTCGATGCCACGGACCCACACCACGCTGATACCGCTGCTGAGTAAGGCTTCGGCATGCGCCTTCTTGGCCGCGTCGTCTTTGGTGATCCAGGTGTAGCCGCGCTCAGAGAGCCACGGAATCAGCGCCTCGTCTTTCGTACCTCGCTGCTGGTGCTGCTCCGGGTGCGTGATCGGGTACCCGATCATCGCCAGCGCCTCGGCAACCTGAGGTGGTAGACCTTGATCGAGGAAGAACTCGACGCTATTCGGCCAGCGTGAGGTTTCGCTCCCAGTCAAGGGCCGCCTCTACTCCATCAATCGGAATCGCGAACGCCCGCGCCAGAGACTCTCTAGAGTCACCGGCCGAATGCATCGACCAGAGCGTCGCGGTCTCAATCCGCGTGCCCTGAAGGCACGGCGCCCCGAACTGCACACCAGGATCGACCATGATGCCCGGAGCCGTGCTCCATCGCTCCGCAACTCCGTCCTGATCGAACACCAGCCCGTGATTCGCCGGTTCCAGGCATTCCTGGAGGTGTGGTAGGGCCAGTTGGCCTTGGCGGGAGATCGCAACAAGCCTGTCCGTGAACTTGAGCAGGACGGCGGAGAAGCCAGTCCACAGCTCCTCCGTCACGAACGGTTGCCTGGCGCCAGTCAGGGACCGGGCATAGTCCTCGGCCTCGCGAATCGTCCGGTAGCGGAATCCGCGCGCGCGAAATAGCGCGATCATCCGCAGCCGGATGAGATCCTCGAACGAAATGACCCGGTCTCGACTGCTCACCGGGGTCGGCGCAGTCCATTCCATACCCAGGCGGACCCACGAGTAGAGCGCGCGGGTGCTTGCAGTAAATGGGCGACGCCGATGCGTCTTCCAGAGAGAGACCGGCATTTCCGGTGGTGGTGTCGTCGAGCGCAGGAACAGCGCGGCATCTCGGACCGTGAACGTGCCGGCCCCGACACGAATGGGCGCGAGTTCACGCACGCTTGTGGCCATCGTGTACGGGCTCCTCCTGGTGGTCTACAGCCGCGCTGCCCCCAGCAAGGCAGTCCTCGTGCGACTCATGGTAGGGGATGCTGTGTACTGGTGTCTTCCGTTAGGGCGCTCAAGAGCAGCTTGGCGCGACTACGACAGGCTGGCCAGACTCCACCCCCCGCGACGGCGACGCCCACCGCTACCGAGGCATGGGTCGCCACGCCGAGGCGATTCGCGACTTCGACTGGGCCATCGCGCTCGACCCGCTCGACGCCGGGACAGGCTACGAGCGGGGACTGGCTCGGGTAGCGCTTGGGGATCTGTACCCGCGCCCGGAAGCATCTGCTGGTCACAGGCGTCGCGTCGGCCTCGGAGTTTTCTGGGTGACCTACAGGCTGGTCGCCTGAGACAAGGCGAGGGACGGGATAGCGACTGAAGCGTGGCCGCCTCCGGTTACTCTCGAAGCCGTGTCGGCGCACCACAGTCGAACCGCTGCCCCCACGCACATGCCATAATCGACCCTCCTCATCACTTAGGTTCAGCAGGAACAGGCCGCCGTCGGGGCCTATTCGCCCCACGAAGCGCAGTACGACCATGGATTACACCGCCCTCCCGATCGCGTGCCTCTCCGTCGACCTCGAGGTGCGCCCTGGAGACGGAACCATCTACGCGCTGGGCGGAGTGCGAAGCGACCGCGGTACGGCGGTAACGCTCCCAGGAACAGCGAAGAGCCTTCCGGACGCTCTTGCGGCCCTCGACGAGCTTGCGACCGGCGTCGACGCCCTGCTCGGCCACAACATCATCGCGTTCGACCTTCCGCACCTGCAGGCCGCGAACCCCGGCCTCCGTCTCCTTCGGCTCCCTGTCATCGATACCCTCCGCCTGAGCCCCCTGGCTCACCCCGCGAATCCCTACCACCACCTGGTCAAGCACTACCAGGAAGGGAGACTGAAGCGCGGCCGCCTGAACGCCCCCCACCTGGACGCCCTCCTGACGCTGGAACTCTTCTCCGACCAGTGCGACGCGCTCAGTCGCGCCGACTCCGAGTTGCTGAGTGCGTGGCACTGGCTGACCACCCTTGAGGCGGGGATGGCGGGCTTCGACCTGGTGTTCTCGCACGTACGCGGGGCACCCCGCCCGAGTGAGGAAGAAGGCCAGGCAGCGGTTCTCGAGTGCCTGAGCGGACGGGCATGCTTGCCGGCCTCGCGGGATGCTTCGCATGGGGCTGCGACACACGCGTGGCCTCTCGCCTACGCCCTCGCGTGGCTCTCAGTAGCCGAGGGCAACTCGGTGATGCCACCCTGGGTGCGCCACCAGTTCCCGGAGGCGGGCAGGCTTGTGGAACGCCTTCGCGACCGTGCTTGCACTGAGCCGGCGTGTTCGTGGTGCCGGGAGCGACAGGACGCCCGCAAGGAACTCCACCGATGGTTCGGCTTCTACGACTTCCGGGCGGAACCTGCCGATGACCAGGGGCAGCCGGTCCAGAAGCAGGTCGTCGAAGCCGCCATGGCCCGCGAGAACGTCCTTGCCATCCTGCCGACGGGCGCCGGTAAGTCGCTGTGCTACCAGGTTCCCGCGCTCTCGCGATACGCGAAGACCGGCGCGCTCACCGTCGTGATCTCGCCGCTGGTGGCGCTCATGGCCGATCAGGTCGCGGGGCTGGAGCGCCGGGGGATCAGCGCCGCGGTGACCATCAACGGAATGCTGTCGATGCCGGAGCGCGCGGATACGCTCGATCGCGTCCGTCTGGGGGATGCGGGCATCCTCCTCATCTCGCCCGAGCAGCTCCGAAGCGTCTCCGTTGGCAGGGTCCTGCAACAGCGAGAGATTGGAGCGTGGGTGGTCGACGAGGCGCACTGCCTCTCGCAGTGGGGGCATGACTTCCGCCCCGACTACCGGTACATAGGGCGCTTCATCAGGGAACGCGCAGGCGAGAACGCCCCTCCCCCCGTCTTGTGCCTGACGGCAACTGCGAAGCCCGATGTCACGGCAGAAATCGTGGACTACTTCCGCGACACGCTCGGTATTGACCTGCGGGTCTTCGACGCCGGCTCCCAGCGCACGAATCTTGAGTTCGTCGTCGTGGAGACTACGGACGACCAGAAGTTCGCCAACGTGCATCAGCTCCTGGAGGCGGAGCTAAGCGGAGACACGGGCGGCGGCGCCATCGTCTACTGCGCCACGCGCGCCCGCACCGAAGAGATGGCGGGGTTCCTGCGGGACAAGGGGGTCGCCGCCGCCCACTTCCACGCGGGCCTCCTTCCCGACACCAAGCGAACCGTGCAGGAAGCGTTCATCGGGGGAGAACTGCAGGTCATCGCCGCCACGAGCGCGTTCGGCATGGGCATCGACAAGCCCGACGTGCGGGTCGTCATTCACGCAGACATTCCGGGATCGCTGGAGAACTACCTGCAGGAGGCAGGGCGGGCTGGCCGTGACCAGGAAGCCGCGCGCTGCATCCTCCTCTACACCGACAACGACGTGGAGCGGCAGTTTGGGCTGGCCGCACGATCGCGCTTGCAGCGACACGAGATTCAGGCGGTCCTGCGGGCCCTTCGCAGCCTCGACCGCAGACACAGGCTCGAAGGGGAGGTCGTGGCCACACCCGGCGAGATCCTGCTCGAGGATGACGAGAAGGAGTTCGAGCGGGACTCGGCTACCGACGACACCCGCGTTCGCACCGCCGTCGCGTGGCTCGAAGAGGCCATGCTGGTCTCCCGGGAGGCGAACCACGTCAGGGTGTTCCCGTCGTCCCTGCGCGTGAACTCCATCGAGGAGGCGCGGGCACGTCTGGCCCGCTCGCAGGTTACGGACGGGTACCGACGGAAACTCCTGCGCGTGGTTGCGGCGCTGTTCGAAGCACCCCCCGACCAGGGCCTATCCACCGATGAGCTGATGTCGACAGTGGGGCTCAGTCCAGAGGACCTGCGCGCCGCGCTCCACGACCTCGACAGCCTCGGCATCGCCAGCAACGACACCACGATCACCTCATTTGTCCACGCCGGGGTCGCCAACTCCTCCCGGAACCGCCTGCAGGCAGCAATGACGCTGGAGGAGGCATTGATAGGGCTTCTGCGTGAGACGGCGCCCGACCTGGCACCCGGCGAGGCGTCAACGCTCTACCTGCGACATGCGACACAACGCTTGAAGGACGAGGGGCATGCGAGTGCACTGCCGGAGCTCCTGTGGAGGCTTATCCGCAGCATCGCGGCCGATGGCCGTGACGAAGCGGGCGTGGGCGGGAGTGTCAGTGTGCGCCGTCGCGACGCCGAGACCGTGGCAGTCACCCTCCGGCGCAAGTGGAGTGACCTCGAACGAACTGCCGAGTTGCGCCGCGTTGCCGCGGCCCGGCTCCTGGGCCACCTGCTTGGCACCTTGCCCCCCCGCAGCCAGGGCACCGACCTCCTCGCCGAGACCACGCTTGGCAAGCTCGTCGGTGCGCTGCACGAGGACCTCTTCATCCGCTCCAGGGCGCGGACGCCCGAGAAGCTCATGGACCGGGCGCTGCTCTGGCTCCACGAGCAACAGGTCATCCAGCTGAACCGCGGTCTGACGGTGTTCCGTCCCGCGATGACGATCCGCATTGACGGTGACGGGCGTCGCAGCTTCAACGCGACCGATTTCACCTCCCTCCAGATTCACTACGACGAACAGGTCCGCCAGATCCACGTCATGGCCGAGTACGCCGAGCAGGGGCTGCGATCGATGACGGGCGCTTTGCAGATGGCTGTGGACTACTTCCGCATGCCCGAGTCCGAATTTCTGGAGCGCTGGTTGCCGCATCGCAAGGCCGAGATGAGGCGTCAGACAACAGCGGAGTCCTGGCGAGTCATCGTTGAGGACCTGAAGAATCCCGAACAGCGCGCCGTCGTGGCCGACGACCGCGAGCAGACGAATGCGCTGGTGCTCGCCGGGCCGGGGTCCGGAAAGACCCGTGTGCTCGTCCACCGCATCGCCTACCTGTTGCGCGTTCGCCGCGAGAACCCGAGAAGCATCATCGCCCTCACCTACAACCGGCACGCTGCCGTCGAGATACGCCAGCGGCTGGCTGAACTCGTGGGCGCCGACGCTCGCGGCGTCGTAGTCATGACCTGCCATGCCCTCGCGATGCGGCTGGTGGGAGCGAGCTACGCCGGCCGCATCCGCCAGCCCGACACCGACGACTTCGACGAAGTCCTCCACCAGGCCATCGCGCTCCTTCGCGGTGACGGGCTGCCACCCGATGAGGTAGACGAGCTACGCACCCGCCTCCTGGCAGGTTTCCGCTGGGTCCTGATCGACGAGTATCAGGATCTGTCACCGGCCCAGTACGACCTCATCTCCGCCCTCGCCGGCAGAACGCTGAGCGAGTCGGACAGCAAGCTGACACTGCTGGCAGTCGGGGACGATGACCAGAACATCTACGCCTTTGCAGGCGCGTCGGTGGAGTTCATCCGACGGTTCGAGGCTGACTACGAAGCTCGCTCGTCCTATCTGACGGGCAACTACCGGTCGACGAAACACATCATTGAAGCCGCGAACGCCGTGATCGCGCCCGCCCGAGAGCGAATGAAGGCCGGCCACCCCCTCGGGGTCGACCGAGCCCGCCAAAGCGCAGCGGCGGGCGGCACCTGGGAGGATCGCGATCCCGTGGCTCGGGGCAGGGTCCAGGTGCTGCCGGCAGGAGACACTCCCCTGTCACAGGCCCGCGCGGCCGTCGCCGAGCTGCAGCGGCTGGCATCGCTGGATTCCGAATGGGACTGGTCCCGGTGCGCCGTCATCGCCCGCGAATGGAGCTTCCTCGACCCGGTGCGGACCCTCTGCAAGCGCGAGGGCATCCCCGCCCAGCTTGCGCATGAGGACATCCCATCCGTCTGGAGGCTGCGGGAAACGCAGGCCCTCGTAGGCTGGCTTCGGGAGCGGGAGTCCGGGGTGATAGCAAGCGCGGAAATCCGTTCCTGGCTGTCGGGGCAGCCGGACACCCCATGGCGTGCCTTCCTGCGCGAAGCCCTCGAGGAGTACGAGCTCGAGACCGGGAGCGCGGAGACGCCACGCGAGCACGCCATCGAGTGGCTTGCGGAGTGGAGCAGGGAGGCGCGACGCCGGCAACAGGGGCTGCTGCTCTTGACCGCACACCGAGCAAAGGGGCTCGAGTTTGATCACGTGATCGTGCTCGACGGGAACTGGCAGCGCGTGAGCAAAGACGAAGACCCTGATGTCCCCCGCCGTCTCTACTACGTCGCCATGACGCGCGCACGGCACACGCTGGGCCTGATGCGATTTGCTGCCGGCCTACCGCCTCAGGAGCCCCTCCGCAGTCTGCCCGCGGTGCTCCACCGGGACGGCGCGCCGGATCCCTCGCCACCGCATCCGGAACTCAAGAGGCGCTACGTCCGGCTAGGCCTGGGCGATGTGTTCATCGGGTTTGCCGGCTACCGTGCACCGAGCCACGGAATCCACCGCGCGATCACCGCTCTCATGCCCGGCGACCACCTCGATGTGCGACCTCAGGAAGGGCGCTGGACGCTGCTGGCCGAGCGCGGAACGGTCGTAGGGCAACTGGCCCAGGGCTTCCGCCCGCCGGCAGGAATGCGCTGCGTCGACGCCACCGTCCTTGCGATCGCCAAGTGGGAGCGAACACTCTCCGCTCCAGAACATCAGGAGGGGTTACGGATGGAGTCCTGGGAGGTCGTGATACCGGAGCTGGTCTTCGAGCCAACTGGAGTGACTCCGGCGTGAGAGGGAAGCCGACCTCCAAATCGGTTGGTGGGTTGATGTACTCACCACAGCGGAGGCGCCAAGGCTCCTAACTGGCCCTCAACCCCACGTGTCCCAAAGCTCCTGTGACGCCCTGACGAAGCCCCGCGCTTTCTTCTGAGACCACTGTTCAGGGCCCGACCCGAACAACTCCACCTGCCCGCTCTGGCTCTTGAACTTCGTGAGCTTCGCGGTCCTCAGCCAATCGAGGATGCCCGTGTAGGTCGGCGCCAGCCTTGGTGCAAACAGCCTGTCGGGGACGTTGAAGAGCAGGCACTCGATGAAATAGGAGGGAGCCTCGTCGTTGGTGAGCATCTTCCTCTCAACCAGCCGGTTCCGGGCTGCCTTGAACATGCGGACCGTCCTCTTGAATCGCCGGACTGTGGCCTCGTCCTTCTTCCGTCCCTGCTCATGGTGTTGTTGCGGAAAGCTGGCGATCCAACGCCTCTCGTCAGGCAGGTAGAGCGCAATGCCCTCCTTATAGCTCAGCGTGACCACAAGGTCGGCATCCGCGGGCAAATCCCCCTTCGCCAGCTTTATGGTCTTGCGGCCGCTGGTGACGGCATCCCCGTACGTGTTTCGCATCACCCTCAGTGCGCGCTGTCGAAATGACTGCCAGTGTTTGTGGGCAGCCTGGTGGGAAGCGTTCTCCTGCAACCGCTTGCCGCTAAGCTCGGCAAGGCCGGGGCTGAGTTTGTAGGCAAGACGAACGACCAGATCGACATCGCTGTCCTTACGAAGGTTTGTGCTGTTCTTATACGAGCCCTGAAGCAGAACCTCATGCCTGAAATCCATAAGCCGAGCATCGGAGGCTATGGCATCTCGGATCAATACGTGCGCCTGCTTCGAGGCCATCGCGGAGCGGGGATGACACCATCGCGACAGTTCAGATCCAGGTATCGGCATATCTCTGGTCCGATCGAGAGTCTACCTTCGCCTAGGGGACGGTTTCGCGAGCCGAGCCGGTTGAGCGAGGGGCACCGTCAACGCCGCCTGCGGTAGCACGGCTTCCTGATCCCCTCCTCACCGCCGGCACCCGCTCAAGTCCTTCGCCACACCCGCCGGGCGGCGACTCCAGGCCCGACGCCCCGATCGTGGAAGCGCGCCCGTACTAGAAGGAGTGCTGCTGGAGCGCATCGTTGCATTCGGCGAAACCCTGACGGCGATGGCTTAGGCTGGATGGGGGTCAGCTGGCTCCGCGCCCTCGAGCCAGAGGAGGTGTCGACAGGACCGCGGGAAGCCACTCAGACCTGAAACACCTTCAGAACCTCATCCCCGTAATGGTTGATCACCTTGACGGCGATCTTGCCGCTCTCTGGGACCGGGAACGGGCGGCTACGGGTCGAGTAGAGAGAGGCCCATGCGACCTCGTCGATCTCTGCGCGGAGCGCGCGCTGAAGGCGCTCGTACGGCTCGTCTGCACCCGTAAAATAGGCGTGCCGCACGAAGAAGCTCTGCTCGTCGTAGTCGCTGTCGATGAACCAGCAGGCGATATCGTCCGTCGAGGCAGAGCGTACGTCGCCGGTGGTCGGGTCATACACATCGACCCCCGGAGCTCGACCAGAATGTCGCCATCCCACGTTCGCTCGATGTCCACATCGGGCTCACCGAAAACCGTAAAGAGGTTGCCTGCTCCGGTTTTCTTCAGCAGGTCGTCCCCCATCGCCAGATCGGGATTGATGCGTGCGAGCATGACCGGCAGCTTGCCGTACTGGCGCACGCCCTCAGCAAAGGCGAATCTGTCTCCAGCGCCATCGCCCTGGATTTGCTCCGGTGCGAATTCGCGTGTCTTCTCGCTCGCGTGGGCGTCGAAGGCGAAGCCGCACACGACAAGTAGGTCGTACCCGAGGCCCCTTATTGCAGCACGCGCCGCACGCTCGACATGCTCCGGCACGAAGTACGAACTGGGGCGACGCCCTTCCTCGATATCACTGGTGATCCCTTGATCGTCGAAGCGAAAGTGGCGGCCCGGCTCCTCGTAGGGCGAGTTGAGGACTGGGTTCTCAATCACGACGTCTGGCATCGGCGCTCCGACAAGTTAAGGGCAGCTATCGGCTTAGCTGAGAAGCACCCGCAATTGCTGCTATCCCAAGCAACCGCGGGAACAGCACGTACGCGCGCGATGGTAGCACGGCCCAAAGCCCCTCCAAGCACGAGCATCGGTTCCACACAGCACCGGGGAAGTGTCAGGGCCGGCCGAGCGCGTGCTGCACCACAGCCAACTCACTTGGGGCACTTAGTGTCTTCAACGTCAATCACAAGGTCAGCCACCTGGGACACTGCGTTGATGACGGCTAGCTCTCGTATCCGTTCATCGCGGCGCCTGTACGAATACTGTTCAATGCTGTAGTCCCCTATCGAAGCGAACGTGCCGACGCCACGGGGCGAGAGGCTGCCGGGGTGGGTCGCACCAGAGTTGATAGGCGAGAGGCGGACATCATCGCGCTGACGCTCAAGTAGACGGGCAGTCGAAAGGGTCAGGACCGTGTGCTCTTCACTCCTGTATGTCTGCGCGCATAGGAATTTCTCCAGCTGCCGTCGTGTGAGCCAGAAGAAGACACGACCGTTCAGGAGGTCGTACCAGTCCTCCTTGTCCATGCCCTCAAGGCAGCGATCAAGCAGGGAGTCGTGAATCGGCTTGTTGTCCCGAATGACGGCCGACCCGAGCTGCCTATGCTGGAGCGTCACCTTCTCGGGGCGGCGTTCGCGCGTCAGCCTGAGGCTAAGACCCTCATCCACCTCGAATAGCTCAATGAGAGCCTTGGTGCTTAGCAGGCCGTGCCTCTCAATCGACGGCCAACTTCCAAGCTCAGCCATGTGATAAAGCCGGGGATGCATCGCTACCAGCTGGTCTTCATTCACGACCATACCTCCCGTGTCACCAGCCGACTCTCCGATCGATGGTGGTCCCTGTCGTCGCCAAAAGCCAACTCTCCGAGCGTTGGGAGCGCGGCAAGACGATGGACCGCTACGGGAAAGATGCGCTGGCCCGCGGGAAATGTGAGACGCCAGCGCCCGTCGGGTGAGAGAATCGGAACCCGATGCTGACCTCCCGCGTCCATATCTGCACTCTTTCGATGGCTGCGTCTGCGGAGGCCACGAAGCTCGCGCTGGCTCTGTCGAAGTGTGTAAGGGACCAGCAAGTCGCGGCAGACCCCCTTGGCGTCTTCAACGCCCATTGCCAAGTCTCACAAGTCAGGCGATGGCGCTGCGGGCAACTGTCGAGGAGTTCAAGAAAGCGCTACCCCTCGAGGTCCAAGATCCAATCATCGAGCGAACGCACCTAGGGCGACATTTGTCTACTCCATCCACACCATTAGGCAGGTGTAGCGCTGCTCCATGGCACATCGGCCAGGCCCAGCCCGTCCAGATCGTCTTCATGGCCTACCGGAACACCCTCCAGGCGGGCACCCCCTCACGCGCGTGGCCGCGAAGCTCCAGAGCTAGCTGGCCAACTGCGCCAGTACCCAGAATTTCCGGAGCAAGGGCTTTCCAGTGTGGCCAGCCGAGCGGGTTTGAGAGTCAGAGAGGAGGAACAAGGACAGTGCGGTACATCGGCGAAACCCAAGCGTACTCCACGCAGTCTCTGTACCAGAGGTCGTCGAATCCGTGGTCTCCCCAAGAAATCACGCCGATCGGCTCATGGTCGGGGTACAAGGACGCGTGCTTCTTCACAACAGGCACCTTCTTGGCTGCCCACTCCTGATCGCCGGCGCCCAAAAGCCTCTCAACAGCCCTGCTCCCAGAGGCGATGACCATCTCGTTTGGCTCCAAGTCTCGCGGTCGGCATTCCCGGCAGTCCACGTAAATGTCGAGCAATCTTCCTTCCCTCCAGGGGCACGACGCCCAGCCCCACCGAAAACGCTGAGTCGTCTCCCAACTCTTTGAGCTCTTCGACCGGCGGGTCTTCATGACCGTACCACACCCAGTCGGTGGGACTCAGGACCCACTTTCTTCTCGTGAGCAATGGTACTGGGTGCCCCCTACCCGAGGCACTGCCAATAGAGGTGGACCAGAGAGGACCACATCAACGGCGGCGAGCACACCTAGGATCTCTGCGACCCGCGGAAACGGTGGGGGTGGGAAGGCGCGGCTTGCCAGGCCGAGCAAGTGTTTGAAGCGCCCCAGCCCAACGGGCCGGGGCTTCTTTGCACAACCTGCAGATGAAGGTTACCCCAGTGCCTCTCGGGCGGCCTGCGGTGGGGGATGACTGAAAACACCTGTGGCAGCGGGCTCGGGTGGTGGAGCGGCCTAGACTTCGAACCCAGGTCGACCTGAGATACGACGCACCTCGCACTTACAGCACAGAGCCCGGCCGTTAGCACAGCGTCAGGAAACGAAGCGCTGAACATGGCGCAGTAGTATCTTCTCACTGAAGCAGAATTGAGGAACAGGCTGTGCTAACCGCCATCCGGCTCAAGAACTTCCGTTCCTTCAGTGACTCGGGGAGGGTCCGGCTGGGCAAACTTACTGTCCTGCTCGGACCCAACAGCTCCGGCAAGACCTCGTTGATTCACGCCCTCCGCGTGGCTCGCCAAACCGTCGACTCACGGGACCAGCGGGTCTCCCTGGTCCTGCAGGGAAAATACGTGGACCTCGGCACCTACTCCGATCTGGCATACCAACATGACACGAGCCTCCCACTCACCATAGAAGTGGCTTGGCGAGAGAGGGCGCGAGGACCATTCCGCCCACGGCGGACAACTTTCGATCTGTCGGAAACCGTGCTTAGCGTTGAGTTCAATTACAACCGGAAGACTTGGGAAACATACCCCTTTTTGCAGAGCTTCACGAACTCACACCAAGACTTTTCCGCCGTAAAGTCAAGGACGAATAAGCGCTACTCCCGCTTTTCCCTGACCTTCAAGGATGAGACAAAGGATTCCCTGGATTTCGTTACTTCTACGGGAGGGAAGTTCTACGACTTCGGAGGGTTCCCCTACCGGTCCAGCGCTCGAGAATATTCTGAAGAGGATCTATTGGATTGGATTTTGTATGGGATGCCGTACGAATTCGAGCAGCAGATGGAACGCATTTATTTCTTGGGCCCGATCCGTGGAGAATCGGAGCGCAGTTATTCTGGTGGTGTTGAGAGTCCACAGGATGTCGGATTGCGTGGTGAGACCACTGCTGGTGCTTTATGGTGGGCAAGTAGACGAGCAGAGACTCGACGTACGGTGCTCAATAACGTTAACAATTGGCTGAAGCGCTTGGGCGTAGCTCACGAAGTGAATGTTCAACGTATTCAGGCGACGGATTTCCGGCTCAATGTCGTCGATGTAGACACAGGAATCGAGTCTAATATTAGCGACGTTGGATTTGGTATCTCGCAAGTATTACCTGTAATCGTACTTCCGTGCATGCTGGGCGAAGGCGCCACGATCATCATAGAACAACCGGAGATTCATCTTCACCCGGCCTCTCAATTGGAGTTGGCCGACTTTTTAGTGGAGATGATGAAGGAAGGCAAACAGTTTGTTATTGAGACGCATAGTGAGCACTTGCTAAGGAGGCTGCAGACTCTTGTGGCAGAGGAAGAAGTGGAACCTTCGGATGTGGCTATTCACTATGTTGATGAGGGCCCGGATGGAACGGAGGTGAGCGAACTTCCTGTAACGGGAGAGGGATTGCTGGAAAATCTTCCCCGGGGGTTTTTTGAGCAGGGTGCGGAAGAAGTATTTCGCCGCGCTCAAGCATCACTAGAACGTGCAAATAGTCGTTGACACGAGCGTCATCGGTCGGGCAGGACATGAGGAACATGACCTGAAGGCCTTACGGACTATATTAGAAAAGAAACACATTCTGGCCATGGACGACGAAGGGTACATACTGGCGGAATACCGCCGCCACATCAACTTCAATGACGTTACTGGCGAATGGTTCAAGGCGGTTCTCCAGCGAATGACCTGGCTCTCGGGGTCTCTCGACTCGCGCCAGCTTGCCGACCTTGAAGCTGCTGGCGGCGATAGTGACGACTATCCTTTCATCGGCGTCGCGATGCGTACGGACAGTGGCCTCCTGCTTCACTACGACCGGGGCTATGACAGGAGAGTGGAGGTCCGGAGAATCCTGGCAGAGCTGGGAGTTCGTCCGTACCGAGCCAAGGAGGCTCTGGCAGAAGCGGTCCTCTAAGGGAGCGCTAGCTTGCCGACACCAGCGACTTGCGGTTGTCCGACGGTGGCTCCCGACCCCCAGCGAGGGGACGCCCTCTGCACCGGCCCGGCTGCCATCTAGGGGCAGCATCGGCTGCCCCGGGGTCACAGCAGTTGACCCGAGCTTCGGTCTCATCTCATCATGAGTCGGCAGTGCCAAGCCGTGGTTTCCCATGCCACGAACGGACTCCGTGACAAACTCCTGGCACTAGGAGGAGGCATGTTCTTTTTCTTCCGATGACGGATGGCCGAACCCTTGCTCGGTGCCCAACCCCGAGCCGAAGGCGGTCCGTCATCGGTGTGGGCTGTCTCGTTCCGCCGCAATGAGCGACGATGGAAAGTCGCGACCCGCGGCAGCAGTCATGACTACAAGTAGCGACGACCCCGCAGTGCGACCTGGAGTCGCTCAATCGGCCCCATGCGCCGCGGTCTCCAGGGCAATCCCGATCACCCTCAGAAGGTCAGCACAACGTGGAAACCGGGCACACCCCATTTCGCGCGAGCGCCCGTCATGCCGATGTTCGTGCGCCTGTGAGAAACGGCACCGTAGGACCGACAGAGCCCAATCCTCTCGAGTCCGGGTGCCACTACCCGCCTCGCGGCGGCAATGCCACTTCCCATGAGTAGCGCAGAGTTTGGTGCGGATTGGGAAACCGGGAACGTGGTCGGTGAAAGGGGAGTCAGGCGGTGAGTGATGCGCGTTGGGCGGTCAACGTTGACAAGCCGACGTCGGCGGCCCTGGTCCACGATGCGAACTGCCGGTACTACCTGGGGAGAGTCCCGAAACGACCGGAAGACGGTGGATGGGAAGGCCCCTTCGACAGTCGGAACGACGCCCTCGGCTTTGCCTTGGGAACAGGCATGCGCATTGCCCGCGAGGCGAAGTGCTGCGGGCGTGGGTGAGAGAGGAGCGCGGTAGCAATGCGTGAGAACACGGTGAAGGCGCGCTGGCGGGCCGGTGAGGTCGCCCTCGGGGGGTGGCTCTCGCTGCCCAGCTCCCTCAGCGCCGAGATCATGGCGACGGAGGCGTTCGACTACGTCTGCATCGACATGCAGCACGGGGGCATCGACTACCAGACGGCGTTGACGATGCTGCAGGCGATCAGCACGCGCGAGACGATGCCGTTCGTGCGCGTTCCCTGGAACGAGCCGGGCATCATCATGAAGATGCTGGACGCAGGCGCGATGGGGGTGATCATCCCCATGGTGAACAGCGTGGAAGAGGCGCAGGCGGCGGTCGCGGCCTGCCGCTACCACCCGGAGGGGAGCCGCAGCTTCGGCCCCCTGCGGGCCACGATGTACGCGGGCGGGGACTACTTCGCGCACGCGAACGCGGAAGTCGCGTGCATCCCGATGATCGAGACGGAGCAGGCGCTCGACAACCTCGACGACATCCTCTCGGTGCCGGGCATCGACGCGGTCTACGTCGGCCCCGCGGACCTGAGCATCACGCTGGGGCTGCCGCCGGGGATGGACAACGGCGGCCGCTTCGAGCAGGAGCGCGTGCGCATCGCCGAGGCGTGCAAGGCGCACGGCGTGATCGCGGGCATCCACGCGAACGCGCAGCTCGCGGCGAAGCACGCGGCGGCGGGCTTCCAGCTCGTGACGATCAGCAGCGACCAGGGCGGCATGCGCGTCGCCGCGCGAGCCGATCTGCAGGCGGCGCGGGGCGGCTAGCGGAGCCCTGCGGCCTGCCTTCTCGCCATCCCGGTTAAGCCCAGGTTAGGAGCGCGTGAGCGCGCCCACGCCACTCCTTGGCAGCCGGCACAACGCCCTCCCGAGACCTTGTACGGTGGATCGGGAGGAGTGCCATGTGGAAGCCTGCTCTGCTGCTGTCGACGAGCGCCCTGATCGTGATGACGGTCCCGGCCCTGCTCCTGACGGTCGTCTTCGCCGATAGCGACGTCGACTCGATTACCGGCACCGTGCGGTACCTGGAAGGAGAGGTCGAGCTCCCGGTAGGCGCGTGCGTCGAGGTCGTGCTGGTTGACGTGTCCGGTGAGGACTCGCTGGCGATCGCGGTAGGACGGCAGGTGATCGAGGACGCAAGCACCCTGCCCGTCGAGTTCAACGTGACCTACCGGACCGACCGGCTGACGCCCGGGGCCGCGCACGAGATCTGGGTAGCGGTCCGGCACGAGGGCGAACTGCTCTACACGACCACGAGCGACATCGAACTTGATCGATCGGTGTCCGACATCGAGGTGGCGGTCGCGCCGCTGGCGATGCCCTAGGGGCCTGCTTCTCCAGCCGCCGTGCGGTCGGCGGCGACCTCGTCGAAGGAGGTGGTGCGGGGGGCGACCTCCGCGCCGGAGCGTACCCAGTAGGCGCGCCCGTTGCGGGCCTCGGCGGGCTCCTGGCCCTCGAGCAGGTTGCGGGCCATGCGCAGCATCATGCGGCGGAACTCGATGATGGCGACGTCGGTCGTACCCAGGTGCTCCTGCGTGCGGTCGTAGATGGGCCCCTGGCTGTCCTGGATGCAGGCGTCCTGCTCGGAGATGCCCTGCACGCCGGTGTAGCTGGATGTGCGCTGGGCCTCGCGGTCGATGAGGTAGTCGTTGTCGCGGTTGCGGATGGGGTGGTAGTGCTCGTCGACGATGGAGTGAATGCTGGCCTTGCCGCCCTTGATGATGGCCAGCTCCTCTTCGGTGATGGGGCGGTCGGGGTTCCAGGTGTAGGTGTAGATCCAGCAGCTGTGGTCGTCGATGGGGACCCAGGTCTGGCCGTTGATGTTCTGGCCGCGCTCGGCTCCGGGGGCGAGGCTGTGGTTGGGGACGAGGAACTGGGTGATGCGCCAGTAGAAGCTGTCCTCCTCGGCGAAACGTGCGCCCCCGATGACGAAGCCGGCGTCGGTGGGGCGGATGGTGAACTTCGGCGAGCCGTCGGCCTTCATGTAGCGGAGGGCCTTCGGCGCGTCCGGGGGGAGCTCGCCGACGAGCATATGGAGGAAGGAGAAGTGGGCGGTGTCGATGGCGCCCTCGAGCGACTGCGCCCAGTTGCACTGCTGGAGCTTCTTGGAGACGTAGCGACGGCTCTCGGGGACGTGCGCCCACTCAAAGTCGGGCAGCTCCGGAGGGGGCAGGTCGGGCGGGCCCAGGTAAGCCCAGATGTAGCCGCCCCACTCGCGGGTGGGGTAGGCGGCGATCCCGACCTTCTCCCGGAACTGGGACTCGGGCGGCTCGGAAGGCATGTCGACGCAGTTGCCGTCGACGTCGAACTTCCAGCCGTGGTAGACGCAGCGCAGGCCGCACTCCTCGTTGCGGCCCCAGAACAGCTCGGCGCGACGGTGCGGGCAGCGCCCCTCGATGAGGCCGACGGTGCCGTTCGTGTCGCGGAAGGCGACGAGCTCCTCGCCGAGCACGCCGACGCGCACGGGCGGACAGTCGGGCCCAGGCAGCTCCGTGGCGATGAGCACGGGTACCCAGAATCTCCGGAAGAGGTCGCCCATGGGCGTCCCCGGTCCGGTGCGGGTCAGCAGCTCGTTGTCGTTCGCGCTCAGCATGTCTTCTGGGCCTGCCCGGGTAGCGGTGTCGTGCTCATTGTGCGCTTCCTCCGGCGGGAGCGCCGCCCCCGACAGGGGCCTGCGCTAGACCCCGTTGTACTCCTGCGGGTAGCGCCACGGTTCGTCGGGCTGCTCGGCTTCTTCGTCGAGGGTCCACATGGGCAGGGCGAGGCCGTCGGCGACGTCCGCGAAGACCATGCGCATTCGGCTACCGATCCCGACCTGCTTCACGAGCTCGGGCGGCGCGAGCTCGCCGTCGGGGGTGACGAGGTTGCCGGCGACGCGGAGGGCCTCGTGCTCCGACGGCTCTCCCTTCTGGGTATCGAGGTCGACGATGAGGATCATGTAGGGCGCGTGCTCGCGGAACTGGGTCTGGATGGCCTGGTGGACCTCGCCGTAGGAGTGCACGGTTCCCCTGGCCTCGACGGGCGTCCACTCGAACTCGCGGTTCTGGCACCAGGGGCAGGCGGTCCCGGGCGGATAGCGCAGGAGGCCGCAGGCGGTGCACTTCTGCAGGTGGAAGTCGTGCTCGGCGCAGTGGCCGAAGTAGGCCACGTTCTCGTGGTCGATATCGAGGATGGTGAGGTTCATGCCGCGGTATTCGCCTTGAGGCATTGCGCTATCCCTTCCTCATCACCATGGACGAGCCGGTGCCCGGCATCGCCCAGCCGAGGTTCATGGAGATGTTGGCGTCGGGCACCTGACGGCAGGCCCCGCCGGAATAGTCGAAGGTGTGCTGCCTGCGGCCCTGGTCGTCGACGGGGCAGTAGTCGTCGACCTCGCCGCGGAGCTGGCGCACGTTCTCGATGATCATGTTCATGCCGTGGGTGTAGCCCTCGCAGAGGTGGCCGCCGCTGGTGTTGTTGGGGCGCTCGTTGCCGAGCCGCATGATGCCGCTGCTGACGTAGTCGCCGCCCTCGCCCTTCTTGCAGAAGCCGTAGTCCTCGAGCTGGAGCATGGAGGTGAAGGTGAAGGCGTCGTAGGCGCCGGTGAGGTCGATGTCCTCCGGCCCGACGCCGGCGTTGGGCCAGATGATGTCCTTGATGTAGTAGCCGGCGACGGTCGAGATGGGGCCGTGCTGGAAGTGCATGTCGATGCGCGGCTTGCAGACGCGCCCGGCCACGCCAAGGATGCGGGCGGGGGTGTTGCGGTAGTCGTAGGCGCGCTCGGCGCGGGTGACGATCACGGCGGTGGCGTTGTCGGTCTCGACGCAGCAGTCGAGGAGGTGGAGGGGCTTCACGATCATGCGGCTGTTGAGGACGTCGTCCACGGTGAGGCGCTGCTTGTAGTAGGCCTTGGGGTTGTTGGAGGCGTGCTCGCTGTGGATGACCTTGACCATGGCGACCTGCTCGGGCGTGGTGCCGTAGTCGTACATGTGGCGCATGAAGCTGGGGCTGAAGTTCTGGCCGGCACTGAGCCAGCCGTACGGCGCCGTGTGAACGGCGTCCCCGCCGATGGGCGCGGCCGCGCGCACGCCGGTGCCGCCGATGCGGACCTGGGAGTAGCCGTTCATCGAGCGGAAGACGACGACGGTGTTGCACATCCCCGCCTCGATGGCGCCGATGGCGAGGCCGATAAGCGCCTCGCTGCTGGAGCCGCCGCCGTAGACGTCCATGTAGAAGTTGAGGCGGATGCCGAGGTCGCCGGCGATCATGGGAGAGGGGGTGGAGTCGTTGTTCGAGTACGACATCATGCCGTCGACTTCGGAGGCGGGGATGCCCGCGTCCTCCATCGCGTTCTTGACGGCCCAGGTGCCGAGCGCGCGCGTGGTGAGGTTCGAGCCACGGGTGTAGGTGGTCTCGCCAACGCCGATGATGGCGTACTTGTCGCGCAGGTACTTGGGGGCAGTCGCGTCGACATCAGCGGTCATGGAGCACGCTCCCTGGCGGATTCCGGCGCAGTCTAGCGGGGCAGGCCGGGCGGTGCTCGCCCCTAGCGCGCGGTGTAGCCGCCGTCGACCGGGAGGGTGATGCCGGTGATGAAGGAGGCGTCGTCGCTGGCGAGGAAGGCGGCGGCGGCGGCGATCTCCTCGGGTTCGCCGAGGCGGCCCAGCGGGTGCAGCGACTCGAGGAAGCCGGAGGCTCCCTCGTCTTCCTGCAGGGCGTCCTGGATCATGGGCGTGCGGATGTAGCCGGGCGCGATCGCGTTCACGCGGACGCCGTGGTCCGCGTAGATGAGGGCGAACTGGCGCGTCAGGCCGACGACGCCGTGCTTGGCGGCGATGTAGGCGCCGGAGCCGTCGACGGGCGGGAACTCGGTGACGCGGCTGCTGACGAGGCCGACGAGTCCCGCGATCGAGGCGGTGCTGATGATGGCGCCGCCGCCGCGCTCGGCCATGAGCGCGCCGCCGTGGCGAAGGCCGTAGTAGACGCCGCTCAGGTTGACGGCGATGGTGAGGTCCCACTCGGCGCGGCCGATGCCGGCGTTGTTGTAGAGCACGTCGAGGCCGCCGAGCTCGCGGGCCGTCTCCTCGCAGGCGGCCCTGACCGCCTCCTCCTCGGTGACATTGACCTGGAGGGCGGCGCTGGAGCCCCCGCCCTCGGCGATGGTGGCGGCGGTGGCCTGGGCGGAGGCTTCGTCGAGGTCGACGCACATGACGGCGGCGCCCTCGGCGGCGAAGCGCAGGGACGAGGCCCTGCCGATCCCCGAACCTGCTCCCGTTACGAGCGCGACCTTTCCTTCGAGCCGGTCCATGAGCGTCCCCCTGGCCGCGGTCGCGGCGCCCGATTGTAGGCTCCCGGCGGGCGGCCCCGCGCGGGGCGTACGATGGCGGCCACCTCAAGCGGAGGGCACGGCGTGGCAGAACTGAACGGCGGACAGATCATCGCGCGGCAGCTGAAAGCGGCCGGCATCGACACGGCCTTCGGGGTGGTGGCGGGACCCATGATCGAGGTCATGGCGGCGATGGAGCGGGAGGGGATCACGGTGGTGAACTGCCGGCACGAGGTGTCGGCGGGCTTCGCCGCCTCGGCCTGGGGCTGGGCGCGGGGGAAGCCGGGGGTGCTCGTGGTCGGGTCGGGGCCGGCGCTGACGAACGCGGTCACGCCGATGTACGTGGCGACGGAGAGCGCGATGCCACTGGTGGTGCTGGGCGGCTCCTCGGCGGGCAACCAGCGCGGGCTGGGCGCCTTCCAGGAGGCGGACCAGGTCGCGTTCGCGGCGCCCGCGTGCAAGTGGGCGACGCAGGTCGACAGCCAGGCGCGCATCGCCGAGTACGTGCACCTCGCGCTGGGGCGCGCCCTGAACGGGCGCCCCGGGGCGGTCTACCTAGACTTCCCCGCTGAGCTGATCCGCACCCCGTTCGAGGAAGAGAACGTTGAGTGGCGGACGAGCGAGCCCGAGATCTCGCGGCCCCACCCGGACCCGGCCGCCCTCGAAGCGGTCGCGGACATGCTGGCGGAGGCGGAGCGGCCGCTCGTCATCATGGGGAAGGGCGCGGGCTGGGCGGAGGCGGGGCTGCCGCTGCAGCGGCTCGTCGACCGGGGCATCCCGTTCGTGTCGTCGCCGATGGGGCGGGGCGCGATCCCCGACGACCACCCGATGTTCATGAACGCGGCGCGCTCGGCGGCGCTGGGCGGGGCGGACGCGGTGCTCATGGTCGGGGGGCGCTTCAACTGGGTGTTCCAGTTCGGGAAGCCGCCGCGCTTCGCCGAAGGAGCGCGCCTGGCGCATATCGACATCGTGGCGGAGGAGTTCTACAGCGGCGCGGACGTCGAGGTCGGCATCGTGGCGGACTGCGCAGTCGCCGTGGACCAGCTCAACGGGCTGCTCGACGGGCGCAGCCTGCGCACCGCGAGCAGCGACTGGGTCGGCACGCTGCAGGAAGCGCGCGACCGGAACGAGGCGGGCTCGGCGGAGGCGATGGCCTCGGACGAGGTGCCCATCAACCACTTCCGCCTGCTCCGCGACGTGCGCGACTGCCTCGACCGGGATGCGACTGTAACGGTCGACGCGGAGCTGACGATGGGCGTCGCGCGGGCGGTCATGCCCAGCTTCGGGTCGCGGCTGCGACTCAACTCGGGCACGACGGGCTGCATGGGCACGGGCCTCCCGTACGCGATCGGGGCGAAGCTGGCGCGGCCGGACCAGCAGGTGGTGGCGGTGCTCGGCGACTACGCCTTCGGCGCCGCGGCCATGGAGGTGGAGACGGCGGCGCGCATCGGGTGCAACGTCGTCATCGTCGTGTCAAACAACGGGGGCATCGCGGGGCACTCGATCCAGGATCGGACGTTCGCGCCGGACGCGCCCCCCATCGCCGCCCTCCTCCCCGTCGCCTACGAGAAGACGGTGGAGATGGTGGGCGGCTGGGCGCGCCGCGTCGAGGATCCGGCGGACATCATACCGGCGGTGCAGGAGGCGCTGGCGGCGGACACGGTCGCGCTGGTGAACGTGCTGACGGACCCGAAGGGCCGTCGGTCGGGGTCGGCGTACCTGGGGTAGGGGTAGACTGCCGCGCATGACTGATACGCTTTCCCCACACATCCGACTGGCGACCGACGACGAGCTCCCGGAGGGGCTGCGCGGCCGTGGCGACGACTTCACGCGCGTGTTCGGGCACAACGCGGAGCTGTTCCAGCGGTGGAACGAGTGGTACCGGCCGCTGATCCGGGACGGGGCGGTCTCGGCGCGACTGAAGGAGATGGTGCGGCTGCGGGTCGCGCAGCTGAACGCCTGCGACTTCTGACAGGCCGCCCGGCTTCCCCTGTCAGGGGAAGGTGACACCCTCGAGGAGAGCACCGTCGGCAAGATTGCGACGTGGGGCGACCAGGACTTCAGCGAGGCGGAGAAGGCGGCGTTCCACTACGCCGAGCGGCTGTTCGTCGACCACGCGAACATCGACGGCCAGCTGTTCGAGGAGCTGGGGGAGCACTTCACCGAGGAGCAGATCCTCGAAATCGGGTGGGCGGTCGTGAGCTATCTGGGCTACGGGCGCCTGATTCACTCGTTCGGCCTGAAACCGACCTGAGGAGCACCGCCATGAGCTTCGATTCGAGCGTCTTCGGCGAGGACGCGATCAGCCAGGAGACGCGCGAGTTCGTGGCGGCTTCGATGGCGATGCGCGAGCAGATGCCCTCCATGGAGAACACCGACCTCGTGGAGCTGCGGCGGCTGATGGACGAGGGCGGCGGCGCGTTTCCCGTGCCCCCGCCCGTCGAGCGGGCGGAGGATCGCGTCGTGCCGGGGATGGGCGAGGGCGCGTCGATCCGCATAATCCGGCCCGAGGGGCGGGAGCCGGCGGGCGTTTACCTCGACATCCACGGGGGCGGCTGGGTGATCGGCCGGGCGCGGATGAGCGACCAGGCCAACCTGGCGCTGGTCGAGGGGTTCGGCCTCGCGACGGTGAGCGTCGACTACCGGCTCGCGCCGGAGCACCCGTACCCCGCCGGTCCGGACGACTGCGAGGCCGCGGCGGTGTGGCTGGTCGAGAACGCGGCGGCGGAGTTCGGGACGGAGCGGCTGCTGATCGGGGGCGGTTCGGCGGGCGCGCACCTGGCCGCAGTCACGCTCCTGCGGATGCGGGACCGACACGGCTACACGGGCTTCCTCGGGGCGAACCTGGTGTACGGTCCGTACGACCTGTCGATGACGCCGAGCCAGCGGCTGGGCGTGGGGCCCGAGGGGGGTCTCGACCGGGCTGCGATCGACCGCTTCTACGAGATGTTCATCCCCGGCGTGGATACGACCGACCCCGACGTGTCGCCGCTGAACGCACACCTGCACGAAATGCCGCCGGCGCTGTTCACGGTGGGATCGTACGACCCGCTGCTGGACGACTCATTGTTCATGCACGCACGCTGGCTGGCGGCGGGCAACGAGTCCGAGTTGGCGGTCTACCCCGGCGGCCCGCACGGCTTCGACGCGGCGCCGATCCCGATCGGGGAGCAGGCGCGGCAGCGTGTGACGGCGTTCATCGGGGCGAGGCTCGCGGCCAGCTAGCGGACGAGTCCGAGCCGCCGCGCCATGGCCTGGACCTCGTCGAGAACCTCGATCAGGGTGGGGAACTCTTCGCGGGTAAGCATCTCGACGGGCTTCTCTTCCTGGGTTGCGAAGTCGTACTCGTGGCGGTGGTATTCGCCGAAGCCGTGCGAGTTGTCGTAGCGCAGGAGATTGCCACGCCCCGGAACATGGGCGTGGTAGGAATAGCTCAGGCCCCAGACCCCTTCCTGATTGCGCGGACCGAGCTGGATCGCGAGCTCCTTCGCAACTTCAACCACCACCCCTGCGGAGCAGAGGAGCCGTCCGTGGAGCCTGAGAATGGGGCCTGGTCGTCCAGTAGCGCGCTGAAAGACCGTCAGGTCTTCGAGGACGAAGGCATGCCGTTCGAGGGAGCGCTCGTGGGCTGAGACGTATCGGTCGATGGCAACCCATCCATGCCTTCCTCCCCGATGAGGTACCTGAGGAGGTTGTCGTCCATCAGCCAATCGCAAATCTCCAATGTCTCTCGGGTCGGATCCTTTCGTACAACCTCACGCATACGATCCGTAGACATCTCATAGCGCTGCTCGTAACGCCTGATGCGCCGTCGCAATTGGCCCCGGAGGCGTCCCGCGGGAATAACCGGGATCTCTTCGACCTTCGTGGGGCTCTTTCGCTTCTTCACCTGGGTCATCGTGCTTCCATCTTACACGGGCATTTGCCCACTACAACCTCTCATGGTCCCAGCGGAATCTCACCGCTGGTAGCTAAGGCGACGGCAGCGCGTACGCGCGGTTCCGGGGCGGCGGCGACGCGCACGCCGGGCGTGTCCTCGCCCAGCCACGTCCGGATGGCGTCGGGATCGCCGGCGAGCTCGACCCAGGCGAAGCCGGTTGGTCGCACGCGGTGCCGGGCATCTCCGCGGGCGGGGTGCAGGTCGGGGGGAACCTGCCAATCGATGAAGAAGGTGCGGGAGGGGTCGGCCATGGCCTCGGCCAGGCCGGCGAGGCGCCAGGTGAGCGTGACGCCACCGGGCGCGTCACGGGACATGGGGAGGGGACGGAGGCCAAGCCGCTCGGCGGTGGCGTCGAGGCCGGATGCGTCGGTACGGAGGCAAAGGGCGGCGACGCGGTCGCCGCCGGCGGTCTGCTCAGCGATCCATGCACCCATGGGGCTGGCGGCGGCCTCATCCTCGTCGACGATGCCCATGATCTCGATGTAGGCGTCCCCCAGGGGGACGATGCGGTTGCCGGTTCCGTGGCCGGCGTGCCTTCCGCCGGGCAGCGACACGAGCCCGTGGTCGCGTTCGAGCCGCGCGGAGGTGGCGTAGATGTCGGCGGTGGCGAGGATGACGTGGTCGATTGCGAGGGGCGTCATGCGTGCGATGGTAGAGAATTCGGGCGCGTCCGGGGGTCGCGCTTGCGGCGTCGGGCCGGGGGCGTCAGGATCAGGGTATGAACGAAGAGATATTCCGCGAGATCCAGACGGCGCTCGACCGCGAAGAGCCGGTCGTGCTGGCGACGGTCGCGCGGACACGCGGGTCCACGCCCCGCAAGACGGGCGCGAAGATGGTGGTTCGCAGTGACGGCTCGTTCTTCGGCACCATCGGCGGGGGCTGCGGCGAGGCTGAGGTGTGGCAGGAGGCGATGGAGGTGCTGGAGGACGGCTCCCCGCGCATCGTCACGGTCGACCTGACGGAGCCGACGGACGGCGAGGACAAGATCTGCGGGGGCGTCATGGACGTCTTCGTCGAACGTTTGTCTTGAGCCCGACCCAGATGGACTCCTCCTGAACGATCTGCGCCGCGAGGGGTGAAGGCTGGCGGCGAGCCCGACCGGGTTTGCGCTTTCCCCCATTGCAGCATCATGTACCATGATTGGACTGATTCTCCGGCGTGAGCCGGGGGACGAGGAGGGCGTTATGCCTGGTCCGCTGCTTATCGGTCCGCTTGGGCCGCTGGAGCTCGCCATCATCGTCGGCGTCATCGTTCTGCTCTTTGGCGTCGGGCGCATCAGCCGCATCGGCGGGGATCTGGGCTCCTCGATCAAGGAGTTCCGGCGCGCCGTTCGGGAAGACGACGAAGAGGAAGGCGCCACCGAGGAGACACAGGTTCAGGCGCAGGTCCAGGAAGAGGCGCCCCAGCAGCCTGTCCAGCAGGCCGCGCCTCCGCCCCAGCAGGCGGCTCCGCCGCCGGCCGCAGCCCCTCCCGCCGAGGCGCCTCGCAGCGACAGCGGCACCCGGAACGTCTTCTAGCGCTCCGCAACAGGCGAACACACCGAAGCCCCCGTTTCCGGGGGCTTCCTGCTTTCTGTCGTCGCTCCTGAAGTCTGGCGAGCGCCCGGCTATCCCCCTCGCGGCGAGGACCGCGCGGAGGCAACGTCGGGAGCCGGGTTCAGAATGAACCGCCGGCGACGGCGGGGACGATGCTGACCTCGTCGCCGTCGCTGATGGTGGTGGCGAGACCGTCCTCGAAGCGGACGTCCTCGCCGTTGATGTAGACGTTCACGAAGCGCCGCAGCTCCCCTTCCTCGTCGAGCATGCGCTCGGCCACGCCCGGGAAGCGCGCCTCGAGGTCCGCGATGCAGTCCGACAGCGAGCCGGTGACACCGTCGACGGTGGGCTGATCGCCGGTGAGGGGGCGGAGGGGCTGGGGGATGAGGACTGTTGCTGCCACGTGGTGGTCTCCGTTCGTTGTGTAACTAGCCTTCGATGACGTCGCCGGTGATGGGGTCCACGCGGACACCGCGGCTCTCGGCCCAGGCGACGCTGCGTGCGATCTCGTCAGTGTCTCCCTCGAGCTCGAGGATGACCCAGCCGGTGCTCTCGTCGACGTCGGCCATGCGGATGTTGGTGATGACCTCGAACTGCTGCCCGATGAGGTAGATCACGGGCTCCTTGATCAGGTCGGTCGGGAAGGTGAAGCGCAAACGCTGGACAGCCATCAGGCGGGAACCCCCTCACGATCCTCGTAGGCGGCCTCGAAGCTCTCGACGGTCGCGTCGATTTCGAGGGCGGGGCCGAGGCTGTCGGCGACGGCCTCGGCGGTCTTAAACCCCGCGCCCGTGATGAAGGCCACCACCAGCTCGTCGGGGTCGATTCTACCGGCGGCGGCAAGCTGCTTGACGCTGGCGACGGTCACGCCGCCGGCGGTCTCGGCGAAGATGCCCTCGGTCTCGGCGAGCAGCTTCATGCCGGCGACGATCTCGTCGTCGTTGACTGAGGCGCAGGCGCCGTTCGTGTCCTTCAGCTGGACGAGGCTGTAGTAGCCGTCGGCGGGGTTGCCGATGGCGAGCGACTTGGCGATGGTGTCGGGCCGCTGGGGGCGGAAGTTCATGCTGCCCTCGGCCCAGGCGGTGGCGACGGGGGAGCAGCCGGTCGCCTGCGCGCCGCTCATTCGGGTCTGGGGCTCATCGATGAGACCCGCCTTCGCGAATTCGTTCAGGCCCTTGCGTATCTTGACGAAGAGCGAGCCGCTGGCGATGGGCACGACGCAGTGATCGGGGGCGCGCCAGCCGAGCTGCTCCGCGACCTCGTAGCCGAGGGTCTTCGAGCCCTCGGCGTAGTAGGGGCGCACGTTGACGTTGACGAAGGCCCAGTTGCGCGTGCCGGCGAGCTCGGCGCAGAGACGGTTCACGGCGTCGTAGTTCCCGGCGACCTTCACCAGGGTGGGACTGTAGATGCTCGAACCGAGCACCTTGCCCGCCTCCAGGTCGTTGGGGATGACGACGACCGCTTCCATGCCGGCGGCGGCGGCGTGGGCGCTGACGCTGTTGGCGAGGTTGCCGGTGCTGGCGCAGGCGAGCTTCTCGTAGCCGAGCTCCCGCGCACGGGAGCTGGCGATGGCCACAACGCGGTCCTTGAACGACCACGTCGGGTTGGCGGTGTCGTTCTTGATGTAGAGGTTGGGGAGCCCCAGCGCCTTGCCAAGGTTCTTCGCGTGGATGAGGGGGGTGAAGCCCGCCCCGATGTTGATCGCGGTGTCTGCGTCGCAGGGCAGAAACTCGCGGTAGCGCCAGAGGTTGGCCGGGCGCGAGGCGATGGCCTCGCGGGAGACGGCGGCCTTGATGCCGTCGTCGTCGTAGACGACCTCAAGCGGTCCGAAACAGAACTCGCAGACGTGGAGCGCTGCGAGGGGGTAGTCGCGGCTGCATTCGCGGCAGCGCAGGTTTTGTGCGTAGGTCATGCCTTTCTCTCGTGCATCGGGTGTCGCGGTGGGCGAGGCGCCCGGAGAGGCGCCCGCCGTCGCGAGGCGGAGGGGTCGCGAGGGTGGTCCCCTACGGGACCAGGGACATGAACATTCGGCCCAGAGGTGCTGACATCTTCTCTCCTCGTGCGCGGGCCGGGTCCTTGAGCACTGACGCTCTCATCGTTTCCCCTTCGGGGATTCCGGCTTTGGCACCTTGTCTCCTGGGAGACAGGTTGCCCGGGCTTCACGGGGCCGGTTCCCTCCACCCGTCTGGATAAGGGCGGCACGCAGGCACTACTTGACGGAAACGGTACATCCGATCGGGGTGTGGGGAAAGGGCGGGGCCTGCGACGCGCCCTCGCGGTGGCGCCGAAGCGAAGTCCGTAGACTCGCGGGGATGGAGCGCGAGCACTTCCGCGAGCTGGTGCGCGAGGCGCTGGAGTCGCTGCCGCGAGAGCTGATGACGCGCGTCCAGAACGTCGAGATCGTGATCGAGTGGCGGCCGACCGCGCAGGACCGGCACCAGGCGGGAATCGGGCCGGGGAGCACCCTGCTGGGGCTCTACCACGGCGTCCCGCTACCGGACCGCGGCCACGAGGGCTACAACCTCGTCCTGCCGGACAAGATCAGCATCTACCAGGGGCCCATCGAGTCGATCTGCCGGACGGACGACGAGGTGCGGGAGCAGGTGCGGACGACGGTCCTGCACGAGATCGGGCACTACTTCGGCATCGACGACGACCGCCTGCACGAGCTGGGGATGGGATAGGCGAGAAGAGCGCCGCTCGCGGATTCTCCCGCTCGACTGCTGCGCGCTCGCGAGGCGCGGCTGAGGGGAGAGGAGAGCGCCGAGCTGGCGCTCGGTTGAGGGGTGAGTGGGCGGCACCGGCCACCGGCCGCTACTCGTCCAGGGCGCGGCGGGCGATCTGCTCGAGGGCGCGGTCCTCGAGCGGGGGGTTGTGGAGGCCGGCGCGAACGTCGCGGTAGTAGCGCTCGATGGGGCGGCTCTTCTGGAGGCCCACACCGCCAACGACGCGCATGGCCTCGTCGACTGCCTCGATAGCGTTGTTGAGCGCGTCGACCTTGGCGATGGCGACGCGGTCGGCGGCGGGCATGCCGCCGTCCTCGCCCGATTCCCAGGCGGCGGCTGCGTCGGCGATGAGGGCACGGTTGCGCTGCAGGAGCAGGTCGATGCGGGCGACGCGGCGGCGGACGCCGGGGAACTCGGAGATGGTGCGGAGGCCGGTGGGGGTGCGTTCGCGGGCGAATCCGACGGCGTAGTCGCGGGCAGCGCGGGCAACGCCGGTGGTGGTGGCGGCCACGCCGAGGGCGAACCAGACGCCGCTCGCGCGTCCGCGGGGGCTCGGTTTCGCGCGGTTGCGGTAGCCGAGGAAGCGTTCCTCGCCGAGGCGCACGCCCTCCAGCACGAGGTCGTGGCTGCCGCTGGCCCGCATGCCGAGGGCGTCCCAGGTCTCGTCGATGCGGACGCCGGGGTCGTCACGCAGGACCATGAAGTCGGCGATGTCGGGAGCGCCGCCGTCGGGGGAGTCGAGGCGGGCGAGGACGGGCATGTACCAGAGCTCGGGGGCGAGGGTGACGAACGTCTTGCGGCCCTCCAGCACCCAGCCGCCCTCGACGGGCGTGGCCGTGGTCTCTGGGATGCCGCCGCCGGCGGGGCTGCCGAGCCCCTCCTCCGTGGCGGCGGTGTTCACGAGGCGGCCGTCCTCGACGGCGCCCCGGCAGAGCTCGTCGAACCAGGGTTCCGGGTACATCTGCGCCTCGCGCTCGGCGCCGAAGCGGATGAGGTGCATGTTGAGGGCGAGCGCAGTGGAGCCGTCGCCTGCTGCCAGCGCCTCCTGCACGCGCACGAATTGTGAGAGGGGCAGCTCGAAGCCGCCGTGCGAGCGTGGCACGGTGAGCTTCATGAAGCCGGCCTCACGCAACTCGGCGAAGTTCTCGTGGGGGAAGGAACCTTCGCGGTCGTGGCGGGGGGCGCGCTCGGCGAAGCGCTCGGCCAGGGAGGCGGCGAGGGCGACCCAGTCGGGCTCGGACATGGCCCGCAGTCTAGCGGCTCGCCCGGCGGAGACTAGTGACGCGGAGCTATGCTGGGGATGCCGGCCTGCGGCCGGAGGACCGAGATGACCCGGCCGATTGCCTTCGGATGCGTTCTTCTCGCGTTCGCGCTCGCGCCGGGGCTCCTCGCGGCCTGTGCCGACAACTCGGGTGAACGGGTGAGCTGGGCGGGCAAGGACATCTACATCCCGCCAGGGTACGAACTGGGCGAAACTGGGTCCGGAAGGCAGAGGAGCCTTGAGGACGGCCAGCACGCGGAAGGCCCTCTCTTTACCTGGGTCGAAGTCGTGAGGACCGGCACGGGCGACGTTGTCGGGCTCCTGATCTGTGAGCAATTCAGCTGCGAGAGAAGCCCCCTCTCCTACCTGGTTGGAGACAACCCCACACACGAGCAGGTTCTGCGGCAGATTGCGGAGAGCGCCCGGGGGCCGTTCGATGACTGCGACCCACGGAAGGAGCCCTGCGAAGGGGAGTGAGGCCGGCCCACCCGCCTGTTCCTGGCCTTGACCCTCGGTCTGGCGGCTTGCCCGGCGGAGGCGAGCGATCCGTTGCTATACTCACCGTTCGCCGCCTGACCTGGCACGGAGCGAAGACTTGGAAGAGCCGAAGCTCGTTTCCCAACGAATTATCGAGAACGTCGAGAAGGTCATCATCGGCAAGGACCGGGAGCTGCGGCTCGCGATCACGGCCCTGCTCTGTGGTGGCCACATGCTCGTGGAGGATGTCCCCGGCGTGGGCAAGACCATGCTCGCGCGGGCCCTGGCGCTATCGACGGGGTGCAGCTTCAAGCGCATCCAGTTCACGCCGGACCTGCTGCCCAGCGACGTGACGGGCGTCTCCATCTACAACCAGAAGTCGATGGACTTCGAGTTCCGCGCGGGGCCGATCATGGCCCAGATCGTGCTCGCCGACGAGATCAACCGGGCCACGCCGAAGACGCAGTCCTCGCTCCTCGAAGCGATGGAGGAGCGGCAGATGTCGGTGGACGGCGTGACGCACGTGATGCCGTCGCCCTTCATGGTGATGGCGACGCAAAACCCGATCGAGTACGAGGGCACCTTCCCCCTGCCGGAGGCCCAGCTCGACCGCTTCCTCATCCGCGTGAACCTGGGCTATCCGAGCGCGCAGGACGAGGTGACGGTGCTCGACGAGCAGCAGGTGGCCCACCCCATCGACGCGCTGGAGGCGGTGACGGACGCCACCGAGATCCGGCAGCTGCAGCGGGCCGTGCGCGAGGTCTACATCGACCCGCTGATCAAGCAGTACATCGTGGGCCTCTCCGGAGCGACGCGGACGCACGAGAACGTCTACCTGGGCGCCAGCCCGCGCGGGTCGATCGCGCTGTTCCGCACGTCGCAGGCGCGGGCCCTGCTCGAGGGCCGTGATTACGTGACGCCGGACGACGTGAAGGAGCTGGCGTTCGTGACGCTGGGGCACCGCGTGATCGTGAGCCCGGGGGCTCGCGTGAAGGGGGCGACGGCCGCCGACGTGGTGGCCGACTGCCTGGCCCGCGTGCCCGTGCCGGGCGCCCGCGCCCGCGCCTGAGGTTCCGGTGCTGCGGCGAGTGCTGGCGTGGCCCTTTGCGCCGCAGCGGCGCACGCTCACGGTGCTGCTCGTCATCCTCGTGGCGGCGGTGTTCATCGCCACGGGCACGGGCTTCTGGCTGCTCTATCGCATCGCCTACATCGTGGCGATGGGCATCCCCGTCGCGCTCCTCCTCGCCTGGCTGAACACGCGCGCCCTCGAGGTGCAGGTGGAGCGGCGGACGCTGCGGGGCCAGGTGGGGCAGGAGGCGGAGGAGCTGATCGAGGTCCGCAACCTGAGCTACATCCCCAAGATGTGGGTGGAGCTTGAGGACCCGAGCGACCTTCCCGAACACCATTCGCGGCGGGCGGTCGTCATCCCGAGCCGGGGGCTGCGGAGCTGGGTGGTGAGCACGACCCTGCAGCGCCGTGGCCTGTTCGACTGGGGGCCGCTGCGCGTGCGCGGGGGCGACCCCTTCGGCATCTTCTACACGGAGCGGAACTACGGGGTGCGCCAGCAGATCCTGGTCTACCCGCGGGTGGTGGACCTGCCCCGCTTCCAGACGCCCCCGGCGAGCCTGCCGGGCGAGGGCCGCTTCCGCCGCCGGACACACTACATCACGCCGAACGCGAGCGGCATCCGCGACTGGGCGCCGGGCGATCCCCTGAGCCGCATCCACTGGCGCTCGACCGCCCACACGGGCGAGCTGATGGTGAAGACGTTCGAGCTCGACCCGACGAGCGACATCTGGGTGATCGCCGACATGGAGGGCGACATCCAGGCGGGTGAGGGCGACGAGAGCACGGAGGAGTACACCGTCACGGTGGCGGCGAGCGTGGCCCAGCGCTACATCGCCGCGAACCGCTCGGTGGGGCTCATCTCCTTCGGCGAGGACTACACGGTGGTGGAGGCAGAGCGGGGGCAGCAGCAGCTCTCGCGCATCCTCGAGTCGCTGGCCGTGGCGAAGGCGTCGGGGGAGGCGCCCCTGGGAAACCTGCTCATCGAGGAGCAGCGGCGTTTCGGGCGCCACACGACGCTCGTGCTGGTGACCGCGTCCACCGACAGCAGCTGGCTCTCGCCGCTGCAGTCGCTCGTGCAGCGAGGCGTTCGCGCCTCGGTGGTCCTGATCGACCCGAGCACGTTCGGGGGCGAGGGGTCGCCGCTGGTGCTGTACGGGGAGCTGACGGCGAGCGACATCCTGACGTACGTCGTGGCCCAGGGGGATGACCTCTCGTACGCCCTGAGCAGCACCGCCGTGGGGGCGGAAGCATGGCAAACCTAGAGGCGGTCCGGGAGGCGACGGTGAGCGGGCGGCTGCGCCGCTTCTTCATCGACACGCCGCGCCTGCTGATGAGCTGGGAAGACTGGCTCACGTTCGTGCCCGCCCTCGTCGTGTACATCGCCATTGCGATCGCGATCCAGCAGGCGGAGTGGGTGCGGGACTTCCCCTCGCTCGTGCCCGCGGTGATCGGCGGGCTCATCATCGGGCTGCTGGCGGCGCGCACGCGCGCCAGCCACTTCCTCGTGCATCCGGTGGCGCTGCTGCTCGGCCTGATGGTGCTCACGCTGACGGCCACGCCCTACGGCGACGGCGGCTCGATCGTGGCGCGCGTCGAGGACGTGGTGGCGCGCATGAACGAGTGGGTGCTCGTCGTACGCGAGGACGACGTCAGCAACGACAACCTGCCGTTCGTGCTGCTGGTGCACACACTGGGGGTGTTCGTCTCCTACCTGGCGGCCTGGGCGGTGTTCCGCTGGCGGAACGCGTGGATCGCGGTGGCGCCGGCGTGCGCGGGGCTGCTCGTCATCATCGCCACAACCAGCGGGCGGCCCAGCGGGGCCTTCCTCATGTTCTCCTTCGGGGCGCTGCTGCTGATCTCGCGGCTGCACCTGCAGCGCGCGTTCGTGCAGTGGGACCGCGCGCGGGTCGAGTACCCCGAGTGGCTCAGCCTGCAGTCCGTGCAGCTCACCCTGGTGCTCACGGTCGCGATGGTCGTGATCGCCTGGCAGGTGCCCCTGGGCAAGCAGGCCGACGCCATCGACACGACCATCGACTACGTGACGAACCCGATCGAGGACGCGCTCGAACCCGTCAGCCAGTTGTTCAACAACCTCGCGGGCAGCGGCGGCAACTTCCACAAGTTCGGCCGCACGCTGCCCATCCGGGGCGACGTGAGCCTGGGCAAGAAGGTGCTGTTCGAGGTCCGGGGCGAGAGCCTCGGGCTGGTTCGCGGCACGAGCTACGACGAGTACACGGGCTCCGGCTGGCGCTCCTCAGACCGCCAGGAGGAAGAGGTCAACGCGGGTGACCCGACCTCGGCCGAGATCCAGGCGCGCGCCTACCGGGAGCGCGTCATCACGACGCTCGACATCGAGGTGTTCGACGACGAGGAGACGCTGTTCTCGGTGGGGACGCCGCTGGGGACCAACATCGACTCGATCGCGGACCTGCCGGAGTCGTTCCCGGGCGACATCGAGCGCATCCGCAGCCAGGAGGACCTGCAGGAGGGCGACCGCTACCGCGTGGCGGGAACGCTCAGCATCGCCACGCCGGACCAGCTGCGCGGGGACGGGGTGAACTACCCGAGCTGGGTGCGCGAGCGCTACCTGCAGCTGCCCGACGACCTGCCCGACCGCGTCCACGACGAGGCGGCGCGGGTGACCGAGGGCGTGACGAACCCGTACGACCTGGCCAAGGCGATCGAGGCGTACATCCGCGAGTTCGAGCTGGACATGAGCGTGCGTTCCGCGCCCTCGCGCCGCGACGTGGTCGACTTCTTCCTGTTCGACCTGCAGCGCGGCTACTTCGACTACTTCTCGACGGCGATGACGGTGATGCTGCGGACGCAGGGCGTGCCCGCGAGGGTGGCGGTGGGGTACGTGCTGGACCCGGAGGACCTGAACATCAGCACGGGCGTCTTCTCCGTGCGCAAGAACGACGCCTACTCGTGGGTGGAGGTGTACTTCCCCACGTACGGCTGGGTCGACTTCAATCCGTCGGACGAGCTGACGCTCGTGGGGGCAGACCTCGGGTCCATCATCGGAGAGGTGACGAACCTGCCGTTCGAGGAGGCGCCCACCATTCCGCTGCCGATCGAGGCCATCGACGACGACGCGATCGACCTCCTGGCCGACCTGCTGACGCCCGTGGAGCTGGAGCGCGAGGCGGGGCCGCCCTGGACGATCATCTGGAGCGTCGGGGGCGCGCTGGTGGCGCTGGTGGTGGTGTCGATGGGGGCGCGCGTGTTCTGGGTGTGGGGTCTGCGGGGCCTGAGCGGAATGCCGCGGCAGTGGGGCGGCATCGAGCGGCTCGCGGGCTGGGCCGGGCTGCAGGCGGCCGAGTCGGAGACGGTGCGGCAGTGGGGCACGCGCCTCGGCGACGCCCTCGAACGGCCCGCCGAAGCCGCGACCCTGAGCACGGCGTACGAGGAGGCGCGCTACGGCCCACCCGACCTTGAGCGCACGGACCCCGACGAGGCCGGCGAGGCCTACCGCATCCTGCGGAACGCGCTGGCGGCGCGCATCTTCGGTCGCCGGTCGGCGAGCAGGGACGAGGAGGAGGCGGAGGTCGTGGATGACGACACGCTGGAAGGCGAGCTCGAGGACGAAGCGCCGGGCGAGAACGAGGCCTGATCAGACGTTGAAGAGGACGTGGACGACGTCCCCGTCCTTCACCAGGTACTCCTTGCCTTCGGTGCGCTGCAGGCCACGCCGCTTCGCCTCGGCCTCGCTGCCGCACTCCACGAGGTCCTCGTAGCGGATGACCTCGGCGCGGATGAAGCCGCGCTGCAGGTCGGTGTGAATCTTGCCGGCTGCCTCGGGGGCGGTCGCGCCCTCGGTGACGGTCCAGGCGCGGCACTCGTCCGGCCCGACGGTGAGGAAGCTGATGAGCCCGAGCAGAGCGTAGCTGCGCTGGACGGCCTCGGCCATGCCGCTGTGCTCGACGCCGACGTCCTGGCGGAACTCGGCGGCCTCGTCGTCGCTGAGCTCGTTCAGCTCCATCTCGAAGCGGCCGCCCATGACCGCGAGGTCGCGGCCCGGGGCGCCGTGGGCCGCGCGCAGCTCCTCCTCGATGGCGAGCCTGCGGGGCAGGTCCTCCTCGCCCACGTTCACGAGGTCGAGGAGGGGCTTGTCGGTGAGGAACTGGCTCCCGCCCAGGAGGCGGCGCTCGTCGGCGGAGAGCGACATCGCACGGATGGGCGTCTCCGCTTCAAGCTCGCCGCGCATCCGGTCGAGGAGGTCGCGCAGGGCCTGCAGCTGCCCGCGTTCGCCGGCCTTGAGGGTGCGCAGCTCGGGGTCGATGCGCTCGATACGGCGTTCGATGAGGGCGAGGTCGGCGAAGGCCAGCTCGAGGTCCATAATGCCGATGTCGCGGCCGGGGTCGACGGAGCCTTCGGGGTGGGGGACGGAGTCGTCCTCGAAGGCGCGCACGACGTGGATGAGGGCATCGACGGCGGCCAGCTCATTCAGGAAGCGCCCGCCGAGGCCCTGTCCCTGGCCGAAGTGCTCGCCGGCGGCGGGGAAGTCGACGTACTCGACGGTGGCATGGGTGGTCTTCTTGGGCTGGTAGATCTCGGAGAGGCGGTCAACGCGCGTGTCCGGGACGGCCACCGAGCGGATATTGGGCTTGCCCGCGCCGCCGAAGCCCCCGACGGGGGCGAGTCCGCGCGAGACGGCGTTGAAGACGGTCGTCTTGCCTGCCCGCGGCAGCCCGATGATGCCGACCTGCATCGTGGGAACGTACCCGCGCGCCGCTCAAGGGGGTAGGGGCGCGTCTGACGCGAAGGCGCAGCAGGGAGCGAGGTGGCAGTCGCCGCAGTGGGGGCGGCGCGCGAGGCAAAGGTGCTTCGCGTGGAGGACCACCAGCGCGTGGAAGCGCGCGAGCGCCGGGGCGTCGGGGGGCAGCTCCCCGACGAGGAACGCCTGCCAGGCGCCGTAAGAGTCGTCGGGGGGTGGTCCCAGGCCGAGGCGCGAGAAGAGGCGACGCGTGTACGCGTCGACGACGAGGGCCGGCTGCCCCGCGGCGTAGAGGGCGATGGCGTCGGCAGTCTCATCGCCGATGCCCCAGGTTGCGAGCAGCTCGGCGCGGAGCGCGTCCGAAGGCAGCACAAGCAGCGCTTCGAGTGAGCCGTGCCGGGCGACCAGGTCGAGGAAGGCGCGCAGCTTGCGCGTCTTCGTGCGGTACTGGCCGCTGGGCCGGATCAGCTCCTCGATGGCCTCGTCCGGCAGATCCGCCAGCCGGTCCGGGTCGAGGACGCCAGCCTCGCGGAGGCGGTCGACGGCGCGTTCGGCGTTGGTCCAGTTCGTGTGCTGCACGAGTATCGCGCCGACCGCGACCTCGAAGGGGTCGCTCTCTGGGGTCCAGTGCCAGCGCTCGGCGCCGTGCATCCGCTCAAGGGCGGCTACGACATCGGGGATGGCGAGGTCTGGCACGGGGATTTCCACCCGGCAATCGTAGGCTCCTGGGCGGCTGGCCGGATGCAGGGGCGGTACACCCTCCTATAGACCACATCATGTAGTTTTCTATACACATGAAAGCCATACAGGTGACGTTCGATGAGGACCTCCTGGAGAGGCTCGACGCGCTTGCCGAGGTACGTGAGCGGGGCCGCTCGGCGGTGCTGCGCGAAGCGACTGCGAACTACCTTGCCCAGAAGGCCGCTGAGGAGATCGACCGACAGTATGCGGAAGGCTACGGCAGATTCCCGCAGACCGACGAGGAGCTTGACTGGGGCGAATCCCGCGTGTGGCCAGAAGACCGGCGTGAAGGGGATGACTAGCCGTGGCTCTCCAACTCGCTAGGCGATCCCGAGGCGTTGTTCGATGGCCGCGAGCTCGGGGAGGAGCCGGTCGGCGGCGCGGGCGATGACGCGCTCGGCGCGGGCTGCGGCGGCGAGGTCGGCGGGGCTGAAGGCGCCATCCGCGCGGAGTTCGAGGAACTCGTCGCGGTCCTCCTCGATGAGCGCGTTCTCGGCAGTGAGCCACCAGTCCAGGGCGAGGTCGCGGTAGGCAACCTCGCCCTCGCGGATGCGCACGCCGGCGACCGCGTCGAAGCGGTGGGCGATGATGCGATCGCCATCGCGCATGCGGTAGACGGTGTAGGGACGGGCGCGCCAGAAGTAGCCGTAAGAGACGGAGCCCGGCGGGATGTCGATAGGGGTGCCGAAGACGGCCCCACCCTGGCGCATGACGTAGCTGACGACGACGAGCGAGGGCGAGGCGTGCTCGAGGGCGCAGGTGTAGCGGCGCTCGCTGCCGTCCGGCTTGCGTTTGCGCTCGACCCAGGGGGTTCCGCGCGGGGCGGTCGATGGGGGTGCGTCGAGGGTCACGCGCCCATCATCGCGGAGAAGGCGCCCGCCGCGCGAGTTGTTAACGCTGGCGTCGCCGGAGGGCGGAGCACGGTAGGCTCTCGGCATGCATCGCGTCCTCGGAGGGCTTGTCGCGGCGCTGGTGCTGGCGCTGGCTGCGTCGTGTGGAGGCGGTGAGCCACCTCCCGCGCCGATCCGCGCGCTCGAAGCAAGCGCGGAACGCGTGTACGTGGACGACCTGCCGCTGGCCCGGTCGGTCGTGCGGGTCCGCTTCAACCGCGCCGTCGAGCCGACCAAGCTGCGCGCCCTGAACGCGGCCTTCCGGCTGACCGCGCCGGAGGGCTCGCCGCTGACCGGCCACCCGCTCACGGAGATGCCGGTCGAGGGCGTGGAGGTGGTCAGCTCGCGCGTCGTGGAGCTGACGGTGGGGGCGCTCATCGTGTCGGGTTCGACCCTGCACGTCTCGACGGAGGCGCTCTCCGGCCCGGAGGACGAGGTCTCGGTCGTGGTCACGAGCGAGTTCACGGAGCTGGGCGTGGTGCTGGCCGGGGGCGTGTTCGCCTTCGGCGACCTCTCGCTGGTGGAGCCACGGCCTCCGGAGTCGCCCACCGCGGCCGATCGCGACCCGCTGGCGGTGCGCGACGCCCTGGAGGAGCACCTGGACGAGCGCGAGGCGTCGGCGGCGGTTCGGGAGACGGCCCTGTTCCTGTACGACGGCATGGACGCGGAGGTGGTGGCCGCGCCGAAGCTGCGCGCGGCCCTGGCGGCGCTTGCCGGAACCTTCGCGGACGCGGCCGTGCGCTCCCTGCTCGGGCCGGACAACTGCACGGGCGCCCCGGCGGCGTTCATCGGATTCCAGGAGCCGCCGGGCGACCTCGACCTGGTGGCGCGGGTGACCTACGACGACGAGGGGCGGCGCATCCTCTCCATCCGGCCCGACCTGGAGGCGGCGCCCTTCGAGCTGCTCATGCCCCTGCTCGCGCACGAAGCGATCCACTGCGACCGGGAAGACAGCCTGACGGAGGAGGTCGTGGCGAGCGCCATCGACGTCTTCCTGTACGTCCACCTGCTGATCTCGCAGCCGGAGCTGGCGCGGGACCCCTCGCCCCTGGCGCGGAACTTCAACATCGAGGCGCTGGCCATGCTGAACAGCGGCCGCGCCATCCCGGAGTCGCTCGGCATCCTGCCGAGTCCGCACGGCCGCGAGGTGCTGCCGGACTCCGGCGTGGCGTACGGGTCGTTCGTGGACGCGATTGCCGCCACCTACGCGGACGACGTGGACGAGACGGCTCCGGTGGAGCCGGTGGCGCAGCAGTACCTGGACGCGCTCGCGCAGGCGGTGGGAGTGCCGCTGGGGAGCGCGATCGACCTGAACTACGTGGACCGGCTGCTGGGGCAGGCGACCACGTTCGAGGCAATCTCGAACCTGCTGGACCTGTTCGAGCTGGCCCCCGGCTAGGCCCCGCGGCGAGGAGCGCGGGCGCGCCATGGCAAGGATGGCTCTATCATTGCCCCCATGAACAGCGTCCTGCGCTTCTTCCTGACGGTCGTCCTGGCGGCGGTGCTGATCGTCGTCGTCTACATCGTGGTGGCCGTGCTCGTGGACGGCTACTTCGGCGGGAACATCTTCCCGAACGAGGCCGAGCCGGGCACGTGGTCGGCCCCCGACAGCTGGAGCGAGTGGCGCGACATCGCCGTGGTGGCGCTCGGCGTCCTCGTGGCGATCGCCGGGGTTCTCGCCTGCATCCTGCTGGCGGTGCTCATCGGCGTGGCCCTCTCGGTGCGGCGCGCCGTGAACCAGAACGTGGTTCCCCTGCTCGATTCGGCCCGTGACCTCGTGGACGAGGTGAAGGGCACGGCCGAGTTCGTGGGCGAATCCGCCGTGACGCCGATCATCCGCGTCTACTCGGTCGTGAGCGGCATCCGGCGCGGGCTGGACTCGCTCGGCTCGCTGGGCGGACGCTTCCGGGGCGGGTCGTGAGCGCGGGCGGGTCGTCGGACGATCCCGTCATCGGGGACGGCGGCGTACCGAATCCCGAGGAGATGGTGGAGGAGCTCCGCCAGGCAGCGGAGCAGGCCATCGAGATCGCACGCGAGGGCGCCCAGGAGAAAGAACAGGAACTGTGGGCGCGGTATCGCGAGCTGACGAAGGGACGTCGCGAGCAGCGCAAGCGCTAGCCGCGGCAAGCCCGAGTCCCGCGCCCTTGCTACGCTAGCCCGACGCCTCGCGGAGAGGTGCTGGAGTGGCTGAACAGGCACGACTGGAAATCGTGTAGGGGTGCAAGCCCCTCGTGGGTTCGAATCCCACCCTCTCCGCCAGTGCTAGTGGGTAGTGAGTAGTGGATAGTGACTGGTGTCCACCCCACCCAGGGGAGGGGCGGACCAGTCACCAGCCGGCGGTCACCAACCCTAGTGCCGGAAGTGGCGCGTGCCCGTGAAGACGAGGGCGACGCCGTACTTGTCGCAGCAGTCGATGCAGTCCTGGTCGCGGAGGCTGCCGCCGGGGTGGGCGATGGCGGCGACGCCCGCCTGGCAGGCGCGCTCGACGGCGTCGTTCCACGAGAAGGGGAAGAAGGCGTCGCTGGCGAGGGCCGCGCCCCGCAGCTCGTCGCCGGCCTTCTCCATCGCGATCTCGACGCTCTTGACCCGGTTCGGCTGGCCGCTGCCCATGCCGAGCAGCCGGCCGTCCTTCGCGAGCGTGATGGCGTTGCTCTTGACGTGCTTCACGCATCGCCAGGCGAAGCGCAGGTCGGCGAGCTGCTGCTCCGTGGGCTGCGTCTTCGAGACGACCTGGTAGTCGATCTCCTCGGGGGCGATCTCGTCGGCGTCCTGGAGGAGCCAGCCGCCGCCCACCTGCCGCAGCGAACGGCCGCCGCGTGAGCGGGGATCCGCTTCGAGGATGCGCAGATCCTTCGACTTGCCCTTGAGCACGCGCAGACCCTCCTCCGTGTACTCAGGGGCGATGACGATCTCGTAGAACATGCGCGTCGAGCCGTCGGTGGGGTTGCGGTACTCGCGCAGCTCGCGGGCGAGGTCCTCGTCGAGGGGGCGGTTGAAGGCGACGATGCCGCCGAAGGCGCTCACCGGGTCGGCGACAACGGCGAGGCGGTAGGCCTCGCGAAGGTCGTCGCGGGTGGCGGCCCCGCAGGGGTTCGTGTGCTTCACGATGACGCAGGCGGGCTCGGGGAAGTCGTTGACGGCGTTCCAGGCGGCGTCGGCGTCGAGGTAGTTGTTGTAGGAGAGCTCCTTGCCGTGGTGCTGCACGGCGGTGGCGATGCCGCCGAGGGCGTCCTCGCCGAGCGAGCCGTCCCGGTAGAAGGCGGCGCCCTGGTGCGGGTTCTCTCCGTAGCGCAGCCCCGCGACGCGCTCGAGGGGAACGCTCAGCTCGGGCGGGGACTCGTCGCCGTCCCAGAGCCACTCAGCGACGGCGCTGTCGTAGCTGGCGACGTGCTGGAACGCCTTCCAGGCGAGCCGGCGGCGGGCATCGGCGTCGAGGCCGCCCGCGGCGAGCGCTTCGAGCGTGCCGGCGTAGTCGTCGGGGTCGGCGAGGACGATGACGTCGGCGTGGTTCTTGGCGGCGGCGCGCAGCATGGTGGGGCCGCCGATGTCGATGTTCTCGATGCCCTCGGCGAGAGAAGCGCCACCCTCCCGGGTGACGACCGCGCGGAAGGGGTAGAGGTTGCAGGCGACGAGGTCGATGGTCCCGAAGCCATGCTCGCCGAGGGCAGCGTTGTGCTCGGGCAGGTCGCGGCGGGCGAGGATGCCGGCGTGGACGGCCGGGTGGAGGGTCTTGACGCGGCCGTCGAGCATCTCGGGAAAGCCAGTGACCTGCTCGATGCCGGTGACCGGGACACCGGCCGCCTCGACGGCCCGCTTCGTGCCGCCGGTCGAGACGAGCTCCCAGCCGAGGGCGTGGAGCCCGCGGGCGAAATCCTCGATCCCGGTCTTGTCGTAAACGCCTAGCAGAGCACGCACGGCTCACCTCCGTTGCTTCTCTCCCGGAGAAGCAAAAGGCCCGTCCGAACGAACGGACCGGCCCAGGCGAGCGGCCATGCTTGAAACTACTCGAGCTCCCCCGCGGTACTCCGCGTATTCGCCAGTCACCCGAGTCCAGTGAGGATAGCAGGCGTCCCGAGGCGTCCTCAAGAATAACGGCGGGGCGCCGGTGAAATTACTGGAGTTCGGCCGGGACCCTGGCAACGATGTGCGGCTTCGTGCCCCAACAGACGAGCTCGCCCGACTCGCGCAGGGCGCAGGTCTGCGTCCAGCCGGCGCTGACGGACGTGTAGCGTCCGGGCACGACATCCAGCTGCCCGTAGGTGTTGTTCCCCCAGCACACGACCTCGCCCGATCGCCGGACCGCACATGCGTGACTATTGCCGGCGCTCACCGAGCGGTAGAGGCCGGCCGGCACATCGGCGAAGGAATCTCCTGGTCCTGACCAGCAGTCCACCTCGCCCGATTGATGGACGGCGCAGACGAACCCGGAAACAGCCACGCTGGTGTACCGCCCGGCGATCGTGGGGACACCCCCGAACCCTCCTCCACCACCCCAGCAGAGGGTCTCTCCGGATTCCCGCACGGCACAGGAGCGATGGAGCCCGGCCTTCACCGAGATGAATTGCCCCGAAGGCGCGTCGAGCTGGCCCTGGTCGTTGCTACCCCAGCAGACGACCTCCCCGGACGTGCGGAGGCCGCAGGTGTGACGGTAGCCGGCACTGACGGCGCGGTAGCGGCCCTCCGGGACATCGGTCTGGCCCCTGTTCTCGGACTCCCAAATGCTCTCCCCCCAGCAGGCGACTTCTCCCGAGGGACGGACGGCGCAGGCGTGGTCACCCCCTGCGCTCACGGAGGTGTAGGTACCGGACGGCGGGCTGGTCTCCCTTGAGTCGCCGAATCCCCAGCAGGCAAGCGTGCCGGAGGAGCGGACGGCGCAGACATACCATGTTCCCGTGTCGAAATCCTGATAGGCGCCCTCCGGAACGTTGCCCTGACCGTAGTTGGTGGGGGCGCCGCCCCAGCACTGCAGGCCACCCTGTTCGCGTTCGCCGCAGGAGAAGCTGTAGGTGTTGCTGGCGCTGACAAAGCGGAACTTCCCCTCGGGGGCTTCGGTGGCGCGGCGCTGGGGTCCTCCCCAGCAGACCACCGTGCCCAACTCTCCGAGCCCGCAGGTGTGGTAGCGTCCGGCGCTCACCGCACGGAATCTCCCCGCGGGCACATCCGCCTGGCCGTACTCGTTGTTCCCCCAGCAAGTCACCCTGCCCCTGTCCCCAAGGGCGCACGTGTGCTGTTCGCCACTGCTGACGGAGCGGAACGCGCCTTCGGGGGCATCCGTCTGGCCAGAGTCATTCCAGCCCCAGCACACGATCTCGCCGGACTCTCGCTGCGCACAGGCGTGGGCGAAGCCGACCGTGACCGAGGTGTAGATCCCTTCCGGCGCCTCCATGTCGACGTCGGGAAGCTCCTGCCCCCAGCAGACGATCGAGCCGGAGTCGCGAATAGCACAGGCGGAATAGAACCCGACGCTCACGAAGCGGTAGTTCCCCGCCGGCACACTCGTGACAGTCGCCACATTGAGGCCCCAGCAGGTCAGCTCTCCGGACGCGCGGACGGCGCAGGTGTGGCCGTGGGCGACGCCAACGGAGACGTACGTCCCCTCCGGCACCCGTGCGGCGTCCACCTCCAGTCCCCAGCAGACGAGACGGCCCGATTCCCACAGCGCACAGGTGTGGGTCTGGCTTCCGCTGATCGTGACGACCCTGTCGCCGTCCCTGCTCTCGGTCGGGGTTGGTGCCGTCGTCGGGGCCGACACAGCCAGGGTGATGTCCCCGTAGCGCCAGCGCCCATCCCTGGTCTGTCCCGCCATATGCAGGGCAGTCGTGCCGAGATCGGCCCACGAGCCGCCCTCGGGGCGGGCGCTGATCCAGAGGTTCCGGTAGCTGGTCGAGCGCTGCCAGACGCGCACCTCGACGCCCGCCGTCGCGACATCGCCGTAGCGCCAGAAGCCATCCGACGTCAGACCGCTCATGTCGAGCGGAATCGTGCCCAGGTCGGCCCAGGCGCGACCCTCGGGCCGGACGCTGACCGCGAGCGTGGTGTCGCTGCCCACAAGCTGCCAGACGCGAATCTCGACCCTGGTCGTGGGGCCTGACTGCGCGCCGGCCGTCGCAAGCGCCGCGGAGGAGAGGGCAAGCACGAGCAGCAGGGGAACGAGGGCCCACCTCTTCACCGGTTGCTCCTCCCCCAGCGCCCCGGCCGGTTCGGTTCGGGGACGGGACCGCACGGTATCAGGAACACGGCCGGACTACCCGACGCCCGGGCTGCTACTGCAGTTCGGCGGGGGGGCGGGCGCGGGCGTGGAGCTCGTGGCCCCAGCAGACAGCCTCGCCCGTGTCGCGGATGGCGCAGGTGTGGATGGCGCCCGCGTCCACCGAGCGGAAGCGACCCTCGGGGGCGTCGGTCTGGCCGTGGTTGTTCTGGCCCCAGCAGCGCATCTCGCCGTCTTCGCTGACGGCGCAGGCGTGGTGCTGCCCGGTCCCCACCCAGAGGAAGCGCCCCTCGGGCGGCTCAGCCTTGCCGTAGTCGTTGGCGCCCCAGCAGGCGAGCTCGCGGTCTGCGCCCAGGGCGCAGGCGAAGTCGCCGCCGGCGCTGACGGCGCGGTAGCTCCCGGAGGGGGCATCGAGCTGGCCGTGCCAGGCGCCTCCCCAGCAGACGAGCGCGCCCGAGGTCCTGACGGCGCAGGTGTGGGCGTTGCCGGCGCTGACGAAGCGGTAGCGTCCCGACGGCGCATCGGCCTGGCCGAACTGGTTCAGGCCCCAGCAGTCGATCGCCCGCGAGTCGCGCAGGCCGCAGCTGTGGGCAAAGCCGACGCTGACCGTCCGGTAGCTCCGGGATGGCGCTTCGGTGCTGCCGTCGATGCCGGCGCCCCAGCACGCGACTTCGCCTTCACCGTTTACGGCGCAGTTGTGCCACGCGCCCGAGCTGAGCGAGCGGTAGGTCCCCGAGGGGGCGCTGGTTCGCCCGTTCTCGTCGCTGCCCCAGCAGGCCACCTCTCCCGACGCTGTGCGGGCGCAGGTGTGCACATCACCGGCGCTGACCGAGGCGTAGGTCCCGGCGGGCGCTTCCGCAGCGCCGGAGTCGGAGCGGCTCCCCCAGCAGACGACAGCGGCGGACTCGTCGACGGCGCAGGCGTGGGCGGGTCCGGCGCTGATGGAGCGGTAGGCGCCCGCCGGGGGATCGGGGATGCTGCCGCGGCACAGGACCTCGCCGGACTGGCCGAGCGCACAGGTGGCGGCGCCGCTCGCGGACACGGAGCGGTACGGACCCCGGGACGCGCCGCCCCAGTGGCCCTCGCCCCAGCAGTCGAGCCGGCCGGACTCGCGCAGGCCGCAGCTGTGGTCGGCCCCTGCGGCGATGGAGAGGTAGCGGCGGGCGGGCGGGTCGGACTGGCCGCGGGCGTTATCGCCCCAGCACTCGACGCGTCCCGAGTTCCGCAGCCCGCAGGTGTGGCCGGCGCCGGCGCTCAGGGAGCGGAAGGTCCCGGCGGGTGGGTCGCCCTGGCCGTTGCCGTTGGCCCCCCAGCAGACCACGCCACCCAGACGCGCAACGGCGCAGGTGTGGGCGAGGCCGGCGCTCAGGGACCGGAAGCGGCCCCGCGGAACGTCGGTCTGGCCGCTGAAGTCGTCGCCCCAGCAGACCACCCCGGAGGAGTAGGTGAGGCCGCAGGTGTGCCACTCGCCGGCGCTCAGGGAGCGGTAGCGGCCGGGCGGGACATCAGTCTGGCCGCGGGCGTTGTCGCCCCAGCAGACGATCGCGCCGGAGGCCTGGAGGGCGCAGGAGTGCTCGGCTCCCACGGCGACCAGCAGGGCGCGGTCGGGTTCCGGCGCGGGCAGGGAGAGGGCGAGGCTGCCGAAGCGATAGCGGCCGCTTTCGCTGAGGAAGTTCAGGGCGACGGGGACGGTTCCGACGTCGTCCCACTCACCGCCCTCGCGGCGAACGCTGATGAAGTGCCGTCGCACGTTGGAGGCCTGCTGCCAGACACGTATCTCGACGCCAGCCACGACGAGGTCGCCGTACCGGTAGCTTCGCGAGGCGTTGAAACGGGCGAGCTCGACGGGGACGGTCCCGAGGTCACCCCAGAGTCCGTCCTCGGGGCGGACGCTCAGGGAGAGGTCGGTTGGGGAATCGACGTCTTGCCAGAGCACGATCCGGAAGGGAGTGGCGCCGTTCGACTGCGCGCCGGAATGGGACTGCGCCATGAGAGGGAGCGCGACGGCTGCCACGAGCACGGCCAGCATCCATCGCTTCACCGCCGGGCCGCCTCAGTCACGCCAGGCCCGGACGATGGTGCCGCCGCCGAGCACCTCGTCGCCCCGGTAGAAGGCGACGGCCTGGCCGGGGGTGAGGGCGCGCTGGCGGCGGTCGAAGCGCACGGTGGCGAGGCCATCCGCGGCCCCGGCGAGGGTGGCGGGGGCGGCCTCGGCCTTGTAGCGGGCCTTTGCCGCTATCGGCTCGCCGAGCGGGGGCGGGGCGCCCGCGACCCAGGTGACGGCCTCGACGGCGGCGTGGTCGGCGTAAAGGTCGTCCTCCTCGCCGATGGTGACGACGCTGGTGGCGGCGTCGATGGCGGTCACGTAGCGGGGTTCGCCGAGGGCGACGCCGAGCCCCTTGCGCTGGCCGACGGTGAAGCCGGTCACGCCCTCGTGGCGGGCGAGCACCTCGCCGCCGGCGTCGCGCAGCTCGCCGGGGCGGGGCTCGACGCGCTCGGTGACGAAGGCGCGGTAGTCGTTCCCGGGCACGAAGCAGATCTCGACGCTGTCGGGCTTCTCCGCAACATCGAGGCCCGTGCGACGCGCGACCTCGCGCACGTCGTCCTTGCGCAGGTCGCCGACGGGCAGCAGGAGCCGCGCGAGCTGCTCCTGCCCGAGCATGTAGAGGACGTAGGACTGATCCTTGGAGTCGTCGACGCCCCTGAGGAGGCGGTGGGGGACGCCGTCCTCGCCGCGGGCGACGCGGGCGTAGTGGCCGGTCGCGAGCAGGCCGGCGTCGAAGGCGGGGAGGCGGTCGAGGAGGGCGCGGTACTTGATGTGCTCGTTGCAGCGGGCGCAGGGGTTGGGGGTGCGGCCGGCGGCGTACTCGTCGACGAAGGGGTCGACGACGTGCTCGCGAAAGGCGTCCTCGAAGTTGAGGACGTAGTGGCGGATGCCCAGCTGGCCGGCGACGCGGCGGGCGTCGTCGATGTCCTCGACGCTGCAGCACTGCTGGTGGCCGCGAAGCTCGTCCGGGCGCTCCTCGGTCCAGAGGCGCATGGTGACGCCCACGACGTCGTAGCCCTGCTCGACGAGGAGGGCGGCGGCGACGGAGGAATCGACGCCGCCGGACATGGCGCAGACGACACGGGGAGCGTTCACGGCTGTGCTATTCTCGCAGAGTCCGCACCAGGCGGAATGGAGCGCGCGCTCTGGAATCCGAGCCACTCGCCCACCGCGTCATCGATCTTCTCTCCGAGCTGCAGGCTGAGGATGTCGCAATGCTGGACATCGGCAAGGCGTCGAGCTTCGCCGACTACTTCGTGCTGGCGACGGCGCACTCGCCGCTGCAGTTCAGCGCCATCGTGGAACGGCTGGGGCACGAACTCAAGGAGGCCGGCGTGCCGCCGCGCCACCAGGAGGGCCGCAAGGAAAGCGGCTGGGTGCTGATCGACTTCGGCGACGTGATCGTGCACGTGTTCTCACCGGAGAAGCGGGAGTACTACCGGCTGGAGGAGCTCTGGGGCCGGACGACGCCTGTGGTGCGCTTCACGGGGTAGGGGCGGGCGGGCTAATCGAGCCAGATGATGCCCAGCAACTCAGTTCTTCGAGAGTAGGTATATGGATCCCGGGGTTCCTCGGTGGGATCGGGGTCGTCGGAGAGCGCGTCGAGCGCCTCGTTGGCCCCCTCGAAGAGGTCGATGCAGGAATCCAGGTTTCGATGGCGAACCAGGCACTGTCCCCAGAGCGTCGTGTAGGAACTGTCCTGGATCGTCCATATCCACTGCCACTCAGCTCGCAGCGTCTCGTCGAAAATGTCCACAATCCTGGTAGTGCCGGTGTCCAGGTCGACGATGCGCCAGGTGGCCTGGGCTCGTCGCTCGTTGGAGTCCCTGGCATTCTCCGGGACTGTCGCGTACATGAACTCGGGGGAGGGAGGCGCGCCCCAGTACCACCCCCAGATGCGGCTGCCCTCCTCCGGTGTCAGCGTGAGCACCACACGTCCCGTGGTGAGTTCCATCACGGTCAATGAGTCGTACGTCGAACGGCGGCGCGGCTCTGCGACAATGCCGTAGCGCAGGTCTGGAGACCGGCCTCCGATGGATGTCTCACGGACTTCGCCATCGAGGGTGACGACGAAACTGCCGGTCCCTCGCCCGCTGACGAGGAGCGCATCTCCAGTCATGCCCCAGCGCGAGACTTCCAGTGAGAAGTCGTCGGCCGAGGGTGGGGGGTCGATGCGGGGATCGTCAGCCTCAAGGCGGACCAACTCGTCACCCGACTGCACATCGAGGACGACAATGCTATCGGCCTCACCGGAGGGGGTGCCGTCGACGGCAATGGCTATCTTCGACCCATCGAGCGAAACGACCGGGAGGAGCGCGTCGCCGGATTGAGAGAGAACCTGGGACTTTCCGTCGAGCGAGACCAGGTGGACGTCGAACCTCTCGTCCCAGAGAACCAGCCGGTCCCCCGCCACCTGAACGCGGGGCCATTCCTCCCCGACATCCACGATGTCCCACTTCTTGCCTGTCCCCAGGTCAATGGCGAAGAACTTCTGGTTCGACAGGCTCAGGGGCTGTCCAGCCTCTTCCGCCTGGAACAGTCTCTCTGCGTAGACCGCCACCGGACCCTCGACCTCACCGACCCCTTCGACATTCAACACCTGCTGCTCGTCACGGGCCTCGGGAGTTGCTGCCTCAGTTGACTCATCTGTGGACACGGCAGCAGCAGGGGAGGTTGTCGCTGTGGGTGTGGGGGCAGGAGGCACGGGCGACGCTGTTGGTGTGGCCGTGGCGGCGGCAGTCGCAGTTGGAGCCGCCGGCGAGACTGTCGCGGTTGGAGCGGTCGGCGCGGCCGTGGCTGTCGGGGTAGGGGAGGGGCCAGTGGTCGACGCTTCAGCCGTTGGGGAGGGCGTGACCCGGTCTGGCTCCCCTTTACCACCACAGGCAACGAGCGCGAGCAACAGAGCCGCGAAGGGAAGAACCGTGAGCACTGCCCGGAGATTGCGGGCGGCTCTCCGCAGCCCGTGCTTGATTCCTCCGCACGTCACAGTGAGACCCTACCAACAGCGCGGACGAATTACCCCAGCCCCCCTCGGGGCAGGCGTGGGTTCCTTCCCCCGTATACTCCGGCATCGCGCCGGGGCGACCGGCGACAGGGGGAACGATGGAGTACCGGCGGCTTGGACGGTCGGGCCTGCATGTCTCGTTGGCGGGACTGGGCTGCAACAACTTCGGCATGCGCATCGACTACGGGGCCGCGGAGAAGGTCACGAACGCGGCACTGGACGCGGGCATCACGCTCTTCGACACGGCGGACGTGTACGGACGGGGCGCGTCGGAGGAGATGCTGGGGCGGGCGCTGGGGGCGCGCCGGCACGAGGTGATCATCGCGACGAAGTTCGCGGCGCCGATGGGGGAGGGGCCGATGGAGCGGGGCGGTTCGCGCCACCGCATCGCGGAAGCGTGCGAGGCGAGCCTGCGGCGGCTCGGGACCGACTACATCGACCTCTACCAGATGCACATGCCCGACCCGGACACGCCTATCGAGGAGACGCTGCGGGCGCTCGACGACCTGGTGCGGTCGGGCAAGGTTCGCTACATCGGCAACTCGAACTACAAGGGCTGGCAGATCGCGGAGGCGCACTGGACGGCGGAGACGCATCACCTGACGAAGATGGTCTCGGCGCAGAACCACTACAACCTGATGGAGCGGGGCGTGGAGGCGGAGGTGGTGCCGGCCTGCAACCACCACGGGCTGGGCATGCTTCCCTACTTCCCGCTCGCGAGCGGCTTCCTGACGGGCAAGTACCGGCAGGGGCAGGGGGTGGCGGAAGGGACGCGGCTGGCGGCCTGGGGCGAACGAGCCCAGGGCGTCCTGACCGACGCGAACTTCGCGACGCTGGAGAAGCTGGAGTCGTGGGCGGAGGAGCGCGGTCGCACGGTGCTCGACCTCGCCATCGCCTGGCTTTCGTCGCAGTCGCACGTGTCGAGCGTCATCTCGGGCGCGACGAAGCCGGAGCAGCTCGAGGCGAACGCGGCGGCGGTCGAGTGGGTGCTGACGGACGACGAGGTCGCGGAGGTGGGGGCGCTGGCGGGGTAGGGGTCTAGGCAGGCTCTTCCCGCCGGACCGTTTCTGCGCGATCGATTCCCCGGTCGAACGAGGCGATGGTCCCTACGGCCGAGCGCTCGGCGCTCGCCACGAGGTAGGCATCGGCGAAGCCAAAACGGTGGATGTCGTACAGTTCGACCGTCCGCTGAAGGAGATCCCTGTCGAACACCCGAACGGCAGGTATGGCGAGGGTCGAGCGCAGCGCGGCAGCAACCTGGTCGCGGGACATGCGGTAATACGACTCCAGCACGTACGCGACCTCCGCAAGGATGAGGTCGGGGAGGAGGAGCCGGTCGGCTTGCTCGAGGTAGCGGGTTGCCAACCGGGCCTGAGCCGGCGGGTCTCCGGTGTAGTGCCGGACGATGATGTTCGTATCGAGGAAGGCGGTCATCGACGGGCGGCGGCCCGAGCCTTCCGTGTCTCACGCAGAATCTCGTCCCACGGAGTGCCCCTTTTCTCCAGGGGCACGTCCACGAATCCAGCGAGCTCCAGAAAGTCAGGGGTACGCGCAATGACCGCGCGCTTCCCCTCAAGCCGGAAGAGGACTTCATCGCCCTCCTTGATACCGAGCGCTTCACGCACCGCACGGGGAATCGTGATCTGGCCTTTTGAACTGACGCGAGCGGCAACTTCCATGCCAGACTCCTTACTGTGGTCGTCAAGTAAGGATAGCAGTTTGAGCATCGGTCCGGTTAGCCGTAGCGGGGCGGCTGGTACACTGGTTCGCAGACCCGCAGGGAAGGAGCCCTGATTCCTTGGCCTACGCCGACAAGCAGATCGTCTGCCGCGATTGCAGCACCAGCTTCACCTTCACCGCCGGCGAGCAGGAGTTCTACGCGAACAAGGGGCTGATGAACGAGCCCTCGCGCTGTCCCTCCTGCCGCCAGGCACGGCGTTCGAACCGCAGCTCCCTGGAGGAGATGGACGGGTACGTGCGCTACGGGAACTTCGCCAGCTTCGGCGGCAAGACGCCGCGCCAGATGCACCCCGCCGCCTGCGCCGACTGCGGCCAGATGACGGAAGTGCCATTCCAGCCGCGGGGCGACCGTCCCGTCTACTGCAGCACCTGCTACAACAAGATCCGGCCGCCCCGGCAGGAAGCGCCACCGCGCTAGCCGCCATCGCGGCGGAGGCGCCCCGTGCCCACCGACGAGATACGCCTGACCCAGCTCCGGAGGATGCTCGCGGAGCCGTTCGCCGATCTCGGCGAGGCGGGCGCGGCCATCGCCGGCGACCCATTGCGCCTGGCGCAGGCGCTCGTGGCCGAGGCGGCGGCGAGCGACGACGTGTCGAGCGTGGAGTCGGCGCGGGCGTACATCGAGGCTCGCCTGGAGGCGCTGGGGGAGGCGGTGCCCGGGGAGGCGGCGGAGGCGGTCAACGAGGCGGTGGAGGCGGCGCTGACGGGGTGGGCGTAGCCCGCGCGTGACCGTGGGGCGGTGAGGGCCGATACTGGCTCGCGCACTCTGCGAGAACCCCAACACCAGATACGTCAGGGAGGCGTTTCATGCCCCGACACCCGAACGAGGCGCTCTTCGAGGGCGAGCCGCCGATGCCCGTGATCCCGTCCTGCGAGCACTTCGCGGGAACGGAGCAGCGCATCCAGAAGGCCTTCGAGCTGCAGAACGAGATGGGCGGCGTCTTCGACATCACCATGGACCTCGAGGACGGGGCGCCCACGGGGGAGGAGACGGCGCACGCCCGGATGGCGGCGCGGATGCAGAACAGCGAGTCCAACCACCACAACATGGCCGGCGTTCGCATCCACGACTACACACACGACCACTGGAAGGCGGACGCCGACATCGTCGTCGGCGAGGCGGCCGAGCGCGTGGCCTACCTCACGATCCCCAAGTGCACCGAGGCGAGCCAGGGCGCGGAGATGATCGACTACATCCGGGAGCGCACGCAGCAGGCGGGCGTGGATCGCGAGATTCCCATCCACATCCTCGTCGAGACGCACGGCGCGCTGCACGACGCCTGGGAGCTGGCGGCGCTGCCGAACGTGCAGGTGCTCGACTTCGGGCTGATGGACTTCGTCTCGGCGCACCACGGCACGATTCCCGCTTCGGCGATGCGCTCGCCGGGGCAGTTCAACCACCAGCTCATCCGGCGGGCGAAGGGAGATGTCGTGGCGGCCGCGCTGGCGCACGGGGTCGTGCCCGCGCACAACGTCACGCTGGAGCTGCGCGACGAGGACGTCATCTACGGCGACGCGCGGCGGGCGCGCGAGGAGTTCGGGTTCATGCGGCAGTGGTCCATCTACCCGGCGCAGATCGAGCCGATCACGCGGGCGATGGCGCCCGAAGCGCCGGAGGTCGCGCTGGGCGAGGCGATCATGCTGAAGGCGTACGAGGCGGACTGGGGGCCGATCCAGCATGAGGGCGACCTGCACGACCGCGCCACCTACCGCTACTACTGGGAGGCGCTGCAGCGCGCCCGGCTGATGAACGTCACGCTTTCCGACGAGGTCGAGAAGCTGTTCTTCAGCGACGGATCCTGAGCGCGCCATGACGCTCTACCTGATCCGTCACGGACTGGCCGCGGCCGGGCTCGACGACCTCGACCCGGGACTGGCGCCGCTCGGCCATGAGCAGGCGGCGATCACGGCGCGGGCCCTGGGCAGGCTGACGCCCTCGCGGCTGGTCGTCTCGCCGCTGCGGCGCACGCGCGAGACGGCGGACCCGATCGCGGCGGCCTTCGGCCTCGAGCCGGAGGTCCGCGAGGAGGTTGCGGAGGTCTTCGACCCCTCGCTGCCGCCGGAGGAGCGCAAGGCGATCATCGGGCCGTTCATGGAGGGCGTCTGGAGCGAGCAGAACGAGACGCTGCAGGCGTGGCGCCAGCGGGTAGTCGGGACGCTGGCGGAGTTCGAGAACGGCGCCGGCGACGTGGTCGTGGTGAGCCACTACATCGCCATCTGCGTGGCCATAGGCGAGGCGACCCGAAACGACCGGGTGGTGCCGGTGAAGCTCGGGAACTGCTCGATCACGAGCATTGATGTGGTGGGCGAGAAGCTGATACTGGTGGGCGCGGGCTCGACCGATCACCTCCCGGAGGAGCAGGTCACGGGCGTGGCGACGGCGCTGCCGGGCGGTCCGTAGCGCGCTTCCCCGTATTCCCGGTCCGTCGTACGCTTCGTTGCGCAAGCGATTGCCGGAGACCGCAGGTCCCCCCAGCGGGGATAAGCCGCAAGCGGCGCCTGCCGAGGCGATGCGCGAGGCGAGCGCCTTTCCTGCGCGCCCCTCGCATTCCTCTCTCCCCAACGCTGGACTGGAGTTTCGTTCGTGCCTGCCGCGAAAAAGGTGGCGCTCGTCGCCGATATCAAGCAGGACCTGGAGCGCGCGGAGGTCGCCATCGGCAGCGACCACAGCGGGCTCGACGTGCAGGCGTTCCAGGCGCTGCGCCGGGCCCTGAGTCCGGCCGACGTGCGCGTGCGCGTCGTCAAGAATTCGCTCACCAAGCTGGCTGCCGAAGAGGCAGGCCGTCCGGAGATGGCGGAGCTGCTGCAGGGTCCAACGACGCTGACGCTCGGCTACGGCGACCCGGTCGCGCCGGCGCGGCTGCTCATGGAGTACCTGCGCGCGGAGCGAGTTGACCTGCCCATCTACGGCGGCTGGCTCGAGGGGCGCGTCCTGAGCGCCGCCGAGGTCGAGGAGCTCGCGAAGACGCCTCCGCGCGAGGAGCTCATCGCCCAGATCGCGGGCAAGCTGCGATCGCCCGTCCAGAACCTTGCCGGCCTCCTGCAGGCCACGCTGCGCGACTTCAACGGTCTGGTTGAGGCGCGCGCCAACCAGCTCGAAGAGGGCGAAGCCGCCTAGCGGCCGCCCGCCAGTAACGTCACACAACACCGAAGGGGAACTGCAATGGCCACCAAGATCGAAGAAGCCCTGGACATCATCAAGGGCATGACGCTGCTCGAGCTCCGCGACCTGAACAAGGCGATCGAAGAGGAGTTCGACATCACCGCCGCCGCGCCGATGATGATGGCCGCCGGCGCCGCCCCGGCTGCCGGCGACGGCGCCGCAGCCGCCGCCGAGGAGCAGACGGAGTTCGACGTCGTCCTCAAGAGCTTCGGCGAGAAGAAGATCAACGTGATCAAGGCCGTGCGCGAGGTCGTGAGCGGTCTGGGCCTGAAGGAGGCCAAAGAGCTCGTCGAGGGCGCCCCCGCGAAGGTCAAGGAAGGCATCGCGAAGGACGAGGCGGACGAGATCAAGGCGAAGCTCGAAGAGGCCGGCGCGACCGTCGACGTCGAGTAGAGCGCTCGCTTCGCTCGCTGAGTGGAGCGCGGGGCCGGCGCCCCGCTGAGGAGAGCGCTCGACGGGGATTTCTCCGCTCGACTGCTGCGCGCTCGCGATGGCCCATCGCTGAGGAGAGCGGCGCGCGGGCGCCCCTGAGTGGGGTCGGGCCCAAGTCGCTAGAATCCGGCGCGCTGGAGGTGGCGCATGCCGGATATCGAGCGGCCCGATGGGGCGGTTATTCACTACGAGACGTTCGGGGAGGGGTTCCCCCTGCTGTGCTTCGCGCCGGGTGGCGTGAACAGCGAGATCGACTTCTGGTCCGTGAGCGCGATCAATCCGCTCACGGAGTTCGCCTCCGACTTCATGGTCATCGGGATGGACCAGCGGAACGCGGGGCAGAGCCCCGCGCCCGCGGCGCCTGCGCCCTATGACGTGATGGTCGCCGACCAGATTGCGGTGCTCGACGACCTCGGGGTCGAGCGGGCGCACACGTTCGGGGGGTGCATCGGCGTGGCGTTCATCCTGCGCATCGCGGAGGAGGTCCCCGACCGCATCGCCTCCGGGGTGGGGCAGGACCCGGTGGGGCTGAACCACACGAACTCGGTCGACACCTTCATGGACATGTTCAAGCCGACGCTCGCGCTGGCGCGGGAGGAGGGCGTGGGGGCGGTGGTCGAGTCGGCGATGGCGAACCGCGTCTTCATGGCGAACAACGCGGCGGGGCCGTTCGCGCGGCGCATCCACGACGACGAAGCGTTCCGGGCGGAGATCGGGGCGATGAGCGCGGATGCGTACGTCGACTTGATCGAGCGGTACGCGGACGCCATCTGGCCGGACCGGCCACCCTACTTCAGCGTCGACGAGGCGTTCGTGCGCTCGTGCGAGACGCCGCTGCTGATCCTGCCGGGAAGCGACGTATTCCACCCGACGAGCATCGCCGAGCAGATCTGCGGAGACGCACCCGACGCGCGCTGCCTCGACGTTGATTGCCGGAGCGAGGCGAAGCTGCCGGACACGATCGAGACGGTTCGCAGCTTCCTGAAGGAGCACACGCCATGACCCGGCCGGGGAACCTGCCCGGGATGGGGGTCGATGCGACGGTGCAGGCGCAGTACTCGCGGCTGGTCGAGCGGGTGCTCGACTACTGCAAGCTGGCGGTAGCGGACCTGACCATCGAGGAGCTGTGCGACACGCAGGGCCGGAAGACGAGCTCGATCGGGTTCGACGTGTGGCACGTGCAGCGCACGATCGACAACATCATCCACTTCGCCTTCGACCGGGAGCAGCCAGTGTGGCTCGTGCAGGGCTTCGACCAGGCATGGGACCTGCCGCGCGTCGAGCAGGGCACGAACCTGACGGACGACGAGGCGTACGACCTGCGCTTCCCCGCACCGGAGGAGTTCGACCGCTACTCGGAGGCGCTCAAGGAGGCGGTGGTCCCGCGCATCGCGAACATGCGCGACGAGTACATCACGACGTTCCAGCTGTTCCGTCCGTGGGGCGAGATCTCACGCATGGAGGCGATCGGGCACGGCCTCATCGGCCACGCGAACGGCCACCTGGGCCGCGCGACCTTCGCACGCGCCCTGCTGGGGAAGCCGGGGCTGCCGTATTAGTGAGTAGTGGCCGGTGGCCGGTGGCTGGTGGCTGGTGGCTGGTGGCTGGTGAGGGATTAACCCCAAACACCATTCACTACTCACTATCCACTACCCACTACCGCCCGCTGGCGCGGTAGTCCCGGTAGGGGCCGTCGCGCCAGTCGAGGGCTTCCTTGAGGCCGCCGCCGCTCTCCATGGCCTGGCGGGTGCGGTCCTGCCATTCGTACGCCTGGGCGGTGAACTGCCCGGCGGCGTCGAGGTCGGTGGAGCTGCGGATGGACGAGTAGATGCCCATGTTCTCGTAGAAGCGGTTCATGCTCGTCTTGGCGATGGCGAGGTGGTCGGCGCTCAGGTTGGCGATGCGGTCGGCGAAGGCGATGGTGCGTTCCTCGAGCTCGTCGGCGGGCCAGGCGTAGTTGACCATGCCGATCTCCTCGGCCTCCTTGCCGGTGACGTTGTCGCCCGTGTAGTACAGCTCCTTCGCCTTCCGCATGCCGAGGACGAGCGGGAAGATGGCGCCGTTGCGAGCGACGCCGAGGCCCCGCACGCCGGGGTGGCCGATGCGGACGTCCTCGGCGGCGGTAACCATGTCGGACATCATCGCCATCTCGCAGCCACCGGCGAGGGCGTAGCCGTGGAGCTGGGCGATGGTGACCTTGGCCATGTTCCAGTAGTACATCTGGATGTCGGTGATCTGCTGCATGCCGGTGCGCATGTTCCAGAGCAGGCGGCGGCCCTCGTCGTCGACGGCGCGGTGGCGGCGGACGACGGCATCGGCGCCGCGGCCCTGGGGTGGAGTGAGGTCGTAGCCGGCGCTAAAGCAGCGTCCGGCGCCCTTGATGATGATGACGCGGATGCTGTCGTCGGCCTCGTAGTCGTGGAGGGCTTCGTTGAACTCGAAAAGGAGCTCCTGCGAGAGGGCGTTCATCTTCTCCGGGCGGTTGAGGGTGATGCGTCCGACGCGGCCGTCGGTGCCGGCGCGGTCAAGGATCAGGTTTTCGTAGTCGGGCATGGGGGTGCACTCCGGGGGTTGAGGTGGCAGGGATTATAGGAGGGGGTCGTGACTGGGGGTGGCCGCTACGGGAGGCCGAGGCGTTCGGCGAGGCCGATGCGCTGGAGCTTGCCGGTCGGGCCGACGGGGATCTCGTCGACGAAGACGACGGTGCGGGGGACCTTGAAGGGCGCGAGGTACTCGCCGCAGAGGTCGCGGACGGCGGCCTCGCCGAGTTCGGCGCCCTCGTTGCGGATGACGGCGGCGGCCACGTCCTCGCCGAGGGTGGCGTGGGGGAGGGCGAAGCAGACGGCCTGGCGGACGGCGGGATGGCGGAGAATGACCTCCTCGACCTCGCGGGGGGCGACTTTCTCGCCGCCGCGGTTGATGAGCTCCTTGAGGCGGCCTGTGAGGAAAAGGTAGCCGTCCTCGTCGAGTTCGCCCTCGTCGCCGGTGCGGAACCAGCCGGCGTCGGTGAAGGCGTCGGCGTTCGCCTCCGGGTTGGCCTCGTAGCCGGCGGTGACGCTCGCGCCGCGGATGGAGACCTCGCCCCGCCCGCCGGGCGGAAGGGGGTCGCCGGCGGGGTCGAGGATGGCGATCTCGATGCCCGTGGCGCGGCCGACGGAGCCGGGCTTGCGCAGGCCGGGCGGAAGGGGCTGGGCGGCCATCTGGTGGGTCGCCTCGGTCATGCCGTAGGCCTCGATCATGGGCGCGCCGAACGTCTCCTCGATGCGTTCGAGGACGACCGGCGGGAGGGGCGCGGAGGAAGAGCGGACGAAGCGCAGGTTCGCACGGGCAAGCGTGTCGGCGTGGCGCGAGGCGCGGGAGAGGACGAGCTGGTGCATGGTCGGGACGGCCGTGTACCAGGTCGGCTCGAAGGCATCGAGCCACTCGAAGAAGCGGAAGGCGTTGAAGTCGCCGGGGCAGGCGACGGCGCCGCCCGCCGAGAGGGGAGCGAGTAGCCCCGCGATGAGCCCGTGGATGTGGAAGAGGGGCATCACCATCAGGCAGCGGTCGGCGGCGGTGAGGGCAAGAGACTCGGCGATGTTGGCGGCGGAGACCCCGAGGTTGGCGTGGGTGAGGGGCACGGTCTTGGGGCGGGCGGTGGTGCCCGACGTCTGCAGGACGAGCGCGACGTCGTCTGGGGAGGGGGGCGGGCCGGGGGCGGCAGCTACAGGAGCGCCGTTCTCGGTGAGGGTGAGATCGAGGCCGTCGCCCTGGAGGTCGAGGCGGCGGATGCCGGGAAGGGCGGGGATCCCCTCCGCGCCGGGCGTGGCGACAGCCACGCGAACGCCCAACTCCTCGAACGAGAGGGTCAGCTCCTCCTCGCGGTAGCGGGGGTTGAGAGGGGCGGCGGTGCTGGCAGTGGCGGCGGCGAGGAAGGCGGCGGCCATGGATGGGCCGTTGGGAAGCACGAGTGCCACGCGGTCGTTGGCGGCGATGCCTGCGCCGCGGAGCTGTCCGGCGAGGGCGTCGACGGCGGCGCGGAGGCCGGCGTAGGTGGCATCGCGACCGCCCGCGCCCTGCACGGCGACGGCATCGGGGGCGCCGGCGGCGAGCAGCTCGGGGACCGTCGCCGCCGGTGGCACGCTAGCGATCCGCCGCCGCGAGGGGCGACTCGATGCCGAGCGAAGCGAGATGGTCGCGCATGTACTGCGGGGCGCCGGGGGTGCCGACCTGGTAGGTGTCGCCCTCGTGGCGGGGGATGACCCCGAAGGCGGTGTTGAACTTGTGGGAGAGCTCGACAGTGCCCGTGGTAATGGCCAACTCGAGCAGCTCACGCTCGCTGAAGTGCTCGCGGAGCTCGGCGAAGAAGCCGTCGTCGATAGAGCGGGCGTCGTCCCGGACCCAGCGTTCGACGAACAGCATGGCGAGCTTGACGCGCGGTTCGAGGTCGGAGGCTTCGGGGTCGTGGATGGCCGCGATCATCTCCTCGTCCATGCCGTCCTGCTGCGCCGCAGCAGTGCGCGCGGGCGCTCAGAAGTCGCAGGCGTGGAGCGTGGCGGACTTGATGCGGATGAGGTCGCGGATGCGGGGCTCGAGGGAGCCGTACTCCCAGATGGTGCCCCACTGCACCTGGAAGGCCTCCCAGAGCTCGCGGTGCTGGCTGTAGACGCCGGCGAACCCGGCGCCGCTATCGTCGAGTCTGGGCATGAGGCACCTCCTGCTGGTAGGGGAATGGTAGCGGGTGACCGCACGGGCGTTAACTGACGTCCGGCTCCTCGAGGAGCCGGACCGGCGGATTGGGGCGCTGGGTCGCTTCGCTCAGGCGGGCTTGAGGGCCATCGCCTGGTTCACGTCGACGCCGATGGCGGGGCCCATGGTGCTGGTGATGGTGACCGAGCGGATGAAGGCGCCTTTCACGTCGGGGCGGGCCTCGTTGATGGCCTCGATGAAGGTGGCCATGTTGTCCTGCAGCTTGTCCGCCTCGAAGGAGGCCTTGCCGAGGGGCACGTGGATGTTGGCGAGCCGGTCCAGGCGAAACTCGACGCGGCCGCGCTTGGCCTCGGTGACGGTGCGGGCGATGTCCTCGGGGGCGACGACGGTGCCGGCGCGGGGGTTGGGCATGAGGCCGCGGGGGCCGAGGATGCGGCCGAGGCGGCCAACCTTGCCCATCATCTCGCGGGTGGCGATGGCGGTGTCGAAGTCGGTGAAGCCGTCCTGGACCTGCTGGATGAGGTCGTCGCCGCCGACGATGTCGGCGCCGGCTTCCTGGGCCTCGCGGGCGGGCTCGCCCTCGGTGAAGACGGCGATGCGGACCTCTTTGCCGAGGCCGTGGGGGAGCACGGTGCTGCCGCGGATCTGCTGCTCGGCGTGACGGGGGTCGAGGCCCGTCAGGATGTGCATCTCGATGGTCTCGTCGAACCTGGCGGTGGCCGTCTCCCTGACGAGGCCGATGGCCTCCTCGGGGGAGTACTTCTGGTCGCTCTTGATCTTCTCGGTGGCGGTGGTGAACCGCTTGCCACGCTTCATGAGGGTTCTCCAGGCTCCGGGCTAGTTCTCGACGTCGATGCCCATGCTGCGGGCGGTACCGGCGATGATGTTCATGGCGCCTTCGATGTCGTTGGCGTTGAGGTCGGGCATCTTGGTTTCGGCGATGCGGCGGATGTCGGCGGAGGTGACGGTTCCGGCTTTCTCGATCTTGGAGGCGCCGGCGCCCTTCTCGACGCCCGCGGCCTTGCGCAGGAGGTCGGCGGCGGGAGGCGTCTTGAGGACGAAGCTGAAGGAGCGGTCCTCGTAGATGGTGAGCTGGGCGGGGATGATGTTCCCGGCCTGGGACTGCGTGCGGGAGTTGTACTCCTTGCAGAACTCCATGATGTTGGCGCCGTGCTGGCCGAGCGCGGGGCCGATGGGAGGCGCGGGATTCGCCTTCCCGGCCTCGATCTGGAGCGTGAGCGTTGCGCGGACCTTCTTCGCCATGCCTGTCGGTTCTCTCTAGTCCCTGCCCGCGGAGCGCCCTGGCTCGCAGACGGATAGCCCGCCATACGGCGGGCCCGTTCAGTATCGGCCAGCGCGCCCACACGGGCAACGCGGAGTCCGGTCGGGCTCTTCGAGCGACTATTCCTCGCGGGCGGGCGCGGGACGCATGGCGGCATCGGACACGTCCACGGGGGGCAGGACCACGCGGAAGTTTCCGCTGCGCACGAGCGAGCGAACCTCGGGCAAGAACATCGAGGCGGCGGCGAAGCCGGCGCACCAGAGCGTGCCCGCCACGATCAGCAACGGGCGTACGCCGACGTCATCCGAGAGCCACCCGAATCCATAGTTCACAGAAGCCATCAGTCCGGCGGCGAGCATGATGTAGAGGGACATCACCCGTGCGCGGAACTCGTCGGGGGTGACGCGCTGCACGAACACCACCGATACCGCCATGAAGCTCGCCTGGGTGGCACCGGCGAGCACACCGCCGGTGACGGCGATGTGCGGCGTGGCGGCAATGCCGATCACGAACAGCGAGACACCGCTCCCGATGCCAACAAGGAAGAACACCCGTCCCAGCGCCGGTTCGCTCTGGATCATCGAGATGATGAGCGTCCCGACGATCGCGCCCGCTCCGATGCCCACGATGATGCTGCTGTAGGTGACGTCGCCCCCGCCAACGGACGTCGCGAGCGAAGGCATCATCGAGTCGAACGCCATCGTCGCCCCGCAGTGGAGGCCAACGAGCACGAGCACGACGATCAGACGCGGCTCGCTCGCAACGTAGAAGACGCCCTCGCGCACATCGCGGAGCACGGGGCCGATGGCAATGGCATTGCGGACACCGCCCGGAAGCGACGCGCTGCGGTATTCGAGCAGCACGAGCTGCTGGAGCGCGAGCGCGAGGAATACTCCGGACAGCACGAAGACCGATCCCGCGCCGAGCGTCGTGAGCAGCGCGCCCCCGAGAAGCGGCCCGGCGATGCGAGAACCGTGGCGGGTGATGCCGGAGAGGGCGACGGCGTTGAGCAGGTGCTCCTCGCGGACGACGTTCGGGACGATCGCCTGCTCGGCGGGCATGCCGAAGGATCGCCCTACGCCGTCGATGCTCGCGAACAGCAGCACGTGCCATGCCTCGATGGCCCCGGCGAGGGTGAGTGCGGCGAGGCCGCCGGCCGCGAGGATGCCGACGGCGTCGGCCCCGATGGCCATCAGCCGCCGGTCGACGCGGTCGGCGAGGGCGCCGCCGATCGGACCCGAGAGGGCCAGCGGGATCATGCCGGCGAATGTGACCGCCCCGACCCAGAAGCCCTTCCCGGTGAGCTCATGCACGAGCCAGCCGCGGGCGAGCAGCAAGGTCCAGAACGCTGCCGACGCGAAGAAGGCGTTCCAGAAGACGCGCCGGAAGTCGGCATACAGCAGGGACGGATGCCGCTCGGTGATGCGTGTCAGCAGTGCCGTCGCTCCGTTCACTCGGCCCTCATGCCGGGAACCCTACGCTGCCAGCCCAGGCAACGGGCGCAGCGTGGCCCGGCGCGGGCTAGTACTTGGAGACGTTGATCTCCTCCATGCGCCCGGTGACCAGGTAGATGACACGCTCGCAGATGTTGGTGCAGCGGTCGGCGATGCGCTCGAGGTTGTGGGCGGTCCAGAGGTAGTAGGTGTTGCGCTCGATCGTGGAGGGGTCCTCGATCATGCCGCGGAAGGTCTCTTCGTAGACGGCGTCCTGGAGGCGGTCGACCTCGTCGTCGGCGTCGCAGACGCGGCGGGCTTCGTCGACGTTGCGTTCGACATAGGCCTGGAGGCTGTCCCTCAGCATGGCGATGGAGCGGTCGGCCATGGCGGGGATGTAGCCCATGCGGCGGGGGACGTCCTCGGACGCGCCGAGGAGCAGGTTGATGCGGGCGATACCCTCGGCGTGGTCCCCGATGCGCTCGATGTCGGTGGTGATCATGAAGGCGCTCATGACGGCGCGCAGGTCGGTAGCCATGGGCTGCTGGGAGGCAATGACGAAGATGGCGCGCTCCTCGATGTCGAAGCGCTTCTTATTGATGGCGGCATCTTCGTTGATGATGCGCTGGGACCACTCGAGGTCGGCGGAGCGAAGCGACTCGACGCTGTCGACGACTGCTTTCTCGGCCATGGAGCCGAGGATGAGCACGTCATCCTGGAGGTCGGTGAGCTCCTGGTGGAAGAGCTCTCGGGACATGGGGCACCGCCCTTCTAACCGAAACGCCCGCTTATGTAGTCCTCCGTGCGCTGATCCGCCGGCTGCGTGAACATCGTTTCGGTCGGAGCATACTCGATAAGCTGCCCCGTGATTTCCTCGTCCGTGAGCATGAAGGCGGTGTAGTCGGAGACACGGGCGGCCTGCTGCATGTTGTGGGTCACGACGACGATCGTGTAGTCGGTCGCCAGTTCCCGCATCAGGTCCTCGATCTTGAGGGTGGCGATGGGATCGAGGGCGGAGCAGGGCTCGTCCATGAGGATGACGTCGGGGTTGTTGGCGAGCGCGCGGGCGATGCAGAGGCGCTGCTGCTGACCACCGGAGAGGGCGAGCCCGGACTTCTTCAGGTCGTCCTTCACCTCGTCCCAGAGGGCGGCGCGCTTCAGGGAGCTCTCGACGAGGTCGTCGAGGTTGCCGCGGAAGCCGTTCACGCGGGCGCCGAAGGCGACGTTGTCGTAGATCGACTTGGGGAACGGGTTGGGCTTCTGGAAGACCATGCCGATGCGGCGGCGGACCTCGACGGGGTCGACGTCGGAGCCGTAGATGTCGGCGTTGCGGTAGGTGACGTTGCCCTCAATGGTGACGCCGGGGATGAGGTCGTTCATGCGGTTGAGGCAGCGGATGAGGGTGCTCTTGCCGCAGCCGGAGGGGCCGATGAGGGCCGTGACCTTCTTGCGGGGGATGTCGAGGCCGACCCTGGTGAGGGCCTGCTTGCCGCTGTACCAGAGGCTCAGGTCGGAGATGGAGAAGGCGAGCTCACCCTCGGGCTTCGCGACGTTCTGCGAGGGTTTGTGCTCGGCCGCGGGCTTGCCGCGCAGGGCCTCCCGGGCCTGGTCGTCGGTGGGGGTGGTTGCGCGAACGCGTATCGACATCTGGGTCTCACAATCCTACTACTGTCAGTTGCGCCTCAGGCGGTCGCGGACAACGAGCGCGAGGGCGTTGAGGCCGATGACGGCGACCATGAGGACGATGATTCCGGCGGCGGCGTTCGCGCGGAACTCCGGCTGCGGGCGGATCGTCCAGTTGTAGACCTGGATCGGCAGCGTGGTGAACGAGTCGAACAGGCCGCCGAAGCTGAGGGAGGGGTCGAAGGCGATGAAGGTGAAGGCGCCGATCATGATGAGGGCGGCGGTCTCGCCGGCGGCGCGGGCAACGGCGAGGATGGTGCCCGTGAGGATGCCCGGCATGGCGCCGGGGAGCACGTGGTTCCAGACGGTCTGCCAGCGCGTGGCGCCCAGGGCGAGGGAGCCCTCACGGATGCTCGGCGGCACCTGACTGATGGCTTCGACGGAGGTGATGACGGTCATCGGCAGGATCATGAGGGCGAGGGTGAGAGCGCCGGCGAGGATGCTCGGGCCCAGCTCCATGAGCCGCACGAAGACGGCCAGGCCGAGGATGCCGTAGATGATGCTGGGCACGCCCGCGAGGTTGGCGATATTGAGGCGGACGGTGGTGAGGATGGCGTTCTGGGGGGCGAACTCCTCCATCCAGACGGCGGCGCCCACGGCGACGGGGATGGCGAGGATGACCGTGAAGACGAGCACCCAGACCGAGCCGAGGATGCTGGAGCGGATACCCGCCCGCTCTGCGAAGCGCGACGGGTAGTTCGAGAGGAAGTCCCAGTCGAGCGAGGGGATGCCGACGATGGCGTTGTCGATGCCGAGGATGACGAGGACGACGAGGCCGAGGAGGGTGGCGACGAGGAGGATCCAGCGCGAAGCCCGTGACCAGGTCTGGCGCCGGGCGACGCTTCCCTCGGCCTGGAGGGTGACGGCGGCTTGCGTGGTGGTCTCGGCGGCGCTCATTACTCGTACGCCTCCCGGAAGCGGCGGACGATGATCTGGGCCGCCACGTTGAGGACGAAGGTCATGAGGAAGAGGAGCGCGCCCACCGCGAAGAGCGAGGTGTAGTCGGTGGTGCCGCGGGCGGCATCACCCAGGGCGACCTGGAGCATGTAGCCCGTCATGGTCTGGATGCTCTCGAGGGGCGAGAGGCTGAGGTTGGGGGTCGAGCCGGCCGCGACGGCCACGATCATCGTCTCGCCGATGACGCGGGCGATGGCCAGGAGGATGGCGGCCATGATGCCGGAGATGGCGGCGGGGAAGACGACGCGGAAGGCGACCTCGAGGCGGGTGGCGCCGAGGCCGTAGGCGGCTTCGCGCAGGTCGCGGGGGACGCTCGCCATCGCGTCCTCGGAGACGGACGCGATGATCGGCAGGATCATGACGCCGAGCATGATGCTGGCGGAGAGCGAGTTGAAGAACGAGACGTTCCCGCCGAGGAGGGGCAGGAGGACATCGTCGGAGATGAAAGTGAGGGCGAAGTAGGCGTAGACGACGGTGGGAACGCCGGCGAGCAGCTCGAGGAGGGGCTTGAGGAAGCGCCGCGTCTGGACGTGGGCGTACTCGCTCAGGTAGACGGCGGCGGCGAGGCCGAGGGGGAGGGCGATGACCATCGACCAGAGGGTGACATTGACCGTTCCGAGGACGAGCTCCCAGACGCCGAAGCTGCGCGGATCGAAGAGCGTCTGCCACTCGTTTCCGGGGTTGAAGAAGTGCCAGAAGGAGATCTCCCGGAAGAAGCCGATGGCATCGGAGAAGAGCACATAGATGATGGCGAAGGTGGTCGCGATGGAGACGGCCGCGCAGAGCACGAGGGCGACGACGATGAGGTTCTCGCCGGGGCGGCGGAGGGGCCGCTTGCGCAGGGCGTCGGCGAGGTCGGAGCCGTCGGGGGGGCCGGCTAGCGCCACGCGCCGCCTCCTGCCTGCGGGGGACCGAGTCCACTCACCGGGGGAGCATCCAGCAGGGCTGTTAACAGACCGGGGAAGATCTCCGTTCGCGCCACTCCTGCGGACCGTATGAACGGGCGATTAATGGTCCGTTAACGCGGCGTGAAGGGTTCAGCGGCCGGGGCGGTTGAGCTCGGCGAGGGCCAGCTCCAGCAGCTCTTCCAGGTGGTTCCAGGTGTACCAGGGGAGGTCATCGTTGAAGGCGCGCCAGCCGTGGTAGATGACGCCCAGCTCGAAGAGCCAGCGGGCGCGGAAGAACTCCATGTCGGTGAGCGCACCGGCGGCGCGGGCGCCTTCGTAGGCTTGCTGGAAGAACTGCTCGCGGGCGGGCCCGAAGGGGGCGCCCTTCAGGTGGCCGAGGGCGAGCACCTGGCCGACGTCGTTGCGGACATCGCCGAGCCGAGCCTGCTCCCAGTCGACGACGGCGGCCACCTCGCCCCGGCGGAAGAGGTAGTTGAAGACGTTGATGTCGCCCTGGCAGAAGCCGACGGGCGCTCCTTCGGGGACGCGCTCGCGGAGGGCGTCCAGGGCGCGGCGGAGGATGGGGGCATCGGCGCCGGGGAAGCGCTCCATGCGCTCGCCTATGACCTCGATCTCGGCGCGGGTGGCGGCCGCGGCAGAGGCGGGGACGGCGAGCACCTCGTCGAGGCCGAGCGCGCGCCAGTCGAGGGCGTGGATGCGGACGACCATGGCGGCGTAGGCGCTGAAGCTCGCCTCCGGACCGGCGACGCCCATGTGCGGCGCGTCGACCCACTCCAGCACGACAAATGGCGCTCCGAGGGCAGCCGCATCGGGTTCCTCGCCGACGACGGCGGGGACGGGGACGGGGGAGGGGGCGAGGCGGCGGAGCACGGCCGCCTCGCGGGCGACGTCGTAGGGCTCGAAGATGCCGCGCTCGCGTTGCAGGCGGAGGAGGACGGCGGGGAGGGGCGCGTTCGCGAGGTTCGCCCGCAGGATCACGTTGGAGGCGCCGCCTTCGACCGGGTGGAGGGCGAGCACTTCGGCATCGCCGTAACCGTCGAGGGTTCGGAGCCACAACTGGAAGGCGGCAGGCTCCGGGGCCGGGGCTTCCATCGACGCGTCCTCCGCCGGCGACTGACCGCCGGTCGCCACGGAGGGTACGGGGAAGACACGCTCCACTCCAAGACGAGGGGGCGGCCTCCCTATACTCACGGTGTGACCACTCGCACAGCCCCCTGCTACCGGCACGAGCGGCGCGCGGCTGCGGTCCGCTGCCAGCGCTGCGAACGGCCGATCTGCACCGAGTGCATGGTTTCGGCGGCGGTCGGGTTCCAGTGCCCGGACTGCGTGCGGGCGGGGCTGCGGCGGACGCGGCAGTTCTCGCTGGCGGCGCGGCAGCGCCCGGTGGTGACCACGGCGCTCATCGGGGTCAACGTGCTCGTCTGGTTCGTGGTGGCCGCCGCGACCGGGGACGTGTCGCTCTGGGGCGGCACGGTCACGTCGGTGCACTTCGACTACGCCCTGCAGGGGCGCCTGGTCGACAGCGGCGAGTACTGGCGGCTGGTGACCTCGGGGTTCCTGCACTACGGCCTGCTGCACCTGGGGATGAACATGCTGGTGCTGTGGTGGCTGGGGCGAATGCTCGAGCCCGGCATCGGCGGGGCGCGGCTGCTGCTGATCTACGGGGTGTCGATGCTGGGGGGCTCGCTGGGAGCGCTCGTGCTCGACCCGAACGCGTTCACGGCCGGGGCCTCGGGGGCGGTGTTCGGGCTGGGCGGGGCGATCGCGGTGGCGGAGCGGGCGTCGCGCTTCAACCGGCAGGACTCGGGGGTGCTGGGCTTCCTCCTGATCAACATCGTCATCTCGTTGACGATTCCCGGGATCTCACTGGGCGGGCACGTGGGCGGGTTGCTGCTGGGAGCGCTGGCGGCAGGGGTGCTGTGGGGCTTTCGCCGATGGCCCGCCTACGCGCGTTCGGCAGCGGTCGCGGCGCCGTTGCGCGTGCTGCCGGAACTGGCGGTGGCGGCGCTGGGGGCGGGCACGGTCTGGCTGACGCTGGCGGTGGTCGCGCCACGATGGCTCGACCCGCTCTTCTAGACGGGCCACGTGTTACAGAAATCGGATTTCTGTAACACATCCCCGGCGACATGTTCGAAAGACGCGATTTGTGTAACACGTTGAAGGAAGGCGCCGCGCTCGCCTTCAGCGGGCGCTACTGTACGATAACCGTCCCTCCGTCCCTTAACAGTCAGACCGGGAGCAGCCATCCGCATGGCCATCGATCGCATCATCCGCGTGGACATGACCACGGGCCACGTGACCGAAGAGCGCGCGCCCGAGGCGTACGCGCTCCTCGGCGGGCGCTCCCTGACCTCGCGGATGCTCCTTGAGGAGACGGACGCCCGCATCCACCCCCTGAGTGAGGCGGCGAAGCTGTTCATCGCGCCGGGGCTACTGGCGGGTACGGCCGTCACCACGAGCGGGCGCACGAGTTTCGGCTTCAAGAGCCCCCTCACGGGCGGCACGAAGGAAGCGAACGTCGGCGGGCAGCTGGGGCACCGGCTGGCGCGGCTCGGGATCAAGGCGATCGTCGTTTCGGGCGCTTCCGCCGACGGCTGGAAGCGGCTCGACATCGACGGCAAGGGCGCGCGTCTCTCGGGGGCGGACGACCTCGCGGGGCGCAGCAACTACGACCTTCACCGCGAGCTCGTGGGCGAGGCGCTGCGGACACGCGCCGCCGCGACCATCGGGCCGGCGGGCGAGCACCGCATGGCCTCCGCCTCGGTGGCGGTGACGGACCCGGAGGGCCGCCCGACGCGTCACGCGGCGCGGGGCGGACCGGGGGCCGTGATGGGGGCGAAGGGCCTGAAGGCGATCGTCGTGGACGACGCCGAGGGCGTTCGCACGGTTCCCGGGGAGAACGCGAAGGAGTTCAAGGGCGAAGTGGTGAAGTTCAGCAAGATGGTGCTGGACGACCCGCGCGTCCACAACACGAGCCGCTACGGCACGGCGGGCGTCATCAAGTTCGTGAATCGCGACAACGTGCTCTCGATGCCGACCCGCAACCACCGGGAGGGAAGCTGGGAGCACGCGGATTCGATCAGCGGCCAGGTAATCGAGGAGCTTGGCAAGGAGCGCGGCGGCAAGATGCTTCCCTGCATGGCGGGCTGCATCATCAAGTGCGCCATCCTCTACAACGACGAGCACGGCGAGCACGTCACCACGGCGCTGGAATTCGAGACGATCGCGCTGCTCGGCTCGAACCTGGAGATCGGTCCCGCCGACGCGGTGGCCGAGCTGGACCGGCTCTGCGACGACATCGGGCTGGACACGATCGAGGTGGGGAACGCGATTGGCGTGGCGATGGAGGCGGGCGTGCTGGCGTGGGGCGACTGGGAGGGGACGAAGCGGCTGCTGGACGAGGACGTCCGCGGGGGCACGCCGCTGGGACGCATCATCGGGGGCGGCACGGCGCACGTTGCCGCGACCTACGGCATCGACCGGGTACCGGTCGTGAAGGGCCAGGGGCTCCCGGCCTGGGAGCCGCGCACGCTGAAAGGGATGGGCATCACCTACAGCAGCAGTCCGCAGGGCGCCGACCACACGGCCGGGATGGTGACGGCGCGGGGAGCGACGCCGGACACGCTCGTGAAGCAGAGCCGCCAGGAGCAGCTCACGATGATGGCGGTCGACTCGGTGGGGGTGTGCCAGTTCACGAACGCGCTTCCGGGCGACATGGCGGCGTTCATCAGCGAGCGCTTCGGCGAGCCGCTGTCCGAGGACGAGCTGCTGGCGCTCTCGCGCGACGCGATCGAGACAGAGCGCGAGTTCAACCGGCGCGCCGGCTTCGACCGCGAGGACGACCGCCTGCCCCAGTGGCTCCGGGACGAGCCCCTGCCCATGCCCGACGGCCCCTCGACCTTCGACATCGAGGACGCGCTGATCGACGAGGTCTGGGCCTAGTTCTTCACTAGAAGAGTTCCGCGATTGCGATCGCGACCCCGGCGACAGCGACCATGGCTCCACCGAGTGTCAATTCCATCCGCCGTAGTTCGGTCCGCAAGTAGTCCCTGCCGGCCAACCGGGCGGCGCCCTCCTCGATGACGTTGACTGGTGGGACGGCCAAGAGGCCTCAGATCAACTCCGCGATGGTGATCGCTACCCCGGCGATAGCCACCATCAGGCCCAGCATGATGCCCGACTGGATTCCGAGGGCCTTTTGCAGCTCTGCCCGCAGGTACTCCCTGCCAACCAGGCGGCTGGCCGCCTCCTCCACCACATCGACCGTTGCGACGGCCAGGGGCTCGGGAGCGCCTGCGTCCTGGAGCTTGGTCACGGCGCAATGCGTATCAAGTGTCGCCACGCCATTAGTATAAGCAGCAACCATAGGTCGGGCTACCCCCTCGCCGCCAAGCGCCCGCGACTGACGCTGCGCTTGTCACGCCGATTGGCCCCGCATCGCTCGCAGCTGGGCCACGTGCTCGTCGACGTGATCCGCACCGAACAGGACGAGGTCGGCGACGGTGACGATCCCGATCTGGGGGTGGTTGCCGGTGCGCTCCCAGGCGTCGGGGGCGCACTCCCGCAGGAGCTCGGCGGCGCCGTAGCGGACCTGCTGGAAGGCGCTCAGTGCGGCCTCGGGGTCACGGAAGATGTAGAGAAGCTTCCGCTTCCAGATGTCGGCGTCGTAGATCGGGAGTTGCGGTTCATCGCCTGCGAGCGCGAGGCGGATCCGCACCGCGGCCATGAGCTCGGCGTCGGCGAGGTGGATGACGACATCACGCATCGACCAGTCCTCGCCGGGCGGGCGGCGGTTGAGGGTGGCGGGGTCGGTCCCGGCGAGCGCCTCGCGCACGAGCGCGGGGCCGCGGACGAAGCGGTCGAAGACATCGGCGTGGGCATCGGGGATGCGCGGCACCGGCACAGTGTAGAAGAGCGCTCGCTTCGCTCGCTGAGTGGAGCGCCGCGCGATGCGCGGCTGAGGAGAGCGCTCGGGCCTGCGGCCCATCGCTGAGAAGAGCGGCGGGCCGCGCCCGCCTGAGTGGGCCGGGGGCGACTACATGAGCCAGTAGTCGGAGGCGTAGGGGATGAGGCCGAGCTTGCGGGCGACAGCCTGCGAGGAAGCGTTGTCCCAGGAGGTGCTGTAGAGGGGTTCGGCGCCGAGTTCACGGACGGCGCGGGCCCAGGCGGCGACGACGGCAACGGCGAAGCCGCGCCCGCGGACGCCGGCGCTGGTCTCGACGCCTGCTTCGTGCGCCTCGGTCGTGATACGCACGCTGCCGCACACGGAGACGGCGCGACCGTCGCGAACGAAGGCCAGCAGCGGCTCGCTCTGGCCGATGTCCTCGATCCAGGGTTCAAGGTCGCCGCCGTGCAGGAGGGTCGCGTTGTCGCGAGTCAGCGGGACGACGTTGGCGTCGGTGAGCGGGAGGGTGTCGGGGAAGCGGTAGGCGGGGCCGGACCACGTGTCCCTGACGGGAGCGTGGCGGGCGAGCACCTCGCGGTAGCGCGCCTCGTACCGGGGCGGCTCGCGCAGATCCGGGACGAACGGTTCCTCCGCGCACAGCGCGTCGAGCCGGGCCACAAGGGCGTCAGAGATGTCCTCACGGAAGCGCCAGCGATTGCCGTCGCGCGTGCGGCCGAGGAAGAAGCGGGGGGTGGGGCCGCGATCGAGGTCGTTGCGGGTCACGAGGCGACCCTGTCCATCGTGGACGAACAGGGCGTTGAGGTGCAGGTCGAGCCAATCGCTGTCGAGGCGGGTGGGATGGTACACAGGCGAGGAAGGCCAATCAGCCTTGTGTCTCAAGCGGGTGCGGCGTCTTCGACGACGAGGGAGCGGCCCACCGCGTGAAGAGCCTTCATCACGGTTGTCAGATGCGAGCCGTAATCGGGATCAACGAGCTTGCGGACGGCTCCTTCGCCAACGCCGAGGCGCCGGCCGAGATCGGCATACGTGACGTCCTGTTCGCGCATGGCGGTATACAGGGCCAACTTGGCCGCAACCAGGGGAGGAACGGGGACAAGGTGCTGGCCGGACTGGGCCGCGCTCGGCGTCGGAATCGCTTCTCCGTGCCGAACATGGGCTGCGAGGATGGCGACAAGGGCGTCCCCGGCCATCTCCAGTGCTTCCACTTCGTCCTCGCCACTTGTCAGAGCGCCGGGAACATCGGGGAACGTCACGTAGTGGCCGGCAGGGTCTTCCGAATGCAGGTCACAAGGGTAGACGTATCGCATCGCTACCAGTCCTCCCGATCGATTCCCAGATCCCGCAACATTGATGCTAGCAGCCCCCGGCCTATCTCGGACTGCTTGACGGTGGTTCGCCGCTCACCCAGGTACAGGGTGGCGTGACTGCCCTTCCCTTGTCGATAGTCCACCTCGAACCGAAGGCCGTTTCTCCTCGCGTAGCGCCTCGCCCTCCGGATGAACTCTTCGCCGTTCACCGGCGACCCCTTCTCACACGGGTGACGAGCTTCGTCAAGAGAGGAGGGCTCTACCGGACATCAGCCGCTAGTTGAGGGTTTCCACAAGCGCCACGATGACGCCGACGCCGCCGAGGATCACGCCTCCCTGGATAGCGAACATCCGGTACATCTCGGCGCGGAGGGCTTCGAAGCGCGCATCGATCCTCTGATCCTGGAGGGCCATTCGTTGGTCGAAATGCTCGCCAGTTACGTGTGCGTCGCTCGCATCGACGACGACATCGACAACCGCTTCCGCGAGGGGCTCGTCGGCGCCGCCGTCGCGGAGTCGCTGCGCGGCCTTGAGCGTGTCGAATGCCACCCTGACGCCTCCGCCGTGCATCGTACCATACGATGGGTCGGTACAACTTCTACGAAGCTTGGCTTTTTCAGAAAGACTGCGAAGGGCACGAATGTAGCCCCGGCGCTCTCCTACACGGGGCCGGTGCTACACTGCCATGACCTATGCCTCCGGCTCAACGCGACCTGTACGAGGTGCTCGGGATAGCCCGAAATGCGTCCGCGGACGACATCAAGCGGGCGTACCGGAAGCTGGCCATGGAGTACCACCCGGACCGGAATTCGAGCAGCGACGCACCCGAGCGCTTCAAGGAGATCAACCGCGCCTACGAGGTGCTCTCGGACACCGACAAGCGCAGCGCCTACGACCGCTTCGGCCACGCCGGCGTCGACGGGGCGGGCGGGCCGGCGGGGTTCGACGGGTTCCAGACGTTCGACGGCTTCGGCGACATCTTCGATGCGTTCTTCAGCGGCGCCGGGAGGGGCGGACGGCGGCGGGGTCCGGCGCGGGGCGCCGACCTGCGCGCACGCATCAGGCTGACCTTCGAGGAAGCGGCGTTCGGCACCGAGAAGGAGCTGGAGTACACACGTCTGGAGCACTGCGAGGAGTGCAGCGGCTCGGGCGCGGCGCCGGGCAGCTCGCCCGAGGTGTGCCCCGAGTGCAAGGGCGCGGGCGAGATCCGGAGGGCGCAGCAGAGCGTGTTCGGGCAGTTCGTGAACGTGTCCACCTGCGGGCGCTGCCGGGGCGAGGGCCGCGTTGTCACGAACCCCTGCGACAACTGCCGGGGGGGCGGTGGCGTACGGCGGACACGGGAGATCAGCGTGAAGATTCCGGCGGGCGTCGACGACGGCCAGCAGGTGCGGCTGACGGGCGAGGGCGAGGTGGGGGAGCGGGGCGGCCAGCCCGGGAACCTGTACGTGCTGCTGGACGTGGAACCGCACGAGCTCTTCGAGCGCCTCGACGACGACATCCTGTACGACCTGCCCCTGAATCTGGCGCAGGCGGCGCTGGGCACAAGCATCACCGTGCCGACGCTCGAAGGGGACATGGACTTCGACGTTCCCGCGGGAACGCAGAGCGGGGACCAGTTCAAGGTGCGCGGGGAGGGCGTTCCCCGCCTGAACAGCAACCGCCGGGGCGACATGATCGTGCGCGCGACGGTCGTGGTGCCGGAGCGGCTGACGGATGAGCAGCGCGAACTGCTTGAACAGCTCGCGGACACGCTGGGAACCCCTTCCCTCCCGAACGGCCACAAGAGCTTCCTCGAGCGGCTGCGCGACGCCGTCGCGGGCTAGCACCGCCGCGAGCACGGCCGCATGACCGGGCTCTGGTACGAGATCACGGCGGAGACGCCCCCGGCGCTCGTCGAGGAGGTGTCGGCGGTCATGCGCGAGGCCGCGCCGGGCGGGCTCTCGATCGAGGAGCCGGTGGACCTGCTCGGTCCGGAAGAGGGCTACACGGTTCGCGATGGCGAGCCTGTGGCCCTGCGCGTCTACCTGCCGGCAAGTGAGCTGGGGGCGGTCCTGACGCAGCGCCTGCGCGAGGAGCTTGCGGGCTACCCGGAGGTCGAGCTGACGGCGCGACCGCTGTACGAGCAGGACTGGGCGGTGAGCTGGCGCGAGTTCTTCGGGCCGGTGGAGGCGGGGCGCATCGCCATCGTGCCCTCATGGGTCGACTACCAGGCGGCGCCGGGGCAGCTCATCGTGCGGCTCGATCCCGGCCAGGCGTTCGGCACGGGCCACCACGAGACGACGCGGCTCTGCCTGGCCGCGCTCGACGAGACCGTGCAGCCCGGGGCGCACGTGCTCGATGTCGGAGCAGGCTCGGGGATCCTGTCGATCGCGGCGGTGAAGCTGGGCGCGAACCGGGTAGACGCCTTCGAGATCGACCCCATCGCGGCGGACGTGGCACGGGCGAACTGCGAGGCGAACGGCGCGGGCGACCGCGTGGCCATCCACGGCGGCTTCCCAGGTGAGAACGTGCCCCCTGCCGATCTGGCGATCGTGAACGTGAGCGCACGGGCCGACATCGAGCTGGCGGAGGCGCTTGCGAGGGCGCTTAACCGCACAGGGAAGCTCATCGCGAGCGGTTTCCTGACGACGGACCGGGACGACGTGCTGGCCGCTTTCGGCGAGCACGGCCTGACCCTCACGGGCGAACGCGAGGAGCACGATTGGGCGCTCCTGGAACTGGCTCGGGACTAGCGATGGAGGCCCTGCCACGGGTCTGCGTGCCGGAAGGCGTCGGGCCGGGGGCGCTCGAGCTGAGCGGCGACCAGGCGCGGCACCTGGCGGGCTCGCGGCGGCTGCGAAAAGGGGACGACTTCCTCGTCTTCGCCGGCGACGGGTTCGAGTACCGGGCGCGCATCGAAGATACGTCGCGCGAGCGGGTCACTGCGACCGTGGGCGACCTCACGCGGCGGGAACCGCCACCGGCGCGGTCGGTCGAGGTGTGGTGCGCGAACGTGCGCGCGAACCGGATGGAGTGGGCTATCGAGAAGTGCGTCGAGGCGGGCGTCGATGTCTTCCGGCCCATTACGACCGAGCGCTCGGCGCGAGGGCAGGAGCTCTCGGAGAGCAGGCGGGAGCGCTGGCGGCGGATCGCGGTCGAGGCCACGGAGCAGTGCGGACGCCTCTATCTTCCCGTCATCGCACCGGTCGTCGCGTTCCGCGAGGCGCTGGAGGAGCATGACGGGGTGCTGGTGGTCGCGAACCGCGACGGCAGGCCGTGGAGTGAAGTGGCAGGCGAGCTACCAGAGCAGGGGCCAGTCGTCATCGCCGTGGGCCCGGAGGGAGGCTTCAGCGGGGACGAAGTCACGAGCGCCGTCGAAGCAGGCGCGATCGTCGCCTCGCTTGGGCCGAACACCCTGCGGACGGAGACGGCGGCGGTGGTGGCGGCCGCGCTCGCGCGGGCTTAGGCGCCGTTCGCAATCTCGCGGGCGCGGGCGAAGACGGCGTCGAACATCTCCTGCGTCAGCTTCCCCGTGAACGTGTTTCGCTGGCTGGGGTGGTAGGAGTCGAGCAAGGTGCGTCCATCGGACAGGGCTGCCTCGGCCATGTGCCCAAACTTCGGACGGGGTCGCAGCCCGACCAGGTCGCAGACGGCATCGTGGGCGTAGGCGCCGAGCGCCACCACGACCCGCGCGCCCGGTAGCAGGTCGAGCTCGCGCCGGGCGTAGGGCATGCAGGCGGCGCGCTCCTCGCGGGACGGGCGGTTGTCGGGCGGTGCGCAGCGCACGATGGCGCCGATGTAGGCGCCCGACAGCTCCAGGCCGTCGTCGAGGCTGACGCTCGTACCCTGGTTCGCGTAGCCGGCGCGGTGGAGCGCGCCATAGACCCAGTCGCCGGAACGGTCGCCGGTGAAGACGCGGCCGGTGCGATTCCCGCCGTGGGCCGCGGGCGCCAGGCCCACGACGTAAAGCCCGGCATCGGGGTCGCCGAAGCCGGGCACGGGACGGCCCCAGTAGGTCCAGTCGCGGTAGGCGGCACGCTTCTCGCGGGCAACCTGCTCGCGCCACTCGACGAGCCGCGGACAGGCGCGACAGCCGGCGATCTCGCCGTTCAGGGACTGGAGGGCTTCAGCGGACACCGCGGGTCAGGCGAGGTCGATGACGCCGCCATCGAGCGCCATGGCGACAATGCCGGTTCCCGCGGCGCTGCGGTCGAACTCGGCAGGCGTGAGCGCAACGGGCTCGATGTCGACCGGGCCGTCCCATAGGTCATAGACGGCGTTGTAGCGGTCGATGCGGTCCATGGTCTCGAAGCGGGTAGAGACGGCGATGACGTCGCAGTCGCTGCCCCGGCGCCAGTCGTCCCGGGCACGGGAACCGAAGAGCAGCACCCGCGACGCGCCGAGTTCGCTTGCGGCCCGGGCGGCAAGGCGGCGCGCGGCCTCCAGCGTGGCCTCATGCTCGGCGAGGGCGGCTCGCTTCAGCTCCGCAGGCGGCGTGAGCACCACTGGAACACCTCCTCCGCCCCGGAGAGGGCTCGGCTTGCGTTGGACTGGTCGTAGTTCTTCGCCGGATTGCCGTTGGCGACATCAGGGTAGCGGGTAGCGCTGTAGAGGGGATTGAGATCCCGCGCCGCAACCAGAATCTCCGACGGGGCGTCGAGATGCTCCGCCATGTCGACGAGGTTGTGCGTTCGCGGTGGGAGACCGTCCGCTTCCCGAATCCACAGGGCTTTGAAGGAAGCCTCGGCGATCTGGTGCGAGAAGAACGCCACCATCTGGTAGAGGCCTGCCGCCAGAGCGCCACGAGCCTCCTCCATCTCATGCTCAGCCAGTTCGAGCCAGTTGCCCCAGTCTTGAGCCATGGAGCCAGTGTAGCGAAAGGCGGGGGATGCTAGGCCGGCTTGCGGCGGCGGCGCTTACGGCGGCGACGGGCAGCCAGCACGGGCGCGATCCAGGTCGCGCCGACGGCGGTCATGGCGATCGTGAGGTGGCGGCGCTGCTCCGCGCCCATGCCCGTGAGGCTCTCGGCGGCTTCCCGGATCTGCCGCGCGAGATCCTGTGGCAAGCCCATTGCTCCTTCGGAAAAGTCGAAGGCGTCCTGCGAGCGATCGGGGCCGGTCATGGGGTCGAGCGGGCCTTCCATCGGTTCGAGTATACCCGCGCGGTCAGGCGGGAGGAGCGTCTGCGAGCGCTTCGGCGAGGAGCGCGAGCGCTCCCCCGACCTGCTCCTGTTCCACCACCGCGTCGGCGGCAGCGACGACCCCGGTCGGGGTCTCCGAGCCGCCCCCTATCGCCAGCACGAGCACGTGGCCGCCCTCCGCACGGAAGGCGGCGGCCGCCTCGAACATGGCGACGTCGGTCAGGTCGTCGCCGAGGACGAGGACCGACCCGGGGCGGAAGCGCTCGATGAGGGCGGAGAGGGCGGTGTCCTTGCCCCCGCCAGCGGGCAGGACCTCCAGCACGAGCCGTCCGGGCTGGATGCGCAGGCCCTCGGGCAGTTCCCGCAGCGCCTCGCGGAGGGGGGCGGCAAGGGAGGGGTCGGCCCGGTAGTGGAAGGCGACGGACCGCGCTTTCCGCTCGACCCGCAGGGCGGTGCCGGCGAAGCGCGCCTCGATGTCGCGGGCGAGTTCCTCGAGACGCCCGGAAACGGCAGCGTCCGAGCCGGGAAGGGTCGAGGCGGCGAAGGACGCTTCGTGGCCGTGGCTGGCCACGAACTCGACGCCGGACACGGGCGCGAGGGCGCGGGCCGTGGCCAGGTCACGGCCCGTGACGACGGCGACGTGCGCGACCATCGCGAGCCGTTCGAGGGCGGTGAGGGTGGCGGGGGGGACGCGGGCGTCCTCGGGGCGCGGGACGATGGGGGCGAGGGTGCCGTCGAGGTCGCTGGCGACGAGCAGGGGCGCGGGACCGCGCGCAAGCTCGCGGAGGCGCCGCGCGAGCGCCGCGTCCAGCGTCATGCCCCGTCGAGGGCGCCCAGGAAGGTGCGTCCCCAGGCGTGGGCGTCGCGCTCGCGGACGGCGGCCACGAGCCGGTCGCTGACACGGCCGGGGCGTCCCTCCAGCGCGTCGAGGAGGGCGCGCTTCGAGGCCTCCGGCTTCAGCGGGTCGAGGGCGACGAGGCCGTCGTCCTCGAAGCCGGCGTAGGCGGACGAGACGCCGGCATCGCGGCCCGCCAGCACGACGCCGCGTTCGCCCGCGGGCCGCGACGACTGCGCGATGACGGCCTGCAGCGGCACCAGGTTCATGCCGTCGGCGATGGAGGCGGTGAAGACGACGTCGGCCTCGCGGAGGAGGGCGAGCACCTCGCTCCAGGCGAGCGCCTCGCGGCTCTGGACGAAGGGCAGGCCGCGATCGGCGGCGAGGGCGGAGGCCTCCGACGCGAGCCGTTCGCACTCGGCCTGGAGCGCGTCGTAGGCGGGGACGCCGGGGCGGGTGGGTGCGGAGAAGCCGGCATAGGCGAAGCGCGCGCCGCCCGCGATCGCGGCCGACACGGCGGCCAGCCGCTCGGGGACGCCCTTGGTGTAATCGGCGCGCTCGAGGCCGACGACGAGGGGCAGGGCGGGGTCGTGGGGGACGGCGGCGGGGAGGGCGCCGGCGGGGGCCTGGCGGGCGAGGTCGTCCGCGTCGATGCCGGCGGGAAAGGCGGCGATACGCACGAGGCGGCCGTTCAGGCGCAGGTCGGGGCCCTCGACGCGAGCGCCGCAGAGGCGCTCGGCGGCCTCGCGCAGGCGATCGGCGTCGGCCTCGGTCTGGACGCCCGCGAGGTCCGCCCCGAGGATGCCGTCGAGCCAGGCGGCGAAGCGGGCGCGGGCGGGCGGCGGCAGGGAGGATTCGGCGACGGCGAGGGAGGGGAACGGGGTGTGGAGGAAGAAGCCGGTGCGCCCCCGGAAGCCGCCCTCGCGGAGCATGGCCGGCACGAGCGCGAGCTGGTAGTCGTGCACCCAGCAGACCTCGCCGCTGGCGGCGAGGGCGGCCCCGGCGAAGGCGCGGTTAACGCGCTCGTAGGCGGACCAGGCCGCATCCGAGGGGGCTTCGGGGGTGGGGTAGTAGGCGAGCTTGAGGGGCAGGTCGACGCGCACGAGGTGGAGGAGGGGCCAGAAGAAGCCGTTGGCGACCTCCGCGTAGTGGCCGCGCCAGTCGTCCTCGGCGAGGTAGAGGCGCTGGTGGCGGATGGGACCCGCGGGCGTCTCCAGCAGCTCGAAGCCGGCGTCGTCGGTCCAGGCGCGGTCGTGGGGGCCGCGGCCGGCGCCGATCCACGTGGTTCCGGCGGCGCCGTCCCAGGGGACGAGCACGGGCCGCACGGCCTCGACGAGGCCGCCGGTGGCAGGCGCGGGGCCGCCCGCGCCCCCGGGCGGGGCGTGGTGGTCGACGAGCGCGCGGTTGGCCAGTATCAGGTCCACGGAAAGAGTGTCTGGTGGATAGGGAATAGTGGCTAGTGGATCGTGAATAGTGGCTCGCGGGGCTGGCGGGGCCGGCGGCTAGGCGAGCACCTGGGTAATGGTGACGACGGCGGTGACGATAGCGGCATTGGCCGCCACGATGCCGCCGCCGAAGACCCAGAGGGCGCGGTAGAACTCGGCGCGCTGCTCGGCGAAGCGGGCATCGATGTACGCGTCTTGGACGGCGAAGCGCCCGTCGAAGTGCTCGCGCGTGACTTGCTCCGCAGTGGCATCGCGAACGAACTCGACGACGCCCTCGGCCTGGGGTTCATCGAACCCCTTGCCGCGGAGCCTGCGGATCGACTCGTGCGTGTCGAACGAAAGCGCCATCGCGACGTTAGTCTAGCAAGATGGTTGTGGATAGCAAGGCCACCATTCACTATTCACTACCCGCTATCCACTCCTACGGGATGGGCACTTCGTAGCGGACGGTGGCGGTGTAGTCGATGCTGACGACGGGGCAGGTTCCGGCCACGTTGGGGGCGCCGATGAAGTTGACCAGGAACGGCCGCTCGCCGCCGTGCGCGATGGCGCCCCCGATCTCGTCCGTGACCTGCAGCATCTCGACGCCGTCCTCGTTGACGAGGGCGGCCGTGATCGTGACGTCCGTCAGCGTCGCGTTCGCGAGGTTGCGGAGGGAGCCGCGCAGGATGCGGTGGAACCCGTTCGGGTGGACGTGGTCGGTGCACTCGAGGTCGAACAGCTCGACGGCGGGGGGGATGGGCTGGGGGACGGTGGCGCCGACCCACACGTTGACGAAGCGGTACTTCCCGGCCTGGACGAAGCCGTCGTTGAGGGGCGGGACCTCGCGCGACTCGGTCCACTCGCCGCCGTGGGGGCGGGAGGAGATGTAGTGCGACCCCGGATCCTCGATGTCCTCGTAGATGCGCACCTGGACCGTGGCCGTGCGCTGCGTCTGGGCGACGACGCCGGCGATCGAGAGCGCCAGGACCACGGCGAGGGCGGCGATGACGGCGTTCTTGATCATTCCGGGGCCGCCTGGGGCTCGTCGTAGCGGATGGTGGCGTCGTACTCGATGGCGACGACGTGGCACGTGCCCTGCCTGCCGAGGGCGCTGAAGAAGTTGATGGCCAGCGCACGCTTGCCCCAGGGCGAGATGCCGTGCAGGGCGATGGCCGCCGCCTGCGCGACCTCCTCGCCCGTGCGTTCGCGCAGGGCGGCCGTGACCGTCACGTCGCGGACGGTGGCCCCGGTGACGTTGTGGATGAAGCCGTTCAGGGTGAGGAAGGCGTTGAACTGGGCCCGGTAGCAGGACGTGTCGGTGACGTACAGGCCGGTGGGGACGGGGTCGGGGACGGCGGTGTCGATGGTGAGCTCGGCGTAGCGGTAGCGGCCGTCGGGGGTGACGCCGTCGTCGAAGTGGAGGCGGGGGGTGTCGGCGCCCCAGGGGGCGCCGTCGGTGCGGATGCTGACCCAGTTCTTCCGGGGCTGCTCGTACTCTTCCCAGATGCGCAGCTGGACCCGCGCCGTGGGCTGCGCCGTGCGCGACTGCGCGACGGCGCCGGCGACGAGCGTGAGCGCAATCGCGGCGACGAGCGCGGCGATGATCCAGTTCTTCACCGGGGCAGTGTAAAGGAGAGCGCTCGCGATGCTCGCTGAGGGGAGCGCCGCGCGATGCGCGGCTGAGAAGAGCGCTCGCGGCTGCGCCGCTTGCTGAGGAGAGCGGCGCGCCGGGCGCGCCTGAGTGGGGCCGTTGCGGTGTGTCCGTGCCGGCGGGTGTCTCCCTACTCAGCGCGGCGAAGCCGTGCGCTCTTCTCAGCGATGGCGCGCAGCGCCGGGCGCTCTCCTCAGGCGGACGGCAGTCCGCCGCTCCACTCAGCCGCGCGAGCGCGGCGCTCTCCCGGGATCACGAAAGGGGCCCCGGAGGGCCCCTTTCGGGTTGTGCCTTACGGCGCTAGAGGTCTAGCGGCGGCGGCGGGCGAAGGTGTAGCTGCCCAGCAGGACTGCGAGGGCGGTCACACCGAGGATGGCAGCCAGCGAGGTGCTGGTGCTGGTCGCGAGGCCGGTGCCGGTGTCGCCGGCTTCCGGAGCCATGTCGTCCATGTCGTCCATGTCGTCCATGTCGTCCATGTCATCCATGTCATCCATGTCATCCATGTCGTCCATGTCGTCCGTCGGGCAGTCGTCGGCCATGTCGTCACCCATGACATCCATGGGCTCCGCAGGCTCGGACGGCTCGGCGGGCTCCTCAGGCTCGGACGGCTCGGCGGGCTCGTCGCCCTCACCCATGCCGTCGTCGGCCATCTCGTCCGGGCACTCGTCGCCCATGTCATCCATGGGCTCTTCGGCCATGGCCGAGGAGGCCGTCAGGTCGAGGTCGGTGCGGCCGCCACCGCTCCAGGTTCCAGATTCGGCGGCTGCGTAGCCCCCGACATGGAAGGAGACGGTGTCGCCGGCATCGGCGCAGCTGTCGGGCACGTCGAGCGCGTAGGTCGAACCGGCAGCGCTCTCGATGACGGTGGCGGAGCCACACTCGGCGCCGTTGACGACGGCGGTGACCGACGTGCCAGCGGCCGCGGGTTCATCGTCGAGGGTCACGGAGCCGGCGAAGCGGTGAGGCGGGCCAGACGGCTGGGCCTCGGCCACCTCTCCACTGAAGAGGCCGGCGAGGCCAAGCAGCATGACCGCCGCAACGCCCCCTCCGAGCCACTTAAGAGTCTTGGTCATTCCGTTTTGCTCCTTTGTCTGTCCGTATGGCTAAAGCCCGGACCTTCCCCGGTCCCCCGGCCCCGCGCGAGGCGGGGCCGGGGGTGGGGTTGGTTGCGGACAGGTTAGTCGACGATGACCACGTAGGCCTGGCCGTTGCTGAGCGACGTCAGGGTGTTGCCACCCGGGACATCCGCAGCATCCGGGAAGTAGCCGTCCCAGCTACCACTGCCGGTGTTGTACGACCAGATGGCCGACACGCCGTCAGCAGCGCCCTCGGACGGGTCGGCGCCGTCGGCGCCGTTCCAGACCACGAGGTTCTGGCCGGAGACGAGGTCGTTGTTCCACGTGGCCGGCGGGGCCTCAGGGGCCTCTTCCGGCGCATCGCCGATGGTGACGATGATCGGCAGCGACGCCGTCACAGCGCCGAGCGCGTTCCGGGTGCGGACGAGGAACTCGGCCTTGCCCGGCGTGGAGGGCGCGAGGTAGGTGAACTTCGCGCGACCACTCGCGGTCATCGCCGCAATATCGGTGATGATCTTGCCGTCGCCGGCGGTCTGGTCGACCTCGATGCTCACCTCGCCCACGCGGTCGCCTTCGTCGTCGAGCACGGTGACGTTCACCGTAATCTCAGCCGAGGGGTCGATCCTCGCGGGAGCGTCGCTCTCGATGGTGGTTGGCGCTCCGCCAACGCTGATCTCCACCGAAGCCGACGCCGTCGCGCTCAGGGTCACCTTCACGGTGTGAACGCCACGAGTCGCGTCGTCAGCCGGGTTAGTCGGCGTGGCATGACCCGAAGCGGTTACCTGGATAACGCACTTACCCTGGGCGTTCGTGCCACCATTGAGATCCCCTCCAGGAGGAGTGGGGTTCAGGTAGTTGACGTTGTTCGTGGTGTCGTACACCGCTGTGCCGGTCTGGCAGAACGGTAGCTCGCCGATAGCGCCATTGACGACGCCGTCAGCCGGGCCAACTTCCTTCGGCACGTTAATGGCCTTCGCCAGCGCCACCGACGGGACAGCCGGTCCCGTGACCGCCACGGCCGTGTCAAGGAGCGTGTGGCGCGCAACCGGGGAACCGGCCGCGTCCGTAATGGTCACCACGATGAAGGTGCTGTCACCGATCTGGAGCGCATCCTGGTCGGACGCGATCTCGATGCCCGTGGCAGCGCCATAGAAGGTGACGTCCGTCGTGGCGCTCATTGACGTGCCCCGAATGGTGGCCGTCACCGTCGCCGTACCCGGCGAGCCGAGGGACTGCAGCACAGGTGCCGAGGTCGGCTGGCCATCGGTGGCAGCGGGCGGATTCGTATCCGATGCGGTCGTCGTGGCAGCGCACGCCTGGGAAGTCACGGCAGTGCCTTCGCACGAGGAGAACTGCCCGAAGGTCGTAACCAGATCAACAGGAACCACCACGCCCCTGCCCAGGCTGTTCTTCACGGTTACCGTCAGAGCGGTCGTGTTGTTGTTGGAATCAGTCGCCGAAATGGCCGAGGAGGCCGCCCGGAGAGTGATCGACGTTGGCGTGAGGCCAGGGTTGACACTCAGGACCGCCAGGTCCGTCTCGGTCGCGGCGCCACCGAACTTGGTCGCCCTGACCAGGATAGCGCCAGCACCCGAGTCGTCGGCGATCTTCACGGCAACTGTCACCGTGCCGGCAGCCGTGTTCGAGTCACAGGCGCTGGCAGCAGGAGTGGCATCCTGGCAAGTCAGCGTGGTAGTGCCACTGGCCAGGAAAGTCGCTTCCGCTCCACCCGTCGTCTGGATGGTCCAGTTCGTGTAGTCGCCGCCGGTGGTGGTATCAAGACCAACTGTAGTGCTGGTCGAGACCGTCACAACAGTGCCCGGAGAGTAAGGACCGGTATTGTCGGCCCCGCCCACTTGCAGCCCGAGCACGGCGGATGCGGTCTGGGTGGTGGAGAGGACGCCGCTGAAGGCGACGGCCGCCACCATTGCGATGAGCGCCAGGAGCGCGGCGGACTTCCAGCCGGCGATGGCGCTAATGAGGTTCTTCTTCAAATCAAGTACCCCTTTTGTGTTGGGTGTTGAGTTGGGTGTCTCTGGCGGCCCGTGTGGGCCTGGTTCGTGTTCCGGACTCGCCCGGATCGTGCGGGCGGATAGCGGAAGGGTGCTCCGCTTCCTCTGTGGGGCCGCCCGCTCGTTCTGCCGCCAGTGCCTGGCGCTAGGCCTCCAGGCGGGTCCGGGCCGTTCCCCTGTGCGTGGTGTCTATGGGTGAAACCCTCGCGTCTCACGTCTCTCGCGCGGGCCCTCTAGACCGGCGCGCGCGCCTCGCTCAGCGGGGGAAAGCGGCCTCCTTTCTCCGTGGTACAGAAGCGGTCAGAGTTGGAGGCGAGCCTACGTTTCGCATGCCCGACGGTCAACCTGTTCCGCCCACGCGCAGGGCCCACGGAGGCCTGAGCGCAGTTCGGGTTTGATGCCTACAACGCCATTGGCGTCGAAAGGTTAACTAGTGGGGGCAAAGTGAGTAGTGAATGGTGGATAGTGAATGGTGGATGGTGGTTAGTGAATAGTGGTTTTGTGTGAGGACGGGCGAGCAGAGCTCGCCGGGGGCGCGGGGCGGGGCCGGGGCGGCTAATCACTATCCACTATTCACCATCCACTAATCACTAAGCGCCCCTCCGCTTGCGGAGGGAGCGCTTGAGCGCAGTCAGCATGCGGCCGACGGCTTCGGCCTGGTCGAGGGCGGCTTTCGAGCGTTCGGGGGGGAGCAGTTGAAGGCGCTCTGCGAGGAGCAGGAAGGTCTCTGTCTCGGCAAGGGAGCCGCTGGCGATGCCGAGGAACTGGAGGAACTCTCCGGTTCCGCTCCGCCCGGCGCCTTCGGCGATGTTCGCCGGCACGGAGGAGGCGGCCCTTCGCAGCTGGCTGGTCATGCCGAAGCGCTCCTCCGCGGGAAACCCGGCGGATAGCTTCCACACCGTCGCGGCGAGATCCATCGACTGCCGCCACACCTCGAGGTCGCGATAGCCCTGGATGGGGGTAGTGGATGGTGAATAGTGGGTAGTGGATGGTGTGCGAGCTGCGCTCGCCGGGGGACGGGGCGGATCACTATTCACGATTCACCGGGGGTAGTGAATAGTGGGTGGTGGTTAGTGGATAGTGGTCTTGTGTGAGGACGGGCGAGCGGAGCTCGCCGGGGACGGGGGACAGGGGTGGAGACCAATCACTATTCACGATTCACCATCCACTATTCACTACCCCCGTGGGGACAGGGCGGCGGGGCGAAGAGGGACAGGAGCTGCCGGACGAGCTCGCGCAGGCCGGCGAGCGCCGCTTCCTGGGCGGCGATCGTCGCGGCCTGGCGGTCGACCCGGGCGGCGAGCTTCCCGTAACGCTCGATGACGTCTTCCATGACGGCCTCGCCCATGACGTTTACGTCGTAAACGGTGGCGAGGTTGTCGGTCGTGAACGAATCAGTTGGGTTGTCTGTGCTTTCGTGCAACATTTCGCAGAAACGCTAGCACGCATGATCTATTGCGCAAGGGGGGAGTGGCGGAAATTCGTGAATTCCGGGCTCGCCGCACTCGCCGGGGGACCGGAGGACCAGTCACCGGTCAGCATCCACCACTTGCCCCCGTCCGCTATCCTGCTCGGGCCACTGGAGGGGCGAGCGTGAAGACCACGATCATCGCGGCGCTCATCGCGGCCATCGCGATCGGGAGCGCGCTGGGGGCGTTCGCGGCGACGCGGACGGTGGAGACGACGGCGAACGTGGAGGTGCGCGTCTGGCAGCGCATCTCGGACGGAGAGCTGTTCATCAGCACCCGTCCGCAGGGGGTCGAGGACTGGAACACCGTGGATGCCCCGCTCAACATGAGCGCGCTCAGCAACTCGGGGCGCTTCCAGCTGAGCAGCGTGATCACGGTGGCCATACCCCTCTCGGTGGAGGTGGAGGTGCCGGACGCGGTGGAGGCGGAACCGACGAAGGTGCCGCCGCCGGCGGCACTGCCGATCGACAGCGACACGCCCGAGGCCGGCCCCTGCTGCGAGGTGCGGGGCATGGATGACCGGCCAGCGCTGCAGCGCCAGGTGGAGCGGGAGATGCAAGGGGTGGTCGACTTCGCCCTGAAGGAGTACGGGATCGCGCACACGGGGAGCATCACGCTCAACATCGCCCACTCCGCCAACGGCCTGCTCAGCCGGTACGAGGATGTGTTCGGGCGGCGGCTCGAGGAGCTCCCGGACGAGTGCTCGTTCCAGGAGGGCGCGCACCTGTTCCTCAGCCCGTCGTGCCGTTCCGACAAGGTGGCGCTCGCCTCGGAGTGGTTCTCGCGGGCCGTGGGGACGGGGGAGGTGACCCCGAGCTGGCTGGGGCACGGCGCCAGCGATTATTTCGCGAACCACTACGCGGCCGGGGTCGTTCCCGAGATCACGGAGGACCGCTTCCGGCGGGTGATCTTCTACGAGCGTTCGCGGAACATCCGGCGCGACCAGGCGAGCGACGACATGAAGACGCTGGCGATGCTGTACGCGCTCGAGTACTACGGCGAGTTCGCGGACTGGTTGCGCTTCTACAGCAGCGTCCTCGCGGGCCTGGACGCGAACACGGCCTTCCAGAGCGTCTTCAACGCGACCCTGCCGGACTTCTACAGCGACTTCGAGGAGTGGGCGGACCACCAGCGGATCATTCTCATCTCGACGGCGTTCTCGTCGTGCCGGGAGGCGACCTTGAGCCTCAGTCCGCAGTCGGCAGCCGTCGGCATCAGTCGCGGCTTCCCCGACTATCGCGTACCGCTGGAGGTCGACGAAGACAACGACGGGCTCGTGTGCGAGGGCTATGTGATCCTCCCGACGCTACCGCAGCAGTAGGGGAGCGTAGTGGGTAGGACCGGTGGTCGGTGGCCGGTGGCCGGTCCCCGCAGCCCCACCGGCCACCGATCACCGAAAACCGGGCACCAGTTACACTTGCGCGCATGTGGAGAACGATCGGGTTGCTGAGCGTCGTGTGCCTGGGGTTCATCGGGCTGCTGGTGGGGCTGTCCCTGGGGGGGATGGGGTAGCGCCGCGAAGCGGCGGGGTAGTGAATAGTGGATGGTGGATAGTGGATAGTCCGCCCCGGCCCCCCACCATTCACTAACCACCAGTCACCATTCACCATGGACGGAATCGTCTCGCGACACGTGAACCGGCGGGTGAGCCGGCCGCTGGCGGCGGCGCTCTCGCATACGCCGCTGACGCCGAACGGGGCGACGTGGGGGACGCTGGCGCTGTCGCTGGGGGTGGGGGCGGTGGTGGCGCTGGGGTGGAACGTGGCGGGGGGCATCGGGATCCAGCTGGCGAGCATCGTGGACGGGGTGGACGGGGACCTGGCGCGGCTGACGGGGCGGACGTCGCGTCTGGGGGCGGCGCTGGACGCGATCGCGGACCGGTACGCGGACGCGGCCATCCTGGGGGGGATGACGGTGTACGCGGCGCGGTTCGAGGACTGGCCGAACGCGGCGGTGGTGGGGGCGCTGGCGCTTGCGGGGTCGCTGACGGTGAGCTACAGCCGGGCGCGGGCGGAGGCGGAGGGGGTGTGGGGGGTGGTGGGTGGTGGTCGGTGGCCGGTGGTCGGTTGGCTGGGGATGCTGGCGACGCGGGACGTGCGACTGCTGGCGGCGGCGGCGGGGACGGTGGCGGGGGAGTGCTACTGGACGCTGGTCGCGCTGGGGGCGGCGAGCGGGGTGACGGTGG
>JAJEIT010000035.1 GCA_022827945.1 Dehalococcoidia bacterium | reverse complement strand
CATGCAGGCCTTGTGGGCCAAGGTCTTAGCAGGGGAAGTGGAGCGGCCGGGAAGCACTTCGCTTCATACACTCAGCATCTTGAAGGATCTGGACCAAGCTACCGCCGTGGCGTTCGAGAACTTGTGCTCAATGTGCACCGTTATCCACTATGGAAGGGGGATTGATGCCCGGGTGCCATCGCTTGGTGGGAACGCAGCTACGAACGCGCTACAGGCTTACGGCTTGGACTTCCCAGTCCTCAATAGCTTGAACGAGCATGGCCTCATCATCTCTGAATTCAACTCCTGGATGGATTACAAGCCCTGCGTCAGTCCAGACATGAAGACAGTCACATCCGTCTTTTCCTTCCAAGGCAGAAGCTGGGGCCTATTGCCTTTGACTCAAGACGAGATCACGGAGGTCAAGGTGTCAGGGGTTGCCCTCACTCGTGCAGGCTGGGAGCTATCGAGTGCGGTCGGAAGCGGCATCAGAAATGACTACGCACAGGCTTTGGGAGAATTTTTCGGCAAGAGAAACCTGCAGATGGTTGAGGTCCGCCAGTCGACCTGAGCTCCCGTCCTTGTCGAGGGCTACCGGTCACACTTCGAGTTCCGGCACTTTGAGGTGGACCACGTCATCCCACGGTCGCGGGGCGGCACCGACCACATCGACAACCTCTAGCTCCTGTGCGGTCACTGCAACCGGCTCAAGGGCGACCGGCCACAGGAGTACCTGGTGGCGCGGCTCGCGGAGATTGTGGCGTAGGCACCGGCGTAGCAAACTGAGAGTCTGCCTAAGCGTATTGATCTTTGGGGCGACTGCGATCAAAGCTGGAAGTCTGCCCGCCTTGGCGGACTGGACTTGACTCCTGGAGGACCGGTAGTGGGTGACGTGAGCGATCGAAAGGACGATGTTTGGGCGAAGGCGAAGACGATTCGCGGAGAGGATCCTGATGTGTACCGGCAGGATCCGTATCGAAACAAGATGTACTACCAGAACTACGGCATGGACTCGCCGATGGGCTGGGTGATCGATCACATCAAGCCGGTGTCAGAGGGCGGAAGCGACCACCTCCGCAACCTTCAGGCCATGAACACCGCCAAGAACCGAGAGCTTGGCGACTCAAGGCGCAAGAGAAGCCGCCACAGGCAATAGGGAACCCACCCGCATGAGCCCAACATCCTCGAACCCGGCCCCTTCACCCTACGGCTCGGCCAGCGACCTGCCCTCTTTCCGAGAAATGAAGGAGCAAATTCAGGGCCTCAAGCTGCTGACCATCGCCGTCGCACGGGAGCAGCGCACCGAGTTGCTCAAAATCGAGCAGCAGTTGGACCACCTCGCGGATGTCGTCGATAGCTTCTATGAGCGGCTCGGCCCACGAAACTGGATATTCCACGATTTACTCAACGTCGAGGCAGTTGAGACGATTCTCGACGAGACGGGCACCAGCGAGGAGGCTGAGCAACAGTTCATTGCACTCTATCGAGACGGGGACAATCTGAGCTTCTTGGTCAGCCGCCTCTCCGGAGTTGAGGGGCTTCGCGAACGCTTCCATCAGATCGAACGAGCCAAGGACCACTACGACGCTGGCCAATTCGACAGCACAGCCCTCCAGCTAATCGCAGTGATGGACGGTTTCATCAACGACTTCCAACCCGATCGAAGGCAGGGTGTCGCTGCGCGAGAACCCGATGACATGACGGCCTGGGACAGCGTAGTTGGCCATCACCTGGGATTGACGAACGCTCTCAAGGCGTTCAACAAGACCATCAAGAAGCGAGTGGACGGGGAGGTCTACGAACTCCACCGCCACGGAATTGTGCACGGCTCTATCACGCGCTTCGACAACGTGGTTGTCGCCACGAAGGCGTGGAACATGCTGTTCGCCCTTGTTGACTGGGCGGCAGCGACCACGAAATCCCACCAACCGGAGGAACCTGAGCCAACGTTCAAGGAGCTTCTTCAGGGGATGGCCGAGAACGCGAAGACGAGGGCGCAGCTAGACCAGTGGGAGTCGAGCCGACTCTCGGCCGGCGAGGCTGACTTTGAAACCCACGAGATGTATGTGCTTACTGCTGAGTTCCTGACAGCTTGGCGTGAACGGAACTTCGGAACGCTCGCGCGCTTCCCAAGCAGGGATTTGGACTATCAGGGGCTCTCCGTCAGCCAAATGGCCGGAAAGTTGAGGGAGACCTTCGAGCACACCAACCTGTCCGACTTCCGCGTGACCGAACTGGAGAACACCGCGCCAGCCATCTGGTTGACAAGGGGAGAAGCAACCGTGAACGGCAAGTCAGGCACATTCGAGTGTCGATGGGTCATCGAGGAGACTGACGGATCTGTTGGGTACGGCTCTGATTCTGCAAAGTGGTATTTGGTCTTCTGCGATCCACTCATCGTCTGGCACGCAGACGAATAGCCTGCGGCAGTAGCCCCTTTCGGCCCGCCTAGCGCGCCCCTGCCGCAGCCCGTACGATCGCGGCTCCAATTTCTACTGTGAGGCGTGGATATGTCTGAGACGGCGACTTTGAAGGTGGGCGACGCGGCCCCCGATTTCGAGCTTCCCCAGAACCCGATGGGCGATCCGGGGCCGTTCAAGCTGAGCGACCATCGCGGGTCGACGGTTGTCATCAACTTCGTGCCGGCGGCGTTCTCGCCGGTGTGCAGCAACCAGCTCCCGATCATCGAGGAGCAGCTGGGGAGCCTCGAGGGCGCGGTCACGGTCGCGATCTCGACAGACAACACCTGGACGCTGGCGGCCTGGTCGCAGCAGACGGGCGTGAGCTACCCGGTCCTGAGCGACTTCAACCCGATCGGGGCGACGGCGGAGGCGTACGGCGTGCTGCTGCCGGGGATGAACATGGCGAACCGCGTGGTCGTCGTGGTCGACGGGGACGGGAACGTGGCGCATATCGAGACGGCGCCGGCGGTGGTGGAGCTGCCGGACTACGGTCCGGTTTTGGCCTGCGTCGCCGGCTGACGCCGGCTGCCTTCGGCCAGGAGAGCGCCCTGCTGCGCAGGGCTGAGTGGAGCGCCGCGTTGCCACGCGGCTGAGGAGAGCGCTTGCGCCGGCTTCGCCGGCGCTTCGCTGAGGAGAGCGCGCGACTGCGTCGCGCTGAGTGGGGGTTGGCGAGCTTCGCTCGCGGTGGTCGCTGGTCGGTGGTCGGTGGTCGGTGGTCGGTGGTCGGTGGTCGGTGGTCGGTGGAGACGATCGGGGTGGGGCGCAGAGAGTGCAATGCGCCGGAACACTCAGCACGGCGGTAGCCGGGCGCTTTCCTCAGCGAGACGCGCAGCGGCGAGCGCTCTCCTCAGCGGCGCGGTAGCGGCGCGCTCCACTCAGCGCGACAGCGGCGAGCGCTCTCCTCAGTTCTCCAGGACGAGGACGCTGCGGTTGACCTCGCCGGCCTTGAGGGCGTCGTAGGCTTCGTTGATCTGGCCGAGCTCGTAGCGGCGGGAGATGAGCTCGTCGATCTTGAGGCGTCCCTGGCGGTAGAGCTCCATGAGCCAGGCCATGTCGTAGGTCTGGCGGGTGGAGCCGTAGAAGCTGCCGATCATGCCCTTCTCCTGGAGGAAGGCGGCGCCGGGGATGGTGACCTGGGAGTCGAAGGGGAGCATGCCGACGATGACGGCGCGTCCGCCGCGCTTGGCCATCTCGAAGCACTGCTCGGCGGTCTGCACGAGGCCGATGGCCTCGAAGGCGTAGTCGACACCGCCACGGACGAGTCCCTTGACGGCTTCGACGGGGTCGCCCTGGGAGGCATCGACGACGTCGGTGGCGCCGAACTCTCTGGCGGCGGCGAGCTTGTTCTCGAGCATGTCGACGGCGATGACGCGGGAGGCGCCGGCGGCGACGGCACCCTGGATGACGTTGAGGCCGACGCCTCCGCAGCCGACGACGGCGACGGTCTGGCCGGCCTGGACGCGGGCGGTGTTGGTGGCGGCGCCGACGCCGGTCATGACGCTGCAGCCGACGAGGGCGGCGGCCTCCATGGGGACGTCGTCGGGGACGTGGACGAGGGCGGTGGCGCTGACGAGCTGCTGCTCGGCGAAGGCGGACATGCCGGCGAACTGGGTGACGACCTGGCCGTTCATGCTGAGGCGGTCCTGGCGGCCGAGGCGGTTGGTGTTGATGCAGATGAAGGGGCGGCCCTGGACGCAGTTGTCGCAGAAGCCGCAGGAGGCGACGAAGGCGACGACGACGCGGTCGCCGACCTGGACGTTGGTGACCTCGTCGCCGATCTGCTCGACGACGCCGGCGGACTCGTGTCCGAGGACGGCGGGACAGGCCATGGGGTACTTGCCCTCCATGAAGTGGAGGTCGGAGTGGCAGACGCCGGTGGCGCTGGTGCGGATGAGGACCTCGTTGGCGCGGGGCTCGTCGAGCTGAACGTCCTCGATGACGAGGGGCTGGTCGACGCCGTACATGACTGCGGCCTTCATGGGGGGCTCCTTCGACTGCTCAGAATCGCCCCGGGAGCGGGTCCAGGACCGGTGCGTGGGGCCCGGGGACGGGCCGCATTGTTCGGGCCGTCGGGGCGGGTGTCAACGCCGCGCGGGGGGCGGTTGTGCTAGGCTCAACCGTTGCTCGTCGGAAGGGTGCTGGCGGCAGTGGTTGCGGCCACGTGCGTGGCCGTCGTCGTGCTGGGCTGGGACTGGGGCGGATCGGCTCGCGGGCAGGAGCGCGGGGAGTGCGGGCGGGTGAGCGGGGTGGCGGCGGCGGGAGCGACGTACCGGGCGTCGGTGACGGTGCGTCCGGGGGAGGGGGCGCAGACAGCGGTTCTGACGCTGGAGATCCTCGACGACAACGCTCGCCCGATCGCGACGGCGGCACACCCGGCGAGTCTGTCCGGGAGCCCCGTGACCCTCACGGCGAGCACGGTCGCGCCGGCGGGGGCAGCGCTGTACATCGCGACGGTGCGGGTGGCGGGGCCGGCGGGGTGCGCGGGGACGAGCCTCGAAGGGTTGGGGGTCGCGCAGGTTGCGGCGCCGCGTCCGGTCACGGTGCGCCCGACGCCCACTCCGACCCCGACTCCGACCCCCACGCCAACGCCGACGCCTCATCCCATCGGGCCGGGTCTGTACAACGGCGGGTTCGAGGAGCGGCAGGAGGGGAGGCCGGTGGGGTGGCAGGGCCAGGGCGGGGGCCTGGGGGTGGTGGCGCTGCCGTTCACGGGGGAGCGGGCAGCCATCCTCAGGTCGACGACCACATCGACGAAGTGGCTGTACCAGGCGGTCACGGTCGAGGGCGGGGCCTGGTATGAGGCGTCGGCGTGGGGGCAGGTGGTGACGGGGCGGGGCGAGGTGTTCCTGCGGATCGCCTGGTACGCGTCCGGGGACGGGAGCGGGCGGCAGGTGCGCACGGTGACGGGGGAGGGGTCGGGGAGCCGGTCGTGGACGGCGCTGTCGGTAGGGCCGGCACGGGCGCCGGAGGGGGCGCGGTCGGCGGTGTTGCGGTTGATGTTCCAGCCGGGGTCCTCGAGCGGGGCGGTGGCGGTGTTCGACGACGCGTGGTTCGGGGTCGGGGAGGCGCCCACTCCTACACCTACTCCGACACCCACACCCACACCCACGCCAACACCGACCCCAACACCGACTCCCACGCCGACTCCCACTCCGACACCGACACCGACGCCGACGCCGACACCGACACCAACACCCACACAACCCCCGACGGCTACGCCGACGCCAACGCCAACCCCGACGCCTCCGGCTGCTCCCACGACACCGACCTCGACCCCAACACCGACGCCGACCCCTGAGCCCAGGGCTGTCGCGACACCGAGCCCGACTCATGGTGGGGAGGGGGAGGAAGTGGGGCCGCTCGCGCTGCGGCTCTCGGAGGTGCTCGCGGACCCGGTCGAGCCGGGGGTGGATCGCGCCTACGAGTGGGTCGAGCTGGTGAACACGGCTTCGGTGGTCGTGAGCACGGCGGGGTGGGCGATCGGCGATGCGAGCTCGGTCGATGCGCTGCCGGGGGTGGAAGTGCCGCCGGGCGGGTACGTGGTGGTCGCGGCGGAAGCGGCGGTCCTGCCGGTGAACGTGCTCGTGGTGCGAGCGCCGGACGGGACGATCGGCAACGGTCTGAACAACGCGGGAGACACGATTCGTCTGCTGTCCCCGACGGGCGAAGTCGTCGATGCGCTGTCGTTTGGCGAGAATAGGGAGGTGTTCGACCCACCACCTGCCGCCGCCGGGTCCGGCGCGACGCTCGGCGCCCGCGCTTACGAGGCCGTCGCCGGCGAGGGACGCTGGGGCGTGACCCTGCGGCCGTCGCCAGGGAGCGGCAACGTGTTCGCAGCCGCAACGGCGACAGCAGCCCAATCGGAGGCGCAGACGCCGGTCGCGGCCGAGGCAGCGCCCACGGCAGCTCCGGGCGCGACGACGGCTACCGTCCGGGAGGCCGCGCCCGAGGCCGGGCAGACGCCGGTCGCGCTACCAACGCGGTTCGAGCAGGAGCCGGGCGGCGCCACGCCCTGGATCGTGCTTGGGGCGGCGGCGGGCGCGAGTATCGTGCTGGTACTGGTCGCCCTGCGGGGAGCCTGGCAGGGGAGGTGGCGTCGTGGCGGTTGAGCGGCTGCAGAAGATCCTGTCGAACGCGGGTGTGGCGTCGCGGCGGTCGGCGGAAGCGATGATCGTGGCGGGGCGCGTCGCGGTGAACGGCAAGACGCTCGACACGCTGGGGGCGCGGGCGGATCCGGAGAAGGACGAGATCACGGTCGACGGGACGCCAGTGCTGCGCGAGCGCTACCGGTACGTGGCGCTGCACAAGCCAACCGGGGTTCTCTCGGCGGTGCGTGACGACCGGGGACGCCCGACGGTCACGTCGCTGGTCGACATCCCCGAGGCGACCCTCCGCCCGGTCGGCAGGCTGGACCTGGAGAGCGAGGGGCTGATCCTGCTCACGAACGATGGGGCACTCACGGAGCTGCTGACGCACCCGCGGCACGAGGTCTCGAAGGAGTACCTGGTCGCTATCGACCAGCCGCTGGGGAAGCGGGGGCGGGAGCGGCTGGTGCGGGGGGTGCGGCACGAAGGGGAGCGGCTGAAGGCGGACTCGGTGCAGGTGGTGAGCCCGAGCGGCTCGCCCGAACGCCCCGACCCCCGCTGGCTGTTGATCACGCTGCACGGGGGGCGCAAGCGGGAGATCCGGCGGATGCTCTCGGTGGTCGGGAGGCGGGTGGTGACGCTACGACGCATCCGCATCGGGCCGCTTGCCCTGGGGACGCTGGGCTCGGGCGAGAGCCGCGATCTGACACCGGAGGAGGTCGAGGCGTTGTACGGCGCCGCGAAGCGAGCGGAGGCGCGAGAGGGCGGTAGCATGGCGCGAGCGGCGACAGCCGACCCCGAACCGCCGATGAAACCGCAAGCGCCCCATCCGATCGCAATCGACGGGCCCGCCGCCTCGGGCAAGAGCACGCTGGCTCGCGCCCTGGTCGAGCGCTTCGGGTACGTGCTGCTGGATACGGGGCTGATGTACCGGGCGGTCGCGCTGGCGGCGCAGCGCGCGGGCGTCCCCGCGAGCGACGCCGACGCCTGCGAGGAGCTGGCGGGGAGCGGGGACCTGCGGCTCGCGATCGAGGGCAGCGAGGCGCGCGTCCGCCTGCTCGACGAGGACGTGACCGACCTGCTGCGAGCGCCGGAGGTCGAGGGGGCGGTAAGCGACTACGCGGCGATCGCGGGGGTGAGGCAGGAGCTGGTGGCGCAGCAGCGCTTCTTCGCGGCGATGCAGCCGTCGCTGCTGGTCGGGCGGGACATCGGGTCGGTGGTGCTGCCGGACGCGCCGGTGAAGTTCTACCTGGAGGCGTCGGAGGAGGTGCGGGCGCAGCGACGGGGCGAGCAGGCGGCGGAGTGGGGGGAACGGCAGAGCGCCAGCGAGGCAGAACGGGACATCACGGGGCGGGACACGCTCGACAGCACGCGCGCGGCCAGTCCGCTGGTGGTGCCGGAAGGGGCGATCGTGATCGATACCGGGGAACTGGACGCCGGTGCGATGATTGCGGCAGCGATAGCTGCGATAGAGGAGCGAACGACGTGAAGGCAGTGGGGCGCTTCCTGTGGGCGATCTATGTTCCGTGTTTCTACTGGTGGTCGGTGTGGACCTCGTACGCGATCCTGCTCCTGATGGCGCGCTGGCGGGTGGTGGGACGGGGGAACGTCCCGGGCGGGCCGCTGATCCTCGCCTCCAGCCACCTGGGGAACGTTGACCCCATGATGCTCGCGATCGCCTTCGCCCCGCGCCGGCGGTACATCCGCTTCATGGCGAAGGAGCAGCTGTTCCGCTACATCCTCACGCCGTTCGTCGTCGGTTGGAATCCGATCAGGCTGTACCGGGGGGCTTCCGACCGGAACGCGATGCGGAAGGCGGAAGCGGAGGTGCACAACGGCGGCCTGCTGGGGATGTTCCCGGAGGGCACGCGCAGCAAGACGGGCGACCTCGGGCCGCTGCAGGGCGGGACGGCGTTGATCGCGTTGCGCACGAACACGGCGATCCTCCCCTGCCGGGTGTTCAACACGAACCAACTCGGGAAGAAGGGGCACCTGTTCCCACGGCCGCAGCTGACGATTCGTATCGGGGAACCGTTCCCGGTTGAGCGCGGGGAGGGATCACTGTCGAAGCAGGTGGAGGCGCTGACGGAGCGCATCCGCGAGGAACTGGAGGCGCTGCGGCTGGAACACGAGGCCGAGGCGGCGTGAAGACGCCGGAGGGCGGCGTGGTCTCGTCCGTCGTCCACGGTTCCCTGGCTGAAGCGGCGGGCATCGTCCCCGGCGACGCGATCGTCGCCATCGACGGACGGACCCTTCGCGACGCGGTCGACTACCAGTTCTATGCGGCCGAGCCCGAGATCACGGCGCGCTTCCGCAAGGCGGACGGGAGCGAGGACCTGGTCGTGTTCGAGAAGGATCCCGACGAGGACCTGGGGATGGGATTCGAGCGGGCGACGTGGGACGGGGTGCAGGTCTGCAACAACATGTGCTTCTTCTGCTTCCTGAAGGGGCTGCCGAAAGGGCTTCGCAAGCCGCTCTACCTGAAGGACGACGACTACCGGCTGAGCTTCCTGCACGGGAACTTCGTGACCCTGACGAACCTGACGGAGGACGACTGGACGCGGCTCGAGGAGCAGCGCCTGAGCCCGCTGAACGTGTCGGTTCACGCGACCGAGGTGGAGCTGCGGCGCAGGCTGCTGGGAAACGAGCGCGCGCCGGACGTGGTCGCACAGCTTCAGCGGCTGCGGGACCTGGGCCTGCTGGCGCACACACAGATCGTGCTGACGCCGGGGGTGAACGACGGCGAAGCGCTGGAGCGCTCGCTGCACGACCTGACGGACCTGTATCCGACCGTTCAGACGGTCTCGGTGGTGCCGGTGGGGGCGAGTCCGCGGCTGGAGGAGTGGTCGCGGGACCGGGACGGGATCGATCTGGTGGCGCCGGAGCGGGACTTCGCGCGAGCGCTGATCGCGACGATCCGGCGGTTCCAGCGCGCCTGCGAGGAAGCCCACGGCGCGAGCGTCGTGCAGTGCGCGGACGAGTACTACCTGGCGGCGGGCCGGCCCGTACCCGCCGCCCGCCGCTACGACGGCTTCCCGCAGTACGAGAACGGCATCGGCATGGTGCGGACGCTGCTCGACGACTGGGCGCGGTTGCGCCGGCGGTTGCGGTCGGCGCCCGCGACCGGGCTCGCGGGGAAACGAGTGGCGATCGCGTGCGGGACGCTCATCGGGCCGACGCTGACGCGGTTGACCGGGGAGCTCGCGGCCGAGACGGGTATCGCGGCGAGCGTTCATCCCGTGACCAACACGCTCTTCGGGGAACGGGTGAACGTGAGCGGGCTGCTGAGCGGCGGCGACTACGTGCGCACGCTGGCGGGCGTCGAGGCGGACCTCGTGCTGCTGCCGCGCACGAGCCTCGACTACTTCGGCGAGCGCTTCCTCGACAGCATGACGGTGGCGGAGGTGGCGGAGGGGATCGGGCCGCCAGTCGCGTTCGCGACGTCGATGAGCGAGGCGTTCGGGGCGATCCAGGCGGGTCCGCACGACCCGGAACCGGCGACGGCGCCGAACGGCGCGTTCTGGAGCGACACCGCCATCGACGTACCCGTCGAAGGGGTCTGGGTCGAGGGGGAGTAAGCTGGAGCTATGCCGCGCGTTCGGGTTGAGCCGCTGGGTATCGAGGTCGAAGCGCCTCACGGCGAGACAGTGATGGACGCCGTGACCGCAGAGGGCTACTTCTGGCCGATCGGGTGCGACAAGATCGGCGAGTGCACGAACTGCGCGATGGAGGTCATCTCCGGGGTGGGGCGGCTGAGCGCGATGGGTCGCTACGAGCGGGAGAACCTCATCCGGCAGCGGGGGGTGCGGTCGATCGAGGATCCGCGGCTGCGGCTCGCGTGCCAGGCGCACGTCGAGGGGGACGTGGTGGTGGAGAAGCGCGGCGTCCAGCCGATGTGACCCAACAGCGAACTTAGAGGTCAATCCCAGGGTGCCGAAAAACCCAAGATTTCACGAAGCTATTGCCAAGATGTCCGAGTACATGGCCGCTCTTGAGGCCTGCCCACTCATCGGCATGAAGACGGGGACCGAGCGAAGAACCCTCCGCCAGAAGGTTCGCGCGAACGCAGGCATCTATGTGCTCTACGACGACAACGTCCCCGTATACGTAGGCCGTTCTGACAGGCTTGCCGACCGACTGCTTGAACACAGTCGCCCCAGCTCCGGCTCGGAGAGCGCGTCATTCGCCTTCAATCTGGCAAAGAGAGAGTTCAGGGAAAACAACATGGGAGGGAAACTGGAGATCGACGCCATGTCCAGGAAGGACATGGCGAAAGTGCCGAACTTCAATGCTCTCTTCGCGGCCGCCAAGAAACGTGTGGGCGAAATGCAGGTGCGCGTCGCCGAGGTTGCAGACCCCATTGAACAGTCTCTCCTTGAGGTCTACGCGCATTTGGAACTCGGCACGGACCCAGAACTCAACAGCTTCGAAAACCACTGAGATTTCCTCCCTCGGAACAGTCGCAACTCACTAGGGCGGAGCATTCGCCCGAAGTGCGCGCCGCGCCTAGACTGCGGGCACGCAAAGGGGCGCGACCAGCATGATCTCGAGCATCCTCCTCGCGGCGGGCATGTCGACCCGCATGGGGCAGCCGAAAGCGCTCCTCGACTGGGGCGGGGAGCCCCTCATCTGCTACCAGATCCGGCAGCTCCAGGAGGCGGGGGTGGACGAGGTGGTGGTGGTGCTCGGATACCGAGCGGACGACATCCACCGGAAGCTGCACGGGCTCACCTACCGGAGCGTCCTGAACCCGGTCTACCAGCTGGGACGGGCGGGGTCGCTGCGGGCGGGGGCGAAGGCAGTCAGCCCGGAGGCCTCGGCGATCGTGCTGCTGAACGTCGACCAGCCGCGCCCGGCGGACCTGATCCGGTCGGTCATCGAGGGGCACACATCGGCGGACAGCGCAACGAGGCCCGTCCACGGTGACCATCACGGCCATCCGGTCGTGGTGGCGGGGCGTCTGCGGGGCGAACTGCTGGCCGCCACCGAGGACGAGCGCGGCCTTCGGGGCGTCATGGAGGCGCACGTCGACGAGATCGTGGACGTGGCCAGCGACGAGCGCTGCCTGCTCGACCTGAACACCCCAGACGAATACGAGGCCGCCCTCGCCGCGCTCGCCGGCGATTCGTAAGCGGCGGTGACCTCCGGGCGCACGTTCGAGCCCGCCTACCGGGCGGTCATCTTCGACCTCGACGAGACGCTCATCGACAGCCGTCCGGCCTGGCGTTACACGCTCGAGGAGACGCTGATGAGCGTCGCCAACCGGCGCATTGATGCCCGCCCGCTGGTCGAGGAGTACCACCGCCGTCCGTGGCGCGACAGCCTCGCGATCGTGCTCGACGACCCGGAGGAGCGGCGGCGGGCAGCGGAGCTGTGCGAGCGCATCGAGGGGCGCAGTGCGATGAAGCGGCTGCTCGTGTTCGAGGGGACGGGCATGGCGCTGGACGACATCCGGGCGGCGCGCATCGAGATCGGTGCGATCTCGCGGCTGCCGCACGCGATTGCCCTGAAACAGGCGCAGGCAACGGGCGTCGATCGCTTCCTGACGGTGCTCTCGGCTACGCCCGAGGGGGAGACGTGGGAGGTAGGGGCGCGGGCCGCGGAGTGCCTCTCGTACTTCGGGCGGGAGGCGGAGGGGTGCGTGTTTGTCGGAGCGGAGGCGCGGGACGTGGAGGCGGCCCGGGGGATGGGGCTGGTGGGGCTGCGGGCGGGGTGGTCGCCACGGACGGAAGGGGGCGGCGGCGGGGAGCTGGGGGCGCCGTCGGAGGCGGCGCAGGCGCTCCTGTGGGGGCTCAAAGCGGTCGGGCTATCGCCTGCGCCGCACGGGGGCTAGGCTTCACCCACCTACTCAACACAACGGGGTACACGGTGGCGACCAAGATTGGAATCAACGGCTTCGGACGGATCGGCAGGCAGGTCTTCAAGGCAATCAGCGAGCGCCACGGCGACACGCTCGAGGTGGTTGCGATCAACGACCTGGTGGATGTCGAGACGAACGCGAACCTGCTGAAGTACGACAGCAACTACGGTCCCTGGGACCGGGACGTGCGGGCCACCGACGACGGGATCGCTGTGGACGGGCGGCTGGTGAAGGTCTTCAGCGAGCGGGATCCGGGGCAGATTCCCTGGGGCTCCGCGGGCGTCGAGATCGTGATCGAGTCCACGGGCTTCTTCACCGACGCGACGAAGGCGGCGGCGCACCGGCGGGACAGCGTGAAGAAGGTCGTCATCAGCGCGCCTGCGCGGAACGAGGACCTGACGGTCGTGCTGGGCGTGAACGACGAGCGCTACGACCCCTCGGCGCACCACGTCATCTCGAACGCGAGCTGCACGACGAACGGCCTGGCGCCGGTGGTGAAGGTGCTGGTCGATAACTTCGGGCTGGTGAAGGGCCAGATGACGACGGTCCACAGCTACACGAGCTCGCAGAAGATCCTCGACCAGGCGGGCGGGGGCGATCCGCGCGAAATGCGCTCGGGACCCCTCAACATCGTGCCGACGTCGACCGGGGCGGCGCGGGCATTGCGCCTCGTGATTCCCGAGGTCGAGGGCAAGCTGGACGGACTGGCCTACCGGGTGCCGACGCCGACCGTCTCGATCGTCGAGATCGTGGCGCTGACGGAGAAGGAGACCTCGAAGGAAGAGGTCAACGCGATCGTGGCGGAGACGGCGGGCGAACAGATGAAGGGCATCCTCGGCATCACGGACGACCCGGTCGTGTCGATGGACCTGAAGGGCGACGAGCGCTCGAGCGTGGTCGACGGGCGTTCGACGAACGTGGTCGGCGGGAACCTGGTGAAGGTGGCAGCCTGGTACGACAACGAATGGGGCTACGCCTGCCGGCTGAGTGACCTGAGCGCGATGCTCGTGGAGCGCGGCCTCTAGACCTTGAGTTCCCCACTAATGATCCGGTAGAATCATTGAATGGGAACCTTCAACGTCCCGTTGCGCATCTCCGGGATGAGTGGCGCCTCGTCCAGAGACGTCGAGGCCACCGTCGACACGGGGTCCGCGTACACGACCCTGCCGGCAAGCCTGCTGCGCGAGCTGGGCGTCGAGCCGTTTGACCTGCGCCGCTTCATCCTGGCCGACGGTCACGTTGTCGAGACGGAGATCGGCGAGGCCAGGGCCACACTCGGCGACAGGAGCGTGACAACCGTCGTCGCCTTCGGCGAAGAAGGGTCCCCGCCCCTGCTGGGCGCGTACACGCTTGAGGGTCTGGGGCTGGCCGTGGACCCGGTCCTGCAGCGGCTCGTCCCCGCCCGACTCATCATGTACTAGGGCCGTCGAGGACGTAGACTCGACGGCATGTTTGAGGCGCTGACCGACAAGCTGCAGGGCGCGTTCCAGCGCTTCGGGAGCCGCGGCACCGTCACGGAGGAGGACCTCGACCGGGTCCTGCGTGACGTGCGGCTGGCGATGCTCGAAGCGGACGTGAACTTCCGCGTGGTGCGGCAGTTCACGTCGAGCGTGCGGGAGCAGGCGCTGGGCGCGGACGTGCTCAAGAGCCTGACGCCGGCGCAGCAGGTCATCGACATCGTCAACCGGGAGCTGACCGAGATCCTGGGCGGGGAGGCGGAGGGGCTGGCGAACGCCCCGCAGCCGCCGTCGGTGATCCTGATGGTCGGGCTGCAGGGGTCGGGGAAGACGACGACGGCGGCGAAGCTCGCGGCGAGGCTGAAGGCTGACGGAAAGCGTCCGTTCCTCGTCGCCTGCGACATTTACCGGCCGGCGGCGGTCGAGCAGCTGGTGACACTCGCAAAGAGCATCGACGTTCCCTACTACGAGGAAGGGACGAGCGCGAAGCCGGGGGAGATCGCGGAGCGGGGGATGGAGCAGGCGCGGCGGACGGCGGTCACCCACGTGCTGGTCGACACGGCGGGGAGGCTGCACGTGGACGAGACGATGATGGCGGAGGTCGCGGACCTCCGGAAGCAGCTCGACCCGGCCGAGGTGCTGTTCGTGGCGGATGCGATGGCGGGGCAGGACGCGGTGACGGCGGCCAAGGAGTTCCACGACCAGGTCGACATCACGGGGGTCGTTCTGACCAAGCTGGACGGGGACGCGAGGGGCGGGGCGGCGCTCAGCATCCGCTCGGTGCTTGGCGTGCCGGTCAAGTTCATCGGGGTGGGGGAGCGCACGGACGCGCTCGAACCGTTCCACCCGGACCGGCTGGCGGGGCGAATCCTGGGCATGGGCGACATGCTCAGCCTGATCGACCGGGCCAAGGAGACGATGGGGGAGGAGGACACGGAGCGCTTCAACGAGAAGATGCGCAAGGGGTCGTTCGACCTGCAGGACTTCATCGACCAGCTACGGCAGGTGCGGGAGATGGGGCCGATCGGGCAGCTCGTGCAGATGCTGCCGGGGTTCAACTCGATCAAGTCGCAGCTGAACGTGGACTCGCTGGATGAGTCGTACTTCGGACACGCGGAGGCGATCGTGCTCTCGATGACGCCGTGGGAGCGTCGCCACCCGGACCGCATCGACGGGAAGCGGCGCCGGCGGATCGCAGCGGGGAGCGGGACGATGCCGGCGGACGTGAACCGTCTGCTGAAGCAGTTCTTCGAGGCGCGCAAGCTGGCGCGTCAGATCAGCACGGGCAAGATGCCGGCGATCCCGGGGCTGGGTTAGGGCCTGTTCACATGAGTTGGCGGGGAATCGAGCTCGTGACCTTACCTAGGTGTTCCTCGCTTCGGACGCGGAACCCTGCTGGGACCACGCGCAAGTGTCCGATGACCCCTGTTCGGTAGGGCATCCGAGAGAGGTACGCAATGCTGGTGCTCGCCGTAGCGTTGATGTGGTTCACCTTCGTGTTCCTGTTCATCGGCCCCGGCGTGATAGGGTTCGTGTTCCCGAAGGATTGGTGGCCTCTCGTGTGGCCCTTCGTCGGTCTGGGCCTCATCGCCCTTTCGTTGTACGTGTCGGTCACCCACCTACCGGACCCGGACCAGTACACGAGCGATGGCACCTCTTGGGCCGCTGTCTTGTTTCTCTACTTGGCGGCTGGCGCGGTAGGCATCGGAACGGCCTATGCTGGCGTCGCGCTCCGCAAGAAGTGGGATGCCCGAAGGGCTCAGCGCCAGTCCGCAGCATTCCACGACTCCGTCTGAACCGAGGTCCTTCCCCCGCCTCGGCTGTAGCGGGCGCGTAGCGGGGACGTGGGGTAGCATCGCGAGCAGCGAAATGAGAGGGATCGGCGAGTGCTGCGTATCCGGCTGCGACGTGTAGGGAAGAAGGGACAGGCGTACTACCGCGTGGTGGTCGCCGATCAGCGCTTTCCGCGCGATGGCAGGTTCCTCGAGTCGCTGGGCGCGTACGACCCGCACGCCACCCCTCCCACGTCGAACCTGGACGCCGACCGGGCTCGCCACTGGCTCTCGCAGGGGGCGCAGCCCTCGGAGGCGGCGGAGAAGATCCTGCGACGGGCGGGCATCCTGAACGGCGCAGCGGTCGCGGATGCTCCGACAGCCGCGGAGGCGGAGGCCGCCGAGGCCGAGGCTGAGGCCGCAGGGGAAACGTCTGCCGAGAGCAAGACCGAAGCGGAAGCCACGGATGAGGCCCCAGCCGAGGAGGGCGAGGCCGAAGCCGAGCCCGCACTCGCCGGCGAAGCCACGGAGAGCTAGCCATGGCCTCGATGATGTCGAACCTGATCGAGTACATCGCCAAGTCGCTCGTGGACGAGCCAGACGAGGTTCGGGTGACCGAGCACGACGACCACGGCCGCATCATCATCCACCTGGACGTGGCGGAGGACGACATTGGCCGGGTGATCGGCCGCGACGGGCGGATCGCGACGGCGATGCGCTCGCTGATCAAGGTGGCGGCCATCCGCGAGGATGTGCGCGTCGGCCTTGAGATCGGGGACTGACCGCGAGCGCGGCGCAGCCTCCCCCTTCCCGTCCCGGCGGTCCCATCGAGCCCCGCGAGGGCTTCGTCGCGGTCGGGCGCGTGCTGCGTCCGCACGGGAACACCGGCGAGCTGCGGGTCGCGCCCTTCAACCCTGAACTTCCCAACCTGCAGCCGGACGGGGAGGTCTGGCTGCTCGGGCGGCAGCATCGAATCGAGCGGGTTCGCTGGGACCGGGGACGGGTGCTCCTGAGGCTGGAGGGGCTGGGACGCCGCAGCGACGTCGACGACGCGCGCGGGGCGCTGTTGGAGGTGGCGGAGGAAGACCTGATGCTGGAGGCGGACGCATACCTCGTGTCCGACATCGTGGGGCTGGAGGTGGTGCGGGAGGACGGGAAGAGGCTGGGGGAGATCAGCGAGGTGCTGAACACAGGGGCGAACGATGTTTATGTCGTGCAGGGTCCCTCGGGAGAGACGCTGGTGCCGGCGATCGAATCGGTTGTGCAAGCGGTCGATGTCGCGAAAGGCGTGCTTTTCATCACAAACGAGCTATCACTTGGCGACGAATCGTCATAACAACGTTGAAAGGCATCTTTACGCCCGCTAGACTCGATGCGTCTTTGAGGCAAGCGGCCGACGGGCGGGGTGTTTCCCGGAAGTTGCGCGCCGATACCCAGTCGAGGGGGAATGGCGATGGCGAAGGCCGAGTCGCTTCAAGTCGTAGGCAGTTGTGTCCACCACTGGATCCTGGACCCACCAAGAGGCGAATTGACCTTCGGCCGCTGCAAGAAGTGCGGCGAAGAGCGCCAGTTCACCGGCGAGACGAGCTACCGCATCGGACGAGGCTCCTCCCGGCGACGCTAGGTTCCCTACTCCTCCTCCCTGCTCCTCCCCTGTGACCGGTGGTCTGTGATCGGTGGTCGGTGGTTTGTGCGGGCCAGCTCATTTGACGGCCCGAGAGGGCCGTCCCTACGATCGCGGCAGCCCGTGGGGACATAGCTCAGTTGGGAGAGCGCAGCGTTCGCAATGCTGAGGTCGGGGGTTCGACTCCCCCTGTCTCCACCAACTACACATTGACGACGCGCGCGAGCGCCCCGCGCCGCGAGCGAGGAACCGCAGGATTCCGCGGGCGAAGGGCCCGGAGGAGAGAGCAATGACGAAGACCGTGCAGGAGCGGCTGGCGGAGCTGAACGAACGGAAGGACGAGGCTCGCGCCGGCGGCGGCGAGCGGCGCGTCGAGGCCCAGCACGGGCGCGGCAAGCTGACCGCGCGGGAGCGCATCGAGCTCCTCCTGGACGAGGACACCTTCGAGGAGGTCGACGCGCTGGTGCGGCCGCGGGGGGCGGACCGCGGTCCGGAGGCGGTGGTGACGGGCTGGGGCCGCATCGACGGGCGCCCGGTGTACCTGTTCTCGTACGACTTCACGGTGTCGGGTGGATCGCTGAGCGAGACGGTGGGGGAGAAGATCCTGAAGGTGATGGACCTCGCGCTGATGACGGGGGCGCCCATCATCGGCATCCAGGACTCAGGCGGGGCGCGCATCCAGGACGGGCCCGAGAGCCTGCGCGGCTTCGGCGAGATGTTCGCGATGAACACGCTGGCGAGCGGGGTGGTGCCCCAGATCAGCGTGATTATGGGGCCCTGCGCGGGCGGGGCGGTTTACAGCCCGGCGATCACGGACTTCATCTTCATGACCTCGGGGACGGGGCAGATGTACATCACCGGTCCGGACGTGATCCGGAACGTGACGGGCGAGGAGATCGACCACGAGACGCTGGGTGGGGCGACCATCCACGCGACCCGCTCAGGCGTGGCGCATTTCGCCATCGAGGGGGAGGAGGAGACGCTCGCGGAGGTCCGGCGGCTGCTCTCGTACCTGCCCTCGAACAACGCCGAGGATCCGCCCTTCTTCCCGACCGAACACCCGACGCACGCGCCGGAGGAGGAGCTCCTGACGATCGTGCCGGACGAGCCGAACCGGCCCTACGACGTACGCGAAATCATCTACCGCATCGTCGACGACGCCGACTTCTTCGAGGTACACGAGAGCTTCGCGCCGAACGTGGTGGTCGGGTTCGCGCGGATGGGCGGGCAGACGGTCGGGTTCGTGGGGAACCAGCCGATGCACCTGGCGGGCGTGCTCGATATCGAGGCGAGCCGCAAGGCGGCGCGCTTCGTGCGCACGTGCGATTGCTTCAACATCCCGATCATCACGCTGGTCGACATCCCCGGGTACCTGCCGGGTTCGTCGCAGGAGTACGGCGGGATCATCACGCACGGGGCGAAGCTGCTGTTCGCCTACAGCGAGGCGACGGTGCCGAAGATCGCGGTCGTGCTGCGGAAGGCGTACGGCGGGGCGTACCTCGTCATGTCGAGCAAGCACCTGCGGGGCGACATGAACTTCGCCTGGCCGGCGGCGGAGGTGGCGGTGATGGGTCCGGAGCAGGCGGTCGGCATCATCAACCGGCGCGAGATCGCGGAGGCGGACGACCCGGAGGCGAAGCGGGACGAGCTGGCGCAAGACTTCAGTGCGCGGTTCGGGAACCCGTACATCCCGGCGGGGCGGGGCTTCGTCGACGACGTGATCGACCCGCGGGAGACGCGGGGCAAGATCATCACGTCGCTGGAGATGCTGCGGAACAAGGCGGACCGCAACCCGCCGAAGAAGCACGGCAACATTCCCCTGTAGGGGCAACGGACGCGGTATTTCACCTGCCACAGTGCTAGTGTGGCGCCATGGGACGCCTGGCGTTTGCCCTCGTCGCAGCGGTCATCACAGTCATCGCATCGTCGGCCGTGGCGGCAGGCGAGGACGCTCCCGCGAAGCCGGCGGAAGCGGTGATCGTCGATCTCCGGATCTGGGAGCACCAAGAGGATCCCGAGGTGAACTACGTGAGCGCCCGCCCCGCGAGCGGAAGCTGGAAGCCCTTCGGCACGATCCGCCTACACTTCGACGACGGCCTGAGCGAGGACGGGCTCTTTCGCTACAGCGACATCACGATACCGGCCCGAGCGAGAAGCGGGACGGCGGTGAGTATCGAGATCCGGATCTGGGAGCGCATCGACGATCCGATCGAGCACTACATCAGCGCCCGTCGCGCGGGCGGCGACTGGGCCGCCTTCGAAACGACCTACGTGGACCTCTTTTGATGGCTACAGCAAGTCTTACCGGTACCGTTACGGCGACGTCACGGTGCGCCTCCCGCCGCGCGTCTCGCCACCCCCGCCCGTCACCCTCCACTACAACAGCTACGACACCACCGGCGCGGTCGCGACGGCGGGCAGCCACGCCCTCCTGACCAATACGCGCTCCACGGCAAGCGCCGCCGACAATTTCGTCGATCTCTACGATGCGACAGCCCTTCTCGTGAACATGTCGGACAGCGCGGGGGTTTCACATGCGGCAATTTACGAGAGCATCGAAGTAGGTGACGTGGTCGAGTGGGTCCCTGTCCGGAGCCCGGACTGCTGGAAGCGATACAGGGTCAAGGCCATCCTCCCGGATCCTCCCGGTGACCCGCCGCGCAAGCTCCTGGCGGTCAAGGAGTTGCCTGAGTTCCTCGACGAGTGTCCGGCGCGCTACTTCGTCGACCTCATTGGGGAGGAGGGGCTGCAAGTGGAACTTCGATGGCACCCGCCTCCCACCCGACCGGGCTCTCCAGGCCGCCCACCAGTCATGCTGCAGGACCAACCTGTTCCGGGAGGGGCGACGTATCGAGTTGCCCCTCACTCGCCTCTCGTTATCGATGTCCCGGCAGGCATGCGGCTCATGCGTTTCACGGGGTTTGTCCTCGGAGGCGGTCGCTACATCCTCGGGCTGCAAGACGTCGTAAGCGGTTCCCTACTCCACCTCGACCTGAACACCGGCGAGGAGTTGAGTCGTGACATCAGAAGCTTCACTGACGACAGCCGGGACGTGAGCGCGCTCTTCGACCGGATTGCCAGCTCCGCGCGATAGCCCCGGCCAAGAGGAACTGAAGCGCATCGGCGGATTCACACGGCGGATCGGCCTTCTCGCGCTGGCCGTAAAGGGCGCTTGTGATAGTGTTCACGTAGAGCCGCAAAGTCGCCGATCCAGGCGGCAGGGGACTTCGCCGAGCATGGGCCAGGTACGCATCACGGAGACCGCCATTCGCGACGGGCATCAGTCGCTGCTGGCCACGCGGATGCGCACCGAGGACATGATTCCCGCCCTCGAGCGGATGGACGCCATCGGCTACGGCAGCATCGAGTGCTGGGGCGGCGCGACCTTCGACACGGCCATGCGCTTCCTGCTGGAAGACCCGTGGGAGCGCCTGCGCGAGGTGAAAGCGCGGCTGAAGAACACGCCCACGCAGATGCTGTTGCGCGGCCAGAACGCGGTCGGCTACCGGCACTACGCCGACGACGTCGTGCTCGAGTTCTGCGAGCGCGCCGTCGAGAACGGCATGGACATCTTCCGCATCTTCGATGCGCTGAACGACACCCGGAACCTGGAGACGGCGTTCGAGGGCGTGAAGCGCGCGGGCGGGCACGTGCAGGGCACGCTCTGCTACACGACGAGCCCCGTGCATACGGTCGAGAGCTTCGGGTCGCTGGCCGACCGGCTGGTGGAGATGGGCGCCGATTCGCTCTGCATCAAGGACATGGCGGGGCTGCTGAGCCCGGTCATGGCGGAGCGTCTCGTGACGCGCATCAAGGGCGACCATCCCGACGTTCCGCTGCAGCTGCACTGCCACGACACCTCCGGCTACTCGGAGATGGCGTACTTGCTGGCCGTTCGCGCCGGCGCGGACGCGATCGACACGGCGATCAGCCCGCTCGCGGGGGGCACCTCGCAGCCGGCCACGGAAACGCTGGTGGCGGCGCTGGGCGAGGACGAAGACAACGGCACAGGCATCGCGCTCGACGACCTCGTCGAGACGGCGGACTACTTCGGCGGGGTGCGCAAGAAGTACTGGAAGCACGAGAGCAACCTGCTCGGCGTCGACGCGGGGGTGCTGCGGCACCAGGTTCCGGGCGGCATGATCTCGAACCTCGTGGGTCAGCTACGGGACCAGGGCCAGGAGGCGAAGCTGGGCGAGGTGCTGGAGGAGAACGCGCGCGTGCGCGCGGACCTCGGCTACCCGCCGCTGGTGACGCCGAGCTCGCAGATCGTGGGCTCGCAGGCCGTGCTGAACGTGCTGACGGGGAAGCGCTACGGCGTCGTGACGAAGGAGACGCGCAACCTCGCGCAGGGCCTCTACGGCGCGACGGCGGAGCCGATCACGCAGGAAGTGCTGGACCTCGTCCTGGGCGACGTGCCCCAGATCGACCACCGTCCGGCGGACGACCTCGAGCCGGAGCTGGAGAGCGCGAAGGAGGAGATCGGCGACCTCGCCGAGAGCCCCGAGGACGTGCTCTCGTACGTGATGTTCCCGCAGCCGGCGAAGAAGTTCCTGGAATGGCGGCGCGAGGGCGGCGGCCCCGAGCGCGAGCTCGTGGCGGCGGTCGTGGGGGCGATGGCGATCAAGGACCGGCCGGCGGCAGGGGCGCGCCCCACCGCAGCGCCATCCGCAAACGGCGCGGGCCCGGGCGCCGAGTGGCGCCAGTTCGGGCGCATGAGGCAGATGCGGTAACGATGGCGACGGTCACGATCGGCGGACGCACCTACGAGGTCGAAGTACGAGGCGACACGGTTGTCGTCGACGGCGAAGAGTTCCCGGTCACGATCGCGCGCGGCGACGCGTACGACACGGTGACGGCGGGCGCGGTGAGCTACCGCGTGGCGCTTCCCCCCGAGGACGCGCGCGAGTCGGGCATGGCCATCGAGGTCGACCACCGGCCGTTCACGCTCGAGTACGAGGGGCGGCTGGGGGGCGGTCCGGCGCGGCCCACGCCGAAGGCAGCGAGCGCGGCGGCGGGCGGAGGCGCGCCGGCAATCTCGAACGTGCCGGGAGGCGTGGCGGCGCAGCTATCGGGTAAGGTGCTCCGGATCGAGGTGCAGGCGGGCGACGCCGTGGAAGCGGGTCAACTGCTGCTCGTCCTCGAAGCGATGAAGATGGAGAACGAGATCAACGCGCCCAAGGCCGGAACCGTGAAAGAGGTGACGGTGAGCGAGGGCGCGCAGGTGTCCGAGGGCGAGACCCTCGTGATCCTGGAGTAGGCAAAGGAGTCGCCGGTGCCGGTCAAGGAGCTGCGGGATCAGCGTCACACGGGCACGGTCGCGGAGATCGCGCAGTCGCGCTTCCCCTACCCGAGCGAGGAGCACCCGGAGCTGGAAACGCTCCTGAACGACCCGGAGCCGTCGATCTCGGTGGGCGAATGGGAGGGCGAGCCGCTCTACCCGGACATCGTGGTCGTGCGGCGACCGGGGCAGTGGCTGGAGTTCGTGGCGCAGGTCGAGACGGCGGACACGATCACGGACGAGCAGGCGGAGAAGAAGTGGCTGCCGTTCTCGAAGATGGGCAATCTGCTGCTGTACGTGCCCTCGGGGCAGGTGCAGCAGGCGAAGCGGCTCTGCCGGAAGCACGGCATCCGCTACAAGGGCATCCGCACGTGGCGCTACCGGCCGGTGTGGGGCCTGACGATCGCTGAGGCATAGCGCTCACCCCATGACCGACGCGACCCGCTCCCTGAACGTCTATTTCGACGTGGACCACACGCTGGTCTACACGACGAAGGACATGAGCTCGCTGCGTCCGGGGGCGCACGAGGCGATGGAGCGGCTGAAGGGCGCGGGGCACAGCATCTACGTGTGGTCGGCGGGCGGGCAGCTGTACAGCGAGCGCACGGTGGAGCGGCACGGCCTCTCGGAGTGGGTCGACGGGTGCTTCGACAAGCACCCGCGCGTCGATCCGAAGCCGGACGTGATCATCGACGACGACTGGTACCTGGTGGAGAAGTACGGGGGGTACTGCGTCTCGCAGTACAAGGAAGTGAACGAGAGCGACCGGGAGCTGCTGGAAATCGTCGAGAAGCTGGCGGAGCGCGGGGACCTGTAGCCTTTCGGCATGGCGCGTGGGTTGTTCGTGGAGCCGTTCTTCGGGGGGAGCCACCGTGCGTTCGCGGAGGGGCTGGTGGCGCATGGGGGGCACGAGCTCGAGCTGCTGACGCTGCCGGGGCGGGAGTGGCGGCGGCGGATGCGTCTGGGGGCGCAGGTGCTGGCGGGGCAGGCGGCGGAGGCGGAGGGGCCGTTCGACTTCCTGCTGGTGTCGGACATGCTGGATTTGCCGGCGTTCCTGGCGCTGACGCGGCCGCGATTCGAGCGGACGCCCGTGCTGCTGTTCATGCACGAGAACCAGCTCACGTATCCGCGGCTGCGGGGGACGAAGCTGAACTCGTGGTTCGGGCAGATCAACTACCTGTCGGCGCTGGCGGCAGACCGGGTGGCGTTCAACTCGGAGTACCACCGGCAGGATTTTCTCCACGCGCTGGAGCAGCTTGAGCGTCAGCCGAACAACTGGCTGACGACGGACGGGATCGAGGCGATCCGGGGGAAGAGCACGGTGCTGCCGGTGGGGGTGGACCTCGCGTCGCTGGGGGATGGGGCGGCGGAGGCGGGCGGGAGCCCGCTGATCCTGTGGAACCATCGCTGGGAGTTCGACAAGTCGCCGGAGGCGTTCGTGCGGACGGTGTCGACGCTGGCGGAGGAGGGGCACGACTTCCGCGTGGCGGTGGCGGGGGAGCGGGGCGACAACCCGAGCGCAGCGATGGAGGAGCTGCCGGAGCGGCTGCGGGAGCGGCTCGTGCAGTTCGGGCCGGTGGAGGGGCGGGCGGGGTACGCGCGGCTGCTGTGGGAGGCGAACATCAGCATCAGCAGCACGCGGCACGAGTTCTTCGGCATCTCGACGGTGGAGGCGATGTGGTGCGGGTGCCTGCCGATCGCTCCGCGTCGCTACAACTACCCGGCGCTCGTGCCGGAGGCGCTGCAGGAACGGTGCCTCTTCGAGAAGGAGGCCGAGCTGCTGGCGCTCACGCGGGAGGCGATCCTGTCGGGGCCGGGCGAGGGGGACCGGGCGGCGGTGCGGGCGTCGGCGGGGCGGTTCGGGTGGGAGCGGGTGGGGCCGTGCTGGGCGGAAGCGCTGGGGGAGCTCAGCGGGGGAGCCTGAGGGCGAGCAGGAAGCCGGCGCTTCACGGTGCTCGGGAGTCTACCGTTCGTAGGGACCGCTGCCGGGGACGGAACTTTCGCTACAAAATGATCGAAAAACCCTTGCCTGTGAGAGCGGCGCCTCCTACGATCGGGGCATGGAACCGCACCTGCACGGGACCCGGGAGCGCGTGTTCGATTATGTAATCGAGCACCACGGCGCGCGCGTGGAGGAAGTGGCGGATGCGCTGGGCGTGAAGGCCGCAGCGATCCGCCGCCATCTCGACCACCTGCGCGCCGACGGGCTGATCGAATCGCGCCCGGTGAAGCAGGCGACGGGCCGTCCCTACCTGAGCTGGTACCCCACGGCCAAGGGCGCCGGGGAGGCGCCGCCGGCGTACGCGGACCTGTTCGCACGGGTCCTGGGGTGGCTGGGCAAGGAGCACATCGACGAGGCGGTGGCGACGGGCGTCGCGGCCTCGCTCGCGGAGCGGCACCGGGACGAAGTGGCCGGGTCCGAGGACGGCGAGGACCTGGTCGAGCACGTGACGGAGAGCCTGCGCCGGGAGGGGATCCTGGAGACGTGGCGGGCGGAAGACGACGGCTTCCACCTCGTGAACTCGTGCTGCCCGTACCCGCAGGCGGCAGAGCTTTCGCGGCTGCCGTGCGAGGCCGACCGGCAGGCGATCAGCCTGCTGATCGGCAAGGACGTCGAGCAGATCGAACGTATCGTGGACGGCTCGCCCTGCTGCGAGTATCGCGTGGAACTGAACACCAAACCTGAACACGAGGGCGCCGCCGTGGGCGACGCCGCCGAAGGGAACGCATGACCGAAGCACCGCTTCTCGAAATCGATGCGCTGCGCGCCAACGTGGCGGGCAACGAGATCCTCACCGGGCTGAACCTGACCATCCGCCCTGGCGAGGTACACGCCATCATGGGGCCGAACGGCTCCGGCAAGAGCACGCTCGCGAACACGCTCATGGGCAACCCCCGCTACGAGGTGACGGGCGGCGAGGTGCGCTTCCTCGGGCAGGCGCTGGACGGGATGGCCCCGGACGAGCGCGCGCGGCGCGGGCTCTTCCTCGCCTTCCAGTACCCCGTGGCGGTACCGGGCGTGACGGTCGTGAACTTCCTGCGGCAGGCGGTGAACGCCGTCCGCGGGGAGGAGGTTCCGGTGCGGGAGTTCCGCCAGGAGCTGTTCCAGAAGATGGAGCTGCTGAAGGTGGACCGCGACTTCGCCCGGCGCTACCTGAACGACGGGTTCAGCGGGGGCGAGAAGAAGCGCGCGGAGATGCTGCAGCTTGCGATGCTGCAGCCGCGCATGGCGGTGCTGGACGAGACGGACTCGGGGCTCGATATCGACGCCCTGCGAACGGTCGCGGACGGCGTGAATGCGCTGATGCACGAGAACATGGGCCTGCTGCTGATCACGCACTACCAGCGGCTGCTCAACTACATCAAGCCACAGTTCGTACACGTGCTGATCGACGGGCGCATCGTGCGCTCGGGCGGTCCCGAGCTCGCCGAAGAGCTCGAGGAGAGCGGGTACGACACCATTGAAGCGGCCGCCTCGACGGCCTGAGGGAGACGAGCCATGACCTCCACACCGGAACAACTGGTCCGCGAGGACGGCTACAAGTGGGGCTTCTACGACGAAGAGGAAGCGCTCTTCAAGGCGAACAAGGGGCTCACACCGGAGATCGTGAGCACCATCTCGGAGATGAAGGACGAGCCGCAGTGGATGCGGGACTTCCGGCTGAACGCGCTGGAGCGCTTCCAGGAGATGGAGAACCCGCCCTGGGGCACGGACCTGCTCGAGACGATCGACTTCGACAACATCCACTACTTCGTGCGGGCGACGGACCGCGATGAGCGCTCGTGGGACGACGTGCCGGAGTACATCCGGGATACGTTCGACAAGCTGGGGATTCCCGAGGCGGAGAAGAAGTACCTGGCGGGCGTGGGCGCGCAGTACGACTCCGAGGTCGTCTACCACAACATCCGCGAGGACCTGGAGAAGCTGGGAGTCGTGTTCCTGGGGATGGACCAGGGGCTGGCGGAGTACGAGGACATCGTGAAGGAGCACTTCGGCACGGTGATCCCGCCGGGGGATAACAAGTACGCCGCGCTCAACAGCGCGGTCTGGTCGGGTGGCTCGTTCATCTACGTGCCCAAGGGCGTGAAGGTGGACATTCCGCTGCAGGCCTACTTCCGCATCAACACGGAGAACATGGGGCAGTTCGAGCGGACGCTGATCATCGCGGACGAGGGCAGCCAGGTTCATTATGTCCAGGGCTGCACGGCGCCGGTGTACAGCAGCGACTCGCTGCACAGCGCGGTCGTCGAGATCATCGTGAAGAAGGGCGCGCGCGTCCGCTACACGACGATCCAGAACTGGTCGAACAACGTCTTCAACCTCGTCACGAAGCGGGCGGCGGCCTACGAGGACGCGGTGATGGAGTGGGTCGACGGGAACCTCGGCTCGAAGCTCACGATGAAGTTCCCGAGCGTGTTCCTGATGGAGCCGGGGGCGCACGGCGAGATCCTCTCGCTGGCGTTCGCGGGTGAGGGACAGCACCAGGACGCGGGCGGCAAGGTAGTCCACATGGCGCCCGACACGACCTCGACGATCGTGTCGAAGTCGCTGAGCAAGGACGGCGGGCGGACGAGCTACCGCGGCCTGCTGAAGGTCTACGAGGGCTGCGACAACGTGCGTTCGAGCGTGCGTTGCGATGCCCTGCTGCTCGACGAGGAATCGCGTTCGGACACCTACCCGACGATGGAGGTGGACGCGCCCGACGTGTCGATCGAGCACGAGGCGTACGTCTCGAAGCTGAGCGAGGAGCAGCTCTTCTACCTGCAGAGCCGCGGCCTGAGTGAGGATGACGCCGCCAAGATGATCGTCAACGGCTTCGTGGAGCCGATCGTGAAGGAGCTGCCGATGGAGTACGCCGTCGAGCTCAACCGCCTGATCGAGCTGCAGATGGAAGGCGCCATCGGCTAGGCCGGCACGCGAACAGCGCCGCGCAAAGGCGGAGCCGGAATGGCGATCGCCTGCGCACCGCGCGTCAACTCGTCAAGTCAAGAGGAGTGCGAACCGCATGACATCAGCCCCGAGCACCCCCGCCTCGCTGCTCACGCCCGAGGCGAGCCGCGCCCTCGGCGAGGCGCTGGGCGACGGCGCGGCCGTCGCGGCGCTGCGCGCGAAGGGCGCGGGGACGCTCGACGCGCTGGCAATGCCGTCGCCGGCGCTGGACCGGCCGTGGAAGTACGTCGACCCAGCAGCGCTCGACCTGGACGGGTTTGCGCCGCCGGGCACGGCGCCCTCGATCTCGGTCGAGGGACAGGCCGCCGAAGGGCTGACGGTCGCGAGCTTCGAGGAGGCCGGTGGGAACGCGCTTGAGCGTGTGGGCGAAGCCGTGGCGGTCGACGGCGACCGGCTGACGGCGCTGCACTACGCCTTCCTGAGCGGGGGCGTGCTCATCGAGACGAAGGCGAACGCGGAGATCGCGGAGCCGGTGCGGCTGACGCGGGAGTACTCCGAAGCGGGGACACTGGCGACGCCGCATACGCTGATCGTGGCGGGCGTGAACAGCCGCCTGACGGTCATCGAGGAGTACCGGTCGGGGGACGAGCCGATTGCGGTCCTGCCGGCGGTCGAGCTGCTGGTCGGACCGGGCGCGGTGGTGAGCTACACGTCGCTGCACCGCTGGGGCGCGCGCACGCGCGTCTTCGCCGAGCAGCGCGCGGTCACGGAGCGGGACGCAGACGTTCGGAGCCTGAGCCTGGTGACGGGCGGGCGGCTGGTGAAGAGCCACATCACGTCGTCGCTGGAGGGGCGGGGCTCGAGCAGCGAGATGTACGGCATCACGGTGGGCGGGGGCCAGGAGCACGTCGACTTCTACACGCTCCAGGACCACGTGGCGGAGGACACGCGCAGCGACCTGCTGTTCAAGTCGGCGCTGGGGGAGCAGTCGCGGGCGGTGTATTACGGACTCACGAAGGTGGGGCTGGGGGCGCGCCGGGCGGACGCCAACCAGGAGAACCGCAACCTGCTGCTGAGCCGCTCGGCGAAGGCGGACAGCGACCCGGTGCTCGAAATCCTTACGAACGACGTGACGCGCGTCAGCCACGGGGCGACGGCGGGGCCGGTGGACGAGGAGGAGCTGTTCTACATCCAGTCGCGGGGCCTGACGCGGGAGGGGGCGGTGGGGCTGCTGGTGCGGGGCTTCCTGGGCGAACCGCTCGACCGCAGCGCGCTGCGCGAGGGCGTGCGCGACGAGCTGAGCGGGCTGGTCGAGGCGAAGCTGACGGCGCTGGGATCGGGCGCGTGAGCATCGACACGGCCCGGCTGCGGGAGGACTTCCCCATCCTGAGTCGCGAGGTGAACGGCCGTCCGCTGGTCTACCTCGACAACGCCGCGACAACGCAGAAGCCGCGGGCAGTCATCGAGGCGCTCACGCACTACTACGAGACGCAGAACGCCAACATCCACCGGGGCATCCACACGCTCGCGGTCGAGGCGACGGAAGCGTACGAGGGCGTACGCGCGAAGGCAGCGCGGCACATCGGAGCGGGCAACGCGGAGGACATCGTCTTCACACGGAACACGACCGAGTCCATCAACCTCGTGGCGCGGGCCTGGGGCGATGCGAACCTGCGCGACGGCGACGAGATCGTGCTCACGCTGATGGAGCACCACTCGAACATCGTGCCGTGGCAGCTGCTGGCTGCCCGCACGGGCGCGCAGCTCCGCTACGCCGGCATCGACGAGGAGGGGCGGCTCGACCTGGACGAACTGCGCTCGCTCATCGGCGAACGGACGAAGCTCGTGAGCGTCACGCACATGTCGAACGTGCTGGGCACGATCAACCCGATCGCGGAGATCGCGGAGATCGCGCGGGAGGCGGGCGCGCTGCTGCTCGTGGACGGGGCGCAGAGCGCTCCGCACCTGCCGGTGGACGTCACGGCCCTGGGCTGCGACGTGTTCGCTTTCTCCGCCCACAAGATGCTGGGGCCGACGGGCGTCGGCGTCCTGTGGGCGCGACCGGGACTGCTCGCGGAGATGGAGCCATTCCTCGGCGGCGGCGAGATGATCTCGATCGTGAAGCCGGAGGGGTCGACGTGGGCGGAGGGGCCGCACAAGTTCGAGGCGGGCACGCCGAACATCGCCGACGTGATCGCGTTCGGCGCGGCGCTCGACTACCTGCGCGAACTCGGCATGGCGGAGGTGCGGGAGCACGAGAAGCGCATCACCGCCTACGCGATCGAGGCGCTGGAGCGGTCGGGCGGCATCACGGTGCACGGTCCGCACGACGTGGAGGTGCGGGGCGGGGCGGTCAGCTTCGAGGTCGAGGGGGTGCATCCCCACGATGTCAGCACGATCGTCGATGCGTACGGCGTCGCGATCCGGGCGGGGCACCACTGCGCGCAGCTGCTGATGCGCCACCTGAGCGTTCCAGCGACGAACCGGGCGAGCTTCTACCTCTACAACGAAGAACGCGAAGTCGATGCGCTCGTAGAGGCGCTCGACGAGGCGAAACGGGTGTTTGGACGTGTCGAGAGCCGAACCGCAGTTTGACGAGCTGTACCGCGAGGTGATCCTCGATCACTACCGGCGTCCCCGGAACGCGGGGGCGCTGGAGGCGCCCACGCACCAGGCGGAGGGCGCGAATCCCGTGTGCGGCGACGAGATCGAGCTGGACGTCGCGGTCGAGGGGGACGTCATCTGCAAGATGGCGTTCCGCGGGCAGGGCTGCTCGATCAGCCAGTCCAGCGCCTCGATGATGACGGAGCGCATATGCGGCGGGACGATCGGCGAGGCGCGGAAGGTCATGCGGCTGTTCGAGGCGCAGCTCGTGGAGGCGGCCGAACCCGACCCGGCGCTGGGCGACCTCGAGGCCTTGCAGGGTGTGGCACAGTTCCCCGTACGGGTGAAGTGCGCCCTTCTCTGCTGGAAAGTGCTGCGCGAAGCCCTGAGTATTGACGACACCGACCACGCGACGAGCCCGCAAGGAGACTGAGATGGCCGACGCCGAGACGAAGATCCGACCGACCGACGAGGAGCTGCGCGAGCGCATTCGCGAAGTGAAGGACCCGGAGATCGACATGAGCATCGTCGACCTGGGGCTCGTGTACGAGATCGAGTGGGACGAGGGCACCGTGAACGTGAAGATGACGCTCACGAGCCCGGGCTGCCCGCTGGGGCCGATCATCCGGGGGGCGGTCTACGCGAAGGTGAAGGACCTGCCGGGCGTCGAGGACGTGGACGTCGAGATCGTCTGGAACCCGCCCTGGGACCCGCGCACGATGGCGAGCGAAGACGTGAAGATGGCGCTGGGTATCTGGTAGGCCGCGCCAGACAGCCCTCACTGCCTGAACCCCGGAGAGCCGCGGGCGCGGCTGTAGACTAGGCGTGTCCGATGGCGTGCGAACAGGAGACCGCGAACACCCTGCGGGAGGCGGGCTTCCGCGTGACCCCGCAGCGGCTGCTCGTCGCGTCGGCGCTGCGCCACGCGGGACGCCACCTGAGCGCGGCTGAGATCGCCGACGAGGTCCGCACGGTCTACCCGATGGTGGACCTGAGCACCGTCTACCGGACGGTCGAGATGCTGAAGCGCCTCCAGCTTGCGACGGTGACGGACATGGGGGGCGACGACCTCCTCTTCGAGTGGTCGGCGGGGGAGGCGCACCACCACCTGATCTGCTCGAGCTGCCGCAGGATGCAGGTGCTCGACCACCGCTATCTCGAGCGGCTGGCGGAGGAAGTCGGGAGCGACTTCGGCTTCCAGGCCGACCTCCAGCATTTCGCCATCTTCGGCCTGTGCCAGGACTGCCGGGAGGAGGCGAAGGCGTGAGCGCAGAGCTGCTGAAAGCGCTCCGGGACGTGGTCGGGCGGGAGCACGTGCTGCACAAGCCGGAGGACCTGCTCGTGTACGAGCTCGACGGCACGATCGACCGGTCGCTGCCGGACGCGGTGGTGTTCCCCGCGAACACGGAGGAGGTGCAGGGCGTCGTGCGCGCCTGCAACGCCCTCGACGTTCCCGTGACGCCACGAGGGGCGGGCACGGGGTTGAGCGGCGGGGCCGTGCCGACTCGCCAGGGCGTCGTGTTGGCGACGGCGCGCATGCGGCGCATCCTGGATGTCGACCCGATCGAGCGGACGGCGACGGTCGAGCCGGGCGTCGCCAACATCCGTCTCTCGGAGATCGCGGCGGAACACGGGCTCTTCTACGCGCCCGACCCGAGCAGCCAGAAGGCCTGCACGATCGGCGGGAACGTGGCGGAGAACGCTGGCGGGCCGCACTGCCTTGCGCTCGGGGTCACGACGAACCACGTCATCGGCATGGAGGTCGTGACGGCGAGCGGGGAGGTCGAGTGGCTGGGGAGCCACGGTCCCGAGCCGACCGGCTACGACCTGCGGGGCCTGTTCATCGGGTCGGAGGGGACGCTGGGGATCGCGACGAAGGTCGTGGTGCGGCTCGTGCCGGTGCCGGAAACGGTCGTGACGCTGCTCGCCATCTTCGACGACGTGGAGAGCGCGAGCGAGACGGTTTCGGCGGTGATCGGGGCGGGGCTGGTACCGGCGGCGCTCGAGATGATGGACACGGTCACGCTGCAGGCGGCGGAGGCGGGGCTTCGCTGCGGCTATCCGCCTGACGCGGGAGCAGTGCTCCTGATCGAGCTCGACGGCATCGACGAGGTGGTTCGGGGGCAGGTGACACAGGCGCGGGCGGCCTGCAATGAGCACGGCGCGACCGAGATCCGCACGGCCACCGAGCCCGCGGAGCGGGAGCTGCTCTGGAAGGGACGGAAGGGCGCGATCGGGGCGCTTGGGCGGATTGCGCCGAACTACTACCTGCTGGACGGGGTGGTACCCCGCTCGAAGCTGGTCGAGACGATGGGGGAGGTGGCGCGCATCGGGGAGGGGTACGGCTTCCCGGTGGCGAACGTGTTCCACGCGGGGGACGGCAACCTGCACCCCTGCCTCCTCTTCGACGAGCGGGAGGAGGGGGCGACGGCGCGAGTGCTGGAGGCAGGCGCGGAGATCATGCGGATCTGCGTCGACGCTGGGGGCGCGCTCACGGGGGAGCACGGCGTGGGCTTCGAGAAGAACCGATTCATGGCATGGCTCTACAGCGAGGAAGACCTGGAGAACATGCGGCGCGTGCGGGGCATCTTCGGGAACGAGGGCGGGTTCAACCCGTGCAAGGTGCTCCCCGAGGGCACCGGCTGCGGCGAGATGGCGCACCAGGAGGGGGCGCTGGCGGCAGCCGGTCCCGACGCCTATGTCTGAGGCGGCAGCGCCTGCGCCGCCGCTCGTGGCGGGACGCACCCCCGAGATAGTGGTCGCCCCCGCGAGCCTGAACGAGCTGCGGGAGCTGGTAGCGGAACGGGACGGACGCACGCTCGTCCCGGTGGGGGCGGGCACGCAGTTCGCGCTGGGAGGCGCGCCACGGGAGCCGTTCATGCTGGTCGATGTGCGGGGGGCGCTGGCAGGGGAGGTCGAGCACGAGCCGGCGGACCTGACGGCGGTCGCGCCGGCGGGGGTCACGCTGGGGGAGCTCGACGCACGGCTGGCCGGGTCCGGACAGCGGCTGCCGCTCGATCCACCGCATGCGGAACAGGCAACGCTGGGAGGGGTGCTGGCGGTGGGGACGGGCGGCCCGCTGCGCACGCGCCACGGCCTCCCGCGCGACTTCGTGCTGGGGATGACGGTGCTGCGCGCGGACGGCGAACTGGTGAAGGCAGGGGGCCGCGTCGTGAAGAACGTGACCGGGTACGACCTCATGCGGCTCTGGTGCGGGTCGCTGGGGACGATCGGGATCGTGACGTCGGTGGCGGTGCGGGTGCTGCCACGCGTCGAGACGATCGACCTGCGCTTCGAAACAGAGACCCTGGCGCAGGGGCAGGCTCTCGCGGAACGGTTCCTGCGGGCGGACCTGCGACCGGAGCTGCTCGACCTGACGAGGGAGGACAGCGGCTGGGTGGGGATCGTGCGGCTGACCGAGGGGGCCGTTCCCAAGGCGGAGAGCATCGCAGAGGCAGACCTGGTGCCGTCCGGCGAGGGCGACTACCTGGCGGTGCGCGACCTGGGGTTCGGGGAAGGGGATGCGCTCACCGTTCGGGTGTCCTGCCCGACGAGCGCTATTGCGTCGACTACAGCGGCGATCGAAGGGCTGGGGCCGTCGCGGGTGCTGGTGCGGCCACTCGCGCGGGAGGTGCGGGCGACCTGGGGGGAGGGGTCGCTGCCGGACGCGGACACGGTCGCGGGAGCGGTGGGGAGGCTGCGGGCAGGGCTGGCGGAGAGCGGCGGGGGGCTCGTGGCGGAACGCATCCCGGACGAGCTGCGGGGGGCGCTCGATCCGTGGGGACGGCCGGCGAACTTCGGCCGGATGGCAGCGGTAAAGGCAGCCTTCGATCCGGACGGGCGGCTGAACGCGGGCCGGTACGTGGGCGGCCTGTGAGATGACCGGCTGGCCGCTCGCGGAGGACGCTCCGGACACAGCGGATCTGGCGAAGTGCGTCCACTGCGGGCTCTGCGTGAACGCGTGCCCGACCTACGCGATCACGGGGCTGGAGGTGGAGTCGCCGCGGGGGCGGATCCACCTGGCGCGGGCGGTGGCGGAGGACCGCATCCCGCTGACGGAGGCGGTGCAGGGTCACTGGGAGCTGTGCCTCCAGTGCCGCGCCTGCGAGGCCGTCTGCCCGAGCGGGGTGCCGTACGGACGGATCATGGAGCGGGCGCGCGCGCAGCTCGACGCCGCGCCGCCGTCGAGGGGCTGGGAGCGACGGCTGCGACGCTTCGCCCTGCGGAACGTGATCGCGCGTCGGCGGGTGCTCGCGGCGATGCTGGCGCCGGTGCGCTGGTTCGCGCGGTCGCCCCTGCGGGGGCTGGTGCGGGCATCGGGGGTGCTGCGGCTGGCGGGACCACTGGGGCGGCTGGAGGCGCAGCTCGGGCGGCCAGGTAGGCCGTTCCGCCCACGGGATGCGGCGGGGGCAGGCGATGCCGCGCTGTTCACGGGTTGCGTCATGGGGGAGCTGTTCGGGGACGTGCACCGCGCGAGCGTTCGAGTGCTGGAACGGAGCGGAGCGAACGTGTTCGCACCACGCGGACAGGGGTGCTGCGGGGCGCTGAGCGCACACGACGGCGACCTCGAACAGGCGCGGCGGCTGGCGAGGGCGAACATCGCCGCGTTCGAGGCGTCGGGGGCGGAGACGATCGTCGTGAACTCGGCGGGGTGCGGGGCGGCGATGAAGGAGTACGGCGAGCTGCTGGCGGATGACGCCGAGTTCGCCGGGCGCGCGGAGGCGGTGGCGGCGAAGGTGGTCGACTTCAGCGAGTACTTGGCGGGGCGCGACCTGCCGCCGGGGCGGCTACCGGCGCGGGTCGCGTACCAGGACGCCTGCCACCTCGCGCACGCGCAGGGGATCAGCGCCGAGCCACGGGCGTTGCTGGAAGCGGTCGAGGGGTGCGAGCTGGTTGAGACAGAGGGGGCGGACATGTGCTGCGGGGCGGCGGGCATCTACAGCCTCATCCAGCCGGGGATGTCGGGGGAGCTGCGGGCGCGGAAGGCGGCGCAGTTCCGGAAGCACCGGCCGGACGTGATCGTGACGGCGAACCCGGGGTGCCAGATGCAGTACGAGGCGGCGGTGCGGGAGGCGGGGATCGAGGCGCGAGTCCTGCACCTGGCGGAGGCGCTGGACGAGGCCGGGGTAGTGGGTAGTGAATAGTGAGTGGTGGATGGTGGCTCGCTTCGCTCGCGGAGGTCGGTGGTCGGTGGTCGGTGAGGAGTAGGCGAAAGCCAGGCGCGGGCCGATAGCCAACTACTCACCAATCACCAGCCACTATCCACTCTTCACGACCGCCCACTGGTACCCTGTTGCGACGCCCGAGCGCTAAGCGCTCGGGCCGATCGGCGTTGGAGCGCGACGTGACGAGTCAGCTGGCAGGCGTTCGGACGGCGGTCGAGGGGCACCTCGGCGGGCTGGCTCGTGCGCGCGAGCCGGTCGCGCTGGGCGCGCCGGAGGCGGCGAAGCCGGTCACGATGGCGGCGCTCGCCGCCGACCGGGATGGTCCGACGCTAGTGCTGGCGCCGAGCCCCGGGCGGGCGTCGCTGCTGGCAGAGGAGCTGGCGCTGTACGCGGGGGAGTTGCCGGTCGTGCGGCTGCCGGCGGGGGAACGGCTCCCGTACGAGCTGGCCGAGGACGACCCGGCGGCCATCGCCGAACGCGACCGGGCGCAGCGCCAGCTGCGGACGGGGGAGCCGGCGCTGGTCGTGGCGTCGTGGGCGGCGGTGGCGGAGTTCCGGGCGGGGCCGGAGGTGGAGTCGGCGGGCACGGAGGTACGGGTCGGGGGCGAGCTGGCGCCGGAGGCGCTCCAGCGGCGGCTGGAGGAGGCGGGGTACCGCTTCGAGGCGCTGGCGGAGGAGCCGGGGGTGGCGGCCCGGCGGGGCGGCATCCTCGATGTCTTCCCGGCGGGGGCGGAGGAGCCGCTGCGGATCGAGTTCTTCGGCGACGAGGTCGAGAGCATCCGGCGGATCGACCTGGAGACACAGCGGAGCATCGAGCGGGTGCAGTCGGTCGTGCTACCACCGCTGGCGAGCCACACGCCGGAGGCGCAGGCTCGCGCCCGCGACGTGCGGGATGCGATCAGCGTCGGGGGGGAAGCGGCGGAGGCGATCGCGCAGGAGCTGGAGCTGCTGGCGGGCGGCGAACGCAGCCGCTTCCCGGGGTACTTCGAGCCGCTCCTGAATCGCGCGACGGCGTTCGATTACCTCGAACCGGACACGCTGGTGATCGTCGACGAGCGGGAGGAGGGGGTCGACGCGCTCGACCTGCACGTTCGCCACCAGGAGGAGGCGCGAGGCGCGCTGGAACGGCGGGGGGAGATACCGGAGGGGCTGCCGACGCTCGGGCTCGAGCCGGAGGCGGTGGGGCGGCTGCTGGATGCACACGAGGGGCGCATCGAGCTGGGGCGGTTCGGGGCGGAGGAACTGGGGGCGGAACGGCTGCCGTTCGCGACGCCGCCTGCGTTTGGGGGGCGGATCCGGGAGGTCGTGCGCCAGGCGACGGAGTGGGCGGAGGAGGGGCGGGCGGTCGTGCTGGCGTCGCAGCAGGCGCTGCGGCTCGCCGACCTGATGGAGGAGGCGGGGCTGACCCCACGGCTCACGCGCGAGCTCGACACGGCGCCGGAGCCTGGGGTGGTCGCGATCGTGCCGGCGACGGCGAGCGGCGGGTTCCTGCTGGGGGAGACGTTCGCGCTGATCAGCGACGAGGAAGTGTTCGGGCTGCGGCGGACACGGCGTCCGCAGCGGCGACGGCGGGGCATCACACCGAACATCCTGACGACGCTCCAGCCGGGCGACTCGGTCGTACACATCGACCACGGGATCGCACGTTTCGCGGGGCTCACGCGACGGACGACGGACGGGGTCGAGCGGGAGTACCTGGAGCTGGAGTACGCGGAAGGGGACCGGCTCTACGTTCCCACGGACCAGCTCGATGCGGTGAGCGCGTACGTGGGGCCGAGCGACCGGCCGCCTTCGCTGACGCGGCTGGGGTCGCAGGAGTGGGCGCACACGAAGCGTCGCGTGCGGCGGGCGGTTGCGGAGATCGCACAGGAGCTGCTCGACCTGTACGCGCGGCGGGCGGTGGCGGTGGGGGACGCGTGCGCGGAGGACGGACCGTGGCAGATCGAGATGGAGGGGGCGTTCCCGTTCGTCGAGACACCAGACCAGCTCCAGGCGATCACGGACGTGAAGGCGGACATGGAGTCGACGAAGCCGATGGACCGGCTGATCGCGGGGGACGTGGGGTACGGGAAAACGGAGGTGGCCGTGCGGGCCGCGTTCAAGGCGGTGATGGCGGGGCGGCAGGTGGCCGTGCTCGTGCCGACGACGGTGCTCGCAGAGCAGCACGGGCAGACGTTCCGCGAGCGAATGAGCGGGTTCCCGGTGGAGGTCGCCGTGCTGTCGCGGTTCCGCGGGGCCGGGGAGCAGCACGAGATCGTCGACCAGATCAAGGGCGGGGACATCGACATCGCGATCGGCACGCACCGGCTGCTGCAGCGGGACGTCGCGTTCAAAGACCTCGGGCTGGTGGTGATCGACGAGGAGCAGCGGTTCGGCGTCGCGCACAAGGAGCGGTTCCGGCAGATGCGGGCGGAGGTGGACACGCTGACGATGTCGGCGACGCCGATCCCGCGGACGCTGCAGATGTCGCTGGCGGGGATCCGGGACACGTCGATGGTGGCGACGCCTCCGGAGGAACGGCTGCCGATCCGGACGTACGTGACGGGGTGGGACGACGAGATCGTGCGCGAGGCGATCCAGCGGGAGATGGAGCGGGGCGGGCAGGTCTACTTCGTGCACAACCGCGTGCACAACATCGAACGCATCGCGATGCGGCTGCGGGAGCTCGTGCCGGAGGCGGCAATCGCGATCGGGCACGGACAGATGCCGGAGGAGCGGCTCGAACGCGTGATGGTCGAGTTCGGGGCGGGTGAGTACGACGTGCTGCTCTGCACGACGATCATCGAGAGCGGGCTCGACCTGCCGAACGTGAACACGATCATCATCAACAACGCGAACCAGTTCGGGCTGGCGCAGCTCTACCAGCTGCGGGGGCGGGTGGGACGCTCGGCGAACCGGGCGTTCGCGTACTTCCTCTACGACCGCAACCGGGCGATCTCGGAGGCGGCACAGAAGCGGCTGGCGGCGATCTTCGAGGCGGCGGAGCTGGGGTCGGGGTTCCAGATCGCGCTGCGCGACCTCGAGATTCGCGGGGCGGGGAACCTGCTCGGGGCGGAACAGAGCGGCCACATCGCGGCGGTGGGGTTCGACCTGTTCTCGAAGCTCGTGGGCGAGGCGGTGGAGTCGCTGCGGGGCGGGCTGGAGGGCGGGGACGGCTCGGCGCCATCGCTGCCGCCGGCACCGAGGGTCGACCTGCCGGTGAGCGGGTCGATCCCGGAGCATTATGTCGATGACATGGAGACGCGGCTGGCGATCTACGAGCGCATCGCGAAGATCGAGTCGCCGCGCGGGGTGGCGGACATGGAGGAGGAGCTGCGCGACCGCTTCGGCGAGCCGCCTCCGCTCGTGCAGAACCTGCTGGGTGTGGCGCTGCTGAAGGCCGTCGGGCGGCAGGCGGGGGTCGAGCGCATCTCGACGAGCCCGGAGAGCTTCCACCTGCGGGTGCGCGGGGGGACGACGCACCATCACCGGCGAGCGGTGGCGGCGCTGGACGTCCCCGGGGCGCGGGTCGGGCCGGAGCAGGTGCGCATCCCGCGGGAACAGGCGGGCACGGACTGGATGCCACTGCTCGCGCGTGTGCTGCGGGCGCTGGCCGACGCCGCCTGACTGGACCGCGCGGGGGTCCGGGTCATACTGAGGGCGTGGACGGCGCGAACCTCTTCACGATGCTCTCGGCCTACCGGCCGGGCGCCGGCACCTCCCCCTTCGAGGACTACTGCACGAACGGTCTCGCCTACCTGCTGGGGTCCGGATGCGAGCCGCTGGGCGCGCTTTTCGCGGATGCAGCGGGGGCGGGGGACGCCAGCGTGACGGACGTGACCGTTCAGCCGGGGGCGGGGGCCGCGGTTGCCGACCTCGGGATCACGTTCGCGGACGGGCGGGAGGCGCTCGTCGAGGTCGAGGTGGCTCCAGGCGAGGCCGTCGAGCGGCCGAGCGCCGAGGGCGCACGGCTGCGGGTCGGGTTCGACGGCGCGGAGGCGGGCGCGATCACCTGGGACGCCATCGCGGAGGCGGTGGCGGACGATGCGGACGGGCTCGCGCGCGAGTTCGGCGAGTTCGTGCGTCGCGACGTGCTCGGTCTGGGGGAGGTGGGGCTCGACGACGCGCTCCACACGAACCGGCTCTACGCGCTGGGCGGAGCGGCGCTGCGCGAGCGCTTCGGCACGGGCGTCCGCTACGAGAACAGCTCGTCGACGCCGGTGCAGGGCCGCTTCCGCTACCTGGGGACGACGTTCGCCCCAGATGACGGCGAACTGCGCTACTGGATCGGGCTGGTGAACGAGTCGCTCCCGCTGAGCGAGCACTACCACCTGATGCTGGCGAGCAAGACCGCACCCCTCGAGGAGCCCGCCGGCCAGCCCCGCGCGACGGGCAACTGGCGCTGGGAACACTGGTCGGGGATGGGGCGGGTGGTGCGGCCGGTGGGGCTGGCGGAGTACAGGTCGCTCCTGGGGCGGATGGGGAGCTGAGCCCCCCGTTCCTACGCCTTGACCGGCTCGACCTCGGCGAGCTCAGCCATGAGCTCCATGGCCTCGGGCTGGGTGGCGTTGACGGTGATGCCGGTGATGGGGTCGTCGGCCCAGAGCTTGTAGCGCTCGCGGATGCGCTCGACGGGGCCAATGAGGGCGGTCTCGTCGAGGAACTCGTCGGGGACGGCGGCGGCGGCCTCCTCCTTGCGCCCGGCGAGGAAGAGCTCCTGGATGCGCGCGGCTGCGTCGGCGTAGCCGCGGCGGACCATGTTGTCGTTGTGGAAGTTCTTGCTGCGGGCGCCCATGCCGCCGATGTAGAGGGCGGTGCCGGGCTTCATGGCGTCGAGGGCGCCCTGGACGTCATCGGTGATGCGAACGGTGGCGCCGACCTGGATCTCGATGTCCTTGAGGCTCTTGCCGCCGCCGGCGCGACGGAAGCCTTCCTCGAGCCAGGGCATGAAGTGGTCGAGCTTCTTGCCGGGAACGTAGCCGAGCGGGAGCCATCCGTCGGCGATCTCGGCGGTGAGGCGGGTGTTGGCGGGCGTGCCGGTGCCGAGCCAGATGGGGATGTTCTTGTTCATGTGGAGGATGGAGCGGAGGGGCTTGCCCAGGCCGGACGAGCCTTCGCCGGCGTAGGGCAGGGAAATCTCGCTGCCTTCGTGCATGACGGGGCGCTCGCGCTCAAAGATCTTGCGCATGATCTGGACGTAGTCGCGGATGCGGTAGTAGGGCTTGCCCCAGGGCTCGCCGTACCAGCCCTCGACGATCTGGGGGCCGGAGACGCCGATGCCGGCGATGAAGCGGTTGCCGCCGGCCATGGCGTCGACGGTGGCGACGGACATGGCGCAGTTGGCGGCGGTGCGGGCGGCGAGCTGCATGATGCCGGTGCCGAGGCGGATGCGGTCGGTGACGGCGGCGAGGTAGGCGAGGGGGGTAACGGCGTCGGAGCCGTAGGCCTCAGCGGTCCAGACGGAGTCGTAGCCGAGGCGTTCGGCCATCTGGACCTTCTCGACGGGCAGGTTCATCTGGGGGCCGGAGTAGCCGATGCTGATGCCAAGCTTCATGTTGCGCTCCCGGGAGCGTCGTTCGCGCTCCGCAATGCGGGGATTCTACGGGGAGTTTCTGCCAGTGGACCGGCGGCGGGGGGATCGGTCAGACTGCGCGGGTTCTTTCGAGGGAGGCAACAGATGGCCCAGCCGATCACGCGGGAGAGCCTGTTCGAGGCGCTCTGCGAGCAGTGGCAGTACACCGAGGACGCGATCGCGGCGGTGGGGGAGCACTTCGACAAGGCCGCGCACAACGGGTGGACGGTGGGCGACATCTTCCGGCACCTGACGGCGATCAGCCACGGCGAGTCGGCGGCAGTGCGGGCAATGCTGGCGACGGGGGAGTACGTCATCACGGGCGACGAGGTGAACGAGGCGGAAGTCGAGAAGTTCCGGTCGCTCGACTACAAGATGCTGCGGATCGAGCTGAACACGGCGCATGGGGTCGTCTGGATGTACGTGCAGCGGTTCAGCGACGAGGACCTGGCCCAGACATACAAGCTGATGGGGAACGACTGGACGCTCGGGCAGGTGCTGGGCGTTGTCGCGAGGCACGAGGCGGATCACGTGGCGGTGGCGCTGGAGGCGGCGGGGGTGCCGGAGTCGGCGGTCGTGCCGGTCGAGACGGCGCACCGCTGGACCTGACGAGTGGAGCGCCGCGCTGACGCACGGCTGAGGGTGAGGAGAGCGCCCCGCTGGCGCGTGGCTGAGGGGTGAGTGGTAGGCGCACTCTGCGCGAGGGTGGCAAGATTCGGGCGCGCGGGCGCCAATCCCGCAGAAGTCAGGGGGCAACGATGGCTGAGGGCGAAACGATGACGCGAGAGGCGCTGTTCCGGGAAGTGTGCGAGGTGTGGCAGCGGACGGAGGATGCGATCGCGGCGCTGGGGGAGCACTTCGAGGCGCCCTGCAGCGGCGACTGGACGGTCGGGGACGCGTTCCGGCACCTGACGGCGGCGAGTCACATCATGTCGGGGCGCATCCGGGCGCTGCTGGCCACGGGCGAGCTTCCGTTCCCGGGCGACTCGGGGAACGCGGAGGGGGTCGAGAAGTTCCGGTCGCTCGACTACAAGATGCTGCGGATCGAGTTGAACACGGCGCACGGGGTGGTCTGGATGTACATCCAGCGGTTCAGCAACGAGGACCTGGCGCAGACATTCACGATCTTCGACGAGGAGCACACGCTGGGCGATATGATCCAGCAACGGGTCCTGCACGAGACGTGGCACGTGAACGAGGCGCTGGAGGCGCTGGGGTTGGCGGAGTCGGTGATCGTGCCGGTGGAGACGGCGCACCGCTGGGTCTGACGAGTGGAGCGCCGTGCTGACGCACGGCTGAGGATGAGGAGAGCGCCCCGCTGGCGCGTGGCTGAGGATCGAGTGACCGGAGGACGCGTTAAGGCCGTGCTCGCCGCCGTCAGCTACGCTCGGAGCCCGTTCTTCAAGAACCCGCTAGACCGACCCTCCGCGATGGGACACAATGCGGGTCGCACTTCCCAGAGGGCACGGAGGCAGACAATGGCAGCTGACGCAGCGGTTACCCGAGAGGCGTTGTTCCAGTCCATGTGCGAGACGTGGCAGAGGACCGAGGACGCGATCGGCGCGCTCGGCGATCACTTCGACAAGGCGGCATACGACGGTTGGTCGGTAGGCGACATCATTCGCCACATCACGGCGCTCAGCCACGACACGTCGGCGCACGTTCGCGCGATGCTGGCGACCGGCGAGTTTCCCGCGGACGAGAGCGGCAACCAGGCCGGCGTCGACAAGTTCGCCTCGCTCGACTACAAGATGCTGCGGATCGAGCTGAACACGGCCCACGGGGTGGTCTGGATGTACATCCAGCGGTTCAGCGACGAGGACCTGGCGCAGGAGTTCTCGCTGGGCGGGAACAGCTTCTCGCTGGGCACGGTCCTGAGCCTGCTGACGCAGCACGAGCACCAGCACGTGACCGAGGCGCTCGAGGCGGCGGGTCTCGACGACTCGGCGGTGGTCGAGCTGGAGACGGCGCACCGCTGGGCCTAGCACGCTCCTTCTTCCCTGCGTGATTCGAACGGAGACGCCCCCCGGGGGCGTCTCCTTCTGTCTGTGCGCCGCCCGCGGACCTGACCGGCAGGGCGCGGACGTGGCAAGATGCTGGCGGCCCGCGGCGGCGGGTGGAGGCCGCGCATGAAGTTCGGAATCTCGGTGGGCTCCGTGGTGACGAAGCCCTGGGACAAGATGAGCGAGTCGCGCGTCTTCCACGAGGCGGTCGAAATCGTGGAGCTGGCGGACCAGCTGGGCTTCGACAGCGCCTGGTCGGTGGAGCACCACTTCCTCGAGGAGTACTCGCACATGTCCGCGCCGGACATGTTCTTCGCGTACTGCGCGGCGCGGACCAAGCAGATCCGCTTCGGGCACGGCATCTACCTGATGCTGCCGAACATCAACCACCCGGCGCGGGTGGCGGAGCGGATCGCGACGCTGGACATTCTCAGCAACGGTCGCGTCGAGCTGGGGACGGGGCGGAGCGCGACGTGGACGGAGCTGGGGGGGTTCCTCGTCGAGCCGGACGACACGAAGGAGATGTGGGAGGAATCGACGCGCTCGGTGGTGAAGATGTGGACGAGCGACGAGTTCTCGATCAAGGGGCGGCATTTCTCGATGCCGCCGCGGAACGTGCTGCCGAAGCCGGTGCAGGAGCCGCATCCACCGATCTGGGTAGCGGTGCAGAGCCCGGAGACGGCGGTGCTGGCGGGGGAGAAGGGGATCGGGATGCTGGGGGTGACGCTGGGCGGCATCCCCAAGTACGCGGACCTGATCGCGGACTACCGGCGGGCAAGCCGCGAGGCGGAGCCGATCGGGGTGACGGTCAACAACAAGGTGCGGGCGCAGGGAGGGCTCTTCTGCCACCCGGACTCAGACTTCGCGCAGAAGATGGCGGGGAAGGCGGAGGAGCAGCTGGCGGGGCCGCTGAGCTCGTACCTGATGACGATGGGCTCGACCTACCCGAGCCCGGCTTATCACGCCCATTCGCTGGGCTCGGGGGCAGCCTTCCGGCCACCGCTGGGGGCGGACCAGGTGGGGAAGCTCGTGGGGAACCCCGATGAAGTGGCGAAAGCGGTGGAGGACTGGCAGAAGCTGGGGGTGGACGCGCTCAATATCGGGATCACGGGACGCTGGTCGACGCATGAGCAGAACCTGGAGTCGATGCGGCTGTTCGCGAAAGAGGTGATGCCCGCGTTCCTGGACGAGCCCGTGGCCAGCGGGGCGTCGACATGACGACGACGGCCTCGGCAGCATACCGGACCGTCTCTCCGGAGGAGGCGGCCTCGGCGGTTCGGGACGGTGACGTCCTGTATTGCTCGCTGACGTCGCTGGACTACGTGCTGGACGCGATCGCGGAGCGGCGCGACCTGAAGGACGTGCGCGTGCGACTGACGACGCCCGGGCAGGATCCGGGCTGGCTCGCGCCCGAGGCGGGGGACGAGCGCTTCACCGTCGACTTCCAGATCTTCATCGGGGACTTCGCGCGGTACGCGACGGACTCGAAGGTGGCGTCGTACATCCCGAACCTTTTCTCGACGGAGATGAAGCAGATCGAACGGCCCGACGACTGCCTCTTCCCGGACGTGTTCATCACGCGGGTGAGCCGGCCGAACGAGAAGGGATACGTGAACTTCGGGCCGATGATGTTCAACAAGCGCGGTTACGTGCAGAACTGCCGCACGGTGATCGCGGAGATCGACGACAGCTTCCCGGTGTTCCACGGGGACTGCACGGTGCACGTCTCCGAGATCGATTACCTGGTCGAGGGGGACTACGGGCCGAGCAACGAGGAGATCCGGGCGAAGGTGGAGGCGGTGGAGGACGAGCGGAAGCGCGAGGGGCTGCTGGACCTGATGGACTCGGTGCCGGACCGCTGGCTGCGGGGGATGCTGCGGCGCAGCTTCTGGTTCTTCGAGAAGCTGGACCCGGTGATGGTGGCGCCGCTGCTGGGGAAGGGTCCGGAGCCGGACGCGGAGTCGAAGGCGATCGCGGCGAACGTGGCGGAGGTGGTCTCGGACGGGGCGAACCTGCAGATCGGAGTGGGGGAGCCGAGCAGCTCGCTCGTGCGGGGTGGGGCCTTCGACGAGAAACAGGGGCTGGGGCTGCACTCGGAGATGATCATCCCGGGGTGGACGAAGCTCATCCGCGAGGGGCAGATGGACGACCTGAACAAGGCGTTCCGCCCGGGGGTGGCGGTGGCGGCGGGGTGGGCCGGCTGCACGCCGCAGGACCTCGATTTCATCGCGGAGAACCCGCGCTGCGAGCTGCACCCCTCGGACTTCGTGCTGGACCCGAAGGTGATGGCGGCGAACGACCGCGTTCACGCGATCAACAGCGCCATCAACGTCGACTTCCAGGGGCAGATCAACGCGGAGACGGTGCACGGGCCGCGCATGATCAACGGGACGGGCGGCCAGCCCGACAGCCACTACGCGGCGATGTACTCGAAGGGCGGGCGCGCGATCACGGTGATGAAGTCGACCGCGCTGGGCGGGGCGGTGTCGCGGGTGGTGCCGATGCACGAGCCGGGGACGGTGGTGACGATCCCGCGGTCGCTGGCGGACACGATCGTGACGGAGTACGGGGTGGCGCAGCTCTTCGGAAAGAGCACGCGGGAACGGGCGGCGGAGCTGATCTCGGTGGCGCACCCGGACTTCCGCCCGGAGCTGCGGCGCGAAGCGGAGCAGCTCTTCGGGCTGCGCCCGTGAGCGAAGCGGCTCGCATCGTCGTCGACTACTCGAGCGCGCTCGGGGCGGGATCGCTGGCGAATGTCGAGGTGGTCGCGCCGGACGCGGGCAAGCAGCGCTTCGGGGATCCGGCGCCGCGCGCGACGTACACGGCGGCCCTCCGCGAGGCGCTCCGGCACGGTCCGGAGCCGGTTCTCTGCCTGGTCGGGCCGTACGGCTACTCGCCCGCGTTCACGGCGGCGGCGGGCGGGCGGAACGACCTTGCTCGGGAGGAGATCGACCCGGACCGGGTACACGTGCTCAACGTGGGACGCAGCTTCCTCGGGCTGGGGGCGCTCACGGCCAGCCTGGCGGACGGCGGCTTGCCGCCCGACGAGGCGATGGCCTGGCTCGACGACGCCGGGGTGGCGACGGGGATGTGGGTGGTGGCGGAGTCGGAGCGGCTGGAGACGGCGCCCACGGAGGCGTTCATCGAGGCGCCCGAGGGCATCCCGGAGGAGCCGTACGCGCTCCTGCGGGTGCGGCTGGCGTCGCGGGTGCTGGGCGGATTCGAGACAGTCGAGGAGGCGGCGGAGTACGCGCTGGCATCGGTGTCGTCGGCGGGCGGGGTAGGGCTGGTGGCCAACGCGCCGGAGGGGCTCGATGCCTGGAAGCAGGCAGCACCCGCGCCCGTAGAATGGCGCGCGTGCGAGCTCCCGACCTTCCTTGCGACGCACTTCGGCGAGGCGCTTACGTTCGCGATCGCGCCGCGGGCGTCGGCGTGACGGCGCGGGGCCAGCGTGCCTGATTTCGGGACGCGCACGCTCGCGTCGATTCCCGATCTGCTCGCGATCGCGCCGGGGGAGGGCGAGGGGGAGGACGGCTGGGAGCTGTCGGACACGCGTGTCGTCAGCCTCACGTTCGAGCTTTCGAAGACGCAGATGATGGACCTGCTGCCGGAGGGTCTGATCCGGCCGGTTCCGCCGTACGCGAAGGTGATCATCGTGGACGCGCCGGACTCGCCGGCCGGGCCGTACCGGGAGGCGGGGCTCTACCTGGGCGCGCGGGACCGCGTCCAGATCCGGAACGTGCTGCTCGACGCGATCGTGCAGGGCGACGAACAGCTCGCGAGCAGCCGGCGGTGCTTCGGCGGGTCGCGGCGGGCGGGGACGATCGACCTCGACGTGAGCGAGGACGGGATCAGCGCCGTCATCGCGGCAGAGGAAGGCGAGCTGTGCCGCATCCGCATGGGCAATCTGCGGCGCTGCGACGCGACCATGCTCAAGTTCGATGCGCTGCTCGTACCGGGGGAGGAGGACGCCGCGCCGGCGCTGCTGCGCTACGGCGTACGCATCCCGCTGCCGGAGGTGGAGGGCACGCTCTCGCGCGACTGGGAGGCGACGATGCCGCGCGGAGCGGGCGTCTGGCGGCAGCTTCGCCCCGCGTTCAACGTGACGGCGTTCGCGACCTTCGGGGACGCGCGGCTGGAGTTCCCGCGCGTCCCGAGGGCTCGGGCGGCGCGCTAGTCGCCGGCTTCCGCGGCGATCTCGGCGGCGCGAGGGGTGTCGGGCTGGACGACGAGCTCGGCAGCGCCGGCCTTCGAGTCGTCCTTGATGAGCTCGATGACCTTGTCGGAGATCTCCTCCGGCTGGAGCATGGTCGTGGCCGCTATCGCCGGGGCGAGCCAGGCAGCGGGGGTCTCGCCGTCGCCGGTCTTGCCGATGATGGGGGTATCGACCATGCCCGGGAGGACGGCGTTGACGCGGATGTTCTCGGTCTCGGCGAGCATGGCGCAGGCCTCGGTGAAGTTGACGACGGCGGCCTTGGTGGCGGCGTACATGGGGTCGAAGGGCATGGGTCCGAGGGCGGCGACCGAAGCGGTGTTGACGACGGCTCCACCACCGCGCTTGCGAAGGGCGCGCACGGCAGCGCCGGTGCCCATCATCACGCCGGCGGCGTTGACGCTGACGACGAGGTGAATCTTGTCCAGGCCGACCTCGGGCCAGCCGGGGGTGTCGCCGGTCATGATGCCGGCGTTGTTGTGAACGATGTCGATGCCGCCGTAGGCGGCCTCGACGGCGGCGAAGAGCGACTGGATGCCGGAGGGGGTCGAGACGTCCCCGTGGAAGAAGCAGGCCTCGCCGCCCTCGGCGGCGATGACGCGCACGGTCTCCTCGCCGCCGGCGCGGTCGATATCGGCGACGGCGACGCTGGCGCCCTCAGCAGCAAGCGCCTTCGCCGTGGCGCGTCCGATTCCCGATGAACCGCCGGTGACGAGCGCGACCTTTCCCGAGATCTCCATGGTGGCCTCCTGGTGCGTGGTGGGTGTCGGCGGATTCTAGCGACCGCGGGGGTTGTGCGGCGGGGTCAGACGGCGGGCAGATCGTCCGGCACGCCCAACTCGCCGAGGACCTCGTGGAACCAGCCGATGACCTCGGGGTGGTAGGGGATGCCCAGCTCGGCGCGCTCCTCCTCCTTCTCGGAGGCGTTCAGACCGGCGTAGTAGACGCGCTCCTGGCCGGGGGCGGTCTTACTTTCGCGGAGGGTGCGCAGGTAGTGGTCCATGTCGTCCTTGAACTGGTCGAGGTCGGTGAAGGCGTCGATGCGGTAGGCGAGGAAGTGGTGGCCGTTGCCCATGCGCGTGGCGAAACCGGGGCCGGTGCCTGAGAGGACGCCACTGAGCACGTCGACGACGATGGCCAGGCTGTAGCCCTTGTGCGAGCCGATCTCGCGGGTGCCCCCGACGGGCAGCATCATGAACTCATCGGGGACGGGGCGCTCTTCCATGATGGGGGTGCCGTCGGCTTCGGCGATCCAGCCGGGGAGCACGCTCGCGCCGAGGCGGCGGGCGAGGCGGATCTTGTTGCCGGCGACGGAGCTCATGGAGGCATCGAAGACGAAGGGCGCCTCCTCTCGGGCGGGGACAGCCACACCGATGGGGTTCAACCCGATGAGGGCTTCGGCGCCGAAGGTGGGGGCGACCTGCTTGCCGCCGACGGTCGTGGCGACGCCGATCATGTCGTGGGGGACGGCGCGGTGGGCGTGGAAGGCGGCGGCGCCGAAGTGGCGGCTGTTCATGACGGCGACGGAGCCGATGCCGCACTTGCGCGCCTTCTCGATGGCGAGGTCCATGGCCTGGGGCCCGACGGTGAGACCGAGCCCCTCGTCGCTATCGATGGTGGCGGTGGCCTCGGCCTCTCGGACGATGCTCCACTTCGGGGCCGGATTGATGGCGCCGCCGCGGATGCCGGCGACGTACACGCGCATCATGTTGCTGACGCCGTGCGTGTCGATGCCGCGCCGATCGGCGTAGAGGAGCGTCTCGGCGCAGCGTTCGGCGTCGTCGGGGGGCGAACCGAGCGCCTCGAAGATGCTCCTGACGGTCGCCTTCATAAGAGCGGGCGGCACGCGGACGGCGATGTCGTCGGGGACGTGGAAACGATCGAGCATGGGAGGCGCATCATAGCGAGCGGCAGGCGGGGTAGCATGTGCCGCGCGCGCCACTTCGCGCGGACGGGCCGTGGTGGAGATCGAGGGTGAGCACCGCTTCGAGGCGGCGAAGGACGCGCTCTGGGGGGCACTGTTCGACCCGGCGGCGCTGCGGGCGGCGCTGCCAGCGTTCGAGTCGCTCGAGCGCATCGACGAGGACACGTACGAGCTGGTGGCGTTCGTGGAGGTGCGGGGGTTCTGGGGGCGGTTCCGGGGGCTGGCGCGGGTGAGCCACATCGTCGAGGGGCAGTCGTATCACCTGCGGCTCTCGGGGGCGGCGGCGGAGGGCACGGCGATGGCGCAGGGAACGATCACGCTGCACGAGGACGAGGACGGCGTGCTCTTCCGGTACCGGGGCGACCTGACGGTTCACGGGGCGCTGACGCGGCTGGGCGGGCGCTTCATCGGCGGTTCGATCCGGATCCTCATCCGAGACTTCCTGCAGGGGCTCGCGCGCAACCTGGCGGATGAGCCCGCCGGCGAGCAGGCGGAGTAGCGGCGGCGGGGATGCGGCTGGAGCACAAGTACATCGTCGCGCTCATCAGCGTGTTCGGGATGTTCATGAACCTCCTCGATCTGACGATCGTGAACGTCGCCGTGCCCGTCCTGGCCTCGGAGATGGACGCCTCGGCGCGGGAGGTGCAGTGGGTGGTGACGGGCTACCTGCTGGCGGTGGCGGTGGCGATCCCGGTGAGCGGCTGGGCGGGGGATCGCTTCGGGACGAAGATCATGTTCGTCCTGGCGCTGGCGTTCTTCACGGTCGGGTCGGCGCTGTGCGCGGTGGCGTGGAACATCGAGAGCCTGATCCTGTTCCGAGTCCTGCAGGGGCTGGGCGGCGGCTTCCTGATGCCGGTCTCGCAGACGATGGTGTTCCGCGCCTTCCCTCAGCAGGAACGGTCGAAGGCAGCGGGCATCCTGGTGGTGCCGACGACGTTCGCGCCGGCAAGCGGTCCCCTGATCGGGGGCATCATCCTCGACTACCTGTCGTGGCCGTGGATCTTCCTCGTGAACATCCCCGTCGGGGTGGCCGGGATCCTGCTGGCGGTCGCGTTCCTGCGGGAGCAGCGCGAGGACGCGCCGGGCCGGATCGACATTCCCGGGCTGATGCTGGCGTCGGGCGGGCTTGCGGTCTTCCTGTACGGGCTGGCGGAAGCAGGCGAGCGCGGGTTCGGCGACCCGGTGGTCCTCGGGTTCGGGGGCGCGGGGCTCGCGCTGCTGGCCGTCTTCGTGCTGGTGGAGCTGCGGACCGAAGAGCCGCTGATCGACGTGCGGCTCTTCCTGGACCGGATGTTCGCGCTGGCCAACATCACGCAGAGCGTAGCGTTCATGGGATTCGCGGCGACGCTCTTCCTGTTACCGCTCATCCTGCAGCTCGAGCGGGGGCTGAGCCCGTTCGAGTCGGGCCTGGCGACCTTCCCGCAGGCGATCGGGGTGATGGTGATGGCGCCGGTGATGGCGCGGATCTACCCGATCGTGGGACCGCGGCGGCTGGTGGCGGTCGGCCTGCTGGCGGCGAGCGCCACGACCGTGCCGCTGATCCTGATGGACCTGCAGACGGACCTGTGGTGGGTGCGGGGGACGATGTTCGCGCGGGGCGTGGGCTTCAGCATGATGCTGGTGCCGCTGCAGACGGCGGCCTTCGCCGGGATCAGCATGGCCGATACGGGTCGCGCGACGGCGCTCTTCAACGCGACACGGCAGGTAGCGCAGAGCTTCGGCGTGGCGATCATCGCGACGGTGCTCACGAGCCGGCTGGCGCACCACGGCGCGGCACTCGGACCCGTGGACAACGTGGCCGGCTCGGTGAGCGCCTTCGCGGACGGCTTCGTGGTGACGGCGATATTCATCGCCGCCGGAATCCTGGCGGCCCTGCTCATCCGCGACCGGGAAGCGGCGGCGACGCTGCGGGCGCGGCTCGATCCGAGGCCGGGTTAACGCTTGAGGCGGGACTGACACAACGATATAATTGTGTTGATGGTCCCCGGCTTCACTGACGGCGGGCTCCTGCCGCCAGGGATTCACTGGGCCACCTGGGAGGAGATCGCAACCCGGTTCGGGAACACCAAGCGGAGGGCGGAGCTCTTGGCTGGACTGCGGGAAGCTCTCGAAAACCTGAGGGACGCTGGCTGTCGAACCGTCTACGTGAACGGAAGCTTCGTGACGAACAAGGAGGCGCCGGGAGACTTCGATGCCTGCTGGGACGAACACGGGGTCGATCCCGACGCTCTCGATCCCGTACTTCTGACGTTTGATCGCGGGCGGGAAGCTCAGAAGGCCAAGTACCTGGGAGAGTTGTTTCCTGCCACCGCTCCAGCGATTGAGAGCAGGGTGTCGTTCCTTGAGTTCTTCCAAGCCGACAAGGAGAGCGGAGAACGGAAGGGAATCATCGCCATAGACCCAGGAGGCCTTACATGATCAAGAACGAACGGCAATATCGGATCACGAAAGCGCAAGCTGCGCGCTTCGCGCGAACCCTTGAAGGCCTCAAGGAGCGTCGGGACAGCCCTGAAGGCATCCACCCGCGTATCGCAAGGGCCCAGGAGGAGGCGGTGGAGAGCCAGCTGGCGGACCTCCAAAGGGAGTTGCTCGAGTACGAGAAGCTCAAGGCCGGCGCCCTCAAGGTGGAGGACCTGAGCGTGGTTAACGACCTGGCGACTCGCCTTGTCAAGGCGAGGATCGCTCGGGGGCTAACCCAGAGAGAACTCGCAAGGCGAGTTGGACTCAAAGAGCAGCAGATACAGAGATACGAAGCCACCAATTACGCAGCAGCCAGTCTCTCCCGAATCAAGAGAGTCGTAGCCGCGCTGGAGCCGTAACAGCGCTCACCCTAGTCGACGAACTTGCCCTGGCCGCCATCGACGATGATGTGGGTGGCGTTGATCCAGCTGGCGGCGGGGCTGGCAAGGAAGGTGATGGCTCGGGCCACTTCCTCGCCGCTCCCAAGGCGGCCAAAGGGGATGCTGCGCTCGACGCTCTTGTAGAAGTCGGGGTTGGCCTCGCGCGTGCGGTCCCAGTTGCCGCCGGGCATGAGGGTCGCGCCCGGGGAGAGGGCGTTCACGCGGATGCCCTTGCGGCCCAGGGCCTGTCCGAGCTCGTTGGCGAGCACGCGCATGGCGCCCTTGAGCGGTCCGTACGAGGACCAGCGCCCGAACCACTGCTTGCTGGCGGTCGAACCGATGAAGATGACGCTGGCGGCGTCGCTCTCCTCGAGCGCGGGCTGGGCGGCCTCGACGGCATGGACTGCGGCCATGACATCGACATCAAAGGTGCTCTGCCAGCCCTGCGCGTCCTGGCCGGACTGGCCGGTGGCGTTGTGGATGAGGATGTCGAGCCCGCCGAGGGCCTCGACGGCCCCGGCAACGAAGGCGCGGGTGGACTCGGAGTCGGCGAGGTCGGCGGGGGCCGCGTGCACGGTCACGTCGCCGCGGGCGGCGAGCTCGTCGCGCGTTTGGGCGAGCCGCTCGGGGTCGCGCCCGCAGATGGCGACGTTCGCGCCCTCGTCGATCAGGGTCTCCGCCGTGTAGCGGCCGATGCCGCGGCTCGCGCCGAGGATGATCGCCTTCCGTCCAGCCAGTCCCAGGTCCATGTCGCACCTCCTGAGCGCGTAGGGTAGTGGAGCGGGCCGCTAGATGCGGCGGCGCGGAGGAAGGCGATGGCGCGCGTGACAGTCCGGTCCTTCGAGCGCGGCGATCTCGACGCGGCGGCGGGGCTGCTGGCGGAGAAACACCGGGCGGACCGCGAACGGCATCCGGTGCTCACGGAAGCGCTTGAGGACACCGACGAGGCGCGGTCGATGCTGGCGAAGTGGTTCGACAACGAGCGCACCGACGGGGCGGTGGCAGTGGACGGGGACACGCTCGCGGGCTACGCGATCGGCGAGCGCGCGGCGGGGGCGCCGCCGGACAGCTATATGGGGCAGCTCTCGACGCCGCGTTCGGTCAGCATCGGCTCGCGCGACCACGCCGTCGCTGCCGGGTACGACGCCAACGCGGTCTGCCGGATGCTCTACCGCCACCTGGCGGCGGGATGGGTGGCCTCGGGGTACTACGCCCACACGGTCAACATCGCAGCCGGGGACGAGCGGCTGCAGGAGGCGTGGTTCAACCTCGGGTTCGGGCGGCACGTCTCGGTCGCGGTGCGGGAGGGGACGGGGCCGGTGGCGGGGGCGGACGCGGCGGATGTCGAGGTTCGCGCGGCGGGGAGCGAGGACGTGGGGGAGCTGCTGGAGCTGGCGCGGACGCTGGGGCTGCACCACCTCGATTCGCCGATGTTCATGTACTGGCCCGTCCAAGCGGAGCACGACGGGCTCGCGCGCACCTTCTTCTCGGGGCTGCTCGAGGACGAGGGCAACCCGCACTACGTCGCCTACCGGGAGGGGGAGGCGGTGGGGCTGACGAGCTTCCTGAAGCAGGGGTTCATCCCTCCGTACATCAACAGCGAGAAGAACGTGTACCTGTTCATGGGGATCGTGGAGCCGGAGGCGCAGGACGGCGGCGTGGGGAGGGCGCTGCTCGACCACGGGATGGCGTGGGCGCGAGAGGAGGGGTACGAGCGCTGCACGTTGCACGTGCTGTCGGCGAACTACAGCGGCGAGCCGTTCTGGTTCGCCAACGGATTCGAGCCCGTCGAATACAGTTTGGAACGGCACATCGACGAGCGGGTGGCGTGGGCGCGGGGCGGGTAGCGGGCGGTCAAAGCGGGAGTCCCCTAAGATTCGCGGCACGACAGGAGGTACGCATGCCCGAATTCAAGACCGTGCTGTACGAAAACCTGACACCCGAGATCGTGCGGGTGCGGATGAACCGTCCGGAGGCGCGCAACGCCCAGGACCTGCAGCTGACCTACGACCTGAACGACGCGTTCGACGCCGCCAACCAGGACGACCAGGTGAGGGTCATCATCCTCAGCGGCGAGGGGCCGCACTTCAACTCCGGCCACGACATGCGCGGCGGCACCGGCGCCACGCGCGCCGACTTCAAGCCGGTCGGCACGTGGGCCAACTTCGACCAGCCGGGCGCGGAGGGCGCGATGGCGGGCGAGGAGGAGATCTACCTGCAGATGTGCCGCCGCTGGCGGAATCTGCCCAAGCCGATGATCGCCGAAGTGCAGGGCAAGACGATCGCGGGCGGCCTCATGCTGACGTGGGTCTGCGACATCATCATCGCCTCGGATGACGCCGAGTTCCGCGACCTCGTCGTGGGCTGGGGCATCCCGGGCGTCGAGTACTTCGCCCATCCGTGGGAGTTCGGCCACCGGCTCGCGCGCCAGATGCTCTACACGGGCGACTGGGTGAGCGCCCAGCGCTGCTACGAGGCGGGCATGGTGAACGAGGTCGTGCCCCGCGAAGAGCTGAGCGAATACGTCGAGAACCTTGCGCGGAAGATCGCGGAGAAGCCTTCCTTCGGCTTGAAGATCACGAAGGAAGCGGTGAACCAGACGCAGGACGCGCAGGGTCTGTGGACGGCCCAGCAGGCCGTCTTCATCATGCACACGCTCGCGCACACGCACTGGCGGGACGTGAACGAGAGCGGCATGCCGCTCTACACGGGCGAGGGCGCCGCGGCCATTCCGGGCCGGCAGGCTGCCGCCGCCAACTAGCCACGAGACCTTCGCGAGGGGGTGGCGCGCGCCACCCCCTCGTTCGCACGGCGACCCCGGAGGACGTGTAGGCTCGCCACGCGGAGGAGCGCCATGAGCAGCGACCTGAGCCGGGAACTGGACCGGCTGGCGATCATGGACCTGCTCATCCGCTATGCGAGGGCCGTGGACAGCCACGACTTCCCGGGGATCCGCTCGTGCTTCGCCGACGACCTCGTGTTCACGAACATCGGCTCGCCGGACGCCCAGCACGGCGGCGACACCTACACGGAGACGATTCGCAGGTTGCTCGTGCCTTTTGGCGCCACCCAGCACCTGCTGGGCAACCAGGTCGTCGAGTTCGACGGGGACGTGGCGCACGTCGAGACGGACCTGCAGGCGACCCACTTCATGGCCGATGACCCGGACACCATCACGACGCTCTGGGCGACCTACGTGGACGACATGCGGCGGGTCGGGGACGGGCACGAGTGGACCATCACGCACCGCGACCTGCGGACGCGGGGCACCCAGCGAACGACCAACACCGCCTGAGGAGAGAGCCATGCTGACCAAGGCCGACGAGTACCCGTTCCACCAGATCGCGGAGTCGTTCGCGGCGGTACACACCTCGGACAAGCACTGGAACGACGGGCATTACATCTGCCTGTGCGACATGGACGGGAACGTGTCGCTCGTCTCGACGGTGCGGCTGTACCAGAACACGAACGTGCTCGACGGGTTCGTGTGCATCCGGCACGAGGGGAAGCAGTACAACATCCGCGTCTCGCGGCAGCTGCGCCCGGACTTCGAGTACCGCGTGGGACCGCTGCGGGTGGAACTGGTTGAGCCGATGAAGGCGATCCGGCTGGTGCTGGAGCCAAACGACTACGGCATCGCCTGCGACATCGTGTGCCACACGGTGGGGCGGCCGTACCACGGTCCGCTCAGCACGAACCGGATCGACGGGTGGCTGCTGATGGAGCGCATGACGTACGAGGTGGCGGGGCGCGCGGAGGGGTGGATCGAGGTCGCGGGGAAGCGCTTCGAGCTGACGCCGGAGCGGTCGGGGGTGTTCCGGAACCACTCGTGGGGGATCCTGCGGGGCCGGGGCGGACCGCCCATGCACGCGGCCCCGCCGCCGGCGGTGCAGCGACCGCAGGGGCTGAGGAACTGGGTGCTCTACACGATGCCGGACCACGCCGGGTTCTACGAGTTCATCGAGGACGCGGACGGGGAGAAGTGGTCGGGCGCGATTGCGAACGTCGACGGCTCCTGGAACAAGATGACGGGCGAGATCCTGCACGCGGACCGGGAGGTCTTCGTGACGGACGTGGACCACGACCTCACCTTCTACGACGGATCAAGCCGCATCAGCGGGGGCAGCATCGCCATCCACGACTCGGAGGGCATCACGCGCGAGTTCGAGATCGAGGACATGGGCTGGGTGTACTGCCATGGCGGGGGCTACTTCGGCGGGTTCAACGACCGGCTGGGGCAGGGCGCCTACCGGGGCGAATACCACGAAGAGGGCGAGGTCTGGGACTGCACGCACCCCACGAAGATCGTCGACAGCGACGGGAACGAGGTCGACGACTTTCCCACGGTGCTTGCGGAGAGCTTCGTGCTGCTGAAGAGCGGCGACCAGGTGGGCTCAGCGCACTTCGAGTGCGCGGCCTTCGGCCCCGTCCCGAAGTACGGCCTGACGGGGCAGGGCGGCGGCTAGGACGCCTTCTCGTCGATGCGGAAGGCGAGGGTGGTGACCTCCTCGCCGTCGATGGAAGCGCGGACCTCGTACTCACCCGCGTGCTCGAACGTGAGCGGCAGGTTGACCGCGATGGGGTGTGGCTGGGAGGCCCCCTGGGGCAGCCCGGCGCTACGGCCTACTTCGAAGCGGGCATCGATCCTGGCGAGCTCGGCCTGGCCCTCCTCGCGGATGATGCGTATCACGAGCTCGTGGGGGACGTTCGTCTCGTGCCACTCGACACGGGGCGACACGGCGATCGCAATCGTGCGGCTGACGGGCAGGGGCTCGTGGGCGTTGATGGTCGTCCAGCCGCCGCCCTGGATGTAGATCTTGCCGTTGATGACCTCGGCCCAGTCGGCAAGGATGAGGTAGTCGATGTTCACGCCGTCGCGGGCTCCTTCTTCGCAGGGGTGGTCGCCATCGTACCCGGCAGCCTCGACGCGAGGCAGAAGCGCCCCCCACGGCGATCCATCGCCCCCGCCTGTAGGATGAGCCGGCCATGACCACGTACCGGCCGCCGCGGATGAAGTTCGGCATCTTCATGGGGCCGTTCCACCGGCTCGAGGAGAACCCGACGATCGCGTTCGATCGCGACCTGGAGCTGCTCGAACAGATCGAGCGGTTCGACTTCGACGAGGCGTGGATCGGGGAGCACCACAGCGCGGGGTGGGAGACCATCGCCTCGCCGGAGCTGTTCATCGTGGCGGCGGCGCAGCGCACGAAGAAGCTGCGGCTGGCGTCAGGGGTGCTGAGCCTGCCCTACCAACACCCGCTAATCGTGGCGGACCGGTTCGTGCAGCTCGACCACATGACGCGGGGACGGGCGATCCTGGGGATGGGCCCCGGCGCGCTCAGCTCCGACGCCTACATGCTGGGCATCGACCCGCTGGACCAGCGGCGCATGATGAACGAGTCGCTGGACGTGATCATGCGGCTCTTCCGCGGGGAAGTCGTGACGGTCGAGACGGACTGGTTCCGGCTGCGCGAGGCGCGCTTGCAGATCGCGCCGTACACGCATCCCCACCCGCCGATGGCGGTGGCGGCGGGGGGCTCACCGGCGGGCGCACAGGCGGCGGGGCGGCACGGGATCGACATGGTCTCCTTCGGAGGACTGAGCGACGCCAGCGGGGAGGCGCTCTCGAACACGTATGGGTGGTACGAGGAGGCGGCGCGGGAGGCGGGGCACACGGTCTCGCGGGACCAGTGGCGGCTGGGCGTGCCGTTCTACCTGGCCGACTCGCGCGAGCAGGCGATCGAGGAGGCGCGCGAGGGGTACGAGCGGGAGCTGGTGGACTACTTCTCGGGCACGATCACCTCGCGGATGGCGCCGGACGCCTCGACCATCGAGGCGGGGATCGCGGGTGGCGGGGCCATCATCGGGACCGTGGACGACGCGATCGCGGGCATCGAGCGGCTGCTGGAGATCACCGGCGGGTTCGGGGGGTTCCTGGCGCGGGCGCACGAGTGGGCGACGTGGGAGCAGACGGTGCGCAGCTACGAACTGTTCTCGCGGTACGTGATGCCGCACTTCCGGGGGCAGCTCGACGCACAGCGCGGCAGCCAGCAGTGGGTGGCAGCCACGCCGGACGCGAAGATCAGTCGCGCGGCGGTGGAGAAGGCGTTCAGCGACGCGGGCATCGAGGTGGAGACGGCGGAGAAGCAGGCGGCGGCGCGGCGGCGCTAGTTCGGGATTTCGCCCTTGTCGGTCAGGCCCTGCGCGAGGGAGTCGCGGCGGGCGCGGGCGTGGGCGCGGGCGGAGGGGGAATCGGCGGGGTCGGGGGTGAGGCTGCGGGCGGCGACGAGCGCGGGCCACTGGTGGTAGGCGATGCCCTCGCCAGCGTACTCGTAGCACCAGGCGGCGACGGTGGCCGTACCGGGGGAGATGTCGCTCTCGGTCATGAGAATGGCGTAGACGGCGGCCTCGCGGGCGGCTTCGCGGTCACCGGGGGAGAGGAAGCGCGCAAGCTGGTCGAGGGTGGCCTCGGTTTCGGCGTCGAACTCGGGCATCAGCGCACCGCGTGGCGGGTCTCGATGTCGCGCCAGCCGGGGGCGTTGACAATGCCTTCGAACTCGTGGAAGTCGACCATGTGGTCGCGGCGGGAGGCGGTCGTCTTGGTGTCGTGGAGGGCGCGGTAGGTCTCACCGATCGCTTTCGCCGCGGAGAAGAGTCCGGAGAGCGGGTAGACGACCATGGTGAAGCCTATCTCCTGGAGCTCGGCGGCGGTAAGGAGGGGCGTCTTGCCGCCCTCGATCATGTTGGCGAAGAGGGGAGTGCCGCGGGGGAAGGCGCCGGCGATGGCGCGCAGCTCGTCCAGGGACTGCGGCGCCTCGACGAAGACGACGTCGGCGCCGGCCTCGTGGTAGAGCTTGCCGCGGCGGATGCCCTCGTCGAGCCCGAGGGGGCCGCGGGCGTCGGTGCGGCCGATGATGACGAGGTCGCTGTCGCCGCGCGCCTCGACGGCGGCCTGGAGCTTCGCGACCTGCTCCTCGGCGGGGATGACGCGCTTGTTCTCGAAGTGGCCGCACTTCTTGGGCCACTCCTGGTCCTCGAGGATGATGCCGGCGACGCCGGACTCGACGCACTCGCGGACGGTGCGGATGACGTTGAGGGGGTTGCCGTAGCCGGTGTCCATGTCGGCGACGAGGGGCACGTCGATGGCGCGCACGATATGGCGGACGCGCTCCATCGTTTCGGACATGGTCAGCAGGCCGATGTCGGGGGCGCCGAGGGCGGAGGCGGAGAAGCCGAAGCCGGTGGTGAAGAGCGCCTCGAAGCCGGCCTGCTCGGCGAGGCGCGCGGAGAGGGCGTCGTAGGCGCCAGGCAGGACGACGATCTCGGGGCGGTGTAGCATGGCGCGGAGGGTGGTGGCGTGGTCCATGGGGCCTCCGGGAATGGACGTGCGGGGACGATACCGCCCCGTCGCGAGAGGCGTCGAGGTAGCGGGATCAACGAAGCCGGACCCCTGGGGGTCCGGCTTCGGGACTGTGCCTGCCGAGAGGCGAGCTACCGGTCGGGGCCCTCGAGGTAACCGTCGAGGACCGTGTGCATGTGGCGGATGCGGCGCTCGCGGTAGTTGATAAGCAGGCCCTTGTACGAGCGCGAGTTCATGCCTTTCTGAACGCGCGGCAGGTTGTAGGAGTCCTGGTCCATCACGAGGCCGATCGAGATCTCGCCGTGCTTGTGCTGGCTGTGCACGGGCCGCGGGGGCGAGTCGGCCCCCGGTGGGATGCGCGCGTAGCTCTGCAGGTCGAAGAACATCTTGTTCGGGTCGGTGGGATGGGGGCGCTGGCGGAAGAAGCCGAAGCCGAGCGCCGTGATGTTGAAGGTGAGGTTGGGGAAGAGGTAGTAGTGGTAGTCGTCCGACATCTGGTCGTCGTTCAGACCGGAGACATCCATACCCTGGGCCTCGGCGGCGGCGCGGACGGCCTTCTGCATGGCCGGGCGAACGTCGCCCATGCCGCCTTCGAACGAATCGGGATCGATGCCGGAGCCGGCCAGGAACTGCTTGAGCGGCTGGGTGACCTTGTTCTGGTTCGGGTAGCGCGGGCTCACGAGCCCGAAGGGAACGAGGTAGCGGTTGTGGCGCTCGTACAGGTCGATCTGCACGTGGATGTCGTCGAGCGACTCGAGGAGCTGCGGGTGGATGCCCTGCACGTGGTAGACCTCGTTGAACGCATCGACGGAGGCCTTCCAGTTCGTGTCCCACTCGATCGTCATGTCGCCGACGATCGCGTACTCCTCGAAGTGGTAGGGCGCGAGGTGGTCGGCGACAACGCCGAGGAACTCAAGCAGGGGTTCGGCGTCGGGGTTCATGTTGAACCAGACGAAGCCGCCCCAGGTGTCGCAGGGCACTTCGACGAGCGCCGTCTCCTGGGGAACGCCCTGGGTGAAGGTGTCCTCGTCCGGGACGAACTTCTTCGAGCCGTCGAGGTTGAACTCGAAGAAGTGGTAGGCGCACTGGAACGATTCCGCGTGGCCCATGCCCGGGTTGCGGATCTGGTTTCCGCGGTGCGGGCAGACGTTGTAGAAGGCGCGGACCTTGTCCTCGGCCTCGCGGACGATCAGGAAGGACTCGGGGCCGAGCTCGGTCGTGAAGTAGTCGCCGACGTTGGGGATGTCGGACTCACGGCCGGCCATGTTCCAGACCCGGGTCCACATGCGCTCCCACTCGAGCTCCATGTACTCCTTCGAGGTGTAGCGCTCCTTGGGGATGAGGGCGGTGCCCATTGAGGGCTCGGGAGCCTTCTCGGTAGGGGTGACGTACCCGGTTTCGATGACCATGCGGTGGTTCTCCAGCAGCGCGTGCACCGCCCCTGGGCGGCAACGCTCAGTGATAGGGGCAATGCTACGCGAGCGCTGGTCGGGGCGCGAGGGGAGGGCTAGGCGGAAGCGTCATCACCGCGGAGGAAGGCGGTGATGACCTCGGCGGCGCGAGGGTCCTGCCAGAAGAAGCCGTGACCTCCCTGGAACTCCTCGTAGCTCGCGGTCGGAACCTGGGCGACGATGGCGCGGCTGTTGGCAGGCGGGGCGATGCCGTCGTAGGCGCCAGCGCACACGAGGACGGGCATGGTGAGGGCGGGGAGGCGGTCATAGACGTCGTGACCGATGCGCGCTTCGAGCTGGAGGCGGGCGCCGAGCTCGCGCCGGGGCTCATCGGCGCCGATGGCGGCCATCGTGCGGCGCTGGTCGAGCAGGGCTTCGAGCTCGGCGGCGTTCTCCCGCTCCCACTCGGGGGTGACGCGCGTGTCGCTGAGGCGAATCTGCGTCCGCATGCGGGTCTCGGGTTCGAGGTCCTGGAGCTCGTGCAGGGGGTAGGAGGGGTTGCCCGCGCCGCCGCTCGACGTGCAGTTCAGGACCAGCCTCTCGACGCGCTCGGGGAACGTGACCGCGAACTCCTGCGCGACCATCCCGCCGAACGAGGTGCCCATGACCATGCAGCGTTCCCAGCCGAGGGCGTCGAGAAGGGCGGCGGCGTCCGCGGCGTAGCCGGCCATGCTGTAGGGGCCGCCGGGGATGGTGGTCTGGCCGAGGCCGCGCTGGTCGTAGGAGAGGACGGTGAAGTGGTCGCCAATGAGGGAGGCGAGGCCGGGGCGTCGGCGGAGGTCGCCGCCGGTGCCGCTGATGTTGAGGACGCGCGGGCCTTCGCCCTGGAGTTCGTAGTAGATGTCGATGTCGCCGGCGTGAACGAAGGGCATCTGCACTAGGCCTCGTGCCACTCGGCATCGAATACGCGGGCGGCGGGACCGGTCATGAAGACGGAGCCGTGGCCGTCCCAGGAGAGCTGGAGGTCGCCGCCGGGGAGGGAGTCGGTGATGGAGTCGCCGGTGCGGCCGGTGAGGCGTCCGGTGGCACAGACGGCGGAGGCGCTGGTGCCGGACGCGAGCGTGATGCCCGTCCCGCGCTCCCAGACGCGGTGACGCACGTGCCCGCGGTCCACCACCTGCACGACCTGGAAGTTCGTGCGGTTGGGGAAGAGGGGATGGTGCTCGACCTGCGGGCCGATGCGCTCGAGGGGGAAGTCGTCGACGTCGCCATCGAGCCAGTGGATGGCGTGGGGGTTGCCCATGCTGGCAAGCGTGAGCCGAAGCTCCATGCCGTCGACCTCCAGGGGGTAGTCGACGACGGGGCCAGGACCCTCGACGTCGGCGGGGAGGGAGGCAGGGTCGAAGCTGGGGGGACCCATGTCGACGCGGGCGGCGCTGACGGCGCCGTTCTCGCGGAAGAGCTGCAGGGTGAGGACGCCGGCGAGCGTCTCGATGGTGACGGACTCGATGTCGGCGGGGACCATGCCCTCCTCGACGGCGTACCTAGCGAGGCAGCGGATGCCGTTGCCGCACATCTCCGCCTCGGAGCCGTCGGCGTTGAACATACGCATGCGAAGGTCGGCGACCTCGGAGGGCAGGGCGAGGATGAGGCCGTCGCTGCCGACGCCGAAGTGGCGGTCGCTGACCTTGCGGGCGACGGCGGACCAGTCCTGTTCCGCCTCGGGTCGGACGTAGACGTAGTCGTTGCCGAGTCCGTGCATCTTCGTCACGCGCATGTTGGCGAGTGTACAGCCGGATGTCTCGACGGTCGCATGGCGTAGGATGGGAACATGACGCGAACAACGGTCACGCTGGATGCGGAGAAGCTGGACGCGCTGCGGACACTGGCGGCGGAGCGGGGCGTGTCGGTGTCGTGCCTGGTGCGGGAGGCGATCGACGAGAAGCTGTCGCAGAAGCTGCGTCCGAGGAAGCGCCCGAAGCCGAGTTCGCTGGGAATGGTCCACGCGCCGGATGCCACGCCCGCTCGGCAGTTGGGCGACACAACGCCGGAGATACCACCCTGGCGCTGATCCTCGACGCTGGCCCGCTCTTCGCCTCATTCAACGACGCGGACGCCGATCACGAGCGGTCAAGGACACTCATCGAGACATCCCGCGAGCAACTGGTTATCCCTGCGCCCGTGCTCACGGAAGTCGCCTACTTCATGGACGAACAGCTACCGCCCCAGGTTCTTGTTGCCTTCCTCTCCGACATCGTCCGAGGCGCGTACACCGTAGAGGACCTGCTCCCGGAGGACTACGCCCGCGCCGCCGAAGTCTGTGAGCAATACGCGGATGCGCGCGTCGGGTTCGTCGATGCGGCGGTGCTGAGCGTTGTGGAGCGGCTGGGGGAGCCGAAGCTGGCGACGCTCGACCACCGGCACTTCGGGCTGCTGCGGCCCCGGCACGTGGAGGCGCTGGAGCTCGTGCCGGCGCTCTAGCCGGGAGCCTCGACGAACGGCGCGAGGGCGCTCGCCGCTTCGTCGGCGTCGGAAGCCCAGGCGATGCGGCGGTCCTGGGGGCGGAACCACTGGCGCTGGCGGCGGGCGAGGCGCCTGGTCGAGCGCTTGGTCAGCTCGATGGCCTTGTCGCGGGTGATCTCACCACGGATATCGCGGAGGGCTTCGGCGTAGCCGATGGAGGAGAGGGCGGATGCGTCCGGGGGGACGGCGGCGGCGAGGAGGGCTTGGGTTTCGTCGACGAGGCCGGAGGCGAACATCGCCTCGGTACGGCGGTTGATGCGCCAGATCAGCTCCTTCTCCTCGCACCGGACGCCGAGGATGCTGAAGTCGAAGTCGGGGACGCCCTTCGTCTGCCAATCGGTGATGGGCCTGCCAGTCACCTCGTACACCTCGAGGGCGCGGATGACGCGCCGGACGTTGCGCGCGTCGATGCGATCGGCCGCCTCGGGGTCGACGGCGCGAAGGCGAGCGTGGAGCGTCTCGGGGCCGTCGCGGTCGGCTACGGCGGCGAGTTCGACGCGGAGGGCGGGCCGGGGGGCGACATCGGGGACCTGCCATGCTTCCAGCAGGGCCCAGACGTACTGGCCCGTGCCGCCGACGAGCCAGGCAAGCTCGCCGCGCACCCAGATGTCTTCCAGCGTGGCGAGTGCGTCGCGCCGGTAGAGCGCGAGGCTGTAGGCGTCGGCTGGGTCGGCGATGTCATAGAGATGGTGGGGGAGGAGGGCGCGGGTGTCGGGGGAGGGCTTGGCCGTGCCGATGTCCATACCGCGGTAGACCTGGCGGCTATCGGCGTTGACGATCTCGCCGCCGAAGCGCCGGGCGAGCGCGAGGGCGATGGCCGACTTGCCGGCGGCAGTCGGACCGACGACGGCGACGAGCCGCCGCACAGAGTCAGCCCGCGGCCGCGACGATGGCGGCGAACTGGTCGGCCTTGAGGGAGGCGCCGCCGACGAGGGCGCCGTCGATGTCGGGCTGGGCGAGGAGGTCGGCGGCGTTGCCGGGATTCACGCTGCCCCCGTACTGAACGCGTATGTCGCCGGCGGCGTCGCCGCCGAGCTCGCGAAGGAGGCTGCGGATAAGGGCGCAGGCTTCCTGGGCCATCTCGGGGGTCGCGGTCTGGCCCGTGCCGATCGCCCAGACGGGCTCGTAGGCGACGGTCACGCGGGCACCCAGGTCGATATTCGCGAGGCCGCGGCGGACCTGACGATCGAGGACATCCGCCATCTCGCCCGCCTCGCGCTGGGCCAGCGTCTCGCCGACGGCGACGATGGGGTCGAGGGGGGAGGCGAGGACGGCGGCGGTCTTGCGGTTCACCGACTCGTCCGTTTCGCCGAAGAGGGCGCGGCGTTCGCTGTGCCCGACGATGACGTAGCGGCAGTACGACTCGAGGGCGCCGATGCTGACCTCGCCGGTGAAGGCGCCAGATTCCTCCCAGTACACGTCCTGGGCGCCGACGGCCACCTCGCTGCCGGCGACGGCGTCGCGGACGGCGGCGAGGTGGGGGAAGGGCGGGCAGACGGCAACGTCGCAGGGAGCGCCGGCGGTCGCCTCCGCGACGCCGCGGGCGAGCTCGGCGGCCTCGGCCTCGGTGGTGTTCATCTTCCAGTTGCCGGCGATGAAGGGGCGGCGCATGGCGTTCTCCTAGGCTCCGTACTTCTGCAGGCGACCGGCGTGGGCCATGGCGAGGGGCATGGCCTCGACGGCGGGGAAGATGCCGAGGCTGCCGCCGAGGCACTCGCGCTCGGTGAAGTGCTGGACGCTGCCGCCGCGGGCGAAGGGGGAGTTAAGGAGGAAGGGCACGGGATGCCAGGAGTGGGCGGCCATGAGCGCTGGCGTCGAGTGGTCGCCGGCGACCATGAGGACGTCGGCGCCGAGGTCGGTGAGGCCGGGCACGTGCATGTCGAACTCCTCGAGGGCGTGCACCTTGGCGATGAAGTCGCCGTCCTCGCCGGCGGCGTCGGTCTTCTTGTAGTGGATGAAGAAGTAGTCGAACTCGTCCCAGCGCTCGCGGGCGACGGCAAGCTGTTCCTCCATGCCGCCGGGGCAGGCGAGGGCGCGCATGCCAGCGAGCTTGGCGAGGCCGCGGTACATGGGGTAGACGGCCAGAGCGGCGGCGCGGAGACCCCACACGTCCTCCAGCTGGGGAAGGGAGGGGTAGGTGGCGAACCCGCGCAGGGTGAGGCCGTTGGCCACCTCCTCGTCGGCGAGGAGCTTGCCCGCCTTCGCGACGAACTCGTTGACGAGCGCGGCGGTGCGCTCGCTGGCGGGATCGGCGCCCTCCGCAGGGACGGGCGGGACGCCTTCGCGCTGGGGGTCGGTTGTCGTCACATCTTCGCCGAGGCCGGGGGCACGGAGCACGAGGACGAAGCGGTAGTCGCGGACGGGTTCGACGAACACCTCGGCGCCCTTGAGCTCGATGGCGCGGAGGCGCTCGACGATGGGCGCCGACAACTCGCTGGCGATGCGTCCCGCGCGGCGGTCGCTGATGTTGCCGTCGGCGTCGAGGGTGCAGAGGTTGCCGCGGGCGGCGACGTCGTCGGGGCCGAGCTCGAAATCGATGCCGACGGCCTCGAGGACGCCCCTGCCGATGTCGAAGCGGTAAGGGTCGTAGCCGAAGAGGGAGAGGTGGCCGGGACCGCTGCCAGGAGTGATGCCCATGCCGACGGGCATGGTCAGGCCGACGTCGGAGGTCTCGGTGAGGCGGTCGAGGTTGGGGGTGTCGGACTGCTCCAGCTCGCTCCGCTCGGTCTCGGGGCGGGCCATGCCGCCGAGGCCGTCGAGGACGCAGAGGACGACCTTGGATTCGGCAGGCTGGTGCAGTTTCGCGGCGAGTTCGAGGTCCATGCGGCGATCTTACGGGCGCGGCGGGAGAGGGGCGAAGCTCAGGCGTCGAGGAGGGCGGCGACGCCGGGGAGCTCTCGTCCCTCCAGCATCTCCAGGGAGGCGCCCCCGCCGGTTGAGACGTGGGTGAAGCGCTCGGCGAGGCCGGAGCGGGCGACGACGGCGGCGGTCTCGCCGCCGCCGACGACAGTCGTGGCGTCGAGGTCGGCCAGGGCGCGGGCGAGGCCGAAGGAACCGCCCGCGAACTGCTCGATCTCGAAGACCCCGAGGGGGCCGTTCCAGACAACGGCGGCAGCATCGGCGAGCGCGGCCTCGAAGGAGGCGAGGGTAGCGGGGCCGACGTCGAGGATCATGCGGTCGGGAGGGAACGCGTCGATTGGGACGGTGTCGGCTTCGGCGTCGGGGGAGAGCTTCGCGGCGACGACCGCATCCACGGGCAGGCTGACGGTCACGCCGGCGGATTCGGCGCGGGCAAGGATGTCGCGGGCCATCTCGACAAGGTCGTCTTCGACGAGCGAGGCGCCGACGTCGACACCCTTGGCCTTGAGGAAGGTGTTCGCCATACCGCCCCCGACGAGGAGACGGTCGAGCTTCGGGAGGAGGTGGTCGATGGCGGCGATCTTGGTGCTGACCTTCGCCCCACCGACGATGGCGGCGAAGGGGCGGGGCGGATCGGCGACGAGCGAGCCCAGATAGCGCACCTCCTTCTCCAGGAGCAGGCCGGCGACGCCGGGGAGCAGGCTCGGGACACCTACGGTGGAGGCGTGGGCGCGGTGAGCGGCGCCGAAGGCGTCGTTCACGTACACGGTCGCGAGCGTTCCGAGAACGGCGGCGAAGACGCGATCGTTGGCCTCCTCTTCTGCGTGGAAGCGCAGGTTTTCCAGCAGGGCTACATCACCGGCGGCGAGGCCATGGGCAACCTCGACGGCGGGCTGGCCGATGCAGTCTTCGGCGAAGGCAACAGGCCGGCCGAGGAGCTCAGCGAGGCGCTCGGCGACGGGCGCGAGGCTGAGGTCGGGGTTGCGCTCGCCCTTCGGGCGACCCAGGTGCGAGCAGACGAGAACAGAAGCCCCGCCTGCGACGAGGTACTGGATGGTCGGGAGGGACTCGCGGATGCGCGTGTCATCGGCGACGGCGCCGTCGTCGAGGGGCACGTTGAGGTCGGCGCGCAGCAGGACGCGCTCGCCCTGGAGGTTGATGTCGCGCACAGTCTGCTTGCCGATGCCGTCTGCGGTCACCCGTTTACTCCCGCGCGCCTCACGACCTCGATGTCGGCGAGACCCAGATGCCCGGCGATCGTCGCCGCCGGGAGCGCGCCCTCGCGAAGGATACGGGGCGGGGTGACGCTGCAGTCGATGACGCTGGAGTCGAGGCCGTGGGGGGTAGGGCCGTCGTCGATGGCGGCGGCGCAGCGTTCGCCGATGGAGGCGAGGGCCTGCGCACAGGTCGCGGGGCTGGGATCGCCGTGGCGGTTGGCGCTGGAGGCGGCGAGGGGCGCGCCGAGCTGTTCCAGTACGGCCTGCAGGGTCGGGACGGGGGGCATCCGCACGCCGACGGTGTCGCCACCGGCGAGGGCGGGACTCGACCAGCCCCCGGCGGCGGGCGTGATGATGGTCCAGGGGCCGGGGCCGAACGCGTCGATGAGGCGGCCGGCGTCTGGGCTGGGGCGGGCGTAAGGGGCGAGGGAGGAGGGGTCGGCGGGGAAGAGGAGCTGGAGAGGCTCGCCCGGGTCTTTGCCCTTGGCCTCATAGAGGGCGCGGACGGCGTCTTCTCGGCGGATGTCGGCGGCGACGCCGTAGACGGTATCGGTGGCGAGAATCGCGAGGCCGCCTTCGCGCAGGGCGGCCACGGTCCGGGCAATCGAATCGGGGGAAGGTTCAGAAGCGATCGTCACGCCCATGCGGTCCCTGCACACACCCGGAGCACGCTCCCAAGGATCAGGCGAGAGGCCCGAAGGGGAAACCCCTGACGCCCACGAGGAGCTTTGGAGACTCAATGAGCTGGTGGTTGGTGGTGTCAGGAACGAGGCCGAGCGACTGAAGAGAGGTTGCGCCCAGGAGCCATGTGCCCTCGTCGCCGAAGATCACGGGCGACGTCCGCTCCCTTTCGCCGACGCTGAAGCGCGCTTCTCCAACCCCGTATCGCTTCGGCTCGTTGTCGGCCAGGGTGAACTCATCCTCACTATCGGGCGCGATGCCCAGCTCATCGAGGAACGACGACGGGAGTACCGAGTACGTGGCGCCCGTGTCCACCAACATGACCGCCTTGTGGAAGACGAGTTGCGTCGGGTTCGCGACTCGAACGGGTACCTCGAACAGGCCCATGTCTTCTCCCTCGGCAATCAGCCGAATAGATACTTTGAGCCTACCACCTTTGGGAGCGGTGTTGCAGCCTGGCCGCACGCAAGATGCGTGTGGTCTGGGCGATCGACTGCGGGGAAGGTTCAGAAGCGGCGGGAAGGGCCATGAAATCGTTGACCAGACTATACAGTTTTGCTAGCTTCCGATAACGGAGCGCTGAGCAGAGTTGGCCGAGACCCTGACCGAAGCGGAAAACACGACCGGCTCGCGTTCGCCCCACGCCGCCATCGTCGTCGTCGACTTCGGCTCGCAGTACAGCATGCTGATCGCGCGCCGCATCCGCGAGCTGAACACGTACTGCGAGGTCATTCCCTACGACGCCGAAGCCTCGGTGCTCGACCACCTCGACGTGCGCGGCTTCGTGCTCTCGGGTGGGCCGAACAGCGTCTACGAGCCGGAAGCGCCACGGGCCGCGGACTGGGTGTTCGAGTCGGGGTTGCCGGTGCTGGGCATCTGCTACGGGATGCAGCTCATGGCGAACCAGCTCGGGGGCAAGGTGGGGCCGGGACGCGAGCGCGAGTTCGGGCCCGCGACCATCACCGCCTCCGTGAACGCGCCGCTGCTCGAGGGGCTTCCCGCCGAGCTGGACGTGTGGATGAGCCACGGCGATCGGATCGAGGAGCTGCCGGCGGGGTTCACGTCGCTGGCGGTCTCGGAGAACTCGCCGATCGCGGTGATGGCGGATATCGAGCGCGGGTACTACGGGCTCCAGTTCCACCCGGAGGTCGTACACACGCCGCGAGGGGGGGAGTTGATCGCAAACTACGTGCGGGGCGTGTGCGGGGCGGAGGCGGACTGGACGCCGGGGAACTTCATCGAGGAGACGGTGGCGGCGATCCGGGCGCAGGTGGGCGACGGGCAGGTGGTGTGCGGGCTCTCGGGCGGGGTGGACAGCGCGGTGGCGGCGACGCTCGTGCACCGCGCGATCGGGGACCGGCTGACGTGCATCTTCGTCGACAACGGGCTGCTGCGGGCGCGGGAGGCGGAGGAGGTGGTCGACACCTTCGAGCGGAACCTGCACATGAACCTGCGGCACATCGACGCGCGTGACCGGTTCCTCTCGGCGCTGGCGGAGGTGACGAACCCGGAGACGAAGCGCATCCGCATCGGGAACACGTTCATCGAGGTGTTCGAGGCGGAGGCGAAGACGATCGAGGGGGCGCGTTTCCTCTGCCAGGGGACGCTGTACCCGGACGTGATCGAGAGCGCCTCGCACGGGGCGGGGTCGGCGCGGATCAAGAGCCACCACAACGTCGGGGGGCTGCCGGAGCGCATGGACCTGGAGCTGGTGGAGCCGCTGCGCTTCCTTTTCAAGGACGAGGTGCGGCGCATCGGGGCGGAGCTGGGCCTCCCGGACGAGATCCTGTGGCGGCAGCCGTTCCCGGGGCCGGGGCTGGCGGTACGCATCATCGGGGAGGTGACGGAGGAGAAGGTGGCGGTGCTGCAGGCGGCGGACGCGATCTTCATGGAGGAGGTTCGCGCCGCGGGGCTCTACCGCGACCTGTGGCAAAGCTTCGCGGTGCTGACGGACACGCGCACGGTGGGCGTGATGGGCGACTTCCGCACGTACGGGTTCGCCGTGGGGCTGCGGGCGGTGGTGGCCGAAGACGCGATGACGGCGGACTGGGCGCGCCTTCCCTACGACCTGCTGGCGCGCGTCTCGAACCGGATCGTGAACGAGGTCGACGCTGTGAACCGGGTGGTCTACGACATCACGAGCAAGCCGCCGGGGACGATCGAGTGGGAGTGAAGCAGTAGTGGGCGCGCGGGTGCTGCTGGTGGGGCAGGGGGGACGCGAGCACGCGGTCGCCTGGAAGCTGAGCCAGAGCCCGGATGTCGACGAGATTTATGTCGCGCCGGGGAACGGGGGAACCTCGCAGGTCGCGACGAACGTGCCGATCGGGCCGCGCGATATCGACGCGCTCGTGCAGGCGGCGGCGGACCTGGACATCGACTTCTACCTGGCGACGATGGACGACCCGCAGCCGCTGGGGCTCGTCGACCGGCTGCGGGAACGGGGGCTCCCCTGTTACGGCCCGACCGCGGACGCGGCCCAGATCGAGGCGAGCAAGGCGTGGTCGAAGCAGTTCATGGTCGACCACGGGATCACGACGGCCTCGCACCGGACGTTCCAGGGGCACGCCGCGGCGGTAGCGTACGTTCGGTCGCTGCCGGACGGGCCGCTGGTGGTGAAGGCGAGCGGGCTGGCGGCGGGGAAGGGCGCGCTCGTGTGCGACGACCGCAAGGGGGCGCTGGCGGCGCTCGAAACGATCATGGTGAAGCGGGAGTTCGGCGCATCCGGAGACCAGGTCGTGGTGGAGGAGTGCCTGCAGGGCTGGGAGACGAGCGCGCACGCCATCTGCGACGGCGAGACAGCCGTCATGACGCCTTCGTCGACCGACTACAAGCGGGCACACACGGGAGGGCTGGGGCTCAACACGGGGGGGATGGGCGCCTACAGCCCAAGCGCGGACGTGACGGCGGAGATGAACGCGGCCATCGACCGGGACGTGGTGCAACCGACGATCGCGGGGATGGCGGCAGTGGGGCGGCCGTTCAACGGCACGCTCTATCCGGGGCTGATGGTCACGGAGGCGGGAACCTACGTGCTCGAGTACAACGCACGGCTCGGGGATCCGGAGGCGCAGATCCTGATGATGCGGCTCGAGAGCGACTTCTTCGCGGTCTGCTCGGCGGCGGCAGCGGGGAAGCTTGCCTCGGTCGACATCGAGTGGTCGGAGGAGCCTGCGGTCGGGGTGGTCGTGGCGAGCGGGGGGTACCCGGAGTCGTACACGACGGGGCACCTGATCGCGGGGCTCGACGACATCGACGAGGACGTCCAGGTGTTTCACGCCGGGACGAAGGAGACGCCGGAGGGCGTGGTCACGAACGGCGGACGCGTGCTGACCGTGACGGCGCGAGCGCCGACGCTCGCGGAAGCGCGGGCGAAGGCGTACGACAACGCCCGCCGCATCACGTTCGAGGGCGCGTACATGCGCGCAGACATCGCACAGATAGAGGAGACGGAATGAGCACGCCACTGGTCGCGATCCTGATGGGTTCGAAGAACGACATGCCGACGATGGAAGCCACGGAGAAGGTGCTGGATTCGCTGGGGATCCCCTTCGAGACGCACGTGATGTCGGCGCACCGCAACCCCGAGAAGGTGCGCGAATTCGCGATGGGCGCGCGCGACGCCGGGTTCGAGGTGATCATCTGCGCGGCGGGCGGGGCGGCGGCGCTGCCGGGCGCCGTCTCGGCACTAACGACGCTGCCAGTGATCGGCGTGCCGCTGGCGACAAGCGAGGTGGCGGGCGGCATCGACGCCATCTACGCCGTGCTGCAGATCCCGCCGGGGGTGCCGGTCGCGGGTGTGGGCGTGGGGGGCTGGGGGACGCGCAACGCCGCCTACCTGGCAGCGTCGATCCTCTCGCTCTCGCACGAGGACATCCGCGCGAGCTACGCGGCGTTCCGCGAGGAGCAGTCCCGCTAGCTGCCGGAACCTTCGAGCGCGTTCGCGACCGCTTCGCGGACGGCTTCGCCGTGCTCGTCGAAGGCGGGGGCGCGGTTGCGAAGCGGCTGGCCGGCGAGAGGGACGAGGGGTCCGGGGTGGTCCATGGGGCGGCCGCTGCCAGTGACAACACGCTCAAGGGGCCAGGATGGCTCGGTACGACCCTCGGCGAGGGCATCGTCGAGGGTGGTGAGGGCGGGGCCGCGCTCGCCGGTTCGCAGGGTCTCGACGAGGGTGTAGGAGAGCGCCGCCACCTGCCCGATATCGAGCAGCGCCGCGCCCTCGCCGCCGCCGAGCCGGCGGCGCGCCAACTCGCGCAGGACGGCGAGGAAGGCTGTGATCGCGCCGATTGGGTCGCCGTAGGGGTAGCCGGAGTTGGCGGCCGTGCCGCCGCCGAGAGCGGAGGCGTAGCCGGAGGCGACTTCGAAGGACCACCCCATGCCCCGCAGGGCTGCGAGCGGCCCTTCCGTCTCGTAGCCGGGCAGGGAGACGGCGATGACGTTCGGGCTGCGGGCGGCGACGTCGGGGAAGGCGAGGCCGGCGCGGTCGCGGGCGCCCTGCGAGAGGTTCTCGATGCGGATGTCACAGGCGCCGAGCAACGCCTCGAGGAGGGCGCGGTCGGCGGGGTCGCGCAGGTCCATGGTCATCGAGCCCTTACCGAGGTTGATGGGCTCGAACGTCCAGGAGATGCCTTCGCCCCGGAGGTTGCCGGTGACGCGCCAGAAGTCACCGCCGGCAGGCTCGCACTTGATAACGAGGGCGCCATAGTCGGCGAGGAAGCGGGCAGCGAGCGGTCCCGCCCAGTGCTGCGTGACCTCGACGACGACTAGTCCCGACAGGGGTCCGGCGACGGGCCGGGGGAGGGCGGCGGCGAGCGCCTCGCGGAGGGCATCGCGACGGGAGTGGGGCGCAGTGTCGACGGTGGCGTGCTCGACTCGATACGGAGCGCCGGGCGCGAGCTCGCCGGCGGGGCCGGTAGTGATCGCGCCACGACGGTGGAGGTAGGGGGAGCCGGGGAGGGCGGCGAGGGGGAGGAGGGCGGCATAGGGGAGGCCGGCGTCCTGGGCAATACGCACGACCTCGTCGACGGGGCGGGCGCGGAACCAGGGGGCGGCGGCCTCCCAGATGGCGGCTCCGTTCTCGCGGCGCGACCCGACGGTGGGGTGAGCTTCGACGAGGTCGTCGCGGCCGATCATGGCGCAGAAGCGGGGCCACTCGGTGGGGACGGCCTGGTAGGCGCCGACCTCGCCATCAGCGCAGGGGACGATGCCGAGGGGGTAGGTGATGCGGCTGGGGGGCCGCACGGGGGAGCGCATGACGCCCACGGAGAGGGCGGAGACGACGGGCATGATGATGTGCAGGGCAAGATGCTCGACATCGATGCGGGCGGGGCCGGGGCGGTCCCCGGCGACGACGGCGAGCGCCTGCAGGAGCGCCGCCGAGGTGGCGACCTCGGCGGCGACGGTGGCGATGTGGCCCTCGGGCGGCATGAGGCCCTGGCCGGGGTGGTCGAGGGTGGGGTTGCGGGCGCCGACGGTGCGGCGGGCGCGGTCGAACGCGTCGTCGGTGGCGGCGAGGACGACGCAGGCGCCGGCCTCCGGGGCCGGCTCGTCGCCTTCGTCGCAGACGCAGACCGTGAGGTTGCCAGCAGCGGGCTCGGTGGCGACACCGAGCGCATCGAGCAGGCGCGTCAGCGGCGTCGCGACGCGCGACCGGGTGCGGACGAGCACGGTCAGGGGGAGAGGTTCGAAGGTCATGCGGCGCTACGGTAGCGGAGGGGGGCGCGGAGGGGGAGAGCCTAGCTGGCCCTTGCGGGCTTCTTCTCGTGGGCGGTCACGGGATGATCGCCGGCTTCAGCGTCGTACTGGCGCTCGAAGACGGCCAGCGCCTCGACGATGACTTCGCCCATGGTCATCCCATGCGCCTCACCGACCTTGTACAAGCGCCCGATGGTCTCGGCGGGGAGTTCCACCCGCAAGATCGCGTGGTGCTGCGTCCCAGGCGGGAAGGTCCACACGAGCGACGGATCGATGGGCTCATCGGCATCCCGGAGCGCTTCCATTTCCGCGATCAGTTCGCGCTCTTCCTCAGGACTGAGCCTGCCCACGGTACCGCCTCTCTTCCCTCCGCGTGGAAGGCCACCCGGTGATCGCTCTCCACGCTTCTGGTTCATCTTCTACCTTCTTGATGGGAATCGTCCAGCACCTGCCGTCCGCCGTCTGACCAATCATCCTGTGGGAACTCGACCTTCCCGCCCGCGGGGTCGTCCGCGCTATCTGCGGTCTGCTGGCGGCAATCTCAATGACCATGTCCGGAGTGAGACCGTGGCGCTCGAGATGCGGCACATTGCCGTTGTCGAATTCCCAATCGGTCCGCGCTGGGTCTGTAGGCCCGTTGTCATGCTCAGCATCCTGCACGGCCGGGACTGTAACACAACCTTTGCGCTATGGAATCTCGTCATCGGGCCAGCTTGTCAGGGGTAGCAGGTGAGGTTGCCGAGGACGTCGGCGAGGCCGGAGACATCGATGGTGAGGGTGTGCTCCTCGCCGTTGGAGGGGACGACGCGGAAGATGAGCGTCTCCCCGTTCAGGATGCGGGAGATGAACTGGTCGGGGTGCTGGGCGAACGTCGCCATGCCGTGCGTGGCGGGCAGCCAGCGCTCGGTGATCGGCTCGCTGCCGTCGATGCGCCAGACGGTGTAGACGCTGCGGATGGTGGGGATGGGGTTGTGCAGGACGGGCGCGAAGATGGGCTGGTCCCAGTAGACGAGGGCCTGCAGCTCGTCGCCGCGGCAGTAGAGCTGGATGTAGGGGTCGTCGTACTGGGCCGTGGTCCAGACCTTGTCGATCACGGCCTCGGTGCCGAGGATGGCTGAGACCGTCTCGACGTCGTAGATGGCGTCGTAGAGCCGGGTGATGGACCAGTGGCCGGACGACTCCTGCGTTCCGAGGACGGACTGGTCGGCGACGGCAACGCTGAAGGGGAGAACGACGGTGAGGTCGCCGTAGCGGAAGCGGCCGTCGGAGCTTTCGCCGGCGTCGGTCGCGACGGGAAGGGTCTCGCTCCACTCGCCGCCCTGGGTGCGGACGCTGATGTAGTTGCGGGACGGGTCGTCGGCGCGTTCCCAGACGCGGACCTCGACGACGCGGTCGACGGTGCGGGTTGCGGCGAAGGCGCCGAGCGCGCTCCCGATGGCGATGACCGCGACGAGCGCGGCGATGATCCAGTTCTTCATGGACCCTCCCCTGCGACCCACCTTCGCGGGAGCACGCTAGCACATCGGGAGGAGGATTACCCCGCCCGCGGGGCGCCTATTGGATGGGGGAGTAGTCGGTGGGGGCGAGGATGCGGTTCTCGATGTGGTGAACGAGGGGGCCGTCCTTCTCGGACTCGGCGCGGACCTGGCGCCACTCGGAGTCGTTCATGAAGGTCGCCCAGGCGGCGTCGCGCTGGGCGAGGTCGTCGAAGGCGAGGACGTACCAGAGCTCGTCGCTGCGGCCGCCGATGGCGTTGGTCCAGTAGGCGACGTTCTTGATGCCGCAGCGCTCGAAGATTCCGAGGGTGTGGTCGCGGAAGCGGGCCTGGAGGGCGGGGAGCTTGCCGGGGTGGGCGGTGTAGATGCGGAGCTCGTGAATCACGGCGGGGCCTCCTTCAGGGAGGGGGATTGTACGGGAACGCTGGCCCGACACCCGCGCTGCCGCTAGGCTGACGGGCTATGACGATTAGCCGCGAGATTCAACCGCTTCCGCTCGACGAGGAGCCCATCCGCAAGGCGCTGGAGGACGCGCACCTGCCGTCGCTGCTGCCGGCGCTGGCGCAGATCACGGGCGACCTGTCGCTGCTGCGGGAGGACCTGTTTCCGGAGACTGTGCTGCTGACGGATCCGCAGGGGGGGCTCTCGGAGGAGGCGCAGGAGGAAGCGCGCGAGCTGGCGCTGCGGACGCTCGTCGCGTGGCGGGACGCGGGGTCGGTGGTGGCGCCGGCGCCGTCGATGACGGACGTGCGCAGGATGATGGATTACCTCATCGGCGAGCATGTGAGCGACGAGTACTTGCCGCTCCTGCTGGAGGAGCTGGCGTTCGCGGACAAGGACGCGCGAGCCCCGGAGTGGACGAAGGACGCGATCAACGCGGACCGGTCGATGCGAGTGCTGATCATCGGCGCGGGCATGTCGGGAATCCTGGCGGCGCACCGGCTGCAGCAGGCGGGCATCCCGTACGTGGTCATCGAGAAGAACGCGGACGTGGGCGGCACCTGGTTCGAAAACACGTACCCGGGGGCGCGCGTCGACTCGTCGAACCACGCCTACAGCTACTCGTTCATGCAGAAGTTCGACTGGCCCTACCACCACTCCCCGCAGGAGGTGCTGCTGGAGTACTTCAGCGACTGCGCGGAGGAGTTCGGCATCCGCGGCAACATCCGCTTCAACACGGAGGTCGAGTCGGTCACGTACGACGAGGAGCGCGCGGTCTGGGCGGTGAAGGTGCGGGGTCCGGAGGGCGACGAGACGCTCGAGGCGGAGGCGGTGGTGAGCGCGGTGGGACAGCTCAACCGGCCGAAGATGCCGAACATCGCGGGGGTGGGAGCGTTCGAGGGGCCGGCGTTCCACTCGGCGCAGTGGGACCACTCGATCGACTTCGCGGGGAAGACGGTGGGGGTGATCGGGACGGGATCGAGCGCGTCGCAGTTCATCCCGCACCTGTCGGACTGGGCGGAGGAGGTGCGCATCTTCCAGCGCACGCCGAACTGGTACGCGCCCGCGCCGAACTATCACGAGCGGGTGGCGGAAGGGTTCCTGTGGCTGGCCACGCACGTGCCCACGTACGCGCAGTGGTACCGGTTCTGGCTGTTCTGGGCGATCTCGGACGGCTTCCTGCCGATGGTGGAGGTGGACGACGACTGGCAGCCGGGCGACGAGGTGACGGGCAAGCTGAACGGGGAGCTGCGGGACCTGCTGGCGGGGTCGATGCGGAATTACCTGGCGGACCGTCCGGACCTGATCGAGAAGACGCTGCCGGACTTCCCGCCGGCCTCGAAGCGCATCGTGGTCGACAACGGGACGTGGCCGAAGACGCTACTGAAGGAACACGTCCACCTGGTGACGGAGCCGATCGAGCGGGTCACGCCGCGGGGCGTCCTGACGGAGGACGGCGAGGAGCACGAGCTGGACGTGCTTGTCTACGGGACGGGGTTCCAGGCCTCGAAGTTCCTGACGCCGATGAAGGTGGTGGGGCGCGGCGGGGCGGACATGCACGAGCAGTGGGACGGCGACGCGCGGGCCTACCTGGGCATCACGATGCCGAACTTCCCCAACTTCTTCTTTCTGTACGGGCCGAACACGAACATCGTGGTGAACGGGAGCATCGTGTACTTCTCGGAGTGCGAGGTGCAGTACGTGCTGGAGTGCCTGAAGTTCCTGCTGGAGAGCGGTCAGCAGGCGATCGATTGCCGCACGGACGTTCACGACGCCTACAACGAGCGCATCGACGCGGGGAACCTGAAGCGGGCGTGGGGCGTCTCGAGCGTGCCGAGCTGGTACAAGAGCGACTCGGGGCGGGTCGCGCAGAACTGGCCGTTCACGCTGCTGGAGTACTGGCAGCAGACGAAGACGATGGATCCGGCGGACTACGTGTTGCTGTAGAGCTACTCCCCGACTTTCTCGGCGGGGATGGGCTCGCAGAAGATCTCGGTGCGGCCGGTGAAGTCGTCGTAGTTCCCGGTGACGACCCTGATACAGAAGTGCACGGCCGCGACGTCCGCGAAGCGGGGCGTAGCGAAGGTGAAGGTGGCCTGACCGCCGACGGTGTCGTCGCCGAACTCGGTGGGGTCAAGCTCGCCGCCGACCCAATCGATGGTGTCGCCTTCCGAGTCGAGGAGGCCGATGTTCACGTTGGGCAGCAGGCCCATGTGGACGAAGACGTTGGCCTCGGGGGCGAGGTCGAGGTGGTAGTCGAAGGTGAGGGTGACCTCATCGCCGGAGGTTGCCTCGACGCGCACGTTCCAGACGCGGGACATGGGGAGGTCGGGGGTGGGCTCGGGCGTCTCCTCCTCCCACCAGGCGGGGGCGGGCGTGGCCGTGGCGGTGGGGCTGGCGGTCGCGGGGGCGGGAGTGGCGGGGTCGGGGGTGGCGGCGGGGGTGGGGTCGGCTGAGCCGCCGCCGCATGCAGTGGCGAAGGCCAGGGGGAGGGCAGCCAGCAACCAGAGGGCGCGCCGCATCAGTCGTCGAGGGGCGGGAGGCCGCCACGGGCGACGAGCTCCATGCGGACGCCGAGGCCATCGTTGACGTAGCAGAAGCCGGCGAGCATGCCGTCGCGGTCGAGGCCGGCCATCTCGACGGTCATGCCGGGGCCGAGCTCGTCGATGGCGGCCTGGACGCTCTCGACATAGAGGCCGAAGTGGTGGAGCTGCGAGCGTTCGCCGACGTGCCAGACGGTGCCGGGGATGGCCTCGATCAGCTCCAGGGCGATGGGCGTGCTCTGGTCGCAGAAGGTAACGCGGGGGGAGAGTATGCGGTCGCCGCCCTCGTCGCGGACGCGGACGGTGGCGGTGGAGGGGTCGCGCCAGCCGCAGCCGAAGCGGCGGCCGAGCTCGTCCATGGCCGCCTCCATGTCCGGGACGATGATGCCGACGTGGTAGATGTCATCGAAGGTGATCACGAGCAGCTCCCCATCGATTCTAGCGGGCCGGCGCCGTCACGCTCCGCGCGAAGGATGTGAACAGCAGCCGGGAGCTAGCGCGCGAACTTGCCAGGCGGCGCCCGGTCAGGCGTCGTTGCTGTGGTCCGGTGGCTTGTGGCCGTTCTCAGAGAACGCTTGCCTGTATTCATCAGGGTGCGCCAGAGCGAGCACGCGGACGATGCGGTCCAGCGTTTGATCAACCGCATCGAAACGACGGTCAACCGCTTCGAAACGGCGATCAAACCGAGTCGAAGCGCTGGTTCATCTGCGTTTGCAGGGAGTGGAACGCCCTGGCGATAACCGTGCCCTGAAGGCTTGACGCCGCCGTGTAGTCCTTGACGAACTGACCAACATCAAAGTCCTGGGAGCGCTCGGGCAATTTGGGCCTTCCTGTGGGGCGTTAGCGCCAGTCTAGCCGCTTGCGCACAACAAAGCAACCATTGCCAGGCAGCCTACGGGAAGATGCCCTGGACCTGGTACGACTGGGCGACGCGGTTGATCGCGAGGGTGTAGGCGGCGACGCGCAGGTCGGGCATTGAGCGCGTCTTCCACAGCTCGTGGACGGAGTGGTAGGCGTGGGTGATGGTGTCGGCGAGGGCGGCCTCGACGAGATCGATCTCCTCGGGGCCCTTGACGGCCTTCATGAAGTCGACGTCGCTGAGGTGGGCGCCGGTGGCGCCTTCGAGGGCCTTCACGACACGGGTGGTGGCGACCTCCTGGTAACGGCTCGTGAGCCGCTCGGGGGAGACGTGCTGGATGTTCTTGAGCCACTCGAAGTAGGAGACGGTGACGCCGCCGGCGTTGAGGAAGAGGTCGGGGATGACGAGGATGCCGCGCTCGCGGAGGATGGCGTCACCCTCGCTGTCGACGGGACCGTTGGCGGCCTCGGCGACGATGCGGGCCTTGATGCGGGGGGCATTGTCGGCGGTGATCTGGTTCTCGAGGGCGGCGGGCACGAGGATGTCGCAGTCGAGCTCGAGGACCTGGAACGGGCTGTCGATGGTGCGCGTCCCAGGGGCGCCAAGGATCGAGCCGGTCTCGGCGCGATGGCGCTGGACGGCCTCGACATCGATGCCGGCATCGGAGGCGATGCCGCCGTCGTACTCGGCGATGGCGACGATGCGGGCGCCTGCTTCCTGCAGCAAACGGGCGGCGTGGTAGCCGACCTTCCCGAGGCCCTGCACGATGACGCGCTTGCCCTCGATGCCGCGAGTGAGGCCGATGGCCTCCATGTCCTGGGCCGAGTCGGTGGCCTCTGCGATGCCGATGGCGACGCCGCGGCCGGTGGCCTCGGTGCGGCCGGAGATGCCGTGGAGGGAGATGGGCTTGCCGGTGACGCAGGCGAAGGGGTTGAGCCGGTCGGGGTTGAGGGCGGTGTAGGTGTCGACGATCCAGGCCATCTCGCGCTCGCCGGTGCCGTAGTCGGGGGCGGGGACGTCGACGGCAGGGCCGATCATGTTCTTGCGGTTGAGCTCGGCGACGTAGCGGCGGGTTGCGCGCTCAAGGAAGCCCTCGCTCTCATTGCGGGAGTCGATGCAGACGCCGCCCTTCGCGCCGCCGAAGGGCGCCTCGACGATGGCGCACTTGTAGGTCATGAGGCTGGCGAGGGCGCAGACCTCGTCTTCGGTCACGTCGGGGCTGAAGCGGATGCCGCCCTTGGTAGGCAGGCGGTGGAAGCTGTGCTCGGCGCGGTAGGCCTCGACGACGCGGATGGAGCCGTCGTCGTCGCGCACAGGGAAGCTCATGCGGTGAACGACGTTGCACATCTTGACCTGGTCGAGGAGGCCGCGGGGGTAGTCGCTGTAGACGGCGGCCCGCTCGAACTGGGCGCTTACATCGTCGAGCAGGTTGCCGGCGTGGGGGTCGCTGTCCATAAGGCTCCCTGTCAGCGGTAGACCGCGACCGTAGTATAGGCGGGCGTCCGGAAGCAGCCGGAAAGGCCTGCGCAGGGGGCGGGCATGTCCCTCGAAGAGCTGATCATCGCCGTCGTCCGCGTGCTGGGCTCGCTGCTCGTCTTCAAGTGGGCCTTCATCGGCGGCTGGGCCGCGATCCTGATCGACCTGAGCGACCTGTTCCTGCGGAACCTGCTCGACCTTGGCGGGGTGAGCAACTACCAGGCGTTCGACAAGTGGCTCGACCAGGTCTACATGGTGGCGTTCCTGATCGTGGCGCTGCGCTGGGTGGGGCCCGCGCGGAACGTGGCGGTGGGGCTGTTCGCGTTCCGGCTGGTGGGGTTCGTGATCTTCGAGTTCACGAACGAGCGGTACGTGCTGCTGGCCGTGCCGAACGTGTTCGAGGTGTGGGTCCTGTTCGTGGCGAGCCTGCCGCACTGGCGTCCGGACTTCACGTTCTCGAAGCGGAACATCATCCTGGCGCTCATGCCTCTGACGGCGCTGAAGGTGTTCCAGGAGTACGCCCTGCACGGGGGCAAGTGGCTCGACAGCTTCACGGCGATCGAGGCGGTGGAGGCGATCGCGGACTGGTTCGCGGGGCCCTTTACCTAGCGGGGCGGGCGTCCGGTGGCGGAGCGCCAGGTGCCCTCGGGCATGAAGCCGAGGTAACCGTCGATCTCCTCGGCGCAGTGGAACATCTCGAGGGAGAAGCCCTGGTCGTCGTTCACGTAGGAGGAGGTGAAGGGGCCCTCGTCGTTGGGCTGGACGTTGGCGGTGTAGCCGTTGTCGATGAGGCGGGTGAAGGCCGCGGTGAAGGCCTCGCGGGTACGGTAGCCGAGGGCGATGTTGAGGATGCCGACATCGCTCAGGAGGTAGCCGAGGGGACGGGGGCGGGGGGCGGGGTCGCTGTACTGCTGGACCTCGATGAGCTGGTCGCCGGCGCGCAGGAGGAGGGTTTCGGACTTCGCGTCGGGGAGGCCCCAGAGCGCCTCCATGTCGGGGGTGTGGAGGAGGGTGGGGTCGACGACGGCGAGCGAGAGCGTCTCCACCCAGAAGCGGCGGGCCTTCTCAAGGTCGGGTACGGAGAGGCTGACAGCGCGGATGGCGGATCCTGCCTCGGGCCAGCGGGGCGGACGCAAGTCATCGAGCGGGTCGCGCTCCATGACCTCGATGATGAAGCCGTCCTGATCGCGGATGCAGACGCGCCGGTCGCCGTCGGGGCCCATGGGCGGGGTGACGGTGGAGGCGCCGACAGTGGGGACACGGGCGACGACGGCGTCGAAGTCGTCGACGTGGAAGGACATGCGGGTGTAGCCGATGTCGCAGGGGCGCCAGTCGAGGGGGAGGGGACGGGGGACAGGGCGGGTGTAACCCCAGACCTCGAGCTGGACGAAGTCCTGGCGGTCGATGAGCCACCAGAGGGCGGCGGCGGGATCGGGCACCTTCTGGAGGGTGGCGAGGAAGTCGCCCCAGATGAGGAGGCCCCCGGCCTTGAGACAGCCGAGGACGTCGCAGTAGAGCTGCGCGGCGCGGGGCATGTCGCTGGCGCTGACGGCGAACTGGGCGACGCCGGGGTCGGGGCCGTGGTCGGTGGTCATGGCGATGGCAGCCTCCGGGGGTGGAGCGCGATTGTACGGCTCAGGATGCGCCGGCGAGCGGTCGCTGGGGCCGGGGCGAGAACACGATGAGGAGGGCGCCGAAGAGCGCGATGACGGCGACGATGGTGAAGCCCGTCTCGAAGCCGCCGGTGAGGTCGCGCAGAAGGCCGGCGAAGAGGGGCCCGGTCATCATGCCGGAGGTCATGACGAGCTGGGAGAGCCCCATGATCTTGCCGAAGTCGCGGGGACCGAAGTAGTCGGCGCGGAGGGCGAGGAGGACGGGTCCGCGCACGCCCCAGGCGAGCCCGTGCAGGAGGGCGAAGACGAAGATCATCCAGAGGGCGTTGGCGACGACGAGGATGAGGATGGCGATGCCAGCGGTGACCATCGCGCCGGCGCCGAGGGCGCGCTTGTTCACGCGGTCTCCGAGGATGCCTCCGCCGAGGGTGCCGACCACCATGGCGATGGGGATCACGCTCTGGATGGCTCCGGCCTCGGTGAAGGAGTATCCGAGGCTCTCGGTGAGGTGCGTAATGAGGTGGACCATGACCGCGGAGACGACGAGGAGGGCGGAGCCGTGGCCGAACGAGATGAACCAGAACTGGCGCGTCCTGAGGGCCTCGCCGACGGTGAAGCCGGCGGCCTCGTGGGGGATCTCGGCGACGGGGCCGGAGGTGGAGGGGGAGCGGGGTTCGGGCGCCGGATCGCCGTCGATGACGTAGCCGTAGTCCTCGGGGCGGTGGCGGATGAGCTGGGAGGCGGGCAGACCCAGGCCCAGGACGACGAACGCAGAGGCGAGGGCGGTGTTCTCCCAGCCAAAGGTGTCGATGCAGAGGACGACCAGGTAGACAACCACGCCGCCGAGGGCGAACCCCCCGGTGATGAAGCTGATGGCGGTGGCGCGGTAGCGTTCGAACCAGTTGACGATGGCGACCATGACGGAGAGGAACCCGCCGAGGCTCATCCCCACGGCAACGACGAAGAGGACGGGAAAGAGGTGGCCAAGCTCGGATATACGGCTGAAGAGCATCAGCCCCCCGGCCAGAACCACGAGGCCGACGCGGATGACGGCGCGGGGACCGAAGCGGTCGGTGAGCCAGCCCTGGCCGGGCCCTACGACCCCGTTCGTGCCCTGGATGGTGGAGTAGCCGAGCGCGAGCATCGTGCTGCTCCAGCCGAACTCCGTCTTGAACACGGCGACGTAGGCGCCGTAGGCATGCATGACGAGGGCGCCGATCAGGGCATTGAGGACCATGCCCGCGGCGACGATCCACCAGCCGTAGAAGAGGCGGCTGGGGTGCGCGACATACTGCGAGCCCGGCAGGCGAGCGAGAACGGGAGGCCTCCCACGGGCGGCGGCTGCGCGGCGCCCGCCCGATGGTAGCAGCGGAGCCCCTTCAAGGATGCGGGCAGCAGGCGGCGGCTATGCTGGATTGCGTGCAACGGGATCGAAGGCTTGCCCGCCTCTCGGAGGAGCATCACCACGGGCTGGTGTTCGCCCTGCGCATCGAGCGCGAGCTGCCTGCGGCCGGTGACGACGAGGTCGAGCGCCTCTACTCGCAGCTACTGCAGTTCTGGTCGCGGGGGCTGCTGCCGCACTTCCACACGGAGAGCGAGTGCCTGCTGGCGCGGCTCATCCGGCACCGGCCGACCGACGATCCGCAAATCCAGCGTCTCCACACCGAGCACCTGACGATGTACGGGCTGGTGGCACGGATGTAGGACGCCACGGCGCAGGGCGAGCGGCGCGAGGCGCTGCGCGAGTTCGGCGCCGCGCTTCACGACCATATCCGTTGGGAGGAGCGTGATCTGTTCGAGGCGGTGCAGGGGGAGCTGTCGGAAAGGGAGCTGGACGCGCTCGGGGCGGAGATCGTCGAGCGGCACCCAAAGCTGACGTCGGCCCCGTGGGAGGAGTAGGGGACCGACGCGAGCAGGGCACTTGCAAGCTTACAAATATGCTGGCAGTGAGAGTCCATGTCTGAAGACCTCACTATCGAAGACGTGCCTGAGCATGTCCGTGACAAGCTAGCCGCCCAGGCTGCCGAAAGAGGTCAGTCTCTCGAAGCGTTCCTTCTTGATGAGCTGACTCGGACTGTCTCCCAGCCCTGGATTAGTCCCCTGACGGGTGAACTGGAGGAGGGCATACGGACTGAGGGCCAGCGCGAGCCGGGTGTCGATGCACCCTAAGCGACTCGCTAGGACAGCCAGGAGGCCCCTCAGACTTACGCCAGCTCGTAGATGGAGACGTGGCCGGGGCTGGCGGCGGTGAAGGGGTTGCGGCGCCAGTCGGACCAGCGGGAGCGGAGGCGCATGCCGACGAGCTGGGCCATCAGGTCGAGTTCGGAGGGCCAGGCGTAGCGGATGGCGACGGGGTACATCTGAACGCCTTCGGGCGTTATGTAGAGATGGGAAGAGGCGACCGTCTGGGTGGTGGGGTCGTGGCGGTCGAGGTCGAGCGAGACGAAGTCGTGCTCGACGATGCCGGTCGAGACGCGCTGGCCGCGGTCGAAACGGGTTGGGTCCGGTACGAAGGCTTCAATGAGGAAGGCGCCATCGTCGGTGAGGTGTTCGGCGACGCTGCGGAAGCAGTTGACCTGCGCCTCCTGCGAGGGGAGCGCGAAAAGAGTGTTGAAGACGACGTAGATGAGGGAGTAGGGCCCCTCGACGTCCAGCTGCTCGAAGTCGCCGATGGTGACGGGGATGTCGACGCCGCCCGGCTTCTCGCGCATCTTCGCGACCATGGCCTCGGAGCCGTCGAGGCCGTGGACCTCGACGCCGCGGTGGGCGAGGGGCAGGGCGATACGGCCAGTGCCGATCCCCAGCTCGAGCGCGGGGCCTTTGCCGGCGAGGTCGGCGAGCACGTCGGCCATGGGTTCGACGACCTCGGGCGTGCTGAGGGGCGCGTGGACTTCGTCGTAGATCTCGGCGAAGCGGTCGCCGTAGGTCGCGGCATTCACGTTGTCCATGGCGCGTCTCCCTGCCATCGACTGTAGCGCGATCGCCTCTCAGGGGCCCGGCCCCTGGCGACAGTTCAGGCGATGAGGTCGGAGAGCGCGCCGATAATCCTGTCGGGGCGGACCAGGGTGCCTTCGGGCAGGCCGGCGCCGGCGGAGTCGACCCAGATGGCGTAGATGCCCACCTGCTGGGCGCCGCGGATGTCGGCCTGCAGGTTGTCGCCGACCATCCAGGCTTCCTCGGGCTCGACGCCCAGGGCCGCGAGGGCGTTCCGGAAGGCCCGCTCGTCGGGCTTGCCGACACCGAACTCGCCTTCGATCTGGATGTGGTCGAAGTAGCCTTCGAGGGCGAACCGCTCGATCTTCCCGCGCTGGGTCGGGCCGTCGCCGTTGCTGAGCACGGCGAGGCGGATGCCCGCCTCGTTCAGGCGCTGGAGGGTGTCGATGGCGCCGGGGAAGGGCCGTATCGCCTGGTCGCGGAGGGCGGTGAAGCGGTCGGCCATGGCCTCCGTCGCGGCGGAGTAGGGGAGGCGCAGGCTCTCCAGTGCCCGCCGCACGATGACGCGACGCGTGCCGGTCATGTTGAGGCGGGCTCGGCGCGAGCGCTCGGGGTCGCCCCAGATCCAATCGCGGGACTCGATGATCGCCGTATGGAGGTCTTCCGGAGAGGCGGCGCCGAGGCGGCCGGCGAACTCGCGGCAGACGCTGACCCAGGCCTCGTCGGGATTCCGGTGCGCGTCGAGGATGGTGTCGTCGAGGTCGACGAGGAGGGCGGCGGGAAGGTTCCCGTCAGCCACGACAGCAGCGCCCTGGCGGCGGGCTCACGGTCGGGTCATGTCCTCGGGGCGGACCCACTCGGCGAACTGCTCCTCGGTGAGGAGGCCGAGCGCAAGGCCGGCCTCGAGCAGGGTGCTGTTGTCGGCGTGCGCCTTCTTGGCGATGGCGGCGGCGTTGTCGTAGCCGATGTGGGGGTTGAGGGCGGTGACGAGCATCAGGGATGAGCGCATAAGCTCGTCGATGCGCTGCAGGTTGGGCTCCGCGCCGGCGATGCAGTTGTCGGTGAAGGAGACGGCCGCGTCGCCGAGGAGGCGGATGCTCTGCAGGTTGTTGAAGGCGATGACCGGCTTGAAGACGTTGAGCTCGAAGTGGCCGGTGGCCCCGGCGACGGAAACGGAGACGGCGTTGCCCATGACCTGCGCGCAGACCATCGTCATGGCCTCGGACTGCGTCGGGTTGACCTTGCCGGGCATGATCGAGGAGCCGGGCTCGTTTGCGGGGAGCTGCAGCTCGCCGAGGCCGGCGCGGGGGCCGGAGCCGAGCATGCGCACGTCGTTCGCGATCTTCATGAGGGACACGGCGATCGTGTTGAGGGCGCCGGCCAGCTCGACCTGGGCGTCGTGGGCGGCGAGGGCCTCGAACTTGTTGGGGGCGGTCACGAAGGGGAGGCCTGTGTAGCGGGCGATCTCCGCGGCGACCCGCCCCGCGTACTCGGGATGCGAGTTGATGCCGGTCCCCACGGCGGTGCCGCCCAGGGCGAGCTCGTAGAGGCGAGGGAGCACTCCTTCGGCGCGTTCGATGCCGTAGGAGACCTGCTGGACGTAGCCGCTGAACTCCTGCCCGAGCGTGAGCGGGACCGCGTCCATAAAGTGGGTGCGGCCGATCTTGACGATCTCGGACCACTCGTCGGCCTTCGCCTGGAGGGCGTCGCGGAGGTGCTGGAGGCCGGGGACGAGGTGGTGCACGGTCTGCTCGGCGGTGGCGACCGCCATCGCCCCCGGGAAGACGTCGTTCGAGGACTGGGACATGTTGACGTGGTCGTTGGGGTGGACGGGCGACTTGGAGCCGATCTCGCCGCCGAGGAGCTCGATGGCGCGGTTCGAGATGACCTCGTTGGCGTTCATGTTCGATTGCGTGCCCGAGCCGGTCTGCCAGACGACGAGGGGGAAGTGGTCGTCGAGGTCGCCGTCGATGACCTGCCCGGCAGCGGCGCGGATAGCGCCGGCGAGGCCGGCGTCGAGCTTGCCCAGCCCCTCGTTGGTGGTCGCGGAGGCGTGCTTGACGATGCCGAGGGCGCGGAGGATGGGCCGGGGCATGCGTTCGCCGCCGATGCGGAAGTTCTGCAGGGAGCGCTGGGTCTGAGCGCCCCAGTAGCGATCGGCGGGAACCTCGACGGTTCCCATCGTGTCGGACTCGATGCGGATGTCAGTCACTTCGGACTCCTCAGGCTTATGTGGTCATGGTGGGGGCGCTCCGGCCACCTGCGATATTCGGCTGTAGTCTGTCAGGGGTGTCGCACTTCAGCGTGAACGTGCTCTCAGGAGAGCACAAGTGATCGAGTTGGGCTACGTACACGCCTTCCGGGGCGCGTATGCGAAGGGGCTGCGCGAGGGCCGCAACTTCGACTCGTTCCTAATGGGGCTGACCACGGGCGTGCCGACAGCGGCGGTGGTGGCGTGGGTGGCGAACTCGCGGGGCGACGAGGCGATCTTCACCTACCTGTGCGTGGGGGTGGTCCTGTTCGGGGTCTGGAACGGGGCGGCCTTCCGCACGGGGTTCTCGCTGCAGACGGAGTTCTCGCTGGGAACGCTCGGGCCGAGCATCCTGACGCGTACGCCGCTGTTCGTGATTCTCGCGGGGCGGGTCGCCTCCGACCTGACGCTGGGGCTGGTGGGAGCGGGCGGCGGCGTCCTCACGATCGTCGCGATCGCGGACGTGCCGCTCCAGGTCACGAACGCGCCGCTCTTCGCACTCTCGGCGGTGTTCGGGTACGTCACGCTGCTGTGCCTCGGCCTCGTGCTCTCGCCGCTGATGGTGCTCTCGCGGGAGCGGAGCGGGTTCACGAACGCGGTACGTCCCTTCGCCGCAGTCATCAGCGGGTTCACGTTCGCGGCGCCCGTGCTTCCGCTCGGCCTGGAGGTGTTCACCTGGTTCTGGCCGACGGCCTGGGCGATGCGGGCGGTCGACGGCTCCATCCGCGGGGCGCCGTGGGCGGAGATCGCCGGTCAGCTAGCGCTGGGCGTGCTGCTGATGGTGGTGTTCTTCGGGCTGGCCCAGGCGCTGCTGCGGGCGGTTGAGCGCAAGGTGCGAATTTCGGGAGACCTGGCCCTGTGAGGATGCTGACGGCCGCGGGCCGCTTCGCCGTTCAGTCGTACCTGTCGTACCGGGGGCTGTTCCTATGGCTGACGCCCGTGAGCTACGTATCGAACGTGGTGCTGCGACCGGTGCTGGCGGTGATGATGTTCGGCTTCCTCGCGCAGTACGCGCTGGACGAGGAGACGGCGCGGGGCTACGCGGTGGGGCTCGCCGGCTACTCGGTCGGGCGGATTATCGCGGGAGGCGTGATGCAATCGCTCTACCGCGACGCCGCCTTCGGGACGCTGGCGGCGGTGTACGCCTCGCCGGTGAACCGGGGCATGCTCTACTTCAGCCGCTGCATCCTGCACGTGCCCAACGCAGCCCTTGTCGCGGCCAGCGTGCTCGTGTCGGCGGCGATCTTCCTGAACCTCGGGTTCGCGCAGGTCGACTGGGGCGGCCTGATCACTACCTTCGCGGTGATGACGTTCTCGACGATGCTGTTCTCGCTGTTCGTGGCGACGCTGATCCTGCTCTCGGGCACGGGCTGGGCGAACTGGATCGCCATCCTCGACGGGCTCCTCCTGAGCCTGACCGGGATCATCATTCCCACCGCGGAGCTGCCGGTGGTGCTGTTCGAAATCGGGCAGATGCTGCCGGTGACACACGGGCTGGACGGACTGCGGGAAGCGTTCGCGGGCGGGCCGAGCTCGGGCTACTGGCCCGACCTCGCGCGGGAGGCGATGCTTGGACTGGGGTACGGCGTGGTAGGGCTGCTGCTCTTCCGGCTGGCCGAGGTGCAGGCGAAGCGACGCGGCGTGCTGGCGCGAGCGGGATAGGAGCAGTCGATGACGGGCGGTTACGCAATCGAGTGTGCGGAGCTGCGGCGCGTGTTTCGCTCGCGGAGGCTGACGGGCCAGGTGGAGGAGGTGGTGGCGCTGGACTCGCTCAGCCTGCAGGTGCGGCCGGGGGAGGTGTACGGGGTGCTGGGGCCGAACGGGGCGGGGAAGACGACCGCCATCCGCATCTTCTCGACGCTCCTGATCCCGACGGCAGGCTCGGCGCACGTGATGGGGCACGACGCGGTGAAGGCGGCTGGCGAGGTGCGGCGGCGCATCGGGCTCATACTCGGGGGTGAGCGGGGCCTCTACGAGCGCCTCACGGGGCGGCAGAACCTCCAGTACTTCGCCTCGCTCTACCTGATGAGCCCCCGGAGAGGGGCGGAGCGGGCGGACGCGGCGCTGGAGGAGGTGGGGCTGACGCACGCCGCCGACCGCAAGGTCGAGCAGTACTCGCGGGGGATGCGGCAGCGGCTGCACGTCGCACGGGGGCTGCTGCCGGATCCGGACGTGATCTTCATGGACGAGCCCACGATCGGGCTGGACCCGGAGGCAGCGCAGGACTTCCGGCGGCTCGTCCCGGAGCTGCGGGAGCGGGGGAAGACGGTGCTGCTCACAACGCACTACATGCTGGAGGCGGACGTCCTCTGCGAGCGCATCGCGGTGATCGACCACGGAAGGCTGGTGGCGCTCGACACGCCGGAGGGGTTGAAGCGGCGGTTCGGCCGGGGACAGGTGACCGAGGTGACGCTGCGAGCGGCCACGCCAGGGCTCGCGGACCGGCTGCGGGGCCTGCGGGGCGTTACGGCGGTCGAGTCGGACATGGAGGGGGCGGCGCAGCGGGTGAAGGTCTACGCGGATGCGGGGCGGGATATCGCCTCCGGCGTGCGGAACCTGGCGGGGGCGGACGCGATCCAGAGCATCGTCACGCGGGAGCCGTCGCTGGAGGAGGCGTACCTGAGCCTCATCCGGGAGAGCAGCGCGGGCTAGCTCGCCTCGACGACGCCGACGGGGCAGCCGACGCCGGTTCCGCCGATGCCGCAGTAGCCGTTCGGGTTCTTCGCCAGGTACTGCTGGTGGTAGTCCTCAGCGTAGTAGAACTCGGGGGCGTCGATGATCTCGGTGGTGATGGGGCCGTAGCCGGCCCCGGACAGCGCTTCCTGGTAGCGGTCGCGGCTCTGCTCGGCGGCCTCGCGCTGGGCCTCGCCGTAGACGTAGATGCCGGAACGGTACTGGGTGCCGACGTCGTTGCCCTGGCGCATGCCCTGGGTGGGGTCGTGGCCCTCCCAGAAGGCGCGCAGCAGGTCGGCATAGCTGATTCGGGAGGGGTCGAAGACGACGAGGACGACCTCGTTGTGGCCGGTGAGGGCGCTGCAGACCTCGTGGTAGGTGGGATTGGGCGTCAGTCCCGCCGCGTAGCCGACGGCGGTGCTGTAGACGCCGGGAAGCTGCCAGAAGACGCGCTCGGCGCCCCAGAAGCAGCCGAGCCCGAAGAGGGCGCGCTCCAGCCCCTCGGGGAATGGCTCATCGAGCGGGTTGCCGTTGACGAAGTGCTGCGGGGGGACGGGCATGCGCGCGGAGCGGCCCGGGAGGGCCTCCTCCGCTGTGGGGAGCTCGTGCTTCTTGCCGAAGAGCCAGGCCATGGCTGCGCCTCTCGATCCGTGCGTGTGTTGCGGCGGGCGGCCCGGAGCGACTCGATGGCGCCGGATCCTCCGCTGCGGCCTCCATGGTACGGGGTCCGGAGTCCACGTTCCGTAAGGCCGCCCGGCGCGCCGGCCTATTCCTCGGGAAACTCGCCGGCGGGAAACAGGTCGTTGACGAGCCGGAGGTCGGCGTTCGGGCAGTGCGGGAGCCAGGTGCGGCGCCACTCCTCCCTGGGGATGTGGTAGAGGACCTCGCCTCCGGCCACGACTTCGGCTTCCAGCTCGTAGCGGTGGTGGCGGCTGATCTCGACGCCCTCGTGGGGGAGCTCGAACTCGATCGGGAAGCCGCCGAGGTCGCCCAGGGTCGCCTGCGTGACGACGACCGACTCCTCGGGGTCGGTGACGTCGACCAGGCGAACGTGGAGGACGGCCCCGTCGGGCAGATCTTGATCGTCGAAGCTCGAGTGGAGCACGCCCGGCAGGGGCTCGACGCATACGTCGAAGGGGTTGGTGGAGACGACCACGACATCGCTGTTGCGGGGAGCGCCCCGTGTGAGGACGGTGTGGACGGTGTCGTTGACGTAGAGCAGCTCGTCACCGCGCCTGACGTCGGCGCTGAGGGAGTACTCGTTGCGGTCGGAGACCTCGTCCGGGTCGTACTCGATGCGGAAGCGAACCGGGAGGCGTTCCGCGTTCTCGATCACGTCGCGGCCGAGCTCCACGGAAGGTGCGTCGGCCAGGGACGTATCGAGGAGCCGGACGGTGACGACGGCGCCTTCGGGCAGGTCGACCTCGCGGGCAAAGCGCACCTCACCGGAGATGACGCCCGTGGAACCGGATGCGCTGCAGGCGACCGTCGCGGCGGCAAGCGCAGCCAGCGCGGCGACAGCGAGGACGCGCGACACGAGAAGGGCCACCGGACTCCTCCCTCTCCCGCCACAGACAGTGTATGCGGCCGGCGCGGGAATCGTTCCCTGCGGGGGGCCAGCTTCGAGAGCCGGCTGCTACGCTGGATCGAGTGGCAGACAAGCTGCACCCGAACGTCTCGCCACGAGAAGGAGGTGCACCATGTCACGTCAAAACGGCTCGAACGGCGGCGGTGGAGAAGCGGGCGGAGGGGAGAGCCTCTTCCGCCTAACGGTTGGCGATGGGGAGGTGGCGTTTCTCTTCCACCGGATCGTCGTGCCGTTCACGGTGCTCCTGCGGCTGCTGATGGGCTGGATCTTCCTCTGGGCCGGGTTCGACAAGGCCATCAACGGGTTCTCCGCCGAGGGCTTCCTGACCCACGCGACCAGCGGGCCCCTGCACGACTGGTTCACCGATCTTGGCGCGAACGCCACGGCCCTGTCCGTGATCGAACCGCTGGTGACCTACGGGCAGATCCTGATGGGCTTCGCCATCTTCTTCGGCGCCGCGACGCGGTCGGCGCTCTTCTTCGCCGGGATCATGATGTTCCTCTTCTACCTGTCCCAGTTCCCGCCGGAGTACGACCTGTTCGTCGACTACTACCTGGTCTACATCGTCGTGTACCTGGTCCTCGGCGCGCTCGGCGCCGGGCGAATCCTCGGTCTCGACGCGTTCGTCGAACGGATCGGGTGGGTCCGGGACCGGCCGTGGATGCGCTACCTGCTCGGCTAGGCAGCGGCGAGTTCCCGAAGGGGAGTCGATTCGGGCGCGCGGGCCCGCGACGTCAGACGCGCGCCCGCGTCTGCGCGAGCTGCGGATAAGATGGGCCTCGACATCCCGCTCATCCACTGCCCAATTACCTGCGCAGGAGATACGCCCTGGGTACGCGACCACCGACGCCGGCCGTCCGCCTCCTGCTTTCGCTGCTGGCCGTGGCCGCGATGCCGGCTGCGGCGCTGACCCTCGCGGGCGGCTCTGCCCAGGCGGAGGACGACAGCGAGGAACCGACCGCCCAGCTGACCCTGAGCGTGAGCGAGGCGCGGCCGGGCGAGAGCATCACGGTCGAGGGCTCCGGTTTCCGAGTGGAGACGGACCAGGCCTTCATCTACACCTCGACGATCACGATCGGCGGCGTGCCGATTGCCGGCGTGTCGAGCGTCGACCTTGCGTCGAGCTACCTCCACGCAGGCAGGTTCAACGACTCGGGCCTGTGGATCGCCGAGCACCTTCACATCGACCCGAACGACACCCCGCCCGACGGCGCATTCACCGCGACCTTCGTATTGCCCGACGATCTGCCGGCGGGCGACCACGAACTGGTCGTAATCTCTTGCTGGTCCGGACCCGACGGGGACTATCCGGAGGACGGCGTCGCGCCCTGCGGCACCGTGGGGCTGGGCGGCGGCGTGAGGGACCGCGTCGCGAGGGTAACCCTCACGATCGTGGCCAAGAGCGCCGAGGCCCCGGACGTTGCGGACACCGGCAACGCGGGGCTCGGCATCGAGCAGGGCTCTGGGGGTTCCGCAGGGGCGATCGCCCTCTTCGCCGCCGTCGTCGCTCTCGGCGCGGGCGTCGCAGGCTACCGACTGAGCCGCAAGCGGGCGTAGCGGGAGTCACCGCGAGGGACCGAGGCCAGCCCTTGCCGCGCCGTTCTCCCGGCGCCGCTGTCCAACCTGCGGACGACTGTGCCCGGCCGGTCAGGACGAGCGCCGGTTGGCACGCAAGCGGCGTGCGGGGACGGTCAGCTGCTGCGCGCGTTGCGCCTGGCTTCGTAGAGCGCGAGTGCGTGCAGGGGGAAGTACTGGCGATACAGCACGTAGTCCAGGAGCGCGGTACGGAAGAACACGCCGGCCATGTCCTGCTTGGGCCATGCGCCATCGGGGGACTGCGAGTCCATGAGGAAGCGGACGCCACGCGAGATGGCGGTCCAGTCCGGTTCCCCTGCCTCGAGGAGGGCAATCAACGCCCAGGCGGTCTGGATGACCTGACTCTGCTCGTGCTCGACGTATTCGCCGGTCATGCATCCGCTGACGTGCTCGCCCCACCCCCCGTCGTCGCGCTGGCGATCCAGCAGCCACCGGCAGGCCAGACGCAGGGCCGGGTCGTTTGGCCGGGCGCCACCGGCAACCAGGCCCCTGATCCCGAAGAAGGTGCCGTAGATGAACTGAACGCCCCAGACGCCGCGCCACGATCCATCGCGTGCCTGCGTTCGCCGAAGCCAGGCGTCGGCTCGCGAGATGGCGCGCTCGGCAGCGGGATCGATGACCTCCGGGAAGTGCTCCCGACAGGCGACCAGCGCTGCGAGGCAGGAGGCGGTGCATTCGACGAACGAATGCTCGGTCATCGAGTCCCCAAACATCTCGGCGGGGTTCAACCATTCAAGATCGATCGTGGAGCGCTGCGCCTCGTAGCTGCCGAATCCCCCATCGCGACCCTGCCCACGCAGCATGAAGCGAACTGCCTCGCGGAGCGCCCTGGGATTGACCCCAGAGCGGTCCGCGGCGAGGAGTCCGAGCACGGCTTCGGCCGTGCAGTCGGTCACCGGCCAGCCGTGCCAGCCCCCGGCAAAACACCAGCCGCCGTTCGGGTCGTTGCGGTACGCCTCGCGATAGCCGTCGAAGCTGTGATCGATCTGCTGGTCGCGCAAGAAGCCGGATCCCCGCCGAAGCGCGTCCGTCACCCCGGGGAGCTCGGGTGCGGCCGCCAGCGCCTGGAGGGCGAATCCAGTGTCCCACGAGGCGCTTCGCGCGCCGGTCATGCGCGCTCCCTGCTCCTCGTCTTCCCAGAACCAGCGATCGAGCTGTTCAAGGGCCCGCCGGCAGTCACCATCCTCAGGGTCATGCAGCCACAGGGCCAGGATGTTGAGCAGCCCGCTCACCGGAGAGATGCTGGTGTGGTCGGTGGTATTCAGCTCCCACTTGATCTGCCCGACGAGCTCGTCGATGGCGTTCTCGCGCAGGCCGGGGTGATGGAGTCGTTCGAGAAGAGCGGCGGCCAGGTAGCCCGCCCGCAGCCAGACGGTCGGCCGCGAGTAGAGGTCGGCCTCACGCAGGTGATTGCGGCTCGCGGGGAAGTCAGCGCTCTCGAACCCCTGCGGGAACAGCTCCTCGCGCAGGCTCTCGATCAGGGGCGTGACGGGGGCCTGGAACCGACGGGGATAGATCGCGGCCATGGCCATGTAAATCAGCCGCGTGTGGCAGTACCAGTTCGAGGGGTGCAGGGGAAGGCGGCGGGGCAGGCGCCACAGCTCCGGGAGGATGGGGTGGATTCCGCGCCAGTCGTACAGATTGAGCAGCGCGAGCCAGAACTTGCCCCAGCTGGGGATGCCGAGCGTCCCCTCCGCCTGCAGGAACCGCCGCGCCGGCTCAAGCAGGGGATCGTCCCGTTCAACGCCCAGCAGCCGCGACGCGACGTAGACCAGGGTGGTGACGAACAGGTGGGGGTCTCCGTGTTCGTGCAGCCCCCACACCCCTCCCGGCAGCCGGGACTGCTCGAAGTAGCGCAGCACGCGCCGCCGCCGCCCGCTCTCGATCGGGCGGCCAATGATGTGCTGGAGCAGCACCCACTGGGCCGTGATCATCGGGCACCAGACCATCTCGCCTTCCCAGCCGCCTTCTTCATCCTGGAGATCCAGCAGTCGTGCGGTGGCGCTCTGCAGGGCCGCGCCGGCATCGGGCGACGCGGCCTCGGCGTCGGTTCGCGAGGGCGCCACGGAGGTTGTCGGCATTGACGTGAGGAATGCGCGAGCCAGTGTCTCGGGCAGCCCGTCGAGCTTTCGGCTATCCCCGCTTCGAACGTTGTGCAGGCGCCAGGCGCCTCGTATCAGCCACGCGAGCCGTTTGCCCATGCCACGAACGACCTCGCCGAACCGACGCCAGGCCAACAGGCTGTGTGACCTCGGGACGGACTCCATCAACGCCGTCGCCACCGTCTTCGAGAACTCCCGACTGAGGGTGGCGACCGAGGTGTCTTCCAGAGCAACACAGCACGGAGTACTGGATCGAGCGGCTCGCTCCCCGCGCGGAAGGGATCATCGACCAGGTGCTCGGCAACCTGGTTGAACGAGAGATCCTGAGCTACCACGAGGGCGATTTCTGGACCCTGTCGCGCTCCATCTGGCAGGCGCAGTCCGATTCCCAGGATGGAGTTGCCGGCGACTTCGTGAAAACGCGCATCCCGACGATCATCCTCTCCGATGCGATTCCCGCGCCGCGCGACGTCATCACCATCGCGCTCCTGAACGCCTGCAACGTGCTGCACTATCTCATGCCCTTCGACGAGGAGGCCGAGCAGCGCGTCGATGTCATCTGCCGGGTCGATATCATCGGCCGGTCCATCGCCGATGCGGTCAGCAACAACATCGCCAGGCCGCAACTGCATTCGGCCCTCACCAAGGAGATACCGCGCCTTTCCCTGCGCAAGCTGCTGTTCAATCCCCACCTGCGGTCCGGCAACCTCGCTGCGCTCTTTGCCGACCTCGCGAGGGAATACGGCCCGGTGTTCGAACTGCGCCCTCCATTCGCCAAGCAGTCGTACATCTTCCTCGCAGGCCCGGAAGTCAACCGCTGGGTGCAGAAGCATGGCCGCTTGTTCCTGCGCTCCAAGGAGTACCTGGCCAGCACCGAGGCGGCCCATGGCAGCTCCCGGACCATCCACAGCATGGACGGGGCCGATCACTTTCGTTTCCGCAAGGCGTTGCAGCCCTCACACGCACCGGAGACCTTCACCCGCCGTATCGACGAGGTCTATCGCATCGCACGGCAGCAGGCGTCGTCGTGGGAGGTGGGCGACATCGCTCCCGCCGAGTCCCTGTTCCGGCGGTACCTGAATGCGCAGATGTCCCCGCTCCTGATAAGCCTCGACACCCAGGATGAGTTCGAGGACATCTTCCTGTTCAACAGACGCCTGCTCTTCACCTACCTCACCGGGATCGTTCCCAAGTTCCTGTTGAACACACCGGGCATGAAGCGCAGCGCCAGGGTCGTCGCCGACCTGGCCGAACGGATCAGGACCAGCCACACCCCGGCCCAGCGGGCCGGCCAGCCCCCGGACGTCATCGACGGCTACCTCTCCGTCCACGCCAACGACGAGCAGTTCCTGCCCGAGACCGACCTCGGCTTCCCGCTCAACGCATTGACGCTGACGGGCCAGTACCTGGGAGATCTGACCAGCTTCATCTTCTACCACCTGGCGTCGAATCCCGACATCTACAGGCGCGTGCAGGCCGAAGCCGACGCACTGTTCGCCAACGGCGACCCCACCGGCGAAGACCTGACGCCGGCCAACCTCGACGTCACGCATCGCGTGCTCCTGGAGGCCCTGCGGCTGACGCCCAATGTCAATCTCTCGATGCGCAACGTGATGAACTCGTGCGTGGTTGAGGGGTATCAACTGCCCTTGCGCGCGTCCGTCGTCATCGCCCAGACCGCTCCCCACTACATGGAGGAAGTGTTTCCGGACCCCCTCACGTTCGACATCGACCGCTACCTGCCGTCGCGCAACGAGCACCTCACCCCGGGCTTTGCGCCTTTCGGCCTGGGCACGCACAGGTGCATGGGCAGCCAGTGGGCCGAGAAGCAGGTCGCCCTCAACGTGATCTTGCTGGCGCACCACTTCACGTTCGAGTTGTCGCCACCGGACACCGAGCTGCGCACCAGCCCCTTCCCGACGCAGTCGCTCAGCAACAAGATCAAGCTCGTCATCAAGGAAAAGCGGCACGAACTGCCCGCCTGAGGGTCAGCGGGGTTGTTGGCTCGCAGGCCACCGCCGCAACACGCTCCATCGCGCGCCGAGGGCGGGAGGGTTCCCGATGGCGGGGGTGGGTCAGCGAGACGAGGTCACTTCCCTGCGGTGAGCGGCGAACGACTCATAAAAGTCGTCGACGCTGATCCCGAAGACTCCTTCGAAGGCGTCCTGCCACGTTTCATAGTTCGACCGCTGACGGTAGTAGTCGAAGGTCCTGTCCTCGCCGGCGAGGGTAACGAGCCAATCGACTGCCAGGTGCGCGACGCTGTAGTTCGGCCCGGCATAGTCCGCAAGGAACAGGTTCCCCTCCATCGCTTCGAGCGGGATGGGCGTGCGCCTGGCACTCTGGCCGCAGCTTCGAGCCGGCAATCCTTCACTCAGGCCAGCTCCTACTCGGCAGCCCTTGCACCAACCTGCAGGCTATCCAGCAGTGCCTGCCTCAACGGGTCGTAAGCCAGGTCCTCCTCTTCACAGACCCAGGTAATGGCCCGCACCCCGGCGGTCAGGCCATCCGCGGTCTCCGCCACGACGATGCGCTCCACGGCGGAGATGGTGCAGTATTCGGAGCTCTGCTGTCTGATGTATCGCAGTTCATAGGAAACCTGTCCTGCGGCTGAAACCTCTTCCAGTGACGTGAACTCGAACAGCGAGTAGGAAGGCCACTCAACGGCAATCTCGAACTCCAGGCCATCACGGACCGACTCGGCGTACTGTGCGGGCGTGAGTTCAACAGGCCCAAACGGCCTGACGTAGAGGTAAGTCGAGAGGTTAGTCGTGGGATCGTCCCGCCGGTAGCCGTGCACATCTGGGCGCTCCAGGGTGAGACTCCACCCATCCTCCAGCGCGACGGTGTACTCAATCGCTTCGAAGGCACCCGAATAGGTGGTTGTTGGCAGCGGCACCTCGACGAGGACAGCGTTGCTCTGGTGGAACCGCCCCGAACGGCTCTCCATGGACATGTCGAGCGCGGTGTTCACCGTGCGCCAGCTACCGCCTTCAGGGCGGGTGCTCACGTACAGCAGCTCAGGGTTCGAGATACGACGCCAGACCGTCACCTCGACAGTCGCGGAGAGGGTCCCGCCAAGCGGCACCTCGACGAGGACGGCATTGCTCTGGTGGAAGCGCCCTGAGCGGCTCTCCATGGACATGTCGAGCGCGGTATTCACCGTGCGCCATGTGCCGCCCTCGGGGCGGGTGCTCACGTACAGGAGCGTCGGGTCGGAGATGCGCCGCCACACCGTCACCTCAACCGCCGCCGTGGCCGGCTCCCCGGACACGGACTGTGCGAGCACTCCCGGCGCAATGGCGAACGGCAAGGCCACGAGCGCTGTGACCAAGATGAAGAAACGGGTCATGGACTGTCCTCGCTGAGGGTGGCTTTGAGGGGGACTGGTCTCAACCCGGCCGTGTGCACAATCCAGGCCAGTCACCTCTCGCGCGCGAATCGCGTGAGTATACGCATCGAGATCATTACCGGTGCGTAACTATCGGTCCTCTTTCGTAATCGTCTGTAAACGACGAGCAACGCCCCGAAACGGCAACCCATCAACAGGGCGACACTCCACAGCAGTCGGACAAGGGTGGCTCCAATGGAGACCGTACGACGAACTTCGAGCTGACGGTGGAGTTGGAGGTGGTGGATGGGCCTAATCCGGTTGGCAACCAGTAGGATTCCGGTCACCGCGATGTCAATGAACCCCGCCGGAGAAGACTTCGGCACTCTGAAGCCCCGGCCAGTGGAGCGGCTAGAGGAACGCCTCCGACGCCTCCCCTGGAGGACGCCGCAATGGCCTCGCCACGAGCCCCCTAAGGGGAGGTGGGGTCGAGTCACTGGATGGGTAGTAGCCCTCCTTACACTCGGCATCGCTCTGGGACTCTTTCTGGTTATGGGACTCGCCTCCTGCAGGGCGGACGGTCCCTGGGAGGAAATTGAGGACGCGAGGTCCATCAGCGTCATGCCCGCCAACGCATGCGCGGTGAGGGAGGACGGCTCGGCAGTCTGCTGGCAGTGGGAAAAGGGCTTTCCTCGTGACACGCAAGAAGGGGAGTTCCTCTCCGTGAGCCTTGGATTGCGCCACGGTTGCGGGCTAAGAGTTGACGGCTCAGTCACCTGCTGGGGCGAGGCTATTCACAAGGCGCCAGAGGGCGAATTCGTCTCTATCAGCGCCGGCTGGTACCACACGTGCGGTGTCACGAGCGGCAGTTCAATCATCTGCTGGGGCAATGACTCCGAAGGACAGGCCACACCGCCCAGCGGACGCTTCACCTCGGTGAGCGGGGGGAGATACCACACATGCGCCGTAGCGCAGGACGGCTCGGCCATCTGCTGGGGCGACAATCGGAGCGGCGAGACCACGCCGCCCCCTGGGACGTATCGCTCCATTAGTGCCGGAGCCCACCACACCTGCGGAATACGCTTCGACCGCTCCGTCGTGTGTTGGGGCAGTGGTCAGGCGAGTCCAGTCAGGGGAAGGTTCCTGTCTGTCAGCACGGGTGAAGGACACGTCTGCGGAGTGAGACTAGATCAGTCTGTCGTCTGCTGGGGAGGACACAGCCCTCACTACCCACCGCGCGGTCAGTTCACCCATGTGAGCGTCGGCCACGACCAAACTTGCGGGATCAAGAGCAACGGGACCATCACTTGCTGGGGGAAGATCGATGTGCTTGTCCGCTAGCGCCGGTGAACTGTGCAGGCCACACGAGCAACGCCATCCAGCGCAGCATCAAGCTCCTAGCCGGCTAACCGGCGCCCAAGGGCGAGGGTGGCTCCCCGGCGAGGATTCGAACCTCGAACCTAGCGGTTAACAGCCGCTCGCTCTACCGTTGAGCTACCGGGGAACGGGCTCCCAGTTTCCGGCGGGGCGGGGGAACGGGCAACAGGTGAAGCCCTCCAGATTGGCCCGACCAGCCCTTATCGGCGGCTCTGCTACAGTGGCTTCATGGCCAGGATTCACACGGGTCTCCAACCCCTTCCCTGGCCCCGACGAATCTGGCGGTTCTGCCTCGTCGCCTGGAACTTCGTCGTGCTCTACCTGGGCTACAAGCGCATTCAGAAGACGCCCGGTCTGAGCGAGGCGGAGCGCAAGGCACGCTACCGCGAGCAGCATCGGACGACAGGCGAACGGCTCTACCGGCTGGCGATCCGGATGCAGGGACTGCTGATCAAGTCGTGCCAGTTCCTGAGCAGCCGCGCGGACGTGGCCCCGCCGGAGCTGGTGGCCGTGCTGAGCCGGCTGCAGGACTCGGTGCCGCCGCGGTCGTACGAGGAGATCGCGGGGCAGGTCGAACGCGAGCTGGGCGCGGCCCCAGACGAGGCGTTCGCGAGCTTCGAGCGGGAACCGATCGCCGCGGCGTCGCTGGCACAGGTGCACCGGGCGGTGACGCACGAGGGTCGCGAGGTGGCGGTGAAGGTGCAGTACCCGGGCATCTCGCGGGTGGTGGAGACGGACCTGCGCAGCATCAGCGTGCTGATCGAGATCCTGGCGCGGATCGAGCGGCGGTGGGACTTCCGCATGCTGATCGCGGAGATCGCGGACTACACGCCGCGGGAACTGGACTTCGTCGCGGAGGGGCAAAGCGCGGAGCGGGTGGCGCGGGAGCTTTCGCACCGGACGGACGTGCGCGTCCCGGAGATCATCTGGGAGCACACGGCGCGGCGGGTGCTGACGATGGAGTACATCGATGGCATCAAGATCTCGGCGACGGACGAGCTGGTGGCGGCGGGAATCGACCCGGACGTGGTGGCCCGGATCATGATGGAGGCGTACTGCGAGCAGATCCTCGTGAACGGCTTCTTCCACGCGGACCCGCACCCGGGGAACCTGCTGGTGCTGCCGGGCCCGGTGGTGGTGTTCCTCGATTTCGGGATGAGCAAGCACCTGCCGGACGACTTCCGCAAGACGTACAACCGCTTCACGCTGGCGGTGTTGAGCCAGAACGACGCGGGCATGCTCAAGGGGTTCCAGGACCTCGGGTTCCGGACGCGGTACGACGACCCGGAGATGCTGGTGGCGCTGGGGAGGTCATTCTTCGAGTCGGCGGGGCCGGAGCAGCGTCCTTACGCGGACGCGGAGGTGGTCGGCGAGGTGAACGAGCGACTCGCGCGGCTTTTGTCGGAGAACCCGGTGACGGAGATGCCGCCGGACATCCTGCTGATCCTGCGGGTGCTGGGCCTGATGAGCGGCCTGCAGAAGCGGCTCGACAGCACGGTCGACGTGGCGGAGACGATCACGCCGTTCGCGGAGGCGCAGATCGCGGGCGAGGCGGCAGCCGGAAGCTAGACGCTTCTCGCTAGCGTTATACGGGGACATTCGCTAGTCTTGGTTAGCCCTTTAAAGCGGTCCCGAGAGGCTGCCAAGGGAGGAGGCGCCGCCATGAGCGGCTGGCCCTGCGCAGGCCCGAATACCCCCCACCTGACCAGGTCGTTTCCGCGATGAGTCCCGTTGAGCTGCAGCGGGGCCAAGAAGTTGCGCGCACGATCCGGCGGCTCGCGCACGAGATCGTCGAGAGCAACGGCGGCGCGGAGAACCTTGTGCTCGTGGGGCTACTGACGCGGGGCGCGCCCCTGGCGGGGCGGCTGGCGTCGGCGATCGAGGCGTTCGAGGGGAAGTGCCCGCCCGTGGGGCGGCTCGACGTGGGGCTGTACCGGGACGACGTCGCGCACCGCGACCCGCCTCCTCCCGTGCGGCCCAGCGACATCCCCCTCGGGGTCGACGGCGCGACGGTCGTGCTCGTCGACGACGTGCTCTTCACGGGGCGCACGATCCGGGCGGCGATGGACGCAATCATGGACTTCGGGCGGCCGGCGCGAGTGCGCCTAGCGGTGATGGTCGACCGCGGCCACCGCGAGCTGCCGATTCGCCCCGACTACGTTGGCCGCAACATCCCGACGGCGCCCTCGCAAACGGTCGAGGTGCGGCTGGCGGAAACCGACGGCGAGGACGCGATCTACCTGATGGAGGGAGCCGACAGTCATGGTGAGCATTGAACCGGCCGCCGCGACAGCCACGGAGCCGGAGGAGCAGCAGACCCCGGTCGTCACGGAGGACCCCGCCGTCTGGGGGCGGAAGGACCTGCTGGATACGGACACGCTCTCGGCCGAGGAGATCGACCTCGTGCTGGAGACGGCGGACGCGATGGCGGAGGTGCGGGAGCGGCCAGTGGGGCGTGTCGCGACGCTGCGGGGCACGACCGTCGTGACCCTCTTCTACGAGAACAGCACGCGCACACGGGCAAGCTTCGAGATTGCGGCGAAGGCGATGGGCGCCGACGTCATCAACCTGGCGGCGACGGGGAGCAGCGTGGGCAAGGGGGAGTCGCTGGTCGACACGGTGCGCACGATCGAGGCGGTGGGAGCGGACATTCTCGTGATGCGCCACCCGAACTCGGGGGCGGCGGCGCTGGCGGCGCGACACACGGACGCCAGCGTCGTGAACGGCGGGGACGGGTCGCACGCGCACCCGACACAGGCACTGCTCGACCTGTACACGATGCGCCGGCACGTGGGCGAACTGGAGGGGCGCAAGGTCGTCATCGTGGGCGACATCCTGCACAGCCGCGTGGCGCGCTCGAACCTGTGGGCGCTGCGGGCGGCGGGGGCGCAGGTGACGCTCTGCGGTCCGGCGACGCTGCTGCCGCAGTCGCTGCGCTCGCTGCCGGGATACGAGGGGCCGGGGGGCTGCGAGGTCACGACGGACCTCGAGGGGGCGCTGACGGGCGCGAACGTGGTGATGGCGCTCCGCATCCAACGGGAGCGGCAGGACCAGGGTCTGCTGCCCTCCCTGCGGGAGTACATCCGGCAGTACCAGGTCACGGAGGAGCGGCTGGCGCGGGCGAACCCGGGGGCGCTGGTGATGCACCCCGGCCCGATGAACGAGGGCGTCGAGATCGCGCCGGAGGTCGCGCACGGGCTACGCTCGGTGGTCGAGGAGCAGGTCACGAACGGGGTGGCGGTCCGCATGGCCATCCTTTACCTGATGGCGACGGCGAGGCGGCGATGAGCACACTGCTGATTCGGGGCGGACGGCTCATCGACCCGGCCTCGGGGCTGGACGAGCAGGGGGACGTGCTCATCGAGGACGGCTTCGTGAGCGCTACCGGCGGGAGCCTGTCCGTGGACGGGGCGGAGGTGGTGGACGCGGCGGGGTGCACCGTGACGCCGGGGTTCATCGACCTGCACGCGCACCTGCGGGAGCCGGGGTTCGAGCAGAAAGGCACAATCGCGACGGAGACGGAGGCGGCGCTGCAGGGCGGCTTCACGACCGTCTGCGCGATGCCGAACACGGAGCCGGCGCCGGACAGCGCGCCGGCGGTCGAGGGGCTGCTGCAGATCATCGCGCAGGATGCGCGCGTGCGCGTCCTGCCGGTGGGGTCGACGACGGTGGGGCGCGCGGGGAAGAGGCTGGCGGCGTTGAGCGAGCTGGCGGAGGCGGGGTGCGTCGCGCTGAGCGACGACGGCAGCCCGGTTCCCGGCGGCAACCTGATGCGGATCGCGCTCACGCTGGCGGGGCCGCTGGGGCTGGTGGTGGCGGAGCACTGCGACGAGCCATCGCTGAGCGGGAACGGCTCGATGCACGAGGGGGCGGTGAGCGAGCGACTGGGGCTGGAGGGGCAACCGGCGGCAGCGGAGACGGTCGCGATAGCCCGAAACGTCGAACTCTGCGAGCTTACCGGCGGACGTTTCCACATCATGCATCTGACGACGGCGAGAGGCGTGGAACTGGTGGCGCGCGCGAAGGAGCGCGGGCTGCCGGTGACATGCGAGGTCACCCCGAGCCACCTGTTCCTGACGGACGAGGCGGTGGCGGGGAGCGACCCCACTCCCGCCTACGACACGTCGGCGAAGGTGAACCCGCCTCTGCGCACGGAAGCGGACCGGCTGGCGCTGCTCGCGGGCGTGAACTCTGGCGTCATCGACGCGATCGCGACGGACCACGCGCCGCACGCGCCCGAGGAGAAGCTGCGGGAGTTCGACCAGGCGCCGTTCGGCATCAGCTGCGCCGAGACGGCGCTCGCAACGGTGACGACGCTCGTGTCGCGCGGGGAGCTCGACCTGGGTGCGGCGCTGCGGGCGCTGACTCAGGGACCCGCAGCCACGTTCGCGCTCGACGACCATATTCCGGGCATTGGGACGCTCGCCGTCGGGGCGCCCGGCGACGTGACCGTGTTCGACCCGGACGAGCGGTGGACGGTCGACCCGGCGGCGTTCGCGTCGAAGGGGAAGAACACTCCGCTGGCGGGCGTCGAACTGCAGGGCCGGGTGCGGGCCGTCGTGGTCGGGGGCGAGCTGCGGCACGCGATGGAGGCGGCGCATGTCTAGCGCGAGGCTGGTGCTCGCCGACGGGAGCGTGTTCGAGGGCCGCGCGGTGGGCGCGACCGGGTCGGTGGGCGGCGAGGTGGTATTCAACACGTCGATGACGGGGTACCAGGAGATGCTGACAGACCCCTCCTACGCGGGCCAGCTGCTCACGCTGACCTACCCGATGATCGGGAACTACGGGGTGGACACAGCGGTGGAGGAGTCGGGAAAGATTCAGCCGCGGGGGCTGATCGTGCGCGAGGTGGCGCCGGTTTCGAGCCATCCGCGCTCGACGAGCGACCTCGCGACATTCCTTGCCGAGCGGGAGGTCGTCGCCATCGACGGCGTAGACACGCGCGCGATCACGCGGCGCATCCGGCGTCACGGCGTCATGCTGGGCGTGATCACGAACGAGCCGGTGGAGGAGGCGCTGGAGCGGGTCCGCGCGCTCCCTGGCTACGACGGCATTGACTGGGCGTCGCAGGTCTCGACCGCGGAGCAGTACGGCTGGGAGGGGTTCGCCGAGAAGCACGAACTCCGGCCTGCCATGGAGCTGCGGGCGAACAAGGCGGTGGTGAAGCCCGAACGCGCACCGGCAGCGGGGCGCCCGAAGCACGTCGTGCTCATCGACGGCGGGGTGAAGCGCAACATCATGCGCTCACTCGTCGCGCGAAACTGCGAGGTCACGGTTCTCCCGATCGACGCGAACGCGGAGAACGTGCTCGCGCTCAAGCCCGACGGCGTGCTGTGGTCGCCGGGGCCGGGCGACCCGCAGGTGCAGAACGCCCAGGTCGAGGAGACGGGCAAGCTGATCGGGGCGGTTCCCCTGTTCGGGATCTGCCTGGGGCACCAGGTGATCGCGCGGGCGCTGGGGGCAGACACGTTCAAGCTGCCGTTCGGACACCGGGGCGGGAACCACCCCGTTCGCGACGAACGGACAGGCACGGTGACGATCACAGCGCAGAACCACGGATACGCCGTCGACCCGGAGGGTCTGGCGGCAACGGCGGAGGTCAGCCACGTGAACCTGAACGACGGCACGGTCGAAGGGCTCACCATGCGCGACGAGCCGGTGATGACGATCCAGTACCACTCGGAGGCCAGTCCGGGGCCGCTCGACAGCATGGGGATGTTCGACCGCTTCGTACAGATGATGGATTCGGCGGGAGGCAGGCGATGACGCGCACGACAGCGATGCGCCAGGCAACCACGGACGACGCGGCGGCAGTCGCATCGATCGCGCACGCCCTGCGCGAGGAGGCGAACACGAGCCTTCCGCCCGACCTCGACACCGAGATGGCGCGCGCCTGGCTGGCGCGCATCGGGGAGCGCGGGGCGGCGGCGATCGCGCTGGACGGGTCGATCCCGGTCGCGTTCGGGATGGTCGAGGCGAGCGCGGACGAGTCCGAGACGGCGGAGCTCGGTGTCTGGGTGCTGCCCGACCACCGCCAGCGCGGCATCGCCACACAGCTCGCGGAGGAGCTGCTGGCGCTCGCGCGCGAGCGCGGGCTGCGCCGCATCCGCGGGCGACTGCCGGAAGGGAACGAGCCGGCGCTGAGCTTCCTCTCATCCATCGGGGGGATGGTTCCCCTGCGCAACCCCGACATGACGTTCGAGCTGCCCCTCTAGATGGCGACGATGACGACACCGCGACGCCCCCTGCCGCCACATGCCCGTGGCGGCGCCATCCGCCGCGACGCGACGCGTCAGGACGCGAGATGGACGGACGTGCTCATCGCGATGGCCGCGACGGCACTTGCGATGGCCGTGTTCGTGCTCGTCGCGACGTTCGCGGGCGAGAACGTGGCCGGGGACGGGGCGGGGCGGTTCTGGGCGCTGCTGTTCGCGGCCGGGCTCGGGCTTTCCGGGCTGTTCCTGGGGATGCTGGGGCTGGTGCTGTTGGGCGAGGGGGCGCGCGAGCGGGGCCGCTACCTGGTTCCGGTCGCGACCGGTATCGCGACGGGCGCGATCATTGGGGCGCTGGTGCTGGACGGGGCGAGCCGCGGAGCGGTGCTCGCGCCACTGCTGCTACTCCTGCTCGCGACACCGCCGCTACGGGAAGGGCTCGGGTGGCTGATGCGGCGCGGGGCCGGGGGGAGGACGCGATGACGAAGCCGGAGAGCGTCCTCATCATCGGGTCCGGGGCGATCGTCATCGGGCAGGCGGCGGAGTTCGACTACGCCGGCACGCAGGCCTGCAAGGCCGTGCGCGAGGAGGGGGTGCGCAGCATCCTCGTGAACTCGAACCCGGCCACGATCATGACCGACCTCGACGTGGCGGACGCGGTCTACCTCGAGCCGCTCACGGTTCCCACGATCGAGCGCATCATCGCGCGGGAGCGGCCGGACGGCCTGCTGCCGACGCTCGGGGGCCAGACGGGCCTCAACCTCGCCGTGGACCTCGCGAACGCGGGGATCCTCGAGAAATACGACGTGAAGCTGCTGGGCACGCCGCTGGAGTCGATCCGGCGGGCGGAGGACCGGGAGCTATTCAACGACCTGCTGGCGAAGATCGGAGAGCCCGTGCTCGAAAGCGAGCCCTGCGAGACGGTCGAGGCGTGCGAGGCGGCGGCGGAGCGGATCGGGCTGCCGGTCGTGATCCGGCCCGCGTACACGCTCGGCGGCACGGGCGGCGGCATCGCCTTCACGCCCGAGGAGCTGCGCACGATCGCGACGAGCGGCCTGTCCGCGAGCCCGATCACGCAGGTGCTGATCGAACGGTACCTGGGCGGCTGGAAAGAGGTCGAGTACGAGGTAATGCGGGACGGCGCGGGCAACTGCGTGACGATCTGCAACATGGAGAACCTCGACCCGATGGGCGTCCACACGGGCGATTCGATCGTGGTGGCGCCCTCTCAGACGCTGACGGACAAGGACTACCAGATGCTGCGCTCGGCGGCGCTGCGCATCATCGACGAGCTCGGCATCGAGGGCGGCTGCAACATCCAGTTCTCGATGGCGCCCCGCAAGGACGTGCGCGACTGGGAGGGCGACCCGAGCGAGCCGCTCCCCTACTTCGTGATCGAGGTCAACCCGCGCGTGTCGCGCTCGTCGGCGCTGGCCTCGAAGGCGACCGGATACCCGATCGCGCGGGTGGCGGCGAAGATCGCCTGCGGCAAGACGCTCGACGAGATCCCGAACGCGGTCACGCAGCGCACGACCGCCGCGTTCGAGCCAGCGCTCGACTACTGCGTGGTGAAGATTCCGCGCTGGCCCTTCGACAAGTTCGCCCTGGGCGACCGGGGGCTGGGCACGCAGATGAAGGCGACCGGCGAGGTGATGGCGATCGACCGCACCTTCGAGGGGGCGCTGAACAAGGCGGTGCGCTCGCTCGAGTTCGGGCGGCGGACGCTGCTCTGGGAGGATCCCGCCTGGCGCGACGCGAAGGCGATCAACCTGAGTGCTACCGATACGCGCCTCTGGGCGCTGATGGCGGCGCTGCGGCGAGATGTGCCGATCGCCGACCTCGCGACGGAGACGGGCGTCGACCCATGGTTCCTGGAACGGCTGCAGCGGATCGTGACGGTCGAGCGGCGGCTGCTCTCGGAGCCGCTCGACGGCGAGCTGCTGCTGGAAGCGAAGCAGATGGGGTTCAGCGACGAGATGGTGGGGCAACTCGCCGACCGGCTGGCGGAGCATGTGCGGGAGCTGCGCCTCCAGCTCGGGATGCGGCCCGTCTACAAGATGGTCGACACCTGCGCGGCCGAGTTCGACGCGTTCACGCCGTACTTCTATTCGACCTACGAGCAGGAGAACGAGGCGACCCCCGAGCCGGGCGTCTCGACGGTGGTGCTGGGGAGCGGGCCGATCCGCATCGGGCAGGGGATCGAGTTCGACTATGCGAGCGTGCACGCCGCCTGGGCGCTCCAGGACGCGGGGCGTCGCGCCATCCTCGTGAACTCGAACCCGGAGACGGTCTCGACGGACTTCGATACGAGCGACCGGCTCTACTTCGAACCGCTGGACGAGGAAGCGGTGCGGAACATCCTCGAGAACGAGGCAGGAGAGACGGGGGAGACGCCGACGAGCATCGTGCAGTTCGGCGGGCAGACGGCGGTGAACCTGGCGGAGCCGCTCTGGCGAGCGGGGCAGGGGATCATCGGCTCGAGCGCGGAGGCGATCGATACGGCCGAGGACCGCGAGCTGTTCGAGCGCTTCCTGCAGAACCTCGGCATTCCCCAGCCTCCGGGCGCGGCCGTGCGCACGCTGGAGGAGGGGCTGAAGACGGCGCAGACGATCGGCTACCCGGTGCTCGTGCGGCCCTCGTACGTGCTCGGGGGGCGGGCGATGGAGATCGTGCAGAACCCGCGCGAGATGGTCGGGTTCCTGGCCCAGGCGGCGGAGGCGGCGGAGGGGCGGCCGATCCTGATCGACAAGTACCTGGAGGGCCGGGAGGTGGAGGTGGACGCGATCTGCGACGGCGAGCGCGTGCTCATCCCGGGAATCATGGAGCACATCGAGCGGGCGGGGGTGCACTCGGGCGACTCGATGGCGGTCTACCCGCCGGTCCACCTCGACGACGAGGAGCGCGAGACGATCTGCCGCCACACCGAGCAGATCGTGCTCGGCATGGGAGCGATCGGGCTGACGAACATCCAGTACGTGGTGCTTCCCCGGGACGCTTCGGGCGCGCCGCAGGTGTACGTGCTCGAAGTGAATCCGCGCGCGAGCCGAACGGTGCCGTTCATCTCGAAGGTGACCGGGGTGCCGATGGTGCAGCTGGCGGTGCGGGCGATGTGCGGCGAGTCGCTGGAGAGCCAGGGGTACGAAGGCGGCCTGTGGCCGGAGAAGAACCTGGTGGCGGTGAAGGCGCCGGTCTTCTCGATGTCGAAGCTGGCGGAGGTCGACACGTACCTCGGGCCGGAGATGAAGAGCACGGGCGAGGTGATGGGCATCGACAGCGCCTACGAACCGGCGCTGGCGAAGGCCCTCCTCGCCTCTGACCTGGCCGTGGAGCCGGGTACGCCGGTACTCCTCTCCCTGAGCGACCGCACGAAAGCGGAGGCACTGCCGCTCGTACACGCGCTCCACGACGCCGGCTGCGACCTCTACGCGACGGAGGGCACGGGGGCGATGCTGGACGCACTCGGCATCCCCTCGACCGTGGTGACGAAGGTGCTGAGCGGCACCCACCCCAACGTGGTGGACGTGATCGAGGACGGCACTGTTCGCTGCGTGCTGAACACGCCCGAGGGACGCCTGACAGGCTCGCTGCGGGACGGCTTCCACATCCGGCGGGCGGCAGCGGAGAAGCGCATCCCCTGCTTCACCTCGATCGACACGGCGCGGGCGGCCATCGAGACGATGCGCGGAACGGTGACACCGGAGGTCGCGCGGCTGGACGAGTACGTGGCGCGATGATCCGCGAAGAGGCGACGGTCCTCTCGAACGAGCCGTGCTACGAAGGCGGCTACGTCATCTGGCTCGATGCACCCAACCTGGCGGCGGCGGGACACACACCCGGACAGTTCGTGATGGTGCGCTGCGCCCCCGAAGGCGGGGATCCGGAGTTCTCGCGGGCGTTCAGCTACCACCGGGCGGAGGAGGGGCGGATTGCGCTGCTCTACGCCGTCGCGGGGCGGGGGACGGCGTGGCTGGCGGCACGGCGCCGGGGGGACACGGTGTCGCTCTACGGGCCGCTGGGGAACGGCTTCCGGCTCCCCGACGGCTCCGGGAACCTGCTGCTGGTGGCTGGGGGCGTGGGCGTCGCGCCCATGGTCGACCTGGCCGAGGTGGCGCTGGCTCGGGGCCACCAGGTGACGGCGATGATGGGCGCGCGGACAGCCTCGCAGCTGCTGCCGGCCTCGGCCTGGCCGAGCGAGGTCGAGTACGTGGTGGTGACGGAAGACGGGTCGCAGGGGCTGCGGGGGCGGGTCACGGAGCACCTCGACGAGTACGTGGCATGGTCGAGCAAGCTCTACGCGTGCGGTCCGAACCCGATGTTCGCATCGATGGCGGAGGCGCTGCGCCAGAACGGCCGCCGGCAGACCCCGGAGATCCTGATGGAAGAGAACATGCCCTGCGGCTGGGGGCTGTGCTACGGGTGCGCGATCTTCACCCGGCACGGGGTTCGCCTGTGCTGCAAGGACGGCCCCCGTTTCAACCTGTTCGACGTTTTCTAGACACGAACGGCACCTTTGGGGGTTACAAACGCCCACGAGATGCCCTACACTTTTGTGGAACACAAACGGGCAATAGGGCAGACATGGCGTCAGCGGAACAGTCAGGCGAATCCCTCCGGGACTTCAGCAGCCCCGCGACCTGGGGCGACGTCGAGCAGGTGCGGACCTCGCTGGAGACGAAGATCGACTCTGGCGTTGCCGAAGTGAAGGTCCAGATCAGCGAGGTTCAGGCACAGGTGGCGGAAGTGCGGACGGAGATGGCCAGGCTGGAGACGCGGCTGGAGACGAGGGTGGCAGGGCTTGAGGCACGCGTTGACACCGGGATCGCTGGCCTAGGGACGCGGCTTCTCCGCTGGTCCGCTGGCCTCGCACTTGCAGCCGGAGTGGCAGTCATCGGGTTCCTGGTCGGCATTCTCCAAGCAGTGGACTGAGAGCGGCCGACTCGTCGGCGCCAGGGGGCAGGTGGAATTGAGAACCAGGGGTTGCGAACAGGCGTTCTAGTCCTTTACGATTGCGTCAACACGAGACGGGGAGCCCCACCATGGCCCAGACGGCGAAACAGGAAGCGGATCGGAAGCGCGCGCTGGACCTGGCGCTGAGCCAGATCGAGAAGCAGTACGGCAGCGGCGCCATCATGAAGATGGGCGACGCGACCGCCAACATGACGGTGGGCGCTATCTCAACGGGATCGCTCTCGCTGGACATCGCCCTCGGCATCGGCGGGCTTCCCCGCGGGCGCGTCACCGAAATCTACGGGCCGGAGTCGGCGGGCAAGAGCACGCTGGCGCAGCACGTGATCGCGCAGGCGCAGCAAAGCGGCGGGGCCGTCGCCTACATCGACGTGGAGCACGCGCTCGACCCCTCCTACGCCCAGGACCTCGGCATCAACACCGAGGACCTGCTCATCAGCCAGCCGGACACGGGCGAGCAGGCGCTGGAGATCTGCGAGGCGCTCGTGCGCTCCAACGCCATCGACTGCATCGTCGTCGACTCGGTGGCGGCGCTCGTGCCGCGCGCCGAGATCGAGGGCGAGATGGGCGACTCGCACGTCGGCCTGCAGGCGCTGCTGATGTCGCAGGCGCTGCGGAAGCTGACGGCGACGATCTCGCGCACGAGCACGGCGGTGATCTTCATCAACCAGCTCCGGGAGAAGGTGGGCGTGGTGTTCGGGAACCCCGAGGTCACGCCGGGCGGGCGGGCGCTCAAGTTCTACTCGTCCGTGCGCATCGAGTTGCGCGGCATCGAGAGCATCAAGAAGGGCACGACCGTCATCGGGCGGCGGGTGCGAGCCAAGATCGTGAAGAACAAGGTGGCGGCCCCGTTCCGCACGGCCGAGTTCGACATCATGTTCACGGCGCCGCGGGGCATCAGCCGCACGGCGGACGTTGTCGACCTGGGGGCGGAGTCGGGCATTCTCACGAAGTCGGGGGCGTTCTACAGCTACGGCGACCTGCGCATCGGGCAGGGTCGCGAGGCGGCGAAGGCCTTCCTGCACGAGAACCTGGACATCCTCGAAGCGGTCGAGCGGGAGCTGCGGATCGAGGCAGGCCTGCCCGTGGCGGACGAGGGCGAGGACGGTAGCGAGGCCGTCGACACGGCGACGGCGGCCGGAGGCTCCTGAGGGTTCCATGGCCTCCGAGGAACCGGATGGGCCGGCCCGGATAGCGGCCATCAAGAGCCGTCCGGACGGGCGCGCGGTGATCACGACGAGTGACGACGAGACGCTCATCGTGCACGCCGAAGCCCTCCACATCACGGGGCTTCGCGAGGGTGACGTCCTCGACACCAGGGCGCGGGAGCGCCTCGACCTCGAAGGGTCCCGGCGGACTGCGCATGAGGGAGCGCTACGCCTGCTCACCCGCCGGCCCCGAAGCGAGCGAGAGATACGCCAGCGACTGAGACAGCGGGAGCTTCCGGCGGACGTGGTGGAGCAGGAGGTTGAGCGCCTGCGGGAGTCAGGGCTACTGGACGACGAAGCCTTTGCACAGGCATGGGTGGGGGAGCGGCAGGCGAAGACGCCGCGGGGTCAGCGCCTCTTGCGCAGCGAGCTACTCGGACATGGGGTTCGCTCCGAGATCGCGGACGAGGCGGTCCTCTCGGTGGACGACCGCACGGCTGCGCTGGCGGTGGCGCGGGGCCGGGCGCACCGGCTGGAGGGCCTCGAGTTTCGCGTCTTCAGCCAGCGGCTCGGGGGCTTTCTGCGGCGTCGCGGGTTCGCTTACGACGACATCCAGGAGGCGGTGCGAACGGTCTGGAACGAGAACGCGCCGGAGTCTGAGCGGCGGTAGGGGCCACCCGCGGGTGGAGCTCCTTGTATGGCAAAAGTTTTGACGGGCACTCGGGGTGACCCGTACCATCGCCCGGAGAGCGGCGTACCGCCGCTTTGGGAACACAATGTCGCAACCTGCGATTCACCTGGAGCAAGACCATGCCGGCGATCATTGCCGTTATCGCCGGCCTCGTGGGCATTCTGATCGGGATCGGCGTGGGCTACGTCCTGCGCCGCCGCTCTGCGCAGCACTCATTGCAGCAGGCGGAGGAGGACGCCCGGCAGATACTCTCTGAGGCCGAAACCAAGAGCCGCGAGCTTGAGCTGGAGACCAAGGAGGAGGCGCTCAAGCTCAGAAACGAAGCAGAAGCCGACATCCGCGAGTGGCGTTCGGAGCTCTCGCGGACGGAAAACCGCCTCTCCCAGCGCGAGGAGAACCTCGACCGCAAGGCCGAGGGCATCGATTCGCGCGAAATCGCCCTGCAGGACCGCTCGGAGGCGCTGCGCGCTTCCGAGGAAGCGATGGCCGAGCTGCGCGCGGAGCAGGAGCGCGCCATCGAGCGGGTCAGCGGGCTGAGTCGCGAGGAGGCGCGCGACCAGCTGCTCGCGGCCGTCGAGGACGAGATTCGGGACGAAGCGGGCCGTCGCGTGCGAGAGATGGAGCGCGAGGCGGAGCAAACCGCCGCCGTGCGGGCCCGGAAGATCATCGCGACGGCGATCCAGCGGTACGCCGGCGAGGTAACCGCGGAGACGACCGTCTCCGTCGTGCCGATCGGCAGCGACGACATGAAGGGGCGCATCATCGGGCGGGAGGGGCGGAACATCCGCGCCATCGAAGCCGCCACGGGTGTCGACCTGATCATCGACGACACGCCCGACGCCGTGACCATCAGTTCGTTCGACCCGGTCCGCCGCGAGGTGGCGCGGGTGGCGCTGGCTGGCCTCGTCCAGGACGGGCGCATCCACCCGACCCGCATCGAGGAGGCGGTCTCGAAAGCGCAGAGCAACGTCGACACGACGATGGCGGAATCCGCAGAGGCGGCGGCGGCGGAAGCCGACGTGCTCAACCTTCACCCCGAGGTGATGAAGATCTTCGGGCGGCTGCGGTACCGCACGAGCTACGGGCAGAACGTGATGCGCCACTCCGTGGAGACGGCGCACATCGCCGCGATGATCGCGCGGGAGGTGGGCGCCGACGAGGACATCGCCCGTGCGGGCGGCTTCCTGCACGACCTCGGCAAGGCCGTCGACCACGAGGTCGAGGGGACGCACGCGTTGATCGGGGCGGACATCGCGCGGCGCTACCGCGTCCGCGAGGAGGTCGCGCACTGCATCGAGGCGCACCACGAGGAGGTCGAGCTCGGCACTGTGGAAGCGGTGATCGTGCAGATGGCGGACGCCATCAGCGGCGGGCGCCCGGGCGCGCGGCGCGAGTCGCTCGACAGCTACGTAAAGCGGCTCGAGACGCTGGAGCAGATCGCGAAGGACCAGAAGGGCGTGGAGCAGGCGTTCGCCATCCAGGCGGGCCGTGAGCTCCGCATCGTGGTCAGCCCCGAGCAGGTCGACGACCTCGAATCGATGCGGATCGCGCGCGACGTGAGCCAGAAGATTGAGGAGAGCGTCGACTATCCGGGACAGATCAAGGTGACGGTCGTGCGGGAGACACGCGCGACCGAGTACGCGCGCTAGGCGACGACGTGGCGATCGGCGATTTCCACCTGCACAGCACCTGCTCCGACGGGGTGCGCAGCCCTGCGTGGGTGATGGAGACGGCAGCCGCGAACGGGGTCCGCACACTGGCGCTGACCGACCACGACACGACCGAGGGGCTGCCGGAGGCGCGAGCCGCCGCGGAGGCGGCAGGGCTGCGCCTCATCTCGGGTATCGAGCTGAGCGTCGACCTCGACGGGGTGGACGCGCACCTGCTCGGGTTCGGGTTCGACACCGGGCACGGGCCGCTGCAGGCGTACCTGAGCGAGCAGCGCGAGGGCCGCGTGGGGCGGATGAAGCGGATGGTGCGCGTGCTCGGCGAGCACGGCGTGACGATCGATGTGGAGCGCGTGCAGACGATCGCCGGTGAGGCGAGCGTGGGGCGGCCGCACGTGGCGCGAGCGCTCGTCGAGGCAGGATACGTCGGGAGCGTGGCGGAGGCGTTCGACACGTGGCTGGGGGACGGAAAGCCGGCGCACATCACGCGCGACCGGCTGACGCCCGCAGAGGCGATCGCGCTCCTGCACGAAGCGGACGGGGCGGTCTTCGTGGCCCATCCGGTGTTCCTCGGGGAGGACTACGAGACCGCCGTGGCCGCGCTCGCGGGGATGGGGCTCGACGGCCTGGAGACGTACTACAAGCACTACGACACGGAAACCGTGGCCGCGCACGAAGCGCTCGCGGAGAAGCTCGGGCTGGCCCGCTCGGGCGGGAGCGACTACCACGGACTGGGCAACCCGAACGACCGCGAGATCGGCGACATTCCTTTCGAGGAGAGCGCCGTCGCCGAGTTCGTGGCCTTCCTCGAAGAGCGCGCGGTCCCCGGACTGGCGCAGGCGGGAGCATTCTGATGGACGTGAACCTGGGCGCGGACGAGATCGAGCGGATCATCCCCCATCGCTACCCGATGCTGCTGGTCGACCGGATGGTCGAGATCGAGGACGGAGCGCGCGGGGTCGGCATCAAGAGCGTGACGGCGAACGAGTGGTTCTTCGAAGGGCATTTCCCCGGGAACCGGGTGATGCCGGGCGTGCTCATCGTGGAGGCGCTGGCGCAGGTGGCAGCGATCACGCTGCTGCGGGACGTGGACCAGGCGGGGAAGATCCCGATGTTCGGCGGCATCGAGAAGATGCGCTTCCGGCGTCCGGTGACGCCGGGGGATCAGTTGCGGTTGGAGTTCACGCTGGGGCGGATGCGGGGGCCGGTGGGACGCGGGGCGGTGGAGGCGAGCGTCGACGGGCAAGTGGTGGCGGACGGAACGATCTCCTTCGCGCTGGTGGAGAACCCGACCGGTCAGTAGCCCGGCCTGGGCCCCTCACGGTCCGTTTCCCGAGGCCTCAAGGGCGTCTGCTAGCATGGAATCGATGCCCGAAACGGTGGAGTGCGCCCGCCACGCCGGTGTCGAGACTGCCCTGCGCTGCAGCCGCTGCGAAGCCCCGATCTGTCCGTCCTGCCTGATCCAGTCGCCCGTGGGGGCGCGCTGCCCGGACTGCGCGCGCGTCGTTCGTGCACCCATGTACGTGCTCTCGGGTCAGAACATGCTGCGGGCGGGGCTGGCGTCGGTGGTGGGCGGGGTGGTGATGGGGCTGCTCTGGCGGCTGATCCTGTTGCCGTTCACGCGAGGGTTCTTCGCATTGCTGGTGGGGGTGGCGCTTGGGTACGCGTTCACGCGACTGCTTGAGTTCGCGACTGGCGGGAAGCGGGGGCCGGGCATGGTGGGGTTCGCGATCGGCGGGATCGTGCTGGCGTGGGCGATGCTGGTGGTGCTAGGAGGAACGGCGTTCGCGCTGTGGGGGCTGGTGGCAGCGGGGATCGGGGTGTGGTTCGCGTACCAGAACCTGCGGTAGGACGAGATCAGGCGATGGCGGCAGCCACCAGGACGAAGGCGAGCGTAATCACGCTGACGACAGCGACGGCGACGAGGTCGCGACGGACGTAGCGGTAGTCGGTGGCGACGTGGTGCTCGCGGGGCGTCTGGTCGGGAATGCGGGCCGCGGCCTCGGCGGTGGGCTGGGGCGTGGGGGTCGCGCCCGGACGCGGAAGGGTCGAGGCGCGCTCGCGGCGGCGGCGCTGGCGTCGGGGTCGGCGAGAGCTCATCCCCAGCGATCGTACCGCGAGGCCCGGTGGCGCGATAGCCGGGGCCGTATCGGTACAATCCCGCGCACGGACTGAAACGCGGGGCGCCGGCGGGCGCGCAGGAGGCCAGACGTGAGCAATGGAAGCACTGATATCGGGCTGCCGGTCGACGAGACCTACGCGCCCCCGGCACGGGTGCGCGAGGGGGCGTACGTGGGCTCCCGCGAGGAGTACGACGAGATGCGCCGCCGCTCGGTCGAGGACCGCGAGGCGTTCTGGGCGGAGCAGGCGCGGACGAACCTCGAGTGGATGAGCGACTTCCAAACGGTGGTCGAGGAGGACTTCACGACGGGCCACATCGCGTGGTTCAAGGAGGGGACGCTCAACGTGAGCGTGAACTGCCTCGACCGGCACCTGGCGACCCGCGGCGACCAGGTCGCGCTGCTGCTGGAGGGCGACGAGCCCGGGGACAACCGCTCGATGACCTACCAGGAGGTCGCGGACGAGGTCGGGCGGCTGGCGAACGCAATGCGTTCGCGGGGCGTGGGCAAGGGCGACCGCATCGCGATCTACATGGGCATGGTGCCGGAGCTGGTGGTCGCGATGCTGGCCTGCGCGCGCATCGGCGCGGTGCACTCGGTCATCTTCGGCGGGTTCAGCCCGCGCTCCATCGTGGACCGCGTGGAGGACTCGACCTGCAAGGCGATCATCACGCAGGACGAGGGGCGGCGCGGGGGGCGGCCGGTGGCGCTCAAGGCGAACGTCGACGAGGCGCTGACGATGGGCGGCGAGAGCATCGAGTTCGTCATCGTCTACAGGCGGACGGACGCCGACATCAGCATGACCGAGGGCCGCGACCTCTGGTGGGACGACGCGCTGGCGGGACAGTCGGCGGTGGCGGCGCCGGAGGAGATGGGCGCGGAGGACCCGCTCTTCATCCTCTACACGTCCGGCTCGACGGGGAAGCCGAAGGGCGTGCTGCACACGCAGGCGGGCTACCTGCTGTACACGATGCTCTCGCACCGCTACACGTTCGACTACCGCGAGGGCGACATCTACTGCTGCGCCGCGGACGTCGGCTGGATCACGGGGCACAGCTACATCGTGTACGGGCCGCTCGCGAACGGGGCGACCTCGGTGCTGTTCGAGTCGGTGCCGACGTACCCGGACGCGGGGCGCTACTGGGACATGGTGGACCGGCTGGGGATCAACAGCTTTTACACGGCTCCGACGGCGATCCGCGCGATCGCAGCCGAGGGCGACAACCATGTGACGCGCTACAGCCGCGACAGCCTGCGCGTACTGGGGTCGGTGGGCGAGCCGATCAACCCCGAGGCCTGGCGCTGGTACCACGGCGTGGTCGGCGGGGGGCGCTGCTCGGTGGTCGATACGTACTGGCAGACGGAGACGGGCGGCCACATGATCACGGGCCTTCCGGGCGCGAACGACATGAAGCCGGGCTCGGCCTCGCTGCCGTTCCTGGGCGTGCAGCCTGCGGTCGTGGACGAAGGCGGCAACGTCATCGAGGGGAACGGCGTGACGGGGCGGCTCTGCATGCTCGCCTCGTGGCCAGGGATGATGCGCACGGTCTACGGCGACCACCAGCGCTTCATCGACACGTACCTGACGACCTACCCGGGCAAGTACTTCACGGGCGACGGGTGCCACCGCGACCAGGACGGCTACTACTGGATCACGGGGCGGGTGGACGACGTGATGAACGTGGCCGGGCACCGGCTGGGAAGCGCCGAGATCGAGGGCGCGCTGGTCGGGCACGAGGCCTGCGCAGAGGCAGCCGTAGTCGGGTACCCGCACGACGTGAAGGGGACGGGAATCTACGCCTACGTGATGCTCAACCAGGGATGGAGCGGCTCGGACGAAATCGAGCGCGAGCTGCGGCTGGCGGTTCGCACGGAGATCAGTCCGATCGCGACGCCCGATCAGATCCAGTTCGTGCCGGGGCTGCCGAAGACGCGCTCGGGCAAGATCATGCGGCGCATCCTGCGCAAGATCGCCGAGGGCGAGCCCGAGAACGTGGGCGACGTGACGACGCTCGCGGACCCCGCGGTCGTCGAGGACATCGTGGCGGGGGCGAAGGTCTAGGAGGCGTCCGGGTTCAGCGGCAGGCGGAGCTGATCGCGCTCGGGGGCGCTGCCGGCGAGCAGCAGCTCGACGGCGGCGACGGCCGCCTCGCGCTGGTCGCGGGCCTCGGCGCGGTCGAGCAGGAGCGGCGCCAGCGCCTCGATGGCGCGGGCGAGCTCGGGGTCCTCGGCGCAGAGGCGTTCGTGCGCCTCGGCGGCGCTGAGGCCCTCGGCCCAGTAGCGGCGGACGGCCGCAGCCACGAACGCTCCGCCCAGGACATCAACGCAGTCGCCCGCCTCGTAGCCCGCTTCGACCAGCGCGCGCTGGACGATCTCGATGGCCTCGTTGCGGTCGCGGCCGCGCAGGTCGAGGGGGCGGTCTTCGGTCATGCGTCGATCCCGAGGAGGGCGGTCAGGTCCTGCTTGGCGTCGAGGATGCCAGCCCAGAGGTCGCCGGTTTCGGAGAAGCGTTCGGGGGCGGTGAGCACGGTGAAGTCGGTCGGGTAGAGGTCGTCAAGCTCGTCCCAGCGAACGGGCACGGAGACGGGGGCGCCGGGCTTGGCGCGGGGCGAGAAGATTGCGGCGACATTCTTGGCGCGGGCGTTCTGGTTGACGTCGAGGAAGATCTTGCCGGTGCGCTTCTCGGAGGCCCATTCGAGGGTCACGTCGCGGGGCATGCGGGCGAGCAGCTCACCGCTGACGGTCTCGCAGAGGGAGCGGATGACGGGGTAGGGGAACTGGCGGAGGACGGGCACGTAGATGTGGAGGCCGGTCGCGCCGGAAGTCTTCACGTAGGAGGGGAGGGCGGCCGCGTCGAGGATCTCCTTGAAGGCGCGGGCCACCTCGACCGTCTTGGCGAAGGCCTTGCGGTTGAGCTGGGGCTCCTCGCCGGCAGCCTCGTCACCCCGATAGATGTAAGGATCGAGGTCGAAGAGGAGGAAGTCGGGATAGTTGAGGACGGACGCCTCGACGTTGTCGCGGGAGGCGGTGAAGTCGCGCGGGAGGGCGTGGGCGTCGGGGTCGGGGGAAACGCGGGCCATGGTCGCGTGGAACTCGAGGTTGGCGAGCTGCCCGAGCCAGAGCAGGGTCGCGAGGTTGTTGCAGAGGAGGAAATCGCGGTCGCCGCTCGCGCCCTCGGAGTGGACGGGCACGGTCTCGACGAACTCGGGGGGTGGGCCTTCGGAGTGCTTCTGGTAGAAGTGCAGGTCGCCGATGCCGTTTGGGTAGCGGGTGAGGGTGATGAGGCGGTCGCGGAGGTGGGGGAGCATCATCGGGGCGACGGTGGCGAGGTAGCGGAGCAGGTCGCGCTTGGTGACGGCACGCTGCGAGCCATGCTCGGGCCAGAGCGCTTTTTCGAGATTCGTGACGGGGATCTCGCGGCCGCCCACGTCGAGGCGCATCTCATCGGCGGGGCGGTCAAGCTGTTGGAGGACGGACGCCGCCTGGCTCTGGGGTGAAGGGGCGGAGGCGGGGGCGGCCGGCGTCGCGACGAAGACGGCGTCTTCGGGGGCCTTGTCGGGGCGGAGGCGCTTGAAGACGGGGGCGCGCAGGAGACCCTGGGACGTCACCTCGGTGTATTCGACCTCGACGACGAGCTCGGGGCGGACGAACGTTGCGTTCTGGGCCTCGGTCGGGGTCTCGGGGAAGGGGGAGGCGTCGGTGGCGAGGGCGTCGAGTTGCGCGCGGAGGTCGACGAGCATGGCGTCGGTGAAGCCGCCTCCGGCGCGGCCCCGGTAGGTAAACGAGCCGTCTTCCCCGCGGGCGGCGAGGAGGAGGGCGCCGAATGTGGGCTCGCGCAGGCCCTCGCCGGGGGTGAAGCCGGCGACAACGAACTCGGCGGTCTGGCGGGCCTTGATCTTGGCCCAGGAGTCGGAGCGCTTGCCCGGCAGGTAGCGGCTGCCGCGGCGCTTGGCCACGACGCCCTCCAGGCCGAGGGCGACGGCGCCCTCGTAGGCCTCCTTGCCCCCGGAAGGGAGGTGCTCGACGAGGGCGACGGGCCCGATCGGCATGAGGACGCGGGCCAGCGACTCCTTGCGTTCCTCGAGGACAACGCCGGTAAGGTCGAAGCCGTCGAGGTGGAGCAGGTCGAAGGCCATGTAGGTGACAGGGACGCGCGCCTCGGCGGAGGCGATGTCGATTTCGCCGGCGAGGTTCATGCGCTGCTGGAGGAGCTCGAAGGAGGGGACGGCGCGCTCATCGAAGGCGCAGACTTCGCCGTCGTAGACGGCCTCGGCGACGGGCTGGGCGGCGAGGGTGGCAACGAGGCCGGGGTAGGTGGCGGTTAGATCGGTGCCACGGCGCGAGTAGAGGCGCGCCTCGCCGCCGGAGACGTGAGCGACGGCGCGGATGCCGTCGAGCTTGGGTTCGAAGAGCCAGTCGGGGTGGGAGAAGGGCTCGCGAACGCTCGCCATCATGGGCGGGAGGGTGTCGGGGAAGGGCGCGGCGCGGGAGCCGTTGAGGGCGTCGGGGGTGTAGTCGGAGGGGGCCTTGCGGTGGCGGGGGAGGTGCCCGTCGCGGATGTCGTCGAGCGAGAGGCCGGAGACGACGGAGCGGTCGAGGGCGGTGAGGTCCGTGGCGGGGTCGGCAAGGGGGTCGTCGTGCTTGAGGAGGAGCCAGTCGGTCGAAGTCTTGACCAGCGACCAGGAGCCCTTGAGCTTGCGGCCGCGCATCTGGACCGAGATCTTGCCGGCCTCGATGGCCGCCTCCATCGCGGCCTCGGCCTCCTCGCGGGAGGAGAAGTCGTAGACGCGCTCGTGTTCGGGGGCGTAGGTGCCCGCGTCCCAGACGATGACCTGCCCCGCGCCGTACTGCCCCTTCGGGATGACGCCCTCGAAGGCGGAGTAGGCGATGGGGTGGTCCTCCGTCATGACGGCGTGGCGGCGAACGGCGGGGTCGCTTGAGGGGCCGCGAGGCACGGCCCACGACTTCATGACGCCGCCGACCTCCAGGCGGACGTCGTAGTGGAGGCGGGTGGCATCGTGCTTCTGGACGACGAAGGTGAGGGGTCCGGCGCGCCCCTCTGGGACGGCGTCGGGGGGCTCGGGGGTGGCCGCGAAGTCGCGCTTCTCGCGGTATTGGTCGAGGGGCTCGGTCATGACGCGCTCCGGCGCCGGGAGGCCACTGAGGCGGCGGGGCAGGCGACAGCGAGTGCGCTCACGGTGCGATTATCGGGCATAGGGGGCGGGGTCACGACGCAACCGCTGCTGAACGGGTGGTCGAGCCGGTTCACGAAGTGAGATACACCGCCAGCACAAAGATCCCGACCAGGCCAACCAGCACGAGCACCACGAACCCGGCGAAGCTCAATGCCCGAGCCCGACCCAGCCTCCTCTGGATGCGAAGGGTTTCCTGGCAGGAACCGCAGATGGCCTCAGCGTCCATGGCCTTCGGCCCCCCGCATTTGGAACACTCGCCGTAAACCCGTGGACTACTCAAATGCCCGTGCTCCCCGACAGGACGCTCCCTGCTCGCCGCCCCTAGTCGGCGACGACGGCGGCTTTCTCGGCGGCGGTGGCACCGTTGTCCGCGGCCGGGGAGGCCTCGCCTTCCTTGCGGGCCCTGGCGGCCTCGACGCTCGCGCGGAGGGCGGCCATGAGGTCGACGGCGGGCTGCGGCACGGCGGCCTCTGGGGTCGCGACCTCCTGGCCTTCGAGCTTGGCCTCGATGATGGTCATCAGGGCTTCGCGGTACTGGTCCTTGTACTTCTCAGGGTCAAAGGGCTCCTCGAGCATCTCGATGAGGGCTCGGGCCATCTCCATCTCCTCCTCGGAGACCTCGTCGACGGCGACCGACTCGCCGGGGTCGCGGATCTCGTCGGGGTAGAAGAGGGTCTCGAGGATGAGCTGGTCGCCGCGGGCGCGGAGGGCGCAGAGGCGCTCCTTCGTGCGGATGGCGACCTTGGCGATGGCGATTAGCCCCTTCGCCTGCATGGCGCGAATGAGGAGGGAGTAGGGCTTGATGCCGGCGTCGTCCGGGGCGAGGTAGTAGGACTTCTCGTAGTGAACCGGGTCGATCTCGGCCTCCTCGACGAAGGCGGTGAGCTCGATGGTGTGCTTCGTCGGGAGGGGCAGCTTCTCCAGGTCCTCGTCGTCGAGGACGACGTAGCGGTCCTTGGCGTACTCGTAGCCCTTCACGATCTCGTCGTAGGGCACTTCCTGCTCTTCGACGGGGTCCCAGCGGAGCATGCGGACGCGGGTGTTGGTATCGCGCCGGAGCTGGCGGAAGCCGATGTCCTTGCTCTCGGTAGCGGGGAAGAGGCGGATGGGGATGCTCACCATGCCGAAGCTGATGACACCCTTCCAGATCGCTCGGGGCATAGTGCGCCTCCGGATAGAGCCAACTTATGTTGGCCGCACCCATGAGTGTACGACCAGCGGCGCGGCTACGTCAGGTCGCAGGGAGAGGCCCACCAGGGGTGGTAAACTGTAAAGGCCGAGTTCCCGTGCGGATCCACGGATGCGCCGGGGAGCGGGGGAACCCATTGTTGGGGTGAATTGCGCGAGAGCGCATAGGCGATCTCCGACGCCGAACCCGTCAGCTAACCCCGCAGGCGTTCGGAGGCTCGCGACTACGCGACCAGCCTCCCAGTCGGTGGTCTCGAGCCGGGACCGCCCGACCCCGCCCCGTTGCGGGGATCTATACCAGCCGGAGGAGGCGCTTTATGACCAGCAACGTAATCGACCTGACCGAGGAGTCCCCGGAGCGCGCCAAGTACCGCGCGATCACCCTGCACAACATCGCGGGACTGCCCCAGGCCGAGCGGCTGAGCAAGGATCAGCGCTTCGCCATCGACGTGGTGTCGCGGGTGCTGCCGTTCAAGACGAACAATTATGTCGTGAATGAGCTGATCAACTGGGACGACGTGCCCAACGACCCGATCTTCACGCTGACGTTCCCGCAGCAGCACATGCTGCGCGACGAGCACTTCGACGAGGTGGCGACGCTGGTCTCGCGGGAGGCCTCGCGGGCCGAGATCGACGAGGCCGCGAACCGCATCCGCATGACGCTCAACCCGCACCCGGCGGGGCAGCTCGAGCACAACGTGCCAGTTCTCTACGAGGAGACGGTCGAGGGGTTGCAGCACAAGTACGAAGAGACGGTGCTGCTCTTTCCGAGCAACGGGCAGACGTGCCACGCGTACTGCACGTTCTGCTTCCGCTGGCCGCAGTTCGTCGGGCTCGACGACCTGAAGTTCGCGACGAAGCAGGCGAACGGGCTGGTCGCCTACCTGCGCGAGCGGCCGCGGGTGAGCGACGTGCTGATCACGGGCGGCGACCCGATGGTGATGAAGACGCGGCGCTTCAAGCAGTACATCGACCCGATCCTGGAGGAGGACCCGCCGAACCTGCGGACCATCCGCATCGGGACGAAGGCGCTGGGGTACTGGCCGTACCGCTTCACGACGGACGACGACGCCGAGGAGATGCTGGACATCTTCCGGCGCATCACGGCGACCGGGCGGCACCTCTCGATCATGGCGCACTTCAACCACCCGCGAGAGCTGAGCACGCCGGCCGTGCGCGAGGCGACGGAGCGCATCCGGGAGACGGGCGCGCAGATCCGGACGCAGTCGCCGATCATGCGGAACATCAACGACAACTCGGACGCGTGGGCGGAGATGTGGCGCGAGCAGGTGCGGATCGGGATGATCCCGTACTACATGTTCGTGGCGCGCGACACGGGCGCGAAGCACTTCTTCGAGATCCCGCTGGTGCGGGCGTGGGAGATCTTCCGCGGCGCGTACAACCAGGTCAGCGGCCTGGCGCGCACGGTGCGCGGGCCGAGCATGTCAGCGGAGCCGGGCAAGGTCGCCGTGAGCGGGCCGGCGGAGGTCGCGGGCCAGAAGGTGCTCACGCTGAGCTTCCTGCAGGGCCGGGACCCGGACTGGGTCGGGCGCCCGTTCTTCGCGCAGTACTACGAGTCGGCCACCTGGCTGAACGAGCTACGGCCGGCCTTCGGGGAGGAGAAGTTCTTCTTCGAGGACGAGCTGGCGCACCGCTACGAGGCAGGCATCGCCGCCGGCACGGAAAGCTAGCCGGCCGGCGACTCGGCACGACGCCAGACGGGGCCCGTGCGACGGGCCCCGTTTTCGTGTCCGGGGCCGGGGGACGCACGGCGGCCGAGCGGGGCGGCTATCCTTGGCGCGTGACCGAACCGGGAACGCACACGGAAGCGGAGCAGGAAGCGCTCCTCGCGAACGAGGGGTTCTACCGCGCGCTCGGCAACTCGGACATGGGCGCGATGGAGAACGTCTGGGCGCGCCTGTCGCCGGTGACATGCCTGCACCCCGGCTGGACGCTTCTCAGCGGCCGCGAGGACGTGCTGGAGAGCTGGCGCACGATCCTCGCGAACCCGAACCAGCCCCGCATCGTCGGGGGCGGCGCGAGCGTGACCGTGCTCGGGAACGCGGCGATCGTGCTGTGCCGGGAGGTCGTGTCGGGGAGCCCGCTCTACGCCACGAACATCTTCGTGCGCGAAGAGGGTTCGTGGCGCATGACGCACCACCACTCGGGTCCGGTGATGGTTCACCGACCGGAGTAGTGAATAGTGGATAGTGATTGGTGGTTGGTGAGTAATAGCCGTTCACGGTCGTTGGTGGCTACTGTCGGAGCACCAACTACCAATCACCAGTCACTAACCACTATGGCCTGAAGCCCTCGCGGTTGAAGGGTTCGTCGCGCCACGCGAGGGCAGCTCGGAGGCCTTCGGCGTTGGAGATGCGGCCGAACTCGCCGGCGCCGGGGCGCATGCGTCCGCTGAGGGCGTGCCACTGCGGTCCGGTGTTGAGGGCGGTGCGGATGCCCTGGATCTCGTAGGTCTGGTTGATGGCGAGCTTGTTCGCGGCGAGCAGGTCGGGGGCGATGCTGGAGAGGGCGCGGACCTCCTTCATGACCTCCTCCTCGAGGGAGTCGGCGGGGAAGCTCTTCGCGATCCAGCCCCACTCGGCGGCCTCCTTGCCGGTCAGGCTGTTGCCGCTGAGCTGGAGGTACTTGGCGCGGCCCATCTGCAGCTTCCAGGGGAAGTAGATGACGTCGGGCGTGGTCATGCCGCGCATGGGCGGGTAGCCGATCTTGCAGTCGTCGGAGGCGAAGGCGATGTCGCACATCGACATCAGCTCGGAGCCGCCGGCGAGGCAGTAGCCGTGGACCATGGCGACGACGGGCTTGAGCAGGTCCCAGATGGTCATCCAGTCGCGGACGCAGCTGCGGGCGAAGGGGTCGGTCCAGGTGTCGAAGTGCTTCTCGGAGACGAGGATGCCGGCGCGGGCGTCGGCGGGCTGGTTGGGAGTGATGTCGTAACCCGCGCAGAAGGCGCGTCCGGCGCCGCGCACGAGGATGACGGTCACGTCGTCGTCGCGTTCGGCGACCTTGAGCGCGTCGACGAACTCGCCGCGGAGGTCGCGGTTGAGCGCGTTCAGCTTCTCGGGGCGATTGAGGGTGATGGTGGCGATGCGATCTTCGGTGGAGTAGAGGATGTTCTCGTACTCGGGCATGTAGGGCCTCCTGCAGGTTGCGGGATTGTAGGGGGTCAG
>JAJEIT010000090.1 GCA_022827945.1 Dehalococcoidia bacterium | reverse complement strand
GGTATACTGGCCCAGACCCAAACCGGGAGGGATCTGGTTTTCATGCGTGACAACGAGAACTATTGGCAGAGACTCCGCCGCCGGCCGCTGAGCCGTCGCAGTTTCCTTGTCGGCAGCGGCGTCGCCGCGGCCGGCTCCGCCGCCATCCTCGCCGGTTGCGGCGACGACGACGATGACGATGCCGCTGCTCCCGCCGCGACGCAGGCGGCTGCGGCCACGCAGGCTGCCGCCGCGGCCACCGAGGCCGCTGCCGAGGAGCAGGCTGCCGCGGCCACCGAGGCCGCCGCCGAGGAGCAGGCTGCCGCGGCCACCGAGGCCGAGCCCGAGGCCGACAAGCACGGTGGCACGCTGAGGTTGTGGAAGACCGGGGAGGACGCCGGTATGGACCCGGGTATCTTCCACGTGCTCAACACCGAAGTGACCCATGCCACCATGACCCAGCCGTACACCTACCAGCCGACGAAGAACCTCTTCGCGATGGATGGCATGACCGGCTTCGAGCAGGTCGACCCCACGACCCTCGTGTGGAGCCTCCGCCCGGGCATGCAGTTCCACAACGGCGACCCCGTGACCTCGGAGGCGGTGGCCTTTAGCTTTGGTCGCCTCCCCAAGCTGTATCTGGCTCTGGGTGGTACGCACGTCACCAGCTCCGGGTTCGATTTCGTGGACGAGTTCGAAGCCGCGGACGAGAACACGGTCGTCGAGCACTGGAGCCGCCCCAACGCCGACGCGACCGTCTACCGTGCGCGCCACTACTACTCGTTCCTCAACCCCCGCATGATCGAGGAACACGGGAAGTTCGAGAGTGCGGTCGAGCTGCCCGACGGCACGACGGAAGACATGTACAGCATCCACGACCTGCCCGAAGGCACGACGAGCGGCCCCTACAGGCTTGTCGAACGAAACGCGACAGGCACCCGGCTGGAGCGCTGGGCCGACTACCACAAGCACACCCCCGCCGACGACGGCTTCGTCGAGGACGGCCCCTACATCGACTCCTGGCAGACGCGAATCATCCCCGACCAGGTGGGCGCGAAGGCCGCCTTCCTGGCCGGCGACCTCGACGTGTTCGCCGCCGTCGACCCGCTCGAGCTCCCCGAGTTCGAGGGCCAGGACCACGTCACGGTGTACGAGGTGCCTGCCGGCGGGCGCGCCTCCCAGGGCATGGACGGGGGCAAGTTCCACGACAAGCGCTCCCGCCAGGCGCTCCAGAAGGCGTTCGACTACGAGGGCTTCATCAAGGCCATTCGCCCACTCGGCGGACAGTTGGCCGCCCCGATCTCCGACCTCCTGCCTCACTACCAGAAGCTGAGCCAGCAGGAGCTCGCCACCTGGTACCGGCACGATCCCCAGGAGGCCCGCGCCCTCTGGGCGGCGGCCGACTTCATCCATCCCATCGAGAAGCTCAAGGTCTTCCAGTACACCGGCCCGCCTCTGCAGCACGAGATCAGCGACTACGTGGCCCAGTCAATCGCCACCTCGCTCGGCATCGAGACCGAGGTCGAGGCCGTTGACATCAACAGCTGGGCGGCCCGCGCGAACGACCAGAGCCAGGATGTGAAGGACTGGGACATCCTCAGCTACGGCACCGGCGACAGCGGCGGTACCACTGGTCTGCCGAACGACAGCCACCTCATCAACTACGACCCCCGCGTTTACGGGTACGTCGCGTTCAACCACCGTGCCGACTCACCCCGCAAGGAGATCGCCGAAGACTCGCTCACGCTCATCGGGATGCTGGAGGCGCAGGAGGCGGAGACCGACGTCGAGGCCCGTGCCGAGATCCTCACGGACGTCCAGCGCTGGATCCTCGACAACCACTGGTGCAACTGGGGCCTCCCCATCAGCTCCGTGTCGTACTACGGCTTCAGCTCCCGGATGCGGGACTTCGGCCTCAACGACTGGCTCAACGCCTACGGCCTCCGTCGCGAGTCCATGTGGCTCGCCGACGCCTAATCGCTCCGACCCGTGGGCGCCCCCTGGCGCCCATCCAGCACAGAAGGCCCGCCCCTTGGGGCGGGCCTTTCTTTACCTGTCTTGCCTGCGCGATGCCGCCGGAGCGGTAGCATCGTCCGCGTGAACCGCCTCGTCCTCCCGTTCGTCGCGTCCGTTCTCGTCCTCGCCGTCGCCTGCAGCGACGATGCCCCCGCGATCCCTGCAACCCCCGAACCCGCCACCCCAACCCCCTCGACCCCCGTTCCCACCCCCAGCCCCGCCGCAGCCCCCGCCGTGGAGGGAGAGGTCGAGTGCCCCTACGCCCACCACACCGACCCCTCCGGCCAGGTCGACATCGTTCGCCTGCCCCCCGACTTCTGCCGGGACTGGCCCGACCAGGACTGGTCGCGCCACACCGTGCCTTTCGGCCAGATCATCCGCGGCTGCGGCGCCCGCAACTGCATCATCGCCCTCGATGCCCCGGGCGCCGTCTCGACCGACGGACCGTACGGCGTCGCCCGCTTCGCCCCCCTCGATGAGGTCGACTACGCCGGGAACCTGCCGGTCGCCGTCCTCCGCGTCGGCGAGGTCGTCCGCGGCTACCCCCTCCACGTCCTCACCTTCCACGAGATCGTCAACGACGTCGTGGACGGGGTGCCCGTCGTCGCTTCCTTCTGCCCGCTCTGCAACACCGTCCTCGCCTTCGACCGCCGCGTCGATGGCGAGGTGCTCGACTTCGCCGTCTCCGGCAACCTGCGCCACTCCGACCTCATCATGTGGGACCGCCAGACCGAGACCTGGTGGCAGCAGGCGACCGGCGAGGGCATCGTCGGGCGCCATGCCGGCGTCTACCTGCGCGCCCTGCCCATGAGCGTCCTCTCCTTCGGCGACTTCAAGCGGTCCTTCCCGGGTGCCGACATCCTGACCGAGGAGACCAACTTCAACTTCCTCTACGGCACCAACCCCTTCCCCAACTACGACACCGGCGTTAGCCCCAAGTTCTTCCTCTGGCGCGCCGACTCCCGCCTCCCCGCCCTCGAACGCGTCGTGGCCCTCTCGGTCGAGGAGAACGTCATCGCCGTGCCCTTCTCGACGCTTACCGATGTCGCGCTCGCCCGCGTCGAGCTGGCCGGAACCACGATCGTGGTCTTCTGGGCGCCGGGAACGCTCTCCGCCCTCGACGACTTCGAGATTGCCGCCTCCCGCGACATCGGAAGCGCCGCCGCCTACCTCTCCGAGGTTGATGGCCGTGCGCTCACCTTCACGGTCGTGGCCCCCGGCCGCTTCGAGGACGAGCAGACCGGCTCGACCTGGGACGTGACCGGTCTCGCCCTTGAGGGCCCCCTCGCCGGTTCCCGCCTGGCGCCCGTCAACCACGGCACGCCCTTCTGGTTCGCCTGGGCCGCCTTCAACCCGCGCGGGGCGATCTGGGAGCCCCTCCCCTGAGCGCGCGGCGCGGTCGGGGTCGCGAACCGGTAGGCTAGGCGCGCCGCATCCGGGCGGGGCTCCCCGCCCGCAACCCGGGAGGTCCACGTGGAATTCGGCGTGAGCTACGCCCCGACGCACTACAACGCCAGCCCCGTCGTTGTCGCCCGCGAGGCCGAGCGCCTCGGGTTCGAGTCGCTCTTCGTGCCCGAGCACTCGCACATGCCGCTCGCGACCGATTTCCCGCTCGCGCCCGAGACGCCCATGATCTACAAGAGCATGTACGACCCCTTCGTCGCGCTCGCCGCCGCCGCGGCCGTCACGGAGAACCTGAAGCTCGGCACCTCCATCGCCCTCATCCCCCAGCGCGACCCCATCCATACCGCCAAGGAAGTCGCCACCCTCGACCAGATCTCCAACGGGCGCGTCGTCCTCGGCATCGGCGCCGGCTGGAACGAGGAGGAGATGGAGGCGCACGGCACCGACCCAAGGACGCGCTTCCGTGTGATGCGCGAGAAGGTCGAGGCCATCAAGACCCTCTGGGCGAACGAGGTGGCCGAGTACCACGGCCGCCACGTCGAAATCCCGCCCACCTGGCAGTGGCCCAAGCCCGTCCAGGACCCCCACCCGCCCATCCTCATGGGCGGCGCCGGCCCCAACGTCCTCAACCGCGTCGTCAACTACTGCGACGGCTGGCTCCCCGCCGTCCACATGAACTTCACCGAGGATCTGCGCGGCCGCTTCACCCCGGTCGAGGAGTTCCCCGACGAAGTGGCGAAGCTGCAGCGGATGGCCGCGGAGCGCGGCCGTCCCCGGCCCCACGTGCAGTGCGGATCGGAAATCCTGACCCGCATCCCCCTCGGTCAGCTCGAGGAGATCGGCGTCACCCGTCTCATGGTGGGCGTCGGCGGAGGCGGTCTCGACGCTGTCGACAATGACGGCGTCCGGCCCGCCCTCGAGCAGGCCCGCGAACGCGTCGACCAGCTCACGGGCTAGGGCTACACGCACTCGGGCGGGGAACCGCCACGAAACAACGGGAGGTCCCCATGCAATTCGGCCTGACGTACTGGCCCACGCACTACAACGCGAGCGTCGTCACCGTCGCCCGCGAAGCTGAGCGCCTTGGCTTCGAGTCCCTGTTCATTCCCGAGCACTCGCACATACCGGTCGACACGAACTTCCCCCTCGCCCCCGAGGTGCCGATGATCTACAAGAGCATGTTCGACCCGTTCGTCTCCCTGGCCGCGGCCGCCGCCGTCACGGAGAACCTGAAGGTCGGCACCGCGATCGCCCTCATCCCCCAGCGCGACCCGATCCACACCGCCAAGGAAGTCGCCACCCTCGACCAGATCTCCGGCGGACGCGTCGTCCTCGGGATCGGGGGCGGATGGAATGAGGAGGAGATGGAGGCGCATGGCACCGACCCGAAGACGCGCTTCCGCGTGATGCGGGAGAAGGTCGAGGCCATCAAGACCCTGTGGACGGAGGAGGTCGCCGAATACCACGGCCGCCACGTCGACGTTCCCCCCACCTGGCAGTGGCCCAAGCCCGTCCAGGATCCTCACCCGCCCATCCTCGTGGGCGGCGCGGGTCCCAATGTCCTCAACCGCGTGGTGAGCTACGGAGACGGTTGGATGCCCGCCATCAACCTGAACTTCACCGAGAACCTGCGCGGCCGCGTCACCCCCGTCGAGGAGTTCCCGGACGACGTCGCGAAGCTCCAGCGCCTGGCCGAGGAGCGCGGCAAGCCCCGCCCGCAGGTCCAGTGCGGAGTCGAGATCACGAGCCGCATTCCCCTGGCGCAGCTCGAGGAGATAGGCGTCACCCGTCTCGTCGTGAACGTCGCCGGTCCAGGCTCGGACGGCGTCTCCGACGAAGAGGTCCGACCGACCCTCGAGCGCGCCCGCGAGCGCATCGACGCCCTGACCGGCTAGCCGCCGCCCTCCACCCCGCCACCAGACACCGGGAGGTTCCCCATGGAATTCGGCCTGAACTACGCGCCTACGCACTACAACGCGAGCATCGTCAACGTCGCCCGCGAGGCCGAGCGCGTCGGGTTCGAGTGTCTCGGTGTGCCCGAGCACTCGCACATGCCCCTCGCCACGGACTTCCCCCTCGCCGCGGAGACACCCATGGGCTACAAGAGCATGTTCGACCCCTTCGTCTCGCTGGCCGCCGCCGCCGCCGTCACGGAGAAGCTCAAGGTCATCACGAGCCTCGCCCTCGTCCCCCAGCGCGACACCATCCACACCGCAAAGGAGATCGCCACCCTCGACCAGATCTCCAACGGGCGCGTCGTCTTCGGCATCGGCGCCGGCTGGAACATCGAGGAGATGGAGGCCCACGGCGTCGACCCCTCCACCCGCTTCCGCCTCATGCGCGAAAAGGTCGAGGCCATGAAGGTCCTCTGGACGAGCGAGGTCGCCGAGTACCACGGGCGCCTCGTCGATATCCCCCCCACCTGGCAGTGGCCTAAGCCCGTCCAGGACCCGCACCCGCCCATCATCCTCGGCGGCGCCGGCCCGACCGTCCTCAACCGCGTCGTCAACTACTGCGACGGCTGGATGCCTGCCGTCGCGATGACCTTCGACGAGAGCCTGCGCGGGCGCTTCACTCCCGTCGAGGAGTTCCCCGAGGAGGCGGCGAAGCTCCAGCGCCTGGCCGAGGAGCAGGGCAAGCCCAGGCCCCAGATCCAGTGCAGCACCGCCGTCCTCTCCCGCATCCCCCTCGGGCAGCTCGAAGAGCTTGGCGTCACCCGCCTCATGATGGGTCGCGAGGACTTTCTCGGGAACCTCCAGGACGACGACGTGCCCTCCGCCATGGAGAAGATGCGCGAGGACCTCGACAAGCTGATCAGCTGAGGCCTACGGAGCCGCGATCTCGATGCCGCCCAGCGCCTTCGCGGTCTCCTGGCAGGTCGAGACGTAGGCGGCCGCCCCCACGCCCCCCTCCACCATCACCTCGCCCAGCGCCCGCATCATCGTGGCGAACACGCAGAAGCGCAGCCCCTCGCGCGCCTGCCACTCGCGCGAGACCTCGTCGCGCTCGTTCATGGCGCGCAGCTCCGAGGGCAGGTAAAGCCCCGAGCCCTGCGCCAGCCGGTGCGTCGCCAGCACCGCGTGCGCCCGCGGGTCCACGTGCGAGCTGTGCGGGAACGTCTGCGCGTTCACGATCGGGAACTGCTCGAACGCGTCCATTAGCCACCCCTCCGAGCGCTCCTCCGCCGCCTCCGCCGCGCCGACGACGGCGTCCGGGTCGGCCAGCTCCGCCCCCATCGCCTCCGCGTCCCCCAGCCGCTCCTCCAGGAAGCCCAGCACGCCCTCGCCGCCCGTCTCCTCCAGCCTCGCCTCCAGGTCCGCGAGCAGGGTCACCCTCTCCCGCCCCGCACTCCGCTACAGGTCACGGACACGTCCCGCCACCTCGGCCGCGAGGTACTCGGGCACCTCGTCGGAGTCGAAGTCGAACTGCTGGAACTCGATCTCGTCCAGCCCCAGCTCCGCCAGTCGCCCGAGCGTGTCAACGATCTCGTCCGCCGAGCCCCCCACCGCAGCGGCCGCGGCGGCGCCCCCGCCCAGCCCCTTGCTCGCCAGCACGTCCCGGATGTGCGCGATCGCGGCTTCGTTCGGCCCCACCAGCCCGAAGGTCATCATCGAGCGCCTGATGCTGGCCGGATCGCGCCCCACCGCCTCGCAGTGCCGCTCAAGCACCTCGCACTTGCGCCGGTAGTCCTCGAGCGGCATGGCGGGCGTGTTCCACTCGTCCGCGAACTCCGCCACCAGCCGCAGCGTCCGCCGCTCCCCGCTCCCCCCGATCAGGATCGGCGGCCGCCCCGAAGCCGGCTTGGGCAGCGCGTCCGCGTTCTCAAGCCGGTAGTGCGTCCCCTCGTACGAGGCGGGCCCCTCGCCCCAGAGCGCCTTCATCACCTCGATCGCCTCCGTCAGCCGGTCGAAGCGCTCCTTCGTCGGCGGGAAGTCGAGCCCGTAGGCTGCGTGCTCGCCCACGTTCCAGCCGGCCCCGAGCCCCATCACGAAGCGGCCCCCGCTGAGCAGGTCGATCTGCGCCGCCATCCGCCCCAGGTTCGACGGGTGCCGGAACGTGATCGGCGTCACCAGCGGGCCGAAGCGGATGCGCTTCGTCTCCGCCGCCGCCAGCGTGAACGACAGGTACGGGTCGAGGCTGTCCTGCTGGTGCGTGGGCAGCATGAAGAAGTGGTCCGAGCGGAACACCGTCGGGAACCCCAGCCGCTCCGCCGTCGCGAGGATGCGCCGCCAGTTCTCCCAGTTCAGGCCGTGCTGGCCCTCCACCATCAGCCCGACATCCATGCTCCGCCTCCCGCGCGCTCGTGCGGTCTCTTGCTGCTGAACCCCGCCGGTTCCGGCTCGGCCGGACCCGGCCCTAGACGACGATCTTGCGGCGCGCGAACTTCCACTCGTCGCCGACACGCACGATCTCGTCCTCGTAGATCGCGGTGAAGACCGTCGCGTTGCCGTCCGTGTTGATCAGGTTCAGGTACGAGCTCATCGTCGCGCTGTCGCCCTCGCCGCAGATGACCAGGTTGCTCACGTGGTGCCGCACAGTGGGCATGCCCGTGTTCACGCCCTGCGAGAACTGGATAAGCGCCTCCCGCCCCTGCGAGGTGCCCTGCGGCGCCTCGATCGCGCCGTCCTCGGTGAACGTGTCCGCCCACGCCTCCGCGTTGTGCGAATCGGTCGCGTGGCAGTAGCGCGCGCTCAGATCCATGATCGCCAGTTGGTCTTCCGCAGACAGCATTCGGTGCCTCTTTCCTGGTGCTTCCCGGGGGTGGTATCCCGGCTCCGCCGGGGAGCGCGATGCTCGCAGGTCACCCCCCGCCCGTCAATCGAACCGCTCGTCCTGTAAGGTTCGCCGCAGCCGTCTCCCCGGCGGTCCAGGAGGTGCCCCGTGGTCAACTTCGGCGTGTTCATGTTCTGCACGGCGAACACCATGCAGCCCGCGGAGCTCGCGATGGCCGCCGAGGACCTCGGCTTCGAGTCCCTCTACTTCCCCGAGCACACCCACATCCCCATGCGCCGCTGGAACGGCGAGCCCCCCGACCGCTACGGCACCGTCACCCTCAACCGCGAGGGCATCCGCCCCTACGGCCGCCCCTCCGACTCCGACACCTTCACCTTCGCCGAGGAGTACATCAGCCTCTACGACCCCTTCATCGCCATCGCCAACGCGGCCGCCGTCACCAGCGAGCTCAACTTCGGAACCGCCATCTCCCTCATCAACCAGCACGACGTCATCACCTTCGCCCGCGAGCTCGCCTCCCTCGATCGCATTTCGCAGGGACGCCTCAGCATCGGCTTCGGCGGCGGCTGGTTCCCCGACGAGATGGCCGACCACGGCATCCCCTTCGAGCACCACTGGCAGATCGCGCGCGAGCGCATCGAGGCCATGCGCGTGCTCTGGACGAAGAAGGAATGCGAGTACCACGGCGAGTTCGTCGACTTCGACAAGTGCTGGATGGACATGAAGCCGATGCGCCGCGGCGGCCCGCCCTTCCTCCTCGGCACCAACTCGAAGCCCGCCCACCGCCGCGTCGTCGAGTACTGCGACGGCTGGCTCGCCCCGCCCGGCACGCCCGACATGCTCCGCGAGGGCATCGAGCGCATCCGCCGCATCGCCGACGAGAGGGGCCGCTCGATGGACACCATCGACCTGAACGTGCTCGGCCCCGTCACCGACGAGAGGCACGCCGAGAGCCTCATCGACATGGGCTTTGACCGGCTCATCATGTGGTTGCACATCGGCACGCCCACCGATGTCATCCCCCAGCTCAAGCGCTACGCGAAGATCAAGGCGGCGTTCGAAGGCGCCTAGCAGCCCGCCACCCCAGGGAGCAGACCATGCCCATCCACGTTGACATCAACGACCACATTGCCGTCGTCACGCTGGACAACCCGCCGGTGAACGCCCTCGCGGCCGACTGGGATGTCTCGGGCGTCTTCGACGCCCTCTCCGACAACATGGACGTGCGCGTGGCCGTGCTCACGGCCACCGGCGATCGCGCCTTCTGCGCCGGGGCCGACATCAAGGCCCGCGCGAACCGCGACCCTGACGCGCCGCCACCGCCCAGCGGCACCGGCAACCGTCGCATGCGCGAGATGCTCTATGCCATCCAGGAGTGCGCCGTGCCCGTCATCGGCGCCATCAACGGCCCCGCCCTCGGCGGCGGCCTCGCCCTCGCCGCCTCATGCGACTACCTCATCGCCTCCGAGAAGGCCACCTTCGGCCTCCCCGAGATCGACGTCGGCCTGCTCGGCGGCGCCCGCCACTTCATGCGCCTGCTCACGAACTGGCAGCTCGTGCGCCGCCTCCACTACACCGCCGAGCGCCTCGACGCGCAGGAGGCGCTCAGCCTGGGCATGGTCGTGAAGGTCGTGCCTCACGACCAGCTCCTGGAGGCCGCGATGGAGGACGCCCGCCTGATCGCGTCGAAGATGCCGCTCGGCATCCGGCTCGCCAAGGAGAGCCTGCACATGATCGAGAACATGGACGTGAAGAACGGCTACCGCTTCGAGCAAACCCGCACCGCCATCCTCACCAGGACCGAAGACGCCGCCGAAGCCCGTAAGGCCTTCGTCGAGCGTCGCCCACCGAAGTTCACCGGGCGCTAAACTCTCTGTAGTTGCCCCGGACAGGAGGTCGTGCTGTGGCGGAGATGAGCCAGCAGGCGCTCAGGGCGAGATTCGACACGCTCGCCGAAGAGTGGGCCGAGGCGGCACGCTTCCAGTCGTCCTCGACCGAGATCGCGATTCACCCTGCGTACCAGCAGATCATCGGCATGGGTCCTGCCGTCCTCCCGCTCATCCTCGACCGCCTTGCCCACCGGACCGAGCACTGGTTCTGGGCCCTGGGCGCGATCTCCGGCGAGGACCCGGTCGATCCCGCGGACGCCGGCAAGGTTGATGCGATGGCAGAAGCCTGGCTGCGCTGGGGCAGTGCAAAGGGATTGATGTCGCCCGGTGCCGCCACGGCCTGAAGAAGAACTCGAACTCGCATTCCCGGGACTCGTCGGCGCCGACTGGGAGATCGCGAGTCCACAGGACGCGACCTACAACTGCGTTGCGTTTGCCCTGGCTGACACGGAACGATGGTGGTGGCCACTCAGCCTGCCGACATCGGGTAGCTACTGGCCTGAAGACGCTCCACGAGCCGAGACGTTCGAGGCGTTCCGGGTCACGTTGGGGAACTATGGCTTCGCGCCGGCGGATGGTGCGTCACTCGCTCGTGGCGTCCTGAAGGTCGCTCTGTTTGCCAGGGGCGCCCGACCGATCCACGTTGCCGTTCAGCGAACGGATGGACGCTGGGCCAGCAAGCTCGGAACGCAGTGGGACATCATCCACCCTCTACGAGCGTTGGAGGGCAACGAGTACGGCGAGGTGGTGGGGATCTTCGCCCGCCCTACCAGATGACCTCTTCCGTCACCGGGCGCTCGTACTCCTCCGTGCTCAGCCCGAGCAGACCCGCACGGCCATCCTGGCCGGAACCGAACACGCCGCCGAAGTTCACGGGGCGCTAAAGGATTCGCCCCTCGCTCGAACGCGTCTCGTGGAGGTCTCCCTCCCAGCCGGACCCCCGCATTCCGCGGGCCTGTTCCAGGGTTGCCGGCCGTGTGGCCAAACTTCTTAAAGCGAAGTTGATTGCCTCGCTCTTGGTCACCAAGCCGTATTGGCGCATGACCTCGGTGCAGGCCTCTTCGTCGATATCCACAGTTATGCGCGACATGGATACACCCTACACCAGCGCCCAGCTACCAGATGACCTCTTCCGCCACGAGCCGCTCGTACTCTTCCGTGCTCAGCCCCAGGAGCCCCGTGCAGACCTCCTCGCTGTGCTGCCCGAAGAGCGGCGCCGGACCGTAGTCGTACGACTCGATGTCGCCGTAGCGGCCCGGTAGCCCCGCGATCGTGCGCGGGCCTACCTCGGGGTGGTCCATCTCTACGTACAGGTCGCGATCGGCCATGCCCTCGTCCTCGAGCAGCTCGTGCGGGTCGAGGCAGGGCGCTGCCGCCACGCCCGCCGCCTGCAGCGTGTGCATCACCTCGTAGTGCGTGCGCTCCCGCGTCCAGGCCGTGATCGCCGCGTCGATCTCGTCGTGCGCGGCCCGCCGCCCCTCCACGCTCGCGAAGCGCTCGTCGCCGGCCCACTCCGGCCTGCCGATCGCCGCCGCCAGCCCCCGCCACGCCTCGTCGTTCTCGACCTCGATCGAGGCCCACTTGTCGTCGCCGGCGCAGCGGTAGACCCCTCGCGGCGCGTTCTGCGGCGAGCGGTTCCCCGGGCGTGGCGGCTCCCGGCCGTTCATCGCGAACTCCATGATCCCCTCGGGGATCATCGTCGAGACGATGGCCGCCATCGAGAGGTCCACGTACTGCCCCTCGCCCGTGCGGTTGCGCGCGTGCAGCGCCGAGAGCGCCGTGAACGCCATCACCGTGCCGATCATGAAGTCCGGGTAGAGCCCGCCCAGCCCGGAGGGCGGTCCCCCTTCATATCCCGTCAGGTGCGGCAGACCCGCGTACGCCTGCACGTTCGGACCCCAGCCCGTGGCCGCGTGGTCCGGCCCGACCTGCCCCAGCGGCGACGTCGCGATCATGACGATGCCGGGGTTGATCGCCTTCAGCACCTCGTACCCCAGCCCCATCTTCTCCATCACGCCCGCCGCGTAGTTCTCCGTCACGATGTCGCTCTGCCGGATCAGCTCCTTCGCCAGATCCAGGCCCTTCGGCGTCGAGAGGTTCAGCCGCAGGCTCTTGCGGCTGAAGTTGAGCGAGTTGAACACCGCCCCCCTGTTGATGCCGGGCACCCCGTCCGCCCCCGCCCCCAGGTTCTGGCGGTGGAAGTCGAGCCGGCTCTGCGACTCGATCCGGATGACCTCCGCCCCCAGGCTCCCCAGCCACGCTGTCGCGTACGGACCCGCCAGGATCCAGCCGAAGTCGGCCACGCGAACCCCTTCCAGCGGACGGTTGTTCACCCCGACCCCTCCCCCACGGCCCCCGACGCGGCCAGCGCCGCCAGCTCCTCCTCCGACCGCCCCAGCTCCCCGCAGACCACCTCGCGCGTGTGCTCGCCCAGCAGCGGAGCGGGCCGCCGCACCGCCCAGGGCGTGCTCGAGTAGATGCCCGCAGCCCCCGGCTGCCGCTGCGTCCCCGCCTCCGGGTGCTCCACGTCCACGAAGAAGTCGCGCGCGGCGTACTGCCGCGAGTTCAGCACCTCCTCCATCGTGTTCACCGGGAAGCAGGCCACGTTTCGGGCCAGCGCCATCTCGTAGATCTCCTGCTTCGTGTGCTCCATCAGCCACTCGACCGTCAGCGGCTCGACCACGTCCGCGTTTTGCACGCGGCCCATCGTCGTCGCGAACGCTTCGCTCACCGCCCAGTCCGGGCTGCCCATCATGTCGACCACCGCCCGCCACCAGTGGTCCATCAGGAACGGCGCGAACGAGACGTGCCCGTCCTTGCACGGCATCACCCAGGGGAAGTTCGCCTTCTCCCGCGAGATCTTCGGCTCCTGCCCGTACCCGATGCTCGCGACCGGCATGCGCGTCATCGCCGCCACCGACTCCATCGCCGACACGTCGAGCAGCTGGCCCGTGCCGTACGTGCTCCGGTGGAACACCGCGATCAGCGCCATGATCGCCGCCGTCCAGCCCGTCAGGTAGTCGCCCTGGTCGCCGCCGTCGACGAGCGGCGGGAACGCCTCCGAGTCCGTAATCTCGTTGTACGGCGTCTCCCGCCCCATGCCCCCGATGTGGAACGCCGTGAAGGCCGAGCCCCGGTAGTCCCGGTACGGCCCCGTGAGCCCGAACGGGCTCGCGCAGACCATGATCAGGCCCGCGTTCCGCGCGCTCAGCGTCTCGTAGTCGAGCCCCAGCTCGCCGTAGGCGACCGGCGGCAGGTCCGCGATGAAGATGTCGGCGCTCGCCGTCAGCTCGCGCAGCACCTCCCGGCCCCCCTCGTGGTCGATGTCGAGGGCGACGCCGCGCTTGTTCGTGTTCAGGTAGAGGAAGCGCCCGCTCTTCTCGGGATGCGGCTCGTCTCCGGGGAAGGGACCGTGGGTCCGGCTCAGGTCGCCCCCGGGGGGCTCGACCTTCACCACGTCCGCCCCTAGGTCGGCGAACGCCTTCGCGCAGAACGGGCCCGTGACCCCCTGCGCGTACTCCACGACCCGGAGGTCGCTCAGCGCCCCGTCAGTTTCCCCACCCGATTCGCTCGCCACCGCCCGCGACTACGACTTCTGGTCCTGCTGGTACTGCTGCATCACCTGCCGGTTGCGGGACGACGTCCCCAGGATCGGCGGGATCAGCCCCGACCCCTGGTCGATCAGCCCCGCCTCCGCGCAGAGCGCCCGGAACAGCGAGAGCATGCGCTCCCGCTCCTCCGGCGGCTCGTACTCGCGGAAGGCGGCGCGCATCTTCATGTCGCTCGCATTCGCCGGGTCGGGAACCAGCTCGAAGATCGGCTCGTAGATGTCCTTCAGCAGCTCTTCGAGCGCCCCCTGGTACGCCTCCTCCGACTCCACGTTCTGGATCTTCTGGAACCGCTCCGTCGGCGTCTCGTCGGGCGCCACCAGGTCCAGCAGCTTCAGGGCGTGCATCGTGCGGTCCACGTCGATGAAGGGGATGCCCACGTGGTGCAGGTCGTCGGGGCTGAACCGCCGCGGGAAGTCCCGCAGCCGGTAGCGCCGGATCACGCTCAGGATGTTGACCATGCCGGCGGCCGGCGCCGTTGCGTCCGTTGGGTGTGCCATCTGCCCTCGCCTCCTTTGTCGTTGACCGTCGCCGGACCGGCTAGCGGTCGGGACCGTAGATGTAGGTGTCCAGCGCGTGGTGCATCGCCCGGATGCGGCGCTCCTCGCTGTTGAGCAGGATGCCGCTGAACCCCTTGGAGTGGTACGACTCCTGCACGATCTGCGCCTGCGCCATGTCCTGCTCCAGCGCTTCGAACAGCTCCGGATGGTTCCGCGCCGTTCCGTACACCGTCGCCGGGCGTCGCGGCGGCGGCGCACCCTCCGGCACGCGCGCGTACACCTGGTAGTCCCAGTAGCACTTGTTCGGGTCCGTCGGATGCGGCCGCGGCCGGAAGAACAGGAACGACCCGTACGTGAAGTTGAACGTGAGGTTCGGGAAGATCATGTAGTGGAAGTTGTCCGTCAGCTGTTCATCGACCAGCAGGTCCATGTCCATGCCGATGCGATTCCCCCACTCGCGGCGCGCCTTCGCCAGGAACGGCGGCAGGTCCCGCGCCTTCCCCTCGAACGTATCCGGGTCGACGCCGCAGTCCTCCAGGTTCTGGCGCTGCTGGCGGGTCAGCTCGTCCTTGTTCTCGTAGCCGAAGCGCTGGGCAAGGTCGTCCGTCCAGCTCGGGTCGGGCAGGCCCATGCGGATCAGCTGCCGGCTGTGCTTCCCCCCGTCGTACACGTCCAGCGGCGTCGCCAGGTGGTCGAAGTACTCCAGCAGCTGCGGGTGCAGCGCCGGCAAGTGGTAGATCTCGGCGAACTGGTCCACCGCGAACTTCCAGTTGCACTCCCACTCCAGCACGTAGTCGTCCACCACGTGGTACTGGTCCAGCCGGTACGGATCGAGGTGCGAGGGCATCACGCCCAGGTACTCGTGCAGCGATTCCGCCTCGTCGTCCATGTTGAACCACACCCAGCCCGCCCACGTCTCCACGCGCACCTCGGCCAGGTGCTGCTTCTCCTCGGGAATGCCGTTCACGAAGTGCTGCCGGTCGGGAACCGTGTTGAGCTGGCCTTCGATGTCGAACGTCCACAGGTGGAAGGGGCACTGCAGCTGCTCCGCGTGGCCCATGCCGACGCTCGGGCGCAGGCGGCTGCCGCGGTGCGGGCAGATGTTGTAGTAGCCCTTCACCTCGTCCTCGGACGTGCGGATGAAGATGAACGACTCCCGCCCGATCTCGTGGACGAAGTTGTCGCCCACCTCGGGGATGTCGGCCAGCGGTCCCGCGTTTAGCCAGACCTTCGTCCACATCCGCTCCCACTCGAGCTTCGCGAAGTCGGGGGATGTGTACCGTTCCGTGTCGATAAGGCCCGTCCCCATGTCGGGCTCTTCGGTTCGCCCCGTAGGCGTCGGGGCGGGGCGGTTCTCGAGCACCATCGGGCGGCCCTCCCTGCAGTGAAAATGCCCGCGCATCATGGCGCTTCGCGAGACGATCGGTCAACGTGGAAAGCGCCCCTCGGCGCCCCGCCATTCGCCGACATTGACAGGCCGCGTGCGGCAGTGAAGCATGCGCCTTCCACCAGCACCACCGGCGGGTGAAACCGCCCCTGCCATCCGACGGAGGAAGACATGGCCACGATCGAAGAGCTTGAGGCGCGAGTCGAATACCTGGAGGCGGTCGAGGGCGTTCGCCGCACCGTGTACGAGTACCTCCTCCTGCACGACATCCCCAACGTCGTCGAGACCCTCATCTCGCTCTTCACCGAGGACGCCATTCTCGACATAAGCGGCTACGGTGAGTCGCTCGAGGGCAGGCTCGTCGGGCGCGAGCAGATCGGCGGCCTCTACCGCCGCCTCGAAGAGGGCGGCGTCTTCAGCGGCAAGCACAGCACCACCAACGTCCACATCGAGATCGACGGCGACGAGGCCACCGTCATCAGCTACCTCGAGGTCGGCACGGGACCGAAGCCCGGCGTGGCGCCCGGCGGCGGCATCTACCAGGAGCGCCTCCGCCGCGAGGACGACGGCCGCTGGCGCTTCGTCCACAAGCGCATCATCGGCACGGGCGAGCAGACCGTGCACGACGCCATCGACCACGGCTTCCCCGGCACCGGGGCCTGGCGCTCCTAGCGCCCCTCGATACTCGAAAGGACCGGCATGGAGTTCGGCTGGAACGAGGAGCTGGAAGCCTTCCGCGACGAGGTGCGCGCGTTCCTCGACGAGTTTGATACGCCCGCGCTCCGCCACGAGCTCGCCAACCGGGGCGAGGCCGCCCAGCTCGGCCCCGAGCAGTCGCGCCTGCGCGAGTCGCTCGAGGAGCGCGGCTGGGTGCGCATGTGCTGGCCCGAGGAGCTCGGCGGCGAGGGCAAGTCCCAGTGGTTCCAGTTCGTCATGACCGAGGAGTTCGCCAAGCGCGAGATCCCCTACGGCTCGGGCTTCGGCACGATGGTCGGCCCCGCCATCCACCGCTTCGGCACCGAGGCCCAGCGCGAGAAGTACCTGCCCGGCATCTGGGCGAACGACATCACCATCTGCCTCGGCTACTCCGAGCCAAACGCCGGCACCGACCTCGCCGCCCTCGAGACCCTCGCCGTCAAGGACGGCGACGACTGGCTCATCAACGGCCAGAAGCTCTGGACCAGCGCCGCCGATACCGCCTCGCACGTCTGGCTGGCCTGCCGCACCGACCCCGACGCCCCCAAGCACCGCGGCATCTCCACCTTCATCGTCCCCATGGACACGCCCGGCATCTCCGTGCGCCCGATCATGACGATGTCCGGCGGCCGCACGAACGAGGTCTTCTTCGAGGACGTGCGCGTCCCCAGCGACGCCCTCATCGGCGAGGTCAACCAGGGCTGGTACATCATCGCCAACGCCCTCGACCACGAGCGCGTTTGGATCGGCGCCGGCGGCGGCCTGCGCCACATCTTCGACCGCCTCATGGCCCACATCCGCGAGAAGCGCCCCGAGCTGCTTGAGGACGACGTCGTCCGCCGCCGCCTCGTCGAGCTGGAGCTCGACCTCGACGTCATGGAGGGCCTCGTCCTCACGAACGCCTCCATCGTCGCCGCCGGCGACACCCCCACGATGGAAGCCTCCATGTCGAAGATATGGACCTCCGAGCTTCGCTACCACATCAGCAACGTCGCCATGGACCTGCTCGGCCACGAGGGCGCCCTCACCGAGGAGGCCGACGGCTTCGCTCCCCTCGACGGCGAGCTCGAACGCACCTACCGCGCCTCCCCCATCCAGCGCTTCGGCGGCGGCGCCAACGAGGTCCAGCGCGACATCATCGCCCGTCGCGGCCTCGGCCTCCCCCGGTAGCGAGCGCCACATGGACACCACCCTCAGCGACACCCAACGACTCCTCCGCGAGTCCCTCCGTGACTACCTCGCCAACGAGGTGCCGTTCGACCGCATCCGCGAGCTCGAACGCGAGGGCGGCGCCGACCAGGCCCTCTGGGAGTACCTCGCGGGCGCCGGCTTCCTCGCCCTGCCGTTCGCCGAAGCGCACGGCGGCGAGGGTGGCGAGCTCACCGACACCGCCGTCGTCCTCGAAGAGCTGACCCGCCGCGCCTGCATCATCCCCTTCCTCGAGACGACCGCCTCCGCCCTCGCCATCGAGCGCCACGGCGCCGAGGCCCTCGCCGAAGAAGTCGTCCGCGGCGTCATCAGCGGCGCTGTCACGATCGCCCCCGCCCTCCAGGGCTCGACGCCGGCCAACGGCGCCTCCCCGCGCGTCGAGAGCGGCGCCCTCACGGGCGAACGCCGCTTCGTCGACTACGGCGCCGACGTCACCCATCACCTCGTCGAGGCGACCGAGGACGGCGAACCCGGCCTCTACCTCGTCGAGACAACGGCCGAGGGCGTCACCGCCGAGTCCCTCAGCACGATCGCGCGCACGCCGCTCGCCCAGTGCACGTACGAGGGCGCGCCCGCCCGCCGCGCCGGCGGCGCCGAGGCGCTGCAGTTCCTGCGCCGCGCCGGACGCGCGCTCTGCGCCGTCCAGTGCCTCGGCAACGCCCAGCAGGCCCTCGACATGACCGTCGAGTACGTCGGCATGCGCGTCCAGTTCGGGCGGCCCATCGGCTCCTTCCAGGCGGTTCAGCACCACTGCGCGAACATGGCCACGCAGACGCTCTCCGCGCGCTTCCTCGTCTACCAGTCCGTCTGGCGCCTCGACCAGGGCATCGCCAGCGACCGCCAGATCGCGAAGGCCAAGGCGCTCGCCTCCCGCGCCGGCACCGAGGTCACCATGCAGGCCCACATCCTCTTTGGCGGGATCGGCTACACGGAGGAGTACGACCTCCACTTCTTCAGCCGCCACGGCAAGGAGCGCGCCCTCGCCTGGGGCAGCGCCGAGGAGTGCCTCCGCGTCGCCGCCGACACCCTCGACGAGGTGCAGCCCTGGCAGTAGACCTCGTCTGCGGCCGCGAGGTCGCCGAGGGCGACGTCGACGCCGTCACCGGCCACGTCCCCGGCGGAGCGCCCGAGCGCGCCAGCGGCACGGGCGCCAAGCGCTTCTACCAGGGCCGCTGGTACTACTTCTGCTCGCTCGAATGCCGCCTCAGGTTCATGGCCACGCCGGACGACTTCATCGAGGGCGCCGCCGCCGAAAGCTGACCCCGCAGGCATCCCCTCCCGTCGTGTACCCTCCCCCCGTTCCGCACAGGAGGACCGCCATGACCGAGATGTTTGGAATGGACGTGACCGTCGAAGAGAACGTCATGATCCCGATGCGCGACGGTGTCCGTCTTGAGTGCGACATCTACCGCCCCGCCGGTCCCGGCCCCTTCCCCACCCTCCTGACGCGTTCCCCCTACGGGCGGACCACCGGCCGGGAAGGCACCGGCATCGACTTCTGGCTGCCCCTCGGCTACGTCTACGTTACGCAGGACTGCCGCGGACGTTTCGGCTCCGAAGGCGAGTACACCCCCCACCTGCACGAGGGCCCCGACGGCTACGACACCGTCGAGTGGCTCGCCGAGCAGTCCTGGTGCGACGGCAACGTCGGAACCTTCGGCCAGTCCTACCTGGGCGCCGACCAGTACCAGCTCGCCCCCCACTCCCCGCCCCACCTGAAGGCGATGGCGCCCGTCTCTGGCACCGCCGACCACCGCCAGAGCTGGACCCGCCACGCCGGCGGCGCCCTCGAGCACGGCTGGATGGTCCCCTACTCCCTCCTCAAGGGCCGCAACACCCTCGAGCGCAAGGGCCTCACCGGCGAGGAGATGGACACCCTCGAGGCCTATCTCGACCCGCCCGAGGAGCACGGCTTCTTCGCCCAGCCCCTCACCCCCGAGGGCTACGCCCACGTCCCCCTCACCGACTGGATCGAGCGCATGAAGGACAGCGCTCCCTACTTCGGCGACTACCTCAACAATCCGGATGACGGCCCCTTCTGGCACGAGATCAACGTCCGCCGCGGCTTCCACACCGTCGACATGCCCATGCTCCACTTCGGCTCCTGGTACGACATCTTCCTGGAGGGCACCCTCTCCGGCTTCGAGGGCATCAACGCCCTCGGCGGCCCCAACGCCCGCGGCAAGCAGCGCCTGCTCGTCGGCCCCTGGGGCCACATCGGCTACTCCCTTCCTGAGAGCGGCGGCACCGGCGACCTCGACTTCGGCCCGGAAGCCGAGATCGACTTCATGGAGATCCAGAAGCGCTGGTTCGGCCACTGGCTCAAGGGCGAGGACACCGGGATCATGGACGAGGCTCCCGTGCGCATCTTCGTCATGGGCGAGAACCGCTGGCGGGACGAGCAGGAATGGCCCCTCGCCCGCACCGAATACACCCCCTGGTACCTCCACAGCGGCGGCTCCGCCAACAGCCTCAACGGCGACGGCGCCCTCAGCCCCGAGCCCCCCGCCATCGAGCCCCCCGACCGCTACGTCTACGACCCCAACGACCCCGTCCCCAGCCTCGGCGGCAACAACCTCATCATCGCCCGCGGCGCCTTCGACCAGCGCCCCGCGGAGGAGCGCGACGACGTGCTCGTCTACTCCAGCGAGGTCCTCGCCGAGGATCTCGAGGTCACCGGGCCCCTGCGCGTCACCCTCTGGGCCACCACCTCCGCCGTCGACACCGACTTCACCGCCAAGCTCGTCGATGTCTACCCCGACGGCTACGCCCAGAACCTGCAGGACGGCATGATTCGGGCCCGCTACCGGGACTCAGCCAGCAACCCCACGCTGCTGACCCCCGGCCAGGCCTACCGCTACGAGATCGACCTGTGGGCCACGAGCCACGTCTTCCTCGCCGGACACCGGATCCGCATCGAGATCAGCTCGTCCTGCTTCCCGCGCTTCGATCGCAACCCCAACACCGGCACCCCCGTGGAGAGCGAGAGCAACCTCGTACCCGCCGCCCAGGCGGTCCTGCACGACGCCCAGCACCCCTCCCACATCACCCTGCCCGTCATCCCGAGGTAGGAAGGGCACGCGACCGGGGAGGTCCTAACGGTGCGCCAGCGCCGGACGATGAGTGTGTAGAATACACACGTGGATAGCAGGGAGGTCATCCGCCGTCTGCGACAAGACGGCTGGATGCTCCGCAACGTGCGAGGGAGCCACCACAACTTCGTGCACCCGGACCGAGCCGGCGTCACGACGATCCAGCACCCGCGCAGGGACATCCCGACCGGCACGCTGCGTAACATCTTTCGGCAAGCGGGTTGGGACTGGAGGGACAGGTAATGCGGTACCCGATCGTGATTCACCACGACGAGGGCAGCAGCTACGGGGTCACCGTTCCCGATCTGCCCGGCTGCTTCTCAGCGGGCGATACCATCGAGCAAGCACTCGAGCTGGCGCCCGAGGCGATTGCCGGCCACATCGAGACCCTGCTCATGGAGGGACAGCCAATCCCCGAGCAGCGCCCGCTGGAGATCCACCAGGCGGATGCGGCCTACGCCGATGGAATCTGGGCGCTGGTCGAGGTCGACCTGGCGAAACTCTCGGGCAAGGCCGTTCGCATCAACGTCACCATGCCCGCGCGGGTTCTCGCCATCGCGGACGAGGTCGCCGCCCGCGAGGGCGAATCCCGCTCAGGCCTGCTCGCCAGCGCGGTCCTTCACTACGCCAGCACGGCGAAGTGAGCGCTGCCGGCCCCGAACCCTAGCGGTCCGGGCCGAAGAGGTACTGCTCCAGCGCGTAGTGCATGGCCCGCACGCGACGCTCCTCGCTGTTCAGCAGGATGCCGTTGAACCCCTGGGAGTGGTACGACTCCTGCACGATCTGCGCCTGCGCCATGTCCTGCGCCAGCGCCTCGAACACCTCGACCTCGTGCGCCGAGCCCCGCACCGTCGCCGGACGCGGCGGGATGGGCGTGCCCTCCGGAAGCCGCACGTACGTCTGGTAGTCCCAGAGGCACTGGTCCGGGTTCGTCGGGTGCGGACGCGCCCGGAAGTACGTCAGCGACGTGCCTCCGATGTTCAGCGTGATGTTCGGGAAGATCATGTAGTGGTAGTCGTCGATCAGCTGCTCGCCGTGGAGCGCCGAGACGTCCACCCCCATCGCCTCGTACAGCTCGCGGCGTGCCTCGATGATCGCGGGGCGGACGTCGTTTACGCCGCCCTCGAACTCGTCCTGCTCGATCCCGACCGCGGCAAGCTGCTGCCACTGCGAGTCGGTGATCATCTCCTTGTCCGTGTAGCCGTGGCGGCGAGCCATCTCGTCCGTCCAGGCGCCCCCGTCCGGGTATCCCTGGCGGATGAGCTGGCGGCTGTGCCTGCCCCCGTCGTACACGTCCAGCGGCGTTCCCGCCGTGTCCCACCACTCGATCAGCTGCGGGTGCAGCGCCGGCAGGTGGTAGATCTCCGCGAACTGGTCGACCGCGAACTTCCAGTTGCAGTCCCAGATCAGCTGGTAGTCCTGCACCAGGTGGTATTCCTCGAAGTGATACGGGTCGAGGTGCGAGGGAATCACGCCCAGGAAGTCGGTCAGCGACTCCGCCTCGTCGTCCATGTTGAAGAACACGAAAGGGCCCCAGGTATCGACCCGAACCTCCGCCAGGTGCTGTTTCTCCTCGGGAATGCCGTTCACGAAGTGCTGCCGGTCGGGAACCGTGTGCAGCTCGCCCTCGATGTTGAACGTCCAGAGGTGGAAGGGGCATTGCAGCTGCTCCGCGTGGCCTGCGCCCACGCTCGGGCGCAGGCGGCTGCCGCGATGCGGGCAGATGTTGTAGTAGCCCTTCACCTCGTCCTCGCCCGTGCGGATGAAGATGAACGACTCCCGCCCCAGCGTGTGCGTGAAGTAGTCCCCCACTTCGGGGATGTCGCACAGCGGCCCGGCGATGTTCCAGGTCTTCGTCCACATCCGCTCCCACTCGAGCTTCGCGAACTCGGGGTCGGTGTAGCGCGTCTGATCGATGAGGCCCGTGCCCATGTCGGGCTCGTCAACCCGCTCCAGCGGGGTCATCGGCATCTCTTGATTCTGGGTGACCATAAGGGCCCCTCCTTGCGCTCGTGGCGACGGGGGATATTCCGTGCCGCGATGGTGGCATTGCCCCGCCCGCGCGTCAATGCTGCGGGGCAGGATGCGCCTTCCTATCCCCGTCCTCTACGATGCGCCCGCCGAAATCACGCACAGGAGGCGCCCCATGCCCACCGTCGGAGTCGTTGCCCGTTTCAGCATCCAGGCCGACAAGACCGAAGAGTTCGCCCGCGTCGCGAACGAGTTCGTCGTCGCCCCCAGCCAGCAGGAGAAGGGCTGCATCCGCTACGAGCTCTGGCAGGACAACGAAGACCCCACCGTCTTCGCCATGGTCGAGGAATGGGAGAGCGACGAGGACCTGAACGCCCACCTCGCCAACGCCGGCAGCCGCGGCGGCCCCAGCCTCGGCGACTACATGGCCGGCCCGCCGGACATGCGCCGCTTCAGCAAGACGAGTGGCTAGTGGCTAGTGCCTGGTGACCGCGGGCTGCCGGCTGGCAAGCCCGGCAAGCCTCCCTCCGCTCACTCACGGGGCGGAGTGGGGACCGACCACCGATCACCGGCCACCGACCACCAGCCGCTACGCCTCGCGCATCGGGTTCATCACCTCTTCCACGAAGCGGAGCACAGGCTCCGTCGAGGTCGGGTGCCCGAAGTCGCAGGTGAAGTGCCGCACGCCCAGCTCGCGGAAGCGCTCGAGCACCTCGCGCCACTCCTCTGATTCCTGGCTGTTGTTCGGAAGGCCCACCTCGCGGGTCACGCTGATCGTGATGTCGGCGGGATCCCGGCCGGCTTCCTCGGCTGATTTCAGCACGATGTCGCGCTTCCGCGTCCAGTTCTCCTCCCACTCCTCCCGCGGCCACCAGAACGTGTTCCACCCGTCGGCCTGGCGGCCCACCATCGGCAGCGAGAGCTGCTCGCCCTGCGCCCCCACCATGATCGGGATCATCGGGTCCGGCCGGGGCGGCGCCTTCGCGTCCTTGATCGTGTAGTAGCGGCCTTCGAAGCTCGGCGACTCCTCCGTCCACATCAGGCGGCAGATCTGGATCGTCTCCTCCAGCTGCCGGATGCGCGTCGCGGTCGAAGGGAACTCGTACCCGTAGCGCTCGAACTCCTCCCCCCGCCAGCCGGCCCCGATGCCGAGGATGAAGCGCCCCCCCGAGAGCGTCTGCAGGGTCGCCGCCATCTTCGCCGTCAGCGCCGGGTTGCGGTAGCCCTGCCCCATCACGTGGTGGCACAGCTTCACCGTGGGGAACTTCGCCGCCAGCCACGTCATCGTCGTCCACGACTCCAGGAACGGGTCGTTCTCGTTCGCGAACCCGTAGAAATGGTCCGCCAGCCACACGCAGTCGAAGTGCTGGAACGCCGTCGGCAGGATGTTCCGCTCCTGGTACATCACGATCGGCTCGTGGTCGCTGTCCGGCAGGCCGATCACCGGGGAAACCCATCCGAAGGTCAGTTCGTCGGTCACGCGCTTGTCTCCTTCTCGCCCCGCGTTCGCCGCGACAGGCGGCCCCCGAGGGGCGCCAGAGACGATACACGAGCAACCCTCCGATCGCCGTTCGTGGATGCTCCCGCGCCCCGCCCGAGGGGGTAAGGTTGCGCGACACCGTTTCCGCGCCCCCGACGGCGCCGGGAGGACTGCCATGCGAGCCCTCGTCTACCGCGGCCACAAGCGCATCGAGCTCGAGAACGTGCCCGACGCCCGCGTCCCCGCCCCCGACGGCGCCCTCGTCCGCACGACGAGCTTCGCCATCTGCGGCTCCGACCTGCACGGCTACCACGGCCCCGTCAACGAGGAGCGCATCGGCGCCACCATGGGCCACGAGGCCATCGGCGAGGTCGTCGAGGTCGGCCCCGAGGTGCGCCGCATCCGCCCCGGCGATCACGTCGCCGTCTCCGCCGTCGTCGGCTGCGGCCGCTGCGAGAACTGCCAGGCCCTCCTCACGGCGCGCTGCGCCAACAGCGAGACCCGCGTCCTCAACCTCGGCCAGGCCGAGGCCATCGCCGTCCCCGCCGCCGACTCCTCCCTCCTCCAGATCCCCGACGGCGTCAGCGACGAGCAGGCCGTCCTCCTCACCGACATCCTCCCCACCGGCTACAAGGGCGTCCGCGGCGCGGGCATCCAGCCGGGGGGAACCGTCGCCGTCGTGGGCGCCGGACCCGTCGGCCAGATGGCGCTCGAGACCTCCTTCCTCTTCGGCCCGTCCAAGGTGTTCGCCATCGACCAGGTGCCCCACCGCCTCGAGGAGGCCGAGCGCCTCGGCGCCATCCCCATCGACGCCGGCCAGGTGGACCCCGTCGAGGCCGTCCTCGACCAGACCGGCGGCAAGGGCTGCCAGCACGTCATCGAGGCCGCCGGCCCCCAGGCGACCGTCCGCATCGCCTTCGGCGTGCTCGCCCACGGCGGCTCCCTCTCCCAGGTTGGCGCCACCGCCGACCCCGAGATGACCGTCAACCTGATGGCGCTCTTCGGGAAGGACCTTACCTACCGCGTCGGGCTCGTCTCGCCCCAGTACGCCTGGCCGGAGCTCGTCCCCCTGCTGCAGGAGGGCAAGATCCACCCCGAGCGCGTCTTCACCCACCACCTGCCCATGTCCGATGGCCCCCGCGGCTACGAGATCTTCGACAACCGCGACGACGGCGTGATCAAGGTCATGCTCGACCCGACCCGCTAGCGCCCCTCGAGGAAGCCGCCCCAGCTCCTCGGTTCCCCGGGTTCCCGCTTCCGCGGCGGCTTGAGACCGGGCCAGATGCGGTCCATCAGGAGGTTGAACAGCCCCGCGAGCGCTATGGTCGCCCCCCACGCGTAGGCGCCGTGCAGCCACACGTTCACGAGCAGTTGCAGCCTGGCGATCTCAGGGGTGGGCGCTCTGCCCAGGAGAAAGCCTGTGTTCTCCACCTCCATCCGCATGAGCCGTCCGCCATCGTGGCTGATGATGTCCGACTGCCCGAACGAGAAGTACAGGACCGGCACCACGAAGATCCGGATCGCCGCCACCACGAGCGCCAGCGCCGCCGCCACCCGCACGTAGCCGTTGCGCTGGAAGAGCCACAGCGCCACCAGCAGGTTCAGGAAGCCCGGCCCGATGAGCAGCAGCCAGGTCGGCCAGAAGTCGAAGTAGAAGTTGGTCGCGGGGAAGGGCCCCTCCTCGCGGAAGCGAGGCAGCCCGAGCACCCCCGCATCGATCGTCTCGCTGAATCCGAAGACGAGCACCGCGCTGATGGGCGCCGTCACCAGGGGCGTGAACAGGAGCACCACCAGCGGTGAGCGCCTTGCGGTCCAGCGCCGGGCCCTGCCCATCACCGTGGAGACCTCCGCCCCGTGGGCATCGAAGTGCTATGGCGTCGTGCGATGGCTGGAGTGTAGCGATGGCGGAAGAAGGCGTGACCCTCCCTCAACCCGTTAACGCCGTTCGAAGAACGCGCCCCAGCTGCGGGTTTCCCCGGACCGCCGCCCTTGCGGCGGCTTCATGTGGGGCAGGAACCGGTCCATCACGAGGTTGAACAGCCCCCAGGCGAGGACGCTCGGTCCCCACGCGAACGCGCCGAACAACCACATCATCAGGGGCAGGCGAACCAGTGCCTCCCGCGGAGACGCTCGAGGCTCGAGCGCCAGGAAACCCGTTCGCTCCACCTCGATGCGCATCAGCAGTTGCCCGTCGTGAAAGATCAGGTCGGACTGCGCGATCGCGAAGAACAGGAACAAGACGCCCACGGTCCGCACCAGCGCCAGCACAAGGGCAATCGCCGCCGCCACACGCATATACCCGTTGCGCTGGAAGAACCACAACACGACCAGCAGGTTGAGCACCCCCGGCCCGATCAGCAGCAATGCCGTCGGCCAGAAGTCGAAGTAGTGGAGCGTGGCCGGGATCAGCTCGTTTCGCCAGATGGGCAGCCCCAGCTCCCTCGCGCTGAGCTCCCGCGCGAAGCCGAACACGAGCACGGCGGTCAGGGGCGCCGTCACCATCGGCGTCACCACCAGCAGTGCGAGTGGCGAATGCCTCCCCATCCAGTCCCATGCCCTCCCGATTGCGCCAAGAGGCCCTGTGCGTGCGGGGGCAATGGGGGTCGTGGTCGTGGCCATGCAGGGAGTCTACGTTGCGAAGGTCATGCGTGAACTGTGGTGCGGGGACCGGCCACCGGCCACCAATCGTGCTAGCCCCGCCGGAAGAAACCGCCCCAGCGCCCCTCCTCCCCCTGGAACGCCTCGCGGGGCGGCGCCAGGTGAGGGAAGAAGCGGTCCATGAGCGGCGCGTACGCCTGCCAGATCCCCAGCGTCAGCACCCACATCCCCAGCCCGCCCATCCACGCCGTGATCAGCAGGCTCCACGTGGCGAACGCCGGCGACGGGTCGGAGGAGGTCCGCGCCTCGCTCACGGGGATACGCAGGAGGGTGCCCGCGTCGCTGATCACGTCCCCCGTCAGCCACAGGATCGATGCCACCGGCGCCACGAACGTCCGCAGCAGCGCCAGCACGACCGCGAGCACCGCCGCGATCCGCACGTACGTCAGCTCGTGGGAAAGCCACCGCACGACCGCCAGGTTCACCGCGCCGGGCGCCGTCAGCAGACCCCAGGTGAGCCAGAAGTCGAAGTAGAAGTAGTGGGTCCGGTCGAGCCGTCCGTCTTCCCGCGTCCACTCGACCTCGACCAGGCCCAGGGCCTGTCCATCGAGCGCGCCCCCCACGGTGAACACGAGCAGTGCGCTGACCGGCAAGGCGAAGATCGGCGTGATCAGCAGCCACTGGAATGGGGAACGGCTTCGCCACTCGCGCGCCAGCCTCCCGATCATCGCCGCGTCCTCGCCCCGATCGTGGCCGGCGCTAGCGCCGCTTCAGGAAGCCGGTCCAGCGCGGTGGGGCGTCGAGGCGCGGTCCTCCGGGCGGATCGAGGTTGCGCCAGAATCGCGCCATCAGCGGCTCGTACGCCCGCCACACCAGCACCGTGATCCCCCAGAACACGGCGCCGCCTATCCAGGCCGCCGTGAGGATGCGGCGGATCGCCGTCCCTTCCGTTGGTGAGGTGATCTCGGTCACGACGCCCGTCGCCTCGACCTCGACCCGCAGGAACAGGCCGCCGTCGCTCACGACGGCGATCTGGGAGAGGGCGACGGTCGCGACCGGCACGATGAGCGTCCGCACCAGCCCCAGCGCGATCGCCACCACCGCCGCCACCCGCACATAGCCGTTGCGGTTGAGGAACCAGAGCGCCGCCAGCAGGTTCAGCGCGCCCGGAATCGCCAGCAGCAGCCACGTCCGCCAGAAGTCGAAGTAGTAGAAGCATTTCTGGGCGATGAACCCGTCGAACTTGCACAGGTCGTTCTCCGGCAGGCCCAGCGCTTCCGCTCCGTGCTCGCCGCCCGCCGTGAACAGCAGCAGCGCGGCCAGCGGCGCCGTCGCCAGCGGGGATACGGTGATCAGCAGGAAGGGCAGCCGCCGCTTCAGCCAGCGCCACGCGCGGCGGGCGCCGGCCGGTTGGTCGTTAAGCATCGTCACCTTCCGAGGGCAGGTTGTGCTCGATGCGGGTCTCGTCCAGGTCCGCCAGCAAGGGGAACATGCGGTGGGGCCGGTGCGGAAGGGCCAGCACCACTTCGTCGCTCCCGGCGCCGGCCCAGGGGCCAACGTGCGCCGGCGCCGCCTCCGTTGGGTTCATGCTCGTCCAGCCGCCGGAGGCGCGGTCGTACAAGTCCGTCCGCCCGAATGCGATCAGCGACGGGTCGTCGGGCGAGGGCGCGGCGCCCCGCATGTCCGGGTGCCGGAACCACTCCTCGGATGGCCCCGGCGGTTCGGGGAGCGGCTCCAGCCGCGACCCGTCCCTGCTCACGAAGCTGTATCCGACCTTGCCTCCGATTTTCGTCTGCATCACCACCCCCGAAGAGTCGGCGAGCCAGCGAGCGCCGCCGAGCTCATCGCCGTAGTTGAGCCTGGCCGAGCGGACGCGGAAGAGGTTCCTCCCCGTCTGTCCGTCGAACACCAGCACCGTACTCGTCTCCTCGAAGAGGGGTGGTTCGGTCCCCGGGACCGCCAGCACGCGTTCACCCGCCGCCAGCGACCCGTCCGGGGAGACGAACGCGCGGTCCACCCGCACGCGTGTCACCCCCAGATGATCGCCTGCCCAGCCGAGACGCGCCACAAAGGTCGCGAAGATGCCGTACCCCAGCGTCAGCGGAGGCCGCGTGGGCCAGTACGAGAACGGCAGCAGGAACGACTCCCCGTCGCTCGCCGGCGTCGTCGCGTGGAGCAGGATCCGCTGGAGGGTCCGCTGCCGCTGGGGCGCGAACACGGTCGACGCCTTTCCCGTGGCGCCGTCCAGCATGAACAGCGAGGGGTACTGCTGTGGCTGCTCGAGCGCCAGGAAGACGCGCCTCCCGCCCGGGGCGAAGAACGGTGGAATGGACGGGAGGACCGTTCCCGTGAGCTCGAACTCCGCCCGCTCCTCCAGTTGCCCGTTCGTGAGCACGTACCGCGCCCGCTTGGTGAGGTGCGGCCCCAGCCCGTCTTCCATCACCTCGAAGAGCGCTCCGTAGTCGGACAGGCCGAGCAGCCGCAGGCGATCTTCCGGCCACGTCCAGGATCGCCCCGTTGTCCGCTCGTGGAGCGCGCCCCCGGTCGCGATGAACCGCCTGCCCGCGCCCGCCCGGTACACGGGCGGCCCGGCGCCCCCCGGCTCGGCGAGCTGCCAGCCCGTCACGCTCCCCGCCCCCTCGCCCCGCGTCCGCAGGAAGAAGATGCCGTGCTCCTCCGTCAGTGGTTGGCCCGGCTCGAGGGTCAGTTCCTTGAAGATGCCCGTGGCCGGCTGCAACGCTGTGAGCGCCGGTGGCACGGGCGTGAGCGTGGGCGGAACCGGGACGGGTCGCGGCGGACGCACGACCGTGTCCTCTTCCTCGCCCCCCCGCATCGCCAGGAACGTGCCTCCCGTGGCCAGCCCCGCCACCCCCGCCGCCGCCAGCGCCAGGAAGGCCCGCCGCGAGAGGCCCCGCCCTGGCTCCGGGGCGCTCGGCCGCCTCCCCGGCGGGCCGCCGCCAACCCCGCCCGGAGCGGGAGGAGCGCGCCGCTTGCCGCCGCTCCCCGCCTGTTCCGGTGGCGCGAGGCTCGGTGGCAGTGGCGGCCCGGCGTCCTCCAGCTCCCGCCCCGGAGGCGCGCCCCTGATGCGCGCGTGCGCATCGGGAACGCTGATGCCGAGCCGCACCGCGATCTCCGCGACCGGCCTCCCCTCCGCCAGCAACTCCTCGAGCAGCCGCGAGGTCGCGTCCGCGCCCTCCGTCGGGCGGAGTTCCCTGCGTTGCTCCCCCTCGGCCATGGGACGATTCTAGGCGAGCGGGCCAGCCGCCCGCCGCGTCACATCGAGAGCTTGCCCCAGTCCCCGCTCAGGTCCGCCGGACCGCGGTAGAGCGCCTCCAGCCGCCTCGTCTGGATGTACCACTGCCCGTCGATGCGAGTGTACGTATCGAAGTAGCAGAGCGAGTTCATCGTGCGCCCCGCCTCCCGGTTCAGGAACTCGCCCATGTACCAGCGTCCCGTGGCCGTGTCGCCCGTCACGTCGTCGATGACGCCCGAATAGACGTGCATGTAGACGTTCGGGATGCTCGCCATGATCCGTGTCCAGTCGGCCACCACCTCCTCGCGCCCCGGCCGCGTCGTGCTCGTGATCCACTGCCCGTCCGGCGCCCAGGTCGAGCCCCAGGCCTCCGGGTCGAAGCGGTTCACCGCATCCACGTACCGCTCCGCCACCATGCGCAGGGCGGTGTAGTCCTCAACCGTCGGTGCTCCCATGTCGTCCTCCTCGCTGGACCGCGCAGCCTACCCGAAACAGCCCCCGCCGCGCGCTCCCCACGCGACTCGCCGCGCCGTAGGATTCGCCCCACCATTGCAGGAGGCTCCCCATGACCGACACGCGCGCCTACGAAGGCATGATTGCCGAGACCATCACCGTCCAGGGCGACGGCGGCGACTCCATCTACGCCTACCTCGCGCGGCCCCTGGGCGAGGGGCCGTTCCCCGCGATGCTGCTCCTCCACCACATCCCCGGCTGGGACGAGTGGTACCGGGAGACCGCCCGCCGCTACGCCCACCACGGCTACGTCACCATCTGCCCCGACCTTTATTTCCGTGACGGTAGCGGAGAGCCCGAGGATGTCGCCGCCAGGGTCCGCGCCGAGGGCGGCGCCCCCGACGACCGCGTGGTCGGCGATGCCGACGGCTGCATCGCCTACCTCCGCTCCCTCCCGTACGTGACCGGCAAGGTCGGCGTCATGGGCACCTGCTCCGGCGGGCGCCATTCCTTCCTCGTCGGCTGCCGCTCGAGCGAGGGCGTCGACGCCGTCGTCGACTGCTGGGGCGGGAACGTCGTCATGGACGCCGACAAGCTCTCCGAGAAGCAGCCCGTCGACCCATCGACTACACCGCCGACCTGAACGCGCCCCTCCTCGGCCTCTTCGGGGAGAACGACTTCAGCCCCACACCCGAGCAGGTCGCCGAGCACGAGGCCGCCCTCCAGCGCGAGGGGAAGGACTACGAGTTCCACATGTACCCCAACGCCGGGCACGGCTTCTTCTACTACAACTACCCCCAGGCCTACGCCGCAGAGGCCGCCGTCGACGGCTGGCAGAAGATCTGGGACTTCCTCGACCGCACCCTGGGCTAGGGAGAGAACGCCATGTGCACCATGATCGCCGAGAAAATCCAGATCGCCGGCAGCGGCAAGTCCCGCGACCGCTGGTTCCCCATTGCCCAGACCTACGTCTCCTTCGACCACCCCTTCCACCTTCAGCGCGAGCACGCCCTCAACCTCGACTTCGTGAACGAGGAGTTGGGCACCGGCGCCCGCGTCGCCGTCGAGCTCACCCCCGACGACGCGCGCGCCCTCGCCACCACCATCCTGCGCCTCCTCGATGAGGGCGCCGAAGCCGAGGGTGCTAGCAGCTGACGCAGCCGCCCACGGACCAGGTCGAGATCGAGGACGAGGGGCCGCAGAGCCTGCGGCCCTGGGCCGCCTTCACCTACCGCGACTACCGCTACCTCTGGGCCGCCGGCCTCGCCACCGTCGTCTCGCGCTGGATGCGCATCCTCGTCACCGCCCAGTGGCTCTTCGAGACGACCGGCTCCCCCGCCCAGCTCGGCCTCATCGGCGCCGTCCAGCTCGTCGTCCAGATACCCGCCCTCCTCTGGGGCGGCGCCCTCGCCGACTACATGAACCGCAAGCACCTCGTGGCAGCCGCTCACGCCGTCACCTTCGTCGTGCTGCTCGCGCTGGGCCTCCTTGCCGCTGCGGGAACGCTCACGGTCTGGCAGGTCTACATCGCGATCGGCATCACCGCCGCGACCCAGGTCATCTCGCAGCCGGCCGCCGCCGCCCTCACCCCCACCGTCGTCCCCCGGCGCCACCTCATGCTCGCCATCACCGGCGAGACGGCCACCATGAACGCCGGCTCCATCCTGGCGCCCCTCCTCTTCGCCGGCGTCGCCGAGGGCGTGGGCCTCACCGCCGCCTTCTTCGTCGCCGCCGGCACGACCGCCCCTGCCGCCCTTCTGCCCCTCCTCATCCGCGCCCGCGGCCAGGTCGAGCAGGTCGCCGAGGGCTCGACCGTGCGCCGCGTCTGGGAGGGCTTCCTCTTCGTCATCCGCCACCCCATCCTCCCCGGCCTCTTCCTCCTCGATATCGGCATCACCGTCGTCTCCTTCTACCGCGAGATCCTCCCCGTGATCGCCAAGGGCCTCTTCAAGGGCGGCGCCGGAGCCGTGGGGGTGCTCGGCTCCGCCAACAGCGCCGGAGCCGTCGCCGGCTCCTTCGGCGCCCTCTTCTTCGCCGGCTACCGCTCCAAGGGGATGCTCGTCATCTACGCCTCCCTCGGCTACGCCGTCGTCCTCCTCCTCTTCTCGAACGTGACCGCCCTCTGGGCCGGCGCCATCACCATCGCCCTCCTCGGCCTCGCCGACGCCGTCACCGTGGCCGTCCGCCAGACGACCGTGCAGCTCACCACCCCCGACGACATGCGCGGGCGCGCCTCCGCCTTCCTCGTGCTCGCGGCCGTCACCGCGAACAACATCGGCACGCTCTGGGTCGGCCTCTGGTCCGCCTGGATTGGCGAGCGCGCCACCATGATGCTCGGCGCCTTCCTCGCGTTCGGCGCCACGCTCCTCATCTGGAGGCTCTGGCGCCCCCTGCGCGAGTACCGCTACCCCTGAGGCCGTTCGCTACCGGTACGGGATGATCTGCGCGTAGTCGACGGCGCTCTCGATCACCCGCGAGTAGGCGTAGTCGACCACCAGCACGTCCTTCATGATCGGCCCCAGCATCGGCCCCACCACCTCGGTGTGGTACGGGTGCCGCGCGTACTCCTCCATCGCCTCGATCGAGTCGACCTCCGCGATGAACACCAGGTCGAAACGGTCCGTCGCCGAGCCGTAGTACGGCCCCGGCTTGCCCAGGATCCAGCGCCGGATGAACGGCTTCTGCCGCGGGAAGCGATCCAGCGCGAGCGTGAACGCCTCGATGTCCTCCTCGCTCGCGTCGTCCTTGAACGCCAGGCAGGTCACGTGCGCGATGGCCACGTTGTCGTCGCCTTCGCGAGGCGCCTTGTAGGCGACGGCGCTCTGCTGCACTGCCGTGAACTCGAAGTCCACCACCAGCACGTCCTCGATGATCGGCCCCATCAGCGCCGCCGCGTCCATGTGGAACGGATGGCGCGCGTAGTCGACCATCGCCGCCGGCGAGTCCACCTCCACCGAGAAGGCGAGGTCGTAGTCCTCGCTCGAGATCGGGTAGTAGTTCCCCGGCTTCCCCGAGATCCAGCGGCGTAGCCCGGGCTTCTGCGACGGGAACTCGTCGAGCTTGTCCCAGAACTCCTGGATGAGGGCCTCGTCGGCGCCCTCCTTGAAGCTCATGAAAACGGTGTGCGAGACGCCCACGGCGATCCTCCTTGCGGCGGACCGCGGCGCGCCCTGGCCCGCCTCGTGATGCCCGCGAGCATACGCCCCTCGGACCCCCTGTAGACTCGCCCCACTCCACAGGAGACCGACATGCAGATAGGCGCCCAGCTCCACAACAACGCCACTACCTGGCAGGACATCACCGCCGTTGCCCGCACCGTCGATGCGGGCCGCTGGTCCAGCCTCTGGGTCTACGACCACTTCTTCCCGCCCGTCGACAACATCGGCAACGAGATCCCCACCTTCGAGGCCTACGCCCTCCTCGCCGGCCTCGCCGCCACCACCGAGCGGGTCCGCCTCGGCACCCTCGTCACCGGCAACACCTACCGCAACCCCGCCCTCGTGGCGAAGATGATCGCGACCATGGACGACATGAGCGGCGGCCGCATGAACCTCGGCATCGGCGCCGCCTGGTTCGAACGCGAGCACACGGCCTTCGGGTGGCAGTTCCCCTCCCTCAAGGAGCGCCTCGACCGCCTCGAGGAGGCCGTCCAGGTCATCCGCCTCCTCTTCGATACCGAGGGCCCCGTCAATTTCGAGGGCGAGTACTACAGCCTCGACGACACGCCCTTCGCGCCGAAGTGCATCCAGCAGCCCCACGCCCCCATCATGGTCGGCGGCGGCGGCGAGAAGCGCACCCTCCGCACCTGCGCCCGCTACGGCGACATCATGAACGTCGACGGCCCGCCTGACTTCGTCCGCCGCAAGATCCAGGTCCTCGAACAGCACTGCGCCGACATCGGTCGCGACCCCGCCGAGATCAAGAAGACCATCCAGCTCACCTGCGTCATCCAGGACGACCCCGACAAGGCCGCCATGTGGCGCGAGCGCTACGGCGGCGGCATGACGCCCGAGGAGCGCGAGCGCGACCTCGCCATCGGCCCCCCCGAGCGCATCGTCGAGGTTCTCAAGCGCTACGAGGAGGTCGGCGTCGAGGAGGCCATCTTCGCCCGCCTCCCCAACAACCCCCGCCTCTACCAGCGCCTCGACGAAGAGGTCATCAGCGCCTTCGCCTGACGCCCGCCGATTGCGCGGGCAGGCATGGGGTGGGAATCTGGCACCGAGGAATCAATGGCTGAGCAACCACCCATCGCCCACAAGTGGGAGCCGATCACAGACCTGCCCGACAACTGGCAGGACCTCTGCCGCCCCGATCTCCACGCCGTCCACCGCCAGTGGCTGGCGGAGCGCAAGCTCATCAAGGACGAGACGAAGCTGCTGCGACTCCAGGAGCGGCTCTACACCCTATGGGCCGTGGAAACCGGGATCATCGAGCGTCTCTACACCGTCGACCGTGGGGTCACGATCCAGATTCTCGAAGCCGGGATGGAAGCGCTTGCGCAGTTTCATGAAGACCAGCTCATTTCTGCTGATGCGGAGGCCATGATTCAGGACCAGAGGGCTGCGCTCGACATGGTTATGGACCTCATAGGAACCGAAGACCGCGAGTTGACGCCGTTCGCCATCAAGGAGCTCCAACAGCGCCTGACGCTGAGCCAGGAGACATGCGAAGCGGAGAATCAGTTCGGCAAGGTCGTCAGGGTCCCCTTGCGCAAGGGCGAGTGGAAGCTGCAGCCGAACAACCCGCGCCGGCCGGACGGGACCATGCACGAGTACTGTCCCCCGGAGCAGGTTCAGGGGGAGATTGAACGGCTGCTCGCGTGGCGAGCGCGACACGAGGCTCTGGATGTCTGCCCCGAGGTTGAAGCCGCCTGGCTCCACCACCGCTTCGCGCAGATCCACCCCTTCCAGGATGGCAACGGTCGTGTTGCTCGTGCCCTGACCGGGATGGTCTTCCTGAAGGAGGGCTATCTCGTGCTCGTCGTTCGCGACGAGGAACATCGTGAGCGCTACATTGCTGCACTGGAATCGGCTGACCGGGGCGATCTCACGCCACTCGTCGACCTCTTTGCGAACATTCAGCGGTCCGATCTCCAGGAGTCCCTCAAGGTCATCCGCGAGCTCCGGGGAGAGGAATCAGTGAAAGCGATTGAGGCTGCAGCTACCGCCGCGCGTCAGAGTCAAGATGCCACGACGGCAAGGGTGGAGAGCGCACTGGACGAATTGGTGCGCGTGGCATCAGTGCGATTCGAGGAAGTCGCAGCGGAGACTCAACGAGCGTTCGAAGCTCAAGGTGTGGTGGTCTCGGCCTCAGTCACCAGTGGCAAGTTCACCGAGGCTGCCCTGCCCGCGCAGATCCTGCAGGTTGTTGGGAGCTACGGACACGTTGAGGCGGAGCGCCCGTCGCGCTGGACCTCCCTGCGACTAGGATTGCCCGCGCGCCCGGCTTTGGACGTACGGCTGTTCGTCGTGCTGCACCCCGCGGGGAACCAGCGTCGCCGGTATATGGCCTCGGAACTCCTCCTCGCGAGACCCCGCAGTGACGGGGCGTGGGAGAGCACCGCAACCGCCAACGACCCGTTTCGCTTTGACCTCCAGCCCTCGGACAACGAAGCCCTTGAGGCCATTGCAGCCAACTTTCGGGTCTGGCTCGAAGGGCACCTCACGCGCATCCTCCGCTCTTGGGGACACAACCTGTAGCCCTCGTCCCATACGCGTATCCTTTCCCGCCACAGCGAGCCGTGCGCTCGACGGGAGCCGGACCATGAGGGCAGGACAGAAGGCGGCCGAACGCCTCAAGACCGAGATCGATCCGCGCGAGTTCGATTCGCCCGAATATCGCAAGGACCCCTTCCCCCTCTACAAGCGTCTACGCGACCACCGCCCCCTCTTCCGGGACGGCTTCCACGGGCGCTGGGTGCTCAGCCGCTACGACGACATCGTCGGCGTCTTCCAGGACAACGAGCACTACGACCGCGCCACCTACAATCCCGACGGCCCCTACAAGTTCGGCGAGCGCTCCGTCTTCGGCCCCAACATCCTCGAATACGGCAACAGCCAGCGGCACCGCTGGATGCGCAACATCGTCGCCGACCAGTTCGTCGGCAACCGCCTCGGGGCCTTCATCCCCTACATCGAGATGATCGCCCGCGAGCTCCTCGACAAGATCGCGCAGAAGGCCGCCGACGACATCGCCAGGGGCTTCTCCGACACCGGCGAAGTCGAGTTGGTCAGAGAGTTCACCAGCCAGTTCCCCGTGCGCGTCATCTCCAACATGCTCGGCCTCCCCCGCCACGACGAGGACACCTTCGTGGGCTGGTACCAGCGCCTCATCTCGGGCATGGGCTCCGGCCAGTACTACGTCGACGGCATCCACGCCCGCGACGAGATCTGGGACTACCTCGAACCCATCATCGAGGAGCGCACGAAGAACCCCGGTGAGGACCTCGTCTCACGCATCGTCACCGCCGAGTTGCAGGGGAAGCGCATGAACGTCGAGGAGGTCAAGGGCTTCGTCGCCCTCCTCCTCGCCGCCGGTGGCGACACCACCGACAAGGCCATCGCCAACATGTGGTACCACATGCTCTACACCCGCCCCGACCAGTTCGAGGAGGTGCAGCGCGACCACTCCCTCTGGACCAACGTCTTCACCGAGATGATGCGCTACGACCCGGTCGTCCACGGCCAGGGACGGCGCACCACCTGCGAGATCGAAATGTACGGCGAGGTCATCCCCGAACGCGCCTCTATCTCGCTCCTGCTCGGCGCCGGCAACCGCGACGAGCGTGTGTTCAAGGACCCGGACACCTACGATGTCTTCCGGGACGACCTGCACATGGGCCGTGAACTGCGCTCCGGACGCTACCCCGACGGCCGCGCCGGCCACCTCGGCTTCGGCATGGGCCAGCACTTCTGCATGGGCTACGCCATGGCCCGCCAGGAGGCCATCATCGCGAGCACGCGCCTCTGCGAGGCCATGAAGAACCCCCGTCCCAAGTTCCCCGACCACGAGGGCATCACCGGGCCCAACATCAACGAGGGTGGCTTCCGCGCCCCCCGCGAGCTCTGGGTCCAGTTCGACGTCGCCTGAGCGCGGCGAACCCACACCACCAGGAGAGGCCATGAAGTCCGAAGTCCACCCCCTCAGCGGCGCCACGTACACCGAGCTCGGCGACGGCAAGGTCCGTGTCGAGAAGGCGAAGAAGTACGGCATCTTCCAGTGGGACGGCATCCACCTCGAGGGCGACCTTCAGTACGCCGACCCCCACCTCCTCCAGTGGGTCGGCGGCCCCGAGCTCCCCCCCGAGTTCGTCGAGAACGACCCCCGCCGCTCCTCCCGCATGCTCGCCAATCGCGACGCGGCCGCCGCCGAGGCCCAGTACACCGGCGGCACCGCCCTTGCCGGCGAGATCGACGACACCTTCACCCGCTACACCGGCGACCCCGGCCGCGACACCCCCGCCGGCCCACGCTCCTCCGGCATCTCCTTCATGGAGCTCCTCGACGGCGACCAGTACCCCGAGCGCATCCCCGAGACGCTGCGCATGGAGAACTCTCTCGAAGGCGGCGTCCGCAGGGTCCCGACCGAGCGCTACACGCAGAAGAAGTGGCACGACCTGGAGGTCGAGCGCCTCTGGAAGCGCGTCTGGCAGATGGCCTGCCACGTCGACGACATCCCCGAGGTCGGCGACTACATCGTGTACGACGTCGCCCACCTCTCCTGGATCGTCGTCCGCACCGGCGAGAACGAGTTCAAGGCCTACAACAACGCCTGCCTCCACCGCGGGCGTCAGCTGCGCGAGTTCGACGGGAAGAAGGCGACCGAGTTCCGCTGCCCCTTCCACGGCTGGTGCTGGGAGATCGACGGTTCCCTGCGCGAGATTCCCTCGGAGTGGGACTTCCCCGAGGTGCGCGAGGATGCCAGCCACCTGCGCGAGGCGAAGATCGGCACCTGGGGCGGGTTCGTCTTCATCAACCCCGACCCCGACAGCGAGCCGTTCGAGGACTTCCTCGGCGACCTGCCGAAGCACTACGAGAAGTACGACTACGAGAAGAAGTACAAGCAGATGCACGTGGCGAAGATCGTGCGCGCCAACTGGAAGGCGAACCAGGAAGCCTTCATGGAGGGCTACCACATCATCGCCACCCACCCCCAGCTCATGATCTACGGGGGCGATGGCGCCAACCACCAGTACGACTCGTTCGGCAACTGGTCCCGCGCCGTCACCGTCGCTGCCCGCACGAGCGCCCACCGCAACATCCACCCCGACCGCGACGAGATCTTCGCCACCCGCCACAGGATGGCCGACATGATGCGCGAGACCCTGCGCGAGACCATCGGCGACCGCGTCGATACCTACTGCGACGCCGAGCTCATCGACGGCCAGTACAACAACCTCTTCCCCAACTTCCACCCCTGGGGCTCGTTCAGCCGCATCGTCTACCGCTTCCGCCCCTACGGCGACAACCCCGACATGAGCATCATGGAGGTCATCTACCTCGCCCCCTGGCCCGAGGACAAGCCCAAGCCCCCCGCCGCCCAGATCCACTGGCTCGGGCCGGATGAGCACTGGACCGAAGCCCCCGAGATGGGCGGCCTCGCCCGCGTCCTCAACCAGGACAGCTACAACCTGCCCAAGGTCCAGAAGGGCCTCAAGACCAAGCAGGACCCCTACATCTACCTGGCCGCCTACGAGGAGGGGAAGGTTCGCCACTTCCACCATCTCTACGACCAGTGGGTCGCCTACGACGACGGCGAGTAGGCCGCAGGGAAACCGCCCGCCGTGCCCCTGAGGCGCTGCAAGTTCTGTACGCAGCCTCCCCTGGAGGAGGTCGCCGTCTCCATGTGGACGGACGACCCCTCCGACGTGCGCCGCGACACCATCGAGCTCTGCCGCAAGCACCTGGTGCGCCTGCGCAAGGCCGGCGATGCCGGCCACGAGCACCGCGGCATCCGCTACCGCCCCGGCTTCTGGTAGGCTCGCCTCGCTGCGGACGAGCCCGCCGTGGCCGTCCCCTGGAGGTCCACCGTCATGCGTGAAGCCGTCATCGTTTCCACCGCCCGCACCGCCATCGGCAAGGCCTACCGCGGCGCCTTCAACGACACCCCCGCCCCCACCATGGCCGCCCCCGCCATGGAGGCCGTCGTCTCCCGCGCCGGTATCGACCCCGCCGAGGTCGACGACGTCATCGTCGGCTCCGCCCTCCAGCAGGGAACGCAGGGGTTCAACGTGGGCCGCCAGGTCGCGATGGCCGCCGGCCTCCCCGTGAGCGTCTCCGGCCAGTCCATCGACCGCCAGTGCTCCTCGGGGCTCATGGCCGTCTCCGCCGCCGCCAAGCAGATCATGGTCGACGGCATGGAGACCGTTATCGCCGGCGGCATCGAGTCCATCAGCCTCGTCCAGAACAAGAACCAGAACTCCTTCCGCGCCCAGGACCCCAACGTCCTCGAAGCGACCCCCGACATGTACATGCCCATGATCACGACCGCCGAGGTCGTCTCGAAGCGCTACGACATCTCCCGCGAGGCCCAGGACGAGTACTCCCTCCAGAGCCAGCGCCGCACCGCCGCCGCCCAGGACGCCGGCCTCTTCGCCGACGAGATCGTCGCCAGCAACGTCACCAAGGTCGTCGTCGACCGCGAGACCGGCGAGACCGGCAGGCAGGACGTCACTATCGACATGGACGAGTGCAACCGCCCCTCGACGAACGCCGAGGGTCTGGCCAAGCTCCCGCCCGTCATGGGCGAGGACGGCTTCATCACCGCCGGCAACGCCAGCCAGCTCTCCGACGGCTTCGCCGCCTGCGCGCTCATGGAGGCGTCCGCCGCCGAGAAGCGCGGCCTCCAGCCCCTCGGCTACTACCGCGGCATGGCCGTCGCCGGCTGCGAGCCGGACGAGATGGGCATCGGCCCCATCTACGCGGTCCCGAGGCTGCTCGAACGCACCGGCCTCACGAT
>JAJEIT010000024.1 GCA_022827945.1 Dehalococcoidia bacterium | reverse complement strand
GGCTTTCCCGAAGGCCATCCGCCCGAGCCGTGGCACACCGGCTACGTCCACATCTACATCCTCGACTGACCCGCGCGGCCCGGCCTACCATCGCAGCATGAGCGCACGATCACGGGGACCGCACGCCCGCAAGGCGCTCGGTCAGCACTTCCTCGTCGACACCGGCGTGCTGGCCGACATCGCGGCGGCCGTGCGGGTCCCCGAGGACGGTATCCTCTTTGAGATAGGCGCCGGCACGGGCCAGCTCACTGGAACCCTGCTAGACGCCGGCCATGAGGTCGTCGCGCTGGAGATCGAGCCCCGCCTCCTCGACCACCTCCGCCGGCGCTTCGCCGGCCGTGAACGCCTCACGCTGGTCCAGGGCGACGCCCGCATCTTCGACCTCGCCGAGGCTATTCCCGCCGGACGCCCCTTCGGCGTCGTCGGGAACCTCCCCTACTTCGCCGCCAACCCCATCATCCGGCACCTGCTGGAAGGCCGTCCTCGCCCGAGCGAGCTTGTGGTGATGGTGCAGCGTGAGGTTGCCCGCGAGATCACCGCCAGCCCCGGCAAGCTCTCGCTGCTCGGCATCTCCGTCCAGAACCACGCCGTATCCGAACCGCTCTTCGATGTCCCCCCCATCGCCTTCGACCCGCCCCCCGCCGTCCACTCCTCCGTCGTTCGCCTCACGCTGCGCGAGGCCCCGCTTGTCCCGGGCGAGCGCGACGAGGCGTTCTTCGCGCTCGTATCGGGAGCCTTCCGCAACCCCCGCAAGCAGATTCACAACGCCCTTTCCCGCGCCCCCGGCCACGTGCCCGATGCCGTCCGCCCCGCCCTCGATGCCGCGGGCATCGCCCCGCAGCGCCGCCCCGAGACGCTCGACATCCCGGAGTGGCTCGCCCTCCTCGACGCCTTCGAGGCCTCCGCCTCCCATGCCTGACACGCTTACCGGGCTCGCTCCTGCCAAGATCAATCTCACCCTTGAGATCGGCGGCACTCGCCCCGATGGCTACCACGACCTCTCCAGCATCCTCCAGACGCTCGCCCTTGCCGACGAGGTCACCCTGCAGCCGGCTGCGTCGACATCGGTCGAGAACACCGGCCCCTTCGCCGATGGCTCGCCCGGCGGCCCCGAGAACCTGGCCTGGCGAGCCGTCGACGCCCTCGCGGACGCGCTCGGGCGCGAGCCCGAGCCGCTTCGCATCCGCATCGTGAAGCGCATCCCGGCGGCCGGCGGACTGGGCGGCGGCGCCTCCGATGCCGCCACCGTCCTCCGCTTGCTCGCCCGTCACTGGCCCGGCGTTAGTGAGAACGCGCTGGCGACCGCTGCTACCGGGGTGGGCAGCGACGAGCCGTTCTTCCTTGCTGGCGGCACGGCGCTCGTCGAGGGTCGGGGCGAGCGCGTCACGCCGCTCCCCGACCTCCCCGGGCACGGCGTCGTGCTCTTCATTCCGCCCGACACCCTCCCCAACAAGACCGCCACCCTCTTCCGCGCCCTCGACCGAGACGGCCGGGTCGACGAACCGACGGTGAGCACGGCGCTGGCGGAACGCCTGCCCGCGCGGGTCACCGGCGCCGATCTCTACAACAGCTTCGAGCGCGTTGCCTTCGACTGCTTCCCCGGCCTGGCTGGCCTCTGGGAGCAGATCGAGGCGCGAACGGGGGAGGCTGTCCGTCTGGCAGGCGCCGGCCCGACCCTGTTCTGGATCGGCCCCGTAAACGAGACCGAGCGCGTGCGGAACGCCGCCGAGGGGCTCGACTGCACCATCATCCCCACGGCCACGGCCGGTTCGCCATGGCTGCGCTGATCGCGGGCGCGATCGCCGGGTACGTGATGTCCATGCTCACGAGCATCGCCGTCACCTACCTCGTGTTCCGCGCGCGTGACACCGAGGTCCTTCAGCGTTGGGTCGACCGGGACGTCGCCGGACCGCTCCTCCTCGTCCCCATCCTCACAGCCTCGGTGCTCAGCTGGGTCTTCGTTGGGCTCGTGGCCGCCATCATTTATGAGGTCGCCGATCTCGGCTCCCAGCCGGATGGCCTCGCCAGCCCGAGCGCTGTCTTCACGATCATCGCCGTCGTCTTCTCGGTCGCGCCCGTCATGCTCCTCAGCATCCTCTGGACGCGCCTCTGGTGGATGTGGGTGGGGCTGGGCCTTCCCTGCGTCGGCCTCTTCGGCTGGCTTCTGCCTCACCTGGCGGGCCGATAAGATAGCTGGCGCGCTTGTGCCGCTGTTCACGAGCGTGGAGGCGCACGTGGCCGGCACCATCGTCGATATGCACCTGCACACGACCCGTGGCGCGTCCGACTCCATGCTCGACCCCGAGGACCTCATCGCCGAAGCCAACCGCATCGGCCTGACCGGCGTGAACATCACCGAGCACGACCGCATGTGGGAGTCCTGGGATCTCAACCCCTTCCGCAAGGCCCACCCCGAGACCTTTATCTCGAACGGCATGGAGGTCTCGACCGATATGGGCCACATACTCGCCGTCGGCCTGCGCGGCTACGAGGGTGGCATCCGCCGCCTCGAACGGCTCCGCGAGGTCGCCGACGAGCAGGGCGCCTTCTTGATCGTCGCTCACCCCTTCCGCCACTTCTTCGATCCGGTCCATTTCAAGCGCCAGGGGAAGCCGGCCTTCACCCTGACCCCCGAGGAGGCGGCGAAGCTCCCGGTCTTCCAGCTCGTCGACGCCGTCGAGGTGCTCAACGGCTGCAACACCCCCCGCGAGAACTACTTCGCTCTGCAGGTCGCGAAGGTGCTCGGGAAGCCCGGAACCGGCGGCTCCGACGCCCACTCGAACCAGGGCATCGGCTATTTCAGCATCGAGCTCGACGAGACCGTCGAAACGCCGGAGCACTTCCTCCGCCTCCTCCACCGGGGCGCCTTCAACCCGGTCCGCGGCCTCCCTCAGGGCGAGCTCGAGAACTTCTGGGACGCCCCGCCTCCCGAGGAGGTGCCCGCGTGACCGAACGCACCCGCTGGGAGTACGCCCGCGTGGTCGTCAGCGGTATGGAGCAGCCCATCGTCGCCAACTTCAGCCACCAGCCCGAGGACGACCGCGAGTACGGCACGAATGACCTCGCCGAGGCGCTCCGCGACCTCGGCGATGCGGGCTGGGAGATGGTCTCCGACGCACGCGTCGAGAACTGGGTCGGCACCCAGCTCATCTTCCGCGAGATGCTCTACTTCAAGCGCCCGCAGCAGGACGACGCGTGAGCGACGAGCAGCCCTTCGCCGGCATCACCGTGCTCGAATTCGGCCAGTTCGTCGCCGTCCCCTACGGCGCCCAGCTCCTGGCCGACGGCGGCGCCCGCGTCATCAAGATCGAACCCCTCGAGGGCGAGGCCTCGCGCCACACCGGCTACCGCTGGGGCGATGTCACCCGCCACTTCCTCGCCCGCAACCGCGGAACCCACTCCCTCCCCCTCGCCCTCCGCCACGAGAAAGCCGCCGAAATCCTGGACGCCCTGCTCGCCAGGACCGACGTGGTCCTCACAAACCTCCGCCCCGGCCTCGCCCAGCAGTTCGGCCTCGACTACGACAGCCTCTCCGAGCGCTACCCCCGCATCATCGTCGGCAACGTGACCGCGTTCGGCGAGAAGGGTCCCGACGCCGGGCTCGCGGGCATGGACCAGGTTGTGCAGGCGCACAGCGGCCTCATGGCCATGAACGGCGGCATGCGCGACGGCCGCCCCATCGCCGAGGGCTCGCCCATCTCCGACTTCATGTGCGCGGCCCTGCTCGCCTACGGCGTCGCCTCCGCCCTCTACCGCCGCACGAGCACGGGCCGAGGCGGGCGGGTCGATACCTCGCTGCTCATGTCCGCCCTCATCCTCCAGAACAACCTCCTCATCCGCGTCGAGGACCAGGACGGCGAGACCCATGCCACCTACCTCGACTGGCTTGCCGAGGCCCGGGCCGAGGGCATGCCCTACGCCGAGCAGGCCACGCACATGCCGAGCAGCCGCGTCGCGCGGCTGGTCAGCATCTACTACCGCACCTTCACCACGAAGGACTCGGCCATCGCCATCGCCTGTCCGAGCGTGGGCCTGCGCCGACGCCTCATGGACGTAGTTGGGCTGCACGACCCCGCCCTCGACCCCAGCCTCCCCCAGGAGCAGCGCCACGCGCTCGACACCGAGCTGCGTGACCAGATGGAGAAGCTCTTCGCCTCCGAGACGACCGACCACTGGGAAGGACGCCTGCGGGAGGCCGGCATCCCCGTCTCCCGCGTCCGCTTCCCCACCGAGCTCATCGACAACGAACAGGCCGCCGCCAACGACCTCTTCATCCACCGCGACCACCCCGAAGCGGGGCCCTTCACCGTGCTGGGCAACGCCCTCAAGCTGGACGACGCGGGCTTCGCGCCGGCGCCCACTCCCGCCGCCTTCCGCTCCGAGACGCGCGACATCCTTTCCTGGGCCGGCCTCTCCGGGGACGTCATCGAGGACGCCATCGACAGCGGCGCCGTCGCCGCCCTCGACTCCGACTGAGACAGCGACCGGCTAGCGGCTCCGCGCCCACTCCTTCGCGTGGTACGTAATGACGATGTCCGCCCCCGCCCGGCGGATTGACGTCAACGCCTCGTCGATCGCGCGCTCCTCTTCGATCCAGCCCTTCGCCGCCGCCGCCTTCAACATGCTGTACTCGCCGCTCACGTTGTAGGCCGCCACCGGCACATCCACCGCCTCCCGCACCGAGCGCAGCACGTCGAGGTATGGGAGGGCCGGCTTCACCATCACCATGTCGGCCCCCTCGTCGATGTCCGTGAGCGCCTCGTCGCGGGCCATGCGCGCGTTCGCGGGGTCCATCTGGTAGCCGCGCCGGTCGCCGAACGCCGGGGCGCTGTCCGCCGCCTCCCGGAACGGCCCGTAGAACGCGCTCGAGAATTTGGCCGCGTACGAGAGGATGGCCGTGTCGCTCCGGCCCGAGCCGTCAAGCGCTTCGCGGATGGCGGCCACGCGGCCGTCCATCATGTCGCTCGGCGCCACGATGTCGCACCCCGCGTCCGCGAGGCTCACGGCCATGTCCGCCAGCAGCGGCAGGCTCGCGTCGTTGTCGACCTCGCCCTCGTCCGTCAGGAGGCCGCAGTGGCCGTGGCTCGTGTACTCGCACAGGCACACGTCACCGATCACCAGCATCTCCGGGACGGCGTCCTTGAGCCGCCGGATCGCCTCCTGCACGACGCCCCGGTCCTCGTAGGCGCCCGAGCCGCGCTCGTCTTTGGCGGCCGGAATGCCGAACAGCAGCACCGCCGGCACGCCCACATCGCGCAGCTCCCGCGCTTCCCCCACCAGCGCCTCCAGCCCCAGTCGCGACTGTCCCGGCATCGCCTCGATCGGCGCACGGCCGTCGAGGCCTTCCTCGATGAACAGGGGCGCGACCAGGTGCGCCGGCGTCAGCTCGGTCTCGCGCACGAGCCCACGAACCGCCTGCGAGCTACGCAGCCGCCGGTGCCGCCGGAATTCCAGCCCTTCCATGGTGAGCTTGCGCCTCCCGGGACGCTACGCCACTAGACGGCGCACTCGCCCTCGCCGCGCTCCAGCACGTAGAGCTCGAACTTCGTCCAGTCGATGAACATCTCGCGGTTGTCGTCCGAGAACTCGCCGGGAATCGTCAGGTCGCGCACGGCTTCCTCGAACGGCTCCTTGCCCACGCGGTCGAAGTAGGCGTTGAACTCCTCGCCGTTCTGGCGGCCCTGCCGGTACAGCTCGAGCCAGCGCTGGACGGCGTCGGGCGTGCGCTTGGCCGGCAGCCGCAGCTTCAGCTGCGTGCCCACGCGCACCTTGCCGTTGCCCTCCTCGTAGCCGCCGCCGATGAAGGCGTGGTACGCGGGAAGCTGGTGGCCGTCGACCTTCATGGCGGCGCCGTGGAAGCCGATGTTGCCGAGGTGATGCTGGCCGCAGCTGTTGGGGCAGCCGCTCATCTTGATGTGCAGCTTCTCCACGAGCGGGTCGGCCACGGCCAGGTCCGTCACGCGCTCCTGGATGGCGCGGTTCAGTCCCATCGAGCTCGTGATGCCGAGCTTGCAGCTGTCCGTACCGGGGCAACTCACCACGTCCGTCACCGTTCCCGCGCCCGCCTCCGCCAGGCCCAGGTCGACCAGCCGCGAGTAGACCTCGTACAGGCTCTCGTCGCGCACCCAGCGCAGCACCATGTTCTGCTGCACCGACGTGCGCGCGTTCCCGCCGCAGTACTCGCGCATGAGGTCGGCGATGCCGTGGAACTGCGCCGGCGTCAGGTCGCCGCGCGTGATCTTAATCTCGACCGTGCTGAAGCCCTGCTGCTTCTGCGCCTTCACGTTCGCGGAGGCGAACTGCGTGAACGCGGCCGCGTCGTCGCCCGGCTGCGCGTAGGAGTCGCGCCGCGCCGGCGCCCGCTCCTCCTCGTTGTCGAGGAAGAGCAGCCGCTCCGGGCTGAAGTCGCGCTGGGCCCAGGGCTGGGCCAGCTCGTCGTCGACCATCTCGAGGAAGCGGTCCGCCCCGATGCGGTCGATGAGCACCTTGATGCGCGCCATCGCCCGGTTCTTCCGCAGCATGTCGGCCGCGTTGAAGATGCGGATGACCGCCTCGCTCACCTTCAGGTACTCGTCCAGCGAGACGAACTCGCGGACCACGATGGCCTCGCGCGGCATGATCGCGAGCCCGCCGCCGCAAACCATCTTGAAGCCCTGCACCCCGTTCTCGACGCGCGGGATGAAGCCGAGATCGTGGATGCCCGTGATCGCCACGTCCGCGTCGTCGGCGCTGAACGCGACCTTGAACTTGCGCGGCAGCAGCTGCGTCAGCGGGTTGCGCAGCCAGAAGCGTGCGAAGGCGCCCGCGTAGGGCGTCACGTCGAACAGCTCGCCGTCGGTCACGCCCGCCCACGGGTCGGCGGTCACGTTGCGCACGGTGTTGCCGCAGGCCTCGCGCGTCGAGAGCCCCACGCTCGCCAGCAGGCGCAACACGTCCGGCATCCGCGCCAGCGGCATGTGGTGGAACTGGAAGTTCTGGCGGGTCGTGATGTGCCCCTTGCGCAGCGGCGCGAACCGCTCCGCGACCTCGCCGAAGGCGTCCATCTGCTCCGGCGTCACGCCGCCGAAGGGGAGCTTGACGCGCGTCATCTGCACGTTCGCCTGGCGCTGGCCGTAGACGCCCTGCTTCAGCCGGTAGCCCTGGAAAACCGCCTCTTCCTCGTAGCCGCCCGCCAGGAAGCGCGTCGCTTCGGTCTCGAAGTCGTCGAGCTCCTCGGTCAGGATCGGCAGAACCTTGCCGGGAGCGTTGGTCTGGACGATAGTCTCGACTGCGCGCATCTACGCTGTCCTTTCGCGGCAGACCCTTCAGGTCCGGCCATCGCGGGCTGGGAGTGTGTGAAGCGACTGTAGCATGTAGCACGCGCCCCGTCGTTGCTGGCAAGTCACGTTGTTGATATTGTTGAGCGACGAACTCAGCTTTACGCGGAGCCGCATCCCGTGTCTCTCACCGCCACCCTCGACGACACCGCCATCTCGGCGCTTAACGAGCGCTTCGAGGAGGCGACGCCCGAGGAGATCGTGCGCTGGGCCGTCGAAACGTTCGACGATGGCCTCTCCGTCGGCGCCAGCTTCGGCGGCCCCACGGGCATGGCCATCCTCCACATGACCGCCCAGCTCAAGCCCAACGTCCACGTGTTCGTTCTTGATACCGACTACCTCTTTGACGAGACCCACCAGACGCGTGAGCGCGCCACCGCTGCCCTCAACCTCACGAATGTCCAGGTCTACAAGTCGAAGCTGACCCACGAGGAGCAGGCCGCCCAACACGGCGCCGCCCTCTGGATGCGCGATCCCGACCTCTGCTGCGACCTGCGCAAGGTCGAGCCCAACCAGCGCGCCCTCGCCGGCAAGACTGCCTGGATCGCCGGCCTCCGGCGCGACCAGTCCGAGGGCCGCTCCGACGTTCCCATCGTCGCCTGGAACCAGAGGTTCAGCCTTATCAAGATCAACCCGCTTGCTCGCTGGACCGAGAAAGACACCTGGAACTACATCTCCAAACACGACGTTCCGTACAACCCGCTGCTCGACCATGGCTTCGTCAGCATTGGCTGCTTCAACTGCACCGTGCCCGGCAAGCAGGGCCGCCAGGGGCGCTGGGAAGGCTTCGACAAGGACGAGTGCGGACTCCACACCTGAGCCGGCCATCGTCCACGACCACCGAACGGCGGCCCCGGGGCCGCCTTCTTGATGAGCATCCGGCGCGCAGGCGCCACCACCACAAGCAGGGAGAAATACCAATGCGTCTGGAGTACAGCCAATGAGCAATCAGGGCTTCGTCATCTGGTTCACCGGGCTCTCGGGCTCGGGCAAGAGCACCCTTGCCGAGGCGCTCGCCCCGGTGCTGCGTGAGCGCGGCCGCAACGTCGAGATCCTCGACGGCGACATCGTCCGCACCAACCTTTCGAAGGGCCTCGGCTTCAGCAAGGAGGATCGCGACACGAACATCCGCCGCATCGGCTTTGTCGCCAGCCTCCTCGCCCGCAACGGCGTCGGCGTCATCACCGCCGCCATCTCCCCCTACCAGGAGATCCGCGACGAGAACCGCGCCATGACCGAGGGAGACGGCGCCGTCTTCGTCGAGGTGCACGCCGCCGCCACCGTCGAGCAGTGCGAAGCGCGCGACGTGAAGGGCCTCTACGCGAAGGCCCGCGCCGGCGAGATCAAGGGCTTCACCGGCATCGACGACCCCTACGAGGAGCCGCCCTCCCCCGAGGTGCGTTGTGAGACTGGCGTCGACCCCGAAGCGAGCAGCCTCCAGCAGATCATCGACTACCTCGAGTCCCGCGGGCTCATCGGGAAGGCGCAGTCATGAGCAACCTTGGCGAACCGTACGGCGGAACCCTTGTCGACCTGCTCGTCGATGAAGAGGAGCACGTAGAGATCGGCCGCGAGGTCGCGAGTCTCCCGACCATCGAGCTCGACTCCCGGCACCTGGCCGACTTCGAGCTCCTTGCCAACGGCGGCTTCAGCCCCCTCACCGGCTTTATGGGCGAGGCCGACTACCACTCCGTCGTCGAGAGCATGACGCTGGCGAACGGCCTGCCCTGGTCGATGCCGGTCACGCTCTCCGTCCCCGAGTCTCGCGCCGGCGAGCTGACCCCCGGGGTTCGCGCCGACCTCCGCGACAACGAGGGGTTCCCCCTCGGCGTCATCGACATCGAGGAGGTCTACCGGCGGGACAAGACCCGACTGGCCGAGCAGGTCTACCGCACCACGGACGAGGCCCACCCGGGTGTCGCCGCGGTTTACGCCTCCGGCGACCTTGTCCTGGGCGGCAAGGTCAAGGCCCTGCGCCTTCCAGACCACGGGAACTTCCCCGATCACCGCCTCACCCCCGCCCAGACCCGCGCCGCCTTCGCCGAGCGCGGCTGGCGCACGGTCGTCGGCTTCCAGACTCGCAACCCCATCCACCGCGCCCACGAGTACCTCATCAAGGTTGCGCTCGAAGGGGTCGACGGCGCCCTCATCCACCCCCTCGTGGGCGATACGAAGGACGACGACATCCCAGCCGACGTGCGCATGCAGTGCTACCAGGTGCTGCTCGACCGCTACTTCCCCGAGGACCGTGTGCAGCTCTCGGTGCTGCCCGCGGCCATGCGCTACGCCGGTCCGCGAGAGGCGATCTTCCACGCCATCATGCGCAAGAACTACGGCTGCACCCACTTCATCGTGGGGCGCGACCACGCAGGCGTGGGCAACTACTACGGCACCTACGATGCCCAGCGCATCTTTGACGACATCGACCTCGACGCCCTCGGCATCCAGCCGCTCTTCTTCGAACACGCCTTCTGGTGTCTCCGCAGTGGCGCCATGGCCACCACGAAGACGAGTCCGGCCACGCCCGAGGAGCGCCTCTTCCTCTCCGGGACGAAGGTGCGCGAGATGCTCGCCAACGGCGAGGACCTCCCCGTCGAGTTCACGCGTCCCGAGGTTGCCGCCGTGCTGATGGAGAGCGCCCGGGGCGGCTGAGGTGATGCAGCGGGCGCGCTCCGCCGCGCGCGAGGCGCCCGCTGTGCACGGCCTTCGCACGCTGCCCCTCGCGATGCTCGCGCGCGTGGTCTGCGCGGTCGCAGGGATCGCGCTGTTCGCCCTCGCCCTCGAGATAACGCGCGCGGGCGCCGGCTCCCTGGCGCCCCTGCTCTCCGACATCAACGCCGAGGGTGTCGCCAACGGGCTTGGCTTCGGGTGGCTCTTCGCTTACGTCGTCCTCAGCGGCTCGCCGGTCGCCGCCATCGGCGTCACCCTTCTCTCCGAGGGCGTCTTCCACACGACTGAAGCCTTCGCTGTCATCGCCGGCTCGCGGCTCGGCGCGTCCTTCATCGTCCTCGCCGTCGGCTTTCTCGCCTTTCGTTTCGGCCGCCGCAGCGGCGATGGCGTCGCCATCGGCATCGTCGCCATGCTCGTCACCTTCACGACACAGGGGCCGGCTGTTGCGCTCGGCTTCCTGGCCCTGCACCTCGGCTGGTTCGAAGGCGCCATGCCCTCCACTCCCGATGCCTTCCTGCAGGGTACCGACGCTGCCTTCGGCCCCGTCACCGACGCTCTCGATTCCTTCCTGCCCGGCCTCCTCGTGTTCGTTGCCGGCGCCGGCGTCCTGCTCCTCGCCTTCGCCGTCTTCGAGCGTGCCCTCCCCCAGCTGGAAGGGGAGGCCGAGGGTATCCGCCGCCGCCTCGACGTCCTCAACCGCCGCCCCCTGATGTTCCTGATGGGCGTCATCATCACGCTCACGACCCTCAGCGTGGCCGTTTCCCTGACCGTCCTCGTGCCCCTCGCCCTGCGCGGCTACGTCCGCCGCGAGCACATCATTCCCTACGTCCTCGGCGCCAACATCGCCACCTTCGTCGACACCCTCGCCGCCAGCGTCCTCGTCGGCGGCGAGGCCGCCGTCGCCGTCGTCCTCGCGCAGGTCGCTTCGATCACCGTCGTGGCGGGCATCGTCCTCACCGTGCTCTACAGGCCCTACCGGATCGCCATCCTCCGCGGCGAGCGCTGGATAGCCGAGCGCCCCCGCCGCCTCGCCGCCTTCCTCGGCGTCATCGTGGCCGTGCCGGCCATCCTGCTGGTGGTCTAGGGCTGCTGTCCGTTGCGGGCGGGCGGGTCTTGAGGGGCCGGAATGACTACAAGTCCTTCAGCGAGCGCCGCACGGGCCAGACTACGGTCCAGGGTCGCCAGCGGGAGACTGTGCCGCCTCCCCAGTTCCAGATAGGCGGCGTCGTAGAGCGATAGTCCGTGGGCAATGGCCAGATCCATCGCCTGGTGAATGTCCGGGGCGTCGTCGGTGGAGATTGGAAGTCGTTCGAGGGTAAGAAGGCGAGCGGTTGCTCCGCCCTCTGGTAGCCGCCCGCGCCGCTCCGCCACCACCAGCGCATTGCCGACTTCGTACCGCCAGAGCTGTGGAACAAGACCGCCTTCGTGTCGGACGGCGTCCATTGCCCGGGAGGCGTCGGGGTCCGCTTCGTCGTCCAGGAGCCAGGCGGCGACTATCGAGGCGTCCAGCACGACCCCGCTCACATGCGGTGGCCTTCGTGGCGTGCGGCGAGAATCTCTTCCAGGGTCATCCCTGTGGGCTCCCACGTAGCTCGTTCCTCGAGGAACCGGTCAACCGCTGCATTCCGCTCGGCCTGCTCCTGATCCCGCGCCGGAACCAGATGGGCGACCGTCTTCCCGTGGCGGGTGATCGCGACGGTCTCCCCGTCCTCGACCTTGCGCAGGATCTCGGCGAATCGGGCCTTGGCTTCCGTGGTCTGGATTGTCTGCATCAAATCTGTCCGGTTATTCTGACCGGTCAATCTTACCCGATCTGGCCAGCCCTAGCGACCCATCGCCTCCAGAATCGCGGCCGCCTCCACCACCGACACCTCCCCTGCGGGACCGCCCAGATGGACGCTCAGCACGAACCGATCCCGCGCGGCCACGACCGCATAGCGAACCCGCCCGTCCGGTTCGTCGAGCCGGAACGCCCGCGCCCCCTGCGCCGCCAGCTCTGTGAGGCCCGTGCCCTCCGCCAGCGCGATGCCCGCGACCGTGACGCTCAGCCAGGCGGCGTCGGGTGGCAGCTCCGCCACGAAACGGGATGCTTCCCCGCCATCTCCGAAAGCGACTACCTGGCAGACGACCTCGATAGCCGGATCACCTTCCAGGCTGTCGCGCCGCTCCTTCCAGTAAGCGAAATAGCCCCCCTCAACGCCCGCCGCCTCCAGCGATGCCGCTCCGACTTCGCGGCCCAGCTCGCTCCGCGAGAGGTTCCCGAACGTCAGGCGTTCGAACCCCTCGGGCAGGTCGGCGTCGTCGCACACCCGGTCGGCCAGCAGCTTCGACTCGCCGCCGCACGCCGCCAGCAGTGCGACGATGCCCAGCGTGGCGAGGGCGATTCCCGCCCTATTCCTCGTCGAAGGGCGGGTCTGGCTCAGGGCCGATCAATCCGTGCTTGGTCGAGTACCGCTCCACCGCCACGATGAGCGCGAAGAAGGGAATGAAGCCAATCAGCGCCCCCAGTCCCCAGAACCAGAAACCCCCGATGCAGAACAGGATGCCCGCGGCCGTGAAGAACGACATCCCGATAATCGAAAGGATGCGTCCTGCGACTACGTAGGGTGAGATCGGCGCCTTCAGCATTACGCGTCCCCTCCCCGCTTTCGCGCCGTCACCACGCTGTTCTGCTCCCCGATAGCCGAGCGCCACGCGTCGCCGAACCCCGCCTCCTCCAGCAGCTCCACGATGCGCGACTGCGTGCGGTTCTCCCCTCCCAGCATCGCCATCGTCAGGCCGCTGACGGACGCGTGGTCGGGCCCGGACAGGTCTTCGGCCAGCATCGGCTCCACGACCACGATCGTACCCCCTGGCTCGATTGCGGCGTGGCACGCCGCCAGGATTCGGCGGCACTCCGGCGTCTCCCAGTCGTGCAGGATGTTCGCGAGCAACAGGACGTCGTGACCTCGCGGTAGCAGGTCGTCGAAGAACGACCCGGCGACGAAGCGGCAACGGGCATCGAGCCCGTGCTCGGCGATCCGCTCCTCCGCGAGCGGGCGCATGGCCGGCAGGTCGAAGATCGTCGCCTCCAGTGACGGCTGCGCTTCCAGCAGGGCGAGGGTGTAGCCGCCGCTGCTGCCCCCTACGTCCAGCAGCCGCTGGAACGGCGCGAAGTCGACCTCGCATCGAAGCCGTTCGGCTCCGGCGATGGCGTTCGCGAGCATGCCTTCGGCGAACCAGCGCTGGTCCTCCTCGTCGAATCCTCCGAAGAGGTCGGCCTGCCCGCCGTCGGCGAGCGGCTTGCCGCTCGCGAGCGCGTCTCCTAGCCGTCCGATCTGCTCGTGGAAGCCCTGGAACAGCAGCGACCGTCCTCCCGCGAACCGCGGGCTGAACCGCACCAGGAACGCTTCGGCCGCCGGTGTCGCGCGGAAGCGCCCCTCTGCGTCGCGTTCCGCAAGTCCCTGGCTCGTCAGGAACGCGAGCAGCGCCGGCGCCACGCGAGGCGCGAGCCCCAGGTCGTCCGGTGTCGACGGCCCGCTCGACAAGCGCTCGAAAACGCCGTTGCGCAGACAGAAGGCGAGCGCCTGCGCGCGCATCGCCCCGTCCTGCAGCGCGTAGATGCGCAGCCTCGCGGCCTCGAGATCGTCAGTCGCGGCGGGCATGGGCTCCCATTCTCTCGCGGGTCTGGGGAGCGGGCCAGCGGTACCGCCGCCCTACCCGAACGCGTACCAGATCGCCGCCATCCCGCTCACGCCGATCACGATCCACGCCGCGATCGAGAGCGCCGCCGCGGCGTCCTCGTCGGCATCGTGCTTGATCCACGACCACACGAAGAACGGCAGCAACACGAGCCCGATGAGGAATGACACGAGGTCCAGTGTAGCGAGGCGCGGCGGCGCGGTAGCCCGGCGGGCGGTAGAGTGCCACCCACATCTCCGGAGGTCGCCAGCGTGGAGTTCTGCAGCTACGAGAAGAAGGACCGTGTCGCCTACATCACCATCACTCGCCCGGAGGTCATGAACTCGCTCCACATTCATGGCAACCTCGAGCTCAACGAAGTCTGGGATGACTTCGCTGCCGACGACGACCTCTGGGTTGCCGTTTTCACCGGCGAGGGCTCGCGCGCCTTCAGCGCCGGCAACGACCTCAAGTTCACCGCCGAGATGTCGCGCCTGCCCGCCTCAGAGCGTCCGCGCCAGGCCTGGCCGCGCGGTGGCTTCGGCGGGATCACGAGTCGCTTCGACCTCTACAAGCCGATCATCGCTCGGGTGAACGGCTACGCCCTTGGGGGCGGTTTCGAGATGGCCCTCGCCTGCGACATCGTGGTCGCCGCCGAGCACGCACGCTTTGGCCTGACGGAGCCCAAGGTCGGCCTCATTGCCGGCGCCAACGGTGTCCACCGCCTCCCCCGCCAGGGTCCCCTCAAGGCGGTCATGGGCCACATGCTCACCGGCCGCCACATGACCGCCCAGCGCGCCTACGAGCTCGGTCTCGTCAACGAGGTCGTACCCATGGAGGAACTCGACGAGGCCGTCGACCGCTGGGTCACCGACATCCTCAGCTGCGCTCCCCTCTCCGTGCGCTCCACCAAGGAGACGGCCATGCGCGGCCTCGATATGGCCCTCCCGCACGCCTCACAGGCGCTCTTCCCATGGGAGACCCGCCGCCGCCAGTCCCCCGACTCCGTCGAGGGACCGCGCGCCTTCGCCGAGAAGCGAGACCCGGACTGGAAGGGCACCTGGACATAGTTCCCTCCGGCCAGCCGCTCCGGGCGAGCCGCTAGAATCGTGGCGGAGGGCCCTCGCGTGTCCCGTTCCGGCGTCCACGTGGTCGAGGCGCACTACGACTCGGCCGTGGACCGGCTTATCTCCTCGCTCCGCTACCAGCAGTTCCGCTGGCTCTACATCAGCAACATCTGCTTCATGTTCGCCATGATGGCGCAGTTCCTCGTGCGCTCCGTCCTCGCCTACGACCTCACCGACAACAACGCCTTCGCCCTCGGCATCGTCAACTTCGTCGTCGCCATCCCGATGCTGATCGTGTCACCCCTGGGTGGCGCCGTCGCCGACCGGCTCGACCGCCGCAAGCTCATCCTCTTCGTGCAGACCGCCGTGATCATCGACGAAGCCCTTGTCTTCGCGCTTCTCATCACCGACCAACTCGGCTTCATCCACCTGCTCGTGCTCACGGGCTTTCTCGGTGTGCTCTTCCCCTTCATGATGCCGGCCCGGCAGGCCATCATCGCGAACGTCGTCGGCAGGCAGGGTCTCGGCAACGCGATGGCCCTCCAGATGGGCGGAATGAACTTCACGCGGGTCGTCGGGCCGGTGGTCGCGGGCATCCTCATCTCCGTCGTGGGCATCGCCAGCACCTGGGCCGTGGCGCTTGTGCTGTACGGGATCGGTCTCACCGCGATGCTCCGCGTCCGGCCCTCGTATCCCGATGAGGTGGAGGAGCGCCGGACCGTGCTCGGCGACATCGCCTACGGCTTCCGCTACGTATGGGAGCACCCTCCCGTGCGTGTGCTGCTTGTCTTCGGTCTCGTCCCGACCCTGTTGGCGATGCCATTCCAGACTCTGCTCGTCGTGTTTGCAATCGATGTCTGGGAGGTCGGCGAGTCGGGGCTTGGCATCCTCAATGCGGCGGCCGGCATCGGGGGCCTGATCGGGTCGGTGTACGTCGCCTGGGATGCGGAGTCGCACCAGCGCTTGAGACGCATGATGGCGAGCATCTTCGCCTTCGGGGCCACGCTCCTGCTGTTCTCGGTCAGCCCCTGGTTCCTGCTCGCCTTACCGCTCATCTTCTTCGCCGATGTCTTCGTGACCATGTTCATGGTGCTGAACAACACGGCCATCCAGGTGCTCATCCCCGACTTCGTTCGTGGTCGTGTCATGAGCCTCTTGATGATGTCGTTCGGCCTGACACCGCTCGGCACGGTCCCCATGAGTTGGATCGCCGAGCGGTACGGCGCCCCCTTCGCTGTCGGGCTCGCCGCGGTGCTCATGGTCATCCTGGCAATCGTGTTCTATGCCCTCAGCCCGTCGCTCCGGCGCCTCGATACGAACACGCGCGAAGCGGAGGTCGAGTTCGGAGCCCTCGATCGGCGCGGGAGGCGTGACGGCGAGCTCACGCCCGCAGCCAAGTAATCGGGGAAGGGTGGGTGGTGCTGAGGCCCAGAATCGAACTGGGGACACCTGCGTTTTCAGCGCAGTGCTCTACCAACTGAGCTACCTCAGCGTGCAGGCCATCGTAGGAAGCGCACCCGGCAGGGGCAAGGCAAGCGCCTAGGCGACGCCCGCCCGGATCCGCCCCACGACCTCTGCCATCGGCACGACTTCACGCTCGCCCGAGGCCCGGGCCTGGAGCTCGATGCCGCCCTGCCCGAGCGCCCGAGGGCTCACGGTCAGCCGCACGGGCATACCCAGCAGGTCCGCGTCCTTGAACTTTGCCCCCGGCGACTCGTCCCGGTCGTCCACGAGCGCCTCCAGCCCCGCCGCCTCCAGCGCCGCCTCCAACTCGCTCAGCGCCTCCGCCACCTCCGGCTTGTCGCCGCCGAGCACCACCACATGCACGTCGAACGGCGCCAGCGTCTCGGGCCAGATGATGCCGTCCTCGTCGTGGTTCGCCTCGAGGATCGCTGCCAGCAAGCGGTCGACGCCGATCCCGTAGCAGCCCATCACCGCGTGGCGCCGCTCGCCCTCGCCGTCGAGATAACGAACGTCGAGCGCCTCGGCGTAGGTCGAGCCCAGCTTGAAGACGTGCCCGAGCTCCATGCCCGAGCGCACGTCCAGCGTGCCTTCGCAGTTGGGACAGCCGTGGCCGCCCTCGGCCAAGGCGATGTCGTCGACGAGGTCCGCGGTCCAATCGCGGCCGTGGTTCAGGTTGAGCAGGTGCGCGTCCGGCTCGTTCGCTCCCCCGACTAGGTTCACCGCCTCCGTGGCGCTCGTGTCCGCCACCACCCGCATCCCCTCCAGCCCGACCGGCGAGGCCGAACCTGCCACCAGTCCATGCCGCGCCACCGTGGCGTCATCCATCGCCTCCAGCTCGACTGCCTTGAGCAGGTTCCGCAGCTTCGTCTCGTTCACCTCGAGGTCGCCCCGGATGGCGACGAACACCGGCTCCCCGTCGGCGGCGTAGAACACCGCCTTCACGGTCTGCCGCTCCTCGACACCGAGGAATGCCGCCAGGCTCGCGATGGTCCCGACCCCTGGCGTGTCCACGCGCTCGACCGGCGCGGGCCCGGCCGCGACCGGCGGCTCCGCCCGGAACGTCGCCTTCTCCGCGTTCGCGGCGTAGCCGCACGAGGAGCACAGCAGCACCTCGTCCTCACCGTTCTCGTTCAGGTAGATGAACTCCTGGCTGTCCTTCCCCCCGATGGCCCCCGAGTCCGCCTCGACCGGCACCGCGGGCACTTCCGCCCGCGCGAAGATGCGTGCGTAGGCGTCGAACATCGCCTGGTACGACTCGTCCAGCGTCTCCCAGTTCGGGTCGAAGCTGTAGGCGTCCTTCATGCAGAACTCCCGCAGCCGGATGAGCCCGCCGCGGGGACGCGGCTCGTCCCGGAACTTCTGCTGGAACTGGTAGAGGGTCACGGGCAGGTCGCGGTAGCTCTGCACCTGCGAGGCCGCCAGCGCGCTCACCGCTTCCTCGTGCGTGGGGGCGAGCACGAAGTCCCGCTCCCGCCGGTCCGAGACGCGGTAGAGCACGCCCCCGAAGGTCTCGTTCCGCCCCGATCGTTCCCAGAGCTCGACCGGCTGCAGGGCCGGCAGCCGCAGCTCCTGCGCTCCTGCCCGGTTCATCTCCTCGCGCACCAGCTCTTCGACGCGCCGCATCGCCCGCCACCCGAACGGCGTGAAGCAGTAGAGCCCCGCCGCCAGCGGCATCACGAGACCCGCGCGCAGCAGCAGCCGGTGACTCGGAAGCTCCGCCTCGGCAGGCGCTTCCCGCAGCGTCTTCAGGAAATAGCGGCTCATCCGCGTCGATACGGTCATGGACCTACTCTCCCCGCCGTGCCGCTCCGGTCAAGCACGGCGCGGACGCTCCAGGTCGGCGCTGTCGATGAGCAGCGTGACGGGCCCGTCGTTCACGCTCTCGACCTCCATGTGCGCGCCGAAGCGTCCCCGTTCGCAGCGCACCCCTTCCCCCTCGACTGCGGCGCAGAAGCGCTCGTAGAGCGCCTCCGCCCACGCCGGATCCGCTGCCTCCGTGAAGGACGGCCGCCGCCCCTTCCGCACGCTCCCGTACAGAGTGAACTGGCTGACGCACAGTATCGCCCCGCCCGTGGCTGCCAGGTCCCGGTTCATCTTCCCGTCCGCATCCTCGAACACCCGCAGTCCCGCGACCTTGCGGGCGAGCGCATACGCGATCGCTTCGTCGTCGCCGTGCGTGACGCCCAGCAGCACCAGGAACCCACTCTCGATGGCGCCCGCGAGCTCGCCGTCCACGCGCACGCTTGAGCGGCTCACGCGCTGTACGAGGGCGCGCACGAGGTGCTAGTCCTTCGAGGAGGAACTGCTGCTGGACTTCGCGCTCTTGCCGTTGCTCTTGCTGTCGCTCTTGCCGGAGTCACTGGGCAGGCTCATCGTCTTCTCGCTCGAGCTGGTGCTCTTCTCTGACTTGCGGCTGTCGTTCACGTAAAAGCCGCTGCCCTTGAAGACGACCGTGGGCGCGTGCAGCACGCGGTTCGCCGTGCCCTTGTCGCAGCGCTCGCAGGGGTGGCTGCTCGGCGCGTCGAACCCCTCTCGCAGGTCATATCTGCGCTTGCAGGAGTCGCACTGGTACTCGTAGGTGGGCACGCGGGTCCGTCCAGGTTGAGCGGAAGTCTGACTCCGGCAGTTTAGCACTCTCCGGTGGTGACTGCTAACTCCCGCTCCGCCCATCCCGCACTACAATCGAACGAGGAGAGGTGCCCGAGTGGCTGAAGGGACCCGTCTTGAAAACGGGCGTGGCTGATACCCACCGTGGGTTCGAATCCCACCCTCTCCGCCATGTCTCGCTTACACCGCACTCAGAACCTGCCCCGTAGAATCTGGCTGGCTCCAGGCCCTGGAGGTGGTCACTGTGCCTGTGACGATGACGTTGCTGCACGATGGACGAGTCGACGAGATCTCCGTCGCCGACCTTGCCCGCCCCACCATCCCCCCGGACCAGCTTGAGAGCCTGCTCGGCTGGGAGTTGAAACCCGAAGGCCTCTGCCAGGGCTACATGTGCATCCCCGTCGACCAGGATGACCTCGTCGGAGAAGACGGACTCGACCTGCGCGTGCTGGCCGATGCCCTCCAGCGCCCCTTCGTCACTGACGAGAAGCACGCCGTCGCCTCCCTCGGCGCCTCGCACCACGACCGGGGCGAGGCACTGGCCTCCCTCGATGCTCCCAACTTCACGCTTCCCGACCTCGGTGGCAATCTCCACTCCCTCAGCGACGAGCGCGGCAAGAAAGTGCTGCTCGTCGCTTACGCCTCCTGGTGAGGCTGCCGCTACGACCTGCCGGTCTGGCAGTCCGTGTACGAGGAGCTTGCGGACGAGGGCTTCACCGTCATCACGGTCGGCATTGAGCGGTCACCCGACGACGCGCGCCCCTGGATCGAGAAGGCCAGGCCCCAGCACCCCAGCCTCATCGACATCGAGCACCTCGTGCCCGACCTCTACGGCATGATCAACGTCCCCACTGTCGTCTGGATCGACGAGGAAGGCCGCATCGCGCGCCCCAACGACGCCTCCTTCGCCTCCAACAGGTTCAAGCTGCTGACGGGCCTCGACTCCAAACGGCACCTCAGACGCCTGCGCGCCTGGGTGCGCGGCGAAGCCCCTGCCCTGACGCCGTCCGAGGTCCGCAAGCACCAGGATCTCCCAACCGCCGCCGATCAGGAGGCGCGCGCCGAGTTCACGCTGGCGTGGTGGCTCTCCCGGGAAGGCCACGACGACGATGCCGAGCCCCACTACGTGCGCGCCGGCGAACTTGCCCCGCACGACATCACCATCAGGCGCGGCTCCATGCGCACCCGCGGCCTCAACCCCATGGGTCTGGCCTTTCTGAAGCTGGCCATCAAGAGCGTTCTGACGCGCAACCCCCTCTACCGCCCGCTCAAGGACAGCCCATGAGCTCGCTCCCGTAGAATCCGGCCACCTGCTGTTTCCGGGAGCGATGCCATGTCCCCCACCCTGACGCTGTTGCACGATGGCCGCAGCGACGAGATCCCCGTCGCCGACCTCGCCAACCCCACCATCCCCGCCGAAGCCCTCGAGGAGACTCTCGGCTGGGATCTCCAGCCCGAGGGCCTCTGCCGCGGGGTCATCTGCGTGCCTGTTGACCAGTCCGCGCTTGTTCGCGGCGACGTCCTCGACCTGCGCGTCCTCGCCGGCGCCCTCCAGCGCCCCCTCGTGACCGACGAGAAGCACGCTGTCGCCTCCCTCGGCGCCTCGCACCACGATCGCGGCGACGCCCTCAATTCGCTGGAGGCGCCCGACTTCACCCTCCCCGACCTCGACGGGAACCCGCACTCCCTGAGCGACCAGCGCGGCAAGAAGGTTCTCCTCGTCGCCTATGCCTCCTGGTGAGGCTGCCGCTACGACCTGCCGGTCTGGCAGTCCGTCTACGAGGAGCTCAAGGACGAGGCCTTCACCGTCATCACCGTCGCCATCGAGCGCTCGCCGGACGACGTACGCGAGTGGATCGAGGCGGCGAAGCCCGCGCATCCGAGCCTGATCGACACCGAGCACCTGGTAGCCGACCTCTACGGCATGATCAACGTGCCCACCATCCTCTGGATCGACGAGGAGGGCCGCATCGCGCGTCCCAACGACGTCGCTTTCGGTTCGAACCAGTTCAAGGAGATGACCGGCATCGATTCCGAGGCGCATCTGGAACGGCTGCGCGCCTGGGTGCGTGGCGAGGGCCCGGCGATGACGCCGGAAGAGGTGCGCGCCGCCCAGACCCTTCCGACCGCGGCCGACCAGGAAGCCCGCGCCGAGTTCACCCTCGCGTGGTGGCTCTCGCAGCAGGGGCACGCCGAGGACGCCGAGCCGCACTACGTGCGCGCCGGCGAGCTCGCGCCCCACGACTTCACCATCCGGCGCGGCACCATGCTCATCCGCGGCCTCGACCCCATGGGTGAGGACTTTATGAAGATCGTGACCGAGTGGACCGAGGCCGGGAACACGTTCTACCGGCCCCTCGAGCCGGTGAGCGCCTCGTGAGCGACCTCGAAGGCACGGCTGCGATCGTCACCGGCGCGGCCCACGGCATTGGCAACGGCATTGCCCGTGTGCTCGCGGGCGAGGGCGTTTCCCTCGCCCTCTGTGACATCGATCCCACCGTCCACGATCTCGCCGCCGAGCTCGAGGCGGAAGGCGCTAGCGTGACGGCCGCCGAGGCCGACGTCAGCGACCCCGATGCCGTCCGCGCCTTCGTCGATGCCGCAATCGAGCGCTTCGGGCGCATCCACACGATGGTCAGCAACGCGGGCATCTGGCGCGCCACCTACCCGGTCGACCCCTGGGAGAAGGCCATCGATGACTTCGAGGCTCTCGTCGGCACCAACCTCAAGGGCGTCTTCCTCTGCGGACGCGCCATCGCTCCGCACATGGTCGAGATGGGCGGCGGCAACATCGTCAACATCGCTACCGACCACATCTGCCCGCCGCCCGGCTACAACACCGGCGGTGGCACTCGTATGGATGTCTACGACGCCTCCAAGTGGGGCATCAACGGCTTCACGCAGGCGTGGTCGCGGGTGCTCGGGCCCCACGGGGTGCGCGTGAACGCACTCTGCATGGACGCGACCGACTCGGAGATGATCCGGGGCGCCCTCGGCATGACGCCCCCGCAGGAGCTCCTCGACCGCTGGATGCGCCCCGAGCAGATCGCGGGCCTCCTCGTCGACCTCCTGGAGGAGGGCCCCGAAGGGCGCACGGGCGAGAACATCGGCATTTGGCTCGACCACGAGATCGCGCTGCCCCCCCGCGTCGAACCGCTGCCCCACCGCTTCCAGTAGCGCCCCCCGGGCTACTGTCCCGACTGCCCCTCCGCCAGCGGTTTCGCGGGTGGGGGCGGCGCCTGCGTTCGCGCTTGCCGCCGCCGCCACCAGAGGTAGAGCCCGCTCAGGATGATGGCCGCTACCCAGACCGCCACGATGACCAGCGTGATGCGCAGGTCGCGTCCGAGGCTGTCGCCCGCGACCACGCCCACGGTCGTCGGCGTGAGCATGCCCAGGAAGCTGAAGAAGAAGAACCGCCAGAAGCGCATCGCCGTCAGCCCCGCGAGGAAGCTGATCCAGTCGAAGTTCACGACGGGCAGCATGCGCGCCCAGAAGATGAGCCGCCCCCCCATGCGGACGGAGAGGGAGTCCATGTTGGCCGCCGCCTTGCTCCCCACCAGCTTCGGCAGGTGGCGGCGCCCCAGCCAGCGCGCCACCCAGAACGCCATCGCCGAGCCCCACATCATCCCGATCATCGAGTAGACAGTCCCCAGCACCGGACCCCAGACGAGTCCCGCGGCGATGAAGATGGGCGCGTTCGGGACGGGCGCGAACAGCACAGAGAAGGCCATCACGGCCATGAACGCGATCGGGCCCCACACGCCCCACTGCTCCACCCAGTCCTGCAGGGGCTCGGCGTCGAACTGCAGCGAGATGTCGAAGACGTCGGCGAGGATGAAGTAGGCCGCGACCAGCGCCAGGAACACCACCGCGATACCGGCCAGCACGCGCGGCCGCAGGAGGATCGGCGTCTCCTCCCCTTCGGCCACGAAGTCGGTGATGGTGGGCTTGCGCAGGGCGGGCCCGGACCGGTCCTCAGCCATCGGCACGGCTCCCAGCCCGCTCCAGGTGCGCCCGCAACAGCTCGTTGACCCGCTCCGGCGCCTCCTGCTGCACGAAGTGCCCCACCCCCGGCAGGTAGTGCAACTCGAAGTCCTCCGCGAAGCGCTCCGTTCCCACGGTCAGTTCCTTGCCCAGGGCGAAGTCCTCCTCGCCCCAGATCATGGTCGTCGGCGCCGTGACGACGGGCACGGGATTGGGCAGGCGTCGCGGACTCCTGAAAAGGGCCCGGTACCAGTTGATGCCGCCGCTCAGCCCGTGCTCCTCCCAGCTTTGCCGGTAGAAGGCCAGGTCCGCGCTGCGCTCCTCCCCCGGAGGAATCCCCTGGAGGAGGGTGTTCGCCAGCTGCCGGTACCCGTTGCGGGCCAGGAACTGCTCCGGGATCCAGGGAAGCTGGAAGAAGAACATGTACCAGCTCCGCCGCAGCTGCGCGATGCTGCCAAGGCCCTTGATGGAGAGGGCCGGGTGCGGGATGTTCAGGACCGCGAGCGAGCGCACGGCCTCGGGGCGATTCATGGCCAGCTGCCAGGCGATCGCGCCGCCCCAATCGTGCCCCACGATGTGTGCGCTCCGCTCGCCCAGCGCCTCGATCAGTCCGAGGACGTCCTGCTGGAGCGTCTCCGTGTCGTAGGGAGGTCGCGCCTCGGTCTCGTGGTAGCCCCGCAGGTCGGGGGCGATGACGCGGTAGCCCGCAGCCAGCACCGGCAGCTGATTGCGCCACGAGTACCAGCACTCCGGGAACCCGTGCAGGAAGACGACCGGCTCGCCTTCGCCACCCTCGACATAATGCACACGCAGGCCGTTCGCCACGACCTGGCGGTGCTGCGGTTCGAAGGGTGCTTCGGGAGCCATCGGTTTCTATCTTAGGCGAGCGCCCGGAACGGGCAGGCCAGGCGAGTTTCGGTCAGGTGAAGTTCGCGACCAGGTAGACCACCGGCGCCACGGCCGTGATCGAGTCGAGCCGGTCCAGCAGCCCCCCGTGTCCGGGAAGCAGCCCGGACGAATCCTTGATGTCGGCCTTCCGTTTCATCCAACTCTCGGCCAGGTCTCCCACCTGGGCCGCCACTCCCAGCCCGAGGCCAAGCCCTACGGCTGCGGCGATGGGGAGGTCGAGATCGAACCACGTCGAGAGCACCCAGACGGCCAGGACCGCTCCGCCCAGGCCGCCCATCGCGCCCTCCCACGTCTTGTTCGGGCTGATGGCGGGCCAGAGCTTGTGTCGTCCGAACAGCGACCCGACTGCGTAGGCGCCGGTATCTGCGGTGAACGTGGTCAGCACGAGCAGCAACACCCAGTCGCGGCCCTGGTCGAGATCCCGCGTCAGCACGATCGTCGAGAAGATGATGCCCGGGTAGATGATCGCCCAGCCCATCACCCGCAGTGGTTTCCGGGGTCCGAAGACGTTCGAGCGGGAGTACCCTGCGCCCAGGAAGAGCGCTGCCAGCAACGCCCCCGCGATAAGGAACCGCTCGTCCGCGTGAACGCCCGCCACTACGATCGCCGGTCCCAGCAGGAAGGGACCGAGTTGCGCGATGTCCCGGTACGGCCGCGTGGGCATGAGCCAGGCGCGTGCGAACTCGATCGTGCCGCCCAGCGTGATCAAACCCGCGACAATGGCGAACGGCCAGCCGCCGGCCCAGATGACCAGTAGCAGCAGGGGCATGCCCACGGCCGCCGTCGCTAGGCGAAGGGCGAGATTGCGGGGGATGCGCACTAGGCGTCCTCGAACGCGTCGAGGTCTTCTGGCAGCAGCTTGCCGAACTTCCGCTTGCGGCGGCCATACTCGGCGAGCGCCAGGTCGACGTCCTCCCGCCCGAAGTCCGGCCAGTAGGCGGACGTGAAGTAAAGCTCCGCGTAGGCGTTCTGCCAGAGCAGGAAATTCGAGATGCGCTGTTCCCCCGCCGTCCGGATGACGAGGTCCGGGTCCGGCAGCCCGCCGGTGAGCAGGTGCGACGATACCGTCGCCTCGTCGATCTCCCCGGCGGGGATGCCCTCCTCGGCGATCCGCTGGATTGCGGTCACGATCTCGTCCCGGCTGCCGTAGCTCAGGCAGATGTTCAGCATCAGCCCGTCGTTCCCGCGGGTGACCGCCACCGCCTCCTCGACTCGCACCGCCAGCGCCGCCGGGAGCTGCTCCAGGTGGCCGAAGTGACGAATGCGAACGTTATCGCGCTGCATGTTGTCCAGCTCCCGCTTCAGGAAGCGGTCGATCAGCTGGAAGATGACCGACACCTCGCTCGCGGGCCGGTTCCAGTTCTCGGTCGAAAAGGCGAACAGGGTGACGTAGCGCACATCGTGTTCGGCGAACCGCTCGATCACGCGGCGGATGTTCTCCGCCCCCGCCCGGTGTCCGGCGGCGCGCGGCAGGCCCCGTTCCGTGGCCCAGCGCCCGTTGCCGTCCATGATGATGGCGATGTGGCCGGGCACGCGCCCACCCGTCAGCGACGATATGCGGTCGCCGCCGGGGTCGGTCCGGAATTCGGTCCCCGCGCGCTGCGCCAGCCTATAGCTCAAGCAGCTCCTCCTCCTTGCGCTTCATCGCCTCGTCGATCAGGTCCGTGTGGGAGTCGGTCAGCTTCTGCAGGTCGCTCTCGTAATCGCGCAGGTCGTCCTGTGTCATGTCGCCCTCACGCTCACCCTTGCGCAGGTCGTCGTGCGTGTGCCGGCGCACGTTGCGCACGGCGACTCGCGCGTCCTCCGCCTTCTGGTGGACCATCCGCACGAACTCGCGGCGGCGCTCCTCGGTGAGCTGGGGAATGGGCAGCCGGATGAGCTGCCCGTCGATGTTCGGGTTCAGCCCCAGGTCGGACGTCTGGATCGCCTTCACCACCGACTGCACGGCTCCCGCATCCCACACCTGCACGGCCAGCAGCCGCGCCTCCGGCGCGTTGATCGTGCCGAGCTGGTTGAGCGGCTGCGTCTGCCCGTAATGCTCCACCTGCAGCCCCTCGATGAGACTGGGGTGGGCGCGGCCGGTGCGAACGCCGGCAAGCTCGCGTCCGAACGCCTCCACGGCGCCGTCCATGCGCATCTCCGCGTCGAGCATGATTTCGTCTGGGTCCGCCATGCGTCTGCTCTCGATCTACCCCGGATGGGCGGGCTCGGTGAGCGCTCCCGCGCTCACGGTCGTGCCGATGCGCTCCCCGTTGAGCGCCCGGTAGATGCTGTCCTGCGCCCGCACGTCGAAGACGACGATGGGGAGCTCGTGCTCCATGCAGAGGCTCAGGGCGGTGCTGTCCATCACTTGCAGGCGCCGCTGGATCGCCTCGAGGTGGCTCAAGCGCTCGAACCGCGTTGCATCTGGCGAGGTCGCCGGGTCGGCGTCGTACACGCCATCCACCCCGTTCTTCGCCATCAGCAGCGTCTCGCAGTCGACCTCGATGGCGCGCAGGGCCGCGGCCGTATCCGTGGTCATGAACGGGTTGCCCGTCCCCGACGCGAACACGACCACGCGCCCCTTCTCCAGGTGCCGGATCGCCCGGCGCCGGATGTAGGGCTCCGCGATCTGCGCCATCGTCAGCGCCGTTTGCGTGCGCACCTCCGCGCCGGCGTGCTCCAGCGCGTCCTGCAGCGCGAGCGCGTTCATCATCGTGCTGAGCATCCCGGCGTAGTCGGCGGTTGCCCGGTCCATTCCGGTTTCCGCCGCCGCCTGGCCCCGCCAGAAGTTGCCGCCGCCCACGACGATCGCGACCTCGACGCCACCGGCCGAAGCGCGCGCAATCTGTCCGGCGAGGTCGGTGATCGTATCGGGATCGATGCCGAACTCGCGGTCGCCCATCAGGGCCTCACCGCTGAGCTTTACGAGCGCGCGCCGGTACGCGTCGGTCACGGCTCCCCCTCTTACGATCCGAGTTCGAAGCGTGCGAACCGTCGCACGCGGATGTTCTCCCCCGTCTTCGCCATCGAATCCTGGACCAGGTCCGAGATCGTCTTCGATGCGTCCTTCACCCACGGCTGGCTCAACAGCGCGACCTCATCGTCGGCGCCTTCAAGCTCCGGCTCGCGGTCGTCTGCGGAGACCACGGCGGGATTCATCGCCGCGACCTGCATCGCGATCTCGTGGACGAGCTCCCGGAACTCGTCCGTGTTCGCCACGAAGTCCGTCTCGCAGTTCACCTCCACGAGCGCGCCGATGCGGCCGCCCGCGTGGATGTAGGTGTCGACGACCCCCTGGCCGGTCTCGCGCTCGGCGCGCTTCGCCGCCGCCGCCAGTCCCCGCTCGCGCAGGATGGCGGCCGCCTGCGTCATGTCGCCGTCGGCCTCTTCCAGGGCGCGCTTCGCGTCCATTACCCCGGAGCCGCTTGCGTCGCGCAGCTCCTTCACCATCGCCGTTGAGATGCTAGCCAGTGGTCTGCTCCTCTGATGCCGTGACGGCCGCCGCGGCGACCGGTTCTTCTGCTGCCGGCGCTTCAGCCTCAGCCTCAGCTTCAGCTGCCGCGGTTTCCTGCTCGGCCGCGAGCTGCGCCATCTCCTCGCTGTACGCCTCCGCGCCGACCCCCGCTTCGCGGGCCGCGCGGCCCTCGATCGCTCCGTCGGCAATCTTGCCGAGGATGAGCTTGATCGCGCGGATGGCGTCGTCGTTGCTCGGGATCGGGTAGGCGATCGGGTCCGGGTCGCAGTTCGTGTCGACCAGCGACACGATCGGGATCCCCAGCCGGTCACACTCGGCCACGGCGATCGCCTCCTTCATCGTGTCGATGACGAAGACGGCTCCGGGAAGCCGATCGAGGTACTTGATGCCGCCGAAGTAGCGGTTCAGCCGCTCGATCTCGTTGGCGATGTCGAGCTGTTCTTTCTTGGCGCGCCGCGCGAACTCGCCGCGCTCGGTGCGCTCCTCGAGGTCGCGCATGTGGCGGATGCGCGCCTGGATGGTCCGGAAGTTGGTGAGCGTGCCGCCCAGCCAACGGTTGTTCACATAGGGCAGGCCGGCGCGTTGCGCCTCCTGCTCGACCGTTTCGCGGGCCTGCTTCTTCGTGCCGATGATGAGCACGTCGTTGCCGCCGGCTACGACCTCGCGCACGAAATCGATGGCTTCGTCCAGCCGCGTAACCGTCTGCTGCAGGTCGATGATGTGGATGCCGTTGCGCTCCGTGAAGATGAAGTGCTGCATCTTCGGGTTCCAGCGACGTGTCTGGTGGCCGAAGTGCACACCGGCTTCGAGGAGCTGTTTCATCGTGACGGGCGTGACCAAGGTCCGCCCCTTTCTGCGCGACGCATAGATTTGACGCAGAGCGTCAGGCGCCGCGCGCCCGCTCAGAATACCGGTGCTCCCCCACTCGCGGAAGCGCGGTGCTCCCAACCTTCACCTCTAGCCACCGGGCGAGCGGGCGTTTATCGTTAGCCGCAAGGAAGGAGGTGATGCGCATGGAAGACCACAGTAGTAGCCAACCCCATCTAGCGCAGGAGGTGACCTCCTCCTAGAAAAGCGTTGAGCTACGAACGGGGCCTGAGCGGTGCGATTGCCGCCAGGCCCCTTTTTCATACCCGCAATCCCGGGATCCCATGGCTGCCTCTCCACCCTTCGACACCGAGCGCTTCGCTGCCGCCCTTCACACCGCCGCCCTCGGCCGCGACTTCCGCTACGCCCTCGAAACTCCCTCCACCATGGACCTCGCGCGCTCCGCTGCCGCCCAGGGTGCTCCCCACGGCGCCCTCGTCCTTGCCGAGTCCCAGACTGCCGGCCGGGGCCGCCGCGGGCGTGGCTTCTTCAGCCCTCCCGGCGGCAGCCTCTACTTCACCCTCGTCCTGCGTCCCTCCCGCGAGGCGTACGGCCGCCTCCCCCTCGCCGTCCCCCTCGCCGTCTGCCGCGCCTGCGCCCATGAGGGCGTCGACGCGCGCATCAAGTGGCCCAACGACATCTGGGTCGGCGAGCGCAAGCTGTGCGGCATGCTCATCGACGGCGAGACCGGCCCCGGCGGCCTGACTGCCTACGCCGGGATCGGCATCAACGTGAATGCCGATCCCACCGCCGATCCCGCCCTGCGTGACAGCGCCACGAGCCTCTCCCGCGAGCTCGGCCGCGAAGTCGGCCGGGAGTCGCTTCTCGCCCGCATTTGCGACCAGCTCGAGGCCGCCATCGACGCTCCCGAAAGCGACCTCGTCGACGCGTACCGCGCGGTCAGCCTCGTGTTGGGTCGCCTGATCACGGTCGAGGAGGCGGAGGGCGCCTATGAGGCCCGCGCACTCGACATCGCCCCCGATGGCGCCCTTGTTGTCGAACGCGAAGGCGGCGAGCGCCTCACGGTGCTCGCCGCCGATGTCTCCGTTCGTCCCGGAGAGTGATGCCGCTCGCTACTCGTCGTCGTCGTCGTCCCCGTCTTCGATGAACATGCGGATCAGGTCCATCGGGAGCGGGAACACGATCGTCGAGTTGTTCTCGACGGAGATCTCGCCGAGCGTCTGCAGGTAGCGCAGCTGGAGCGTGATCGGCTGCTCGGCCATGACGTCTGCTGCTTCGCGCAGCCGCTCGCTGGCCTGGAACTCGCCGTCGGCGGCGATGATCTTCGCGCGCCGGTCGCGTTCTGCCTCCGCCTGGGCGGCCATGGCGCGCCGCATCTGCTCCGGCAACTCCACGTCCTTCACTTCGACCGTGCTGACCTTGATGCCCCACGGCTCCGTTTCCTCGTCGATGATCGCCTGCAGCTCCTGGTTGACCTCCTCCCGCTGGGAGAGCAGGCCGTCGAGGTCCGTTTGGCCCATCACCGAACGCAGGGTTGTCTGCGAGATCTGCGAGGTTGCGCGGACGAAGTCGAGGATGCGCACGACCGCCATCGTCGGCTCGACCACCCGGAAGTAGACGACCGCGTTGACCCGCACCGTCACGTTGTCCCGCGTGATCGCGTCCTGCGAGGGTACGTCCAGCGTGATCGTGCGCAGGTCCACCTTCACCATCCGGTCGATGAACGGCAGCAGCACGAACAGCCCCGGTCCCTTCGCCCCCTGCAAGCGCCCGAGCCGGAAAATCACGCCCCGCTCGTACTCCGCGACCACGCGCACCTGGAAGGGCAGAAGCGGAACCAGCAGGACCGCGCTCAACCCCAGCAGGAAGACGCGAATGATGGATGCGAGCAGGCTGCTCGGGGGTTCCTGGTCGATCTGTTCCGGTTGTGGCAGTTCTTGGGTCATGGGTGGTTCTCCTTCCGTACCCTGAGCCTCAGGCCGTCTGCGCTCACCACGCGCACCTCTTCGCCCTCTGCGGCGGAGCCGTCTTCCAACTCCGCGTGCCAGCGCTCGCCCTGGATGAACACCATGCCGTCCGGTGTAAGCGGCGTACGTGCGATCGCCATTCTACCGACAAGGGCCTCCGCCCCGGTTTCCGAACGCATCTTCCGCATCCGCGCCAGCCCGACCGCCATCGAGACGAACACGATCACCAGCAGGAACCCCAGGATGCCGACGACAATGCGGTTCGGCTGGAGCTCCGTGGGCGTGTCGCGGAAGGCGATGATCGCCCCCAGCACGAGCGCCACCAGTCCTCCGCCGGCGAGGATTCCCCCGGACGGCACGAACAGCTCCAGCGCGAAGAAGAGGAGCGCGATTCCGATCAGAACGAGCCCGATGGTGTCGACCGGCAGCACGCCCAGGGCGAGGAAGCCGATCGCGATGGCGAGCACTCCGGCCACACCCGGGAAGATCACGCCCGGATTCGTGAGCTCGATGAAAAGCCCGATCATGCCAAGCGAGATCAGGATGGTCGCGAGCGTCGGGTTGGCGAGGTGTTCCAGCATCCGCTCCCAGACGGTCATGCTCGTGTTCACCCGCTCTGCCCCGGGCAGGCCCGTGAGCGTCACCATGAGCCCGGGCTTCAGTTCGATGGTTGTGCCCTCGATGCGGTGAAAGATCTCGTCGAGATCGCTCGCCACGAAATCGACCACGTTCAGCTCCACCGCCTCGGTCTGCGTGGCCGCGACCGCCTCTCGCACCGCTTCCTCGGCCCAGTCGGCATTGCGGCCGCGCAGCTCCGCGATGCCGCGGATGAAGGCGACGGCGTCGTTCTCGATCTTCTTGCCGAGTGTGCCCTCGATGTCGCTGCCGTCGGCGTTGATCGCCGAGGCCGCGCCGATCGACGTGTTTGGCGCCATCACCGCCACGTGCGCCGCCATCGTGATGAACGTCCCCGCGCTCGCCGCCCGCGCGCCGTAGGGCGATACGTACACGACTACCGGCACGTTCGACGCCTCGATGCGCTGCACGATCTCGCGCATCGATGAGCTGAACCCGCCCGGCGTGTCCATCTGGATCACGATGAGCCTGGCGCCCTCGTCCTCGGCCTTGTTGATGCCGCGGTCGATGTAGCGCTCGGTGATCGGGCCGATGCCGCCGTCGATCTCCAGCAGGTGGATGGCGCCCTGTTCCGGCTCGTCGCTGCTGCACGCCACCCCGATCCCGACCGCGATCAGGATGAGCAGGAAGGCGCGCCGAGCCGTCTTCAGGGAACGCATCTGCATCGAGTATAGCCAGCGTATTCGGCGCTTGGTGGGAAGGCCGTTACCCTAGCGCGAGGGGGTCGCCATGGCGGACAAGGGCCGTGGACTGTCTGAACGCATCGACGCCCGCCGTCGCCGGGCCATGGTGCGCGAGCTCCAGGCGTGGCTGCTCGAGGAGCGCGACGAGGATGTCGGCGAGCTCGCGGCCGGTTTCCTGCTCGACTTCGTCCTCGACCTTGCCGGCCCGGACCTCTACAACGCCGCCCTCACCGACGCCGCCAAAGCCTTCCGCGAGCATGCCGACATCGTCGATGCGGAACTCGCGTCGCTCACGCAGGACACGTTCAAGCCGCACGAGGCGGAGGAGTAGTCGATCGGCTGGGACCTACCCCTGCTGGAGTGGCTCCACAGGCGGGAATGTCGTCTCCCAGTAGTCGTTGAGACCGGCGACAGCCCCGCCGACCACGCCCTGGTGGATCGGGGGACCGAGCAGCTCGAGGATGGGCCCGCCGCCGGCGGCGTGCAGGTACGTCAGGCTCCCGGGAAGCGTCTCGCCGAGGATCTCGTCGAGCGAGCTGTCGAAGTTCAGCTGGACGACGCCCGCGTTCGGGTAGACCCAGCGAATCTCGCCGCCCTTCTCGAGGAGGTCCTTCGTAGCGGAGACCACGTCGTCCACGTACAGCCCGAGGTGCTGCACGCCCTCGCCCCGCTCGTCGAGCCACTGCTGGTGGGGGGTGTCGCCCCGCACGGGCTGGATGATCTCGGCGATGCTGCCGGCGATCGCGCCGTAGTAGACGCGCAGCTCGGCCTCTTCGCCCGCCATCGAGTGGACCATGTAGGGCGGCATCAGGCGGAACTCGGCGCCCAGCAGATTCGTGTACGTGTTCGCCATCTCGTCGGCGTCTTTCACGACGAACCCGAGGTGGTGCATGACAGGCTTGCCGGTGTGGATGGTCATCGGTCTCTCTTCCGTGCGTTCAGAGTGCCCGCGCACGCTACGCGATCCCGTCCCCGCGGGCCAGTAGCGAAGAGCCGGCATGGCCGTGCCTACGCCAGGCTGGCCCGCACCTCCGCCAGCCGGCCGATCGAGCCGAGCGCGTGCTCCTGCGTGGGCATGAGGTTGCGCACGATCACGTCCGTGTAGCCCGCTTCCTCGAGCGCGCGGAACTCCGCCGCCACCGTCTCTGGACTGCCGATGGCCAGCGCCGAGGGGTCGAGGCCGCGGTAGCCCGCCTCGACGACCGGCCTCGAAGTCTCCTCCGCCTCCTCGTCGCTCTCGCCCACGTACACGTCGCGCCGGATGGCCACGACGCCCGGATCCTCGTGCCCGTGGATCTGGCGGCGCTCAAGGTACTCCGCTGAGTGCCGTGCTGCCTGCTCCGGGGTCAGGCCGGGCGAGGCCAGCCAGCCGTCGCCGAGCTTCGCCGCCCGGTCCGCGGCCTTCCGCGCCACGGCCGCGATCCAGACCTGCACGCCGTCCGGGGGGACCGGGCTGATGCGGGCATCCGTAATCTGCCAGCGGCCCTCCGAGCTGACGCTCTCACCCGCCCAGAGCCGCCGCATGATGTCCAGCGACTCCTCGAAGCGCGAGGGCCGGTGCCGGACGTTCACGCCGAACGCCGGGAACTGGTTGTCGTCGGGCCCGATGGCGCACTGCATCACGAACGGCCCCTCGTGCAACGCCGCCAGCGTCCCGATCTGCTCGGCCAGCAGCACCGGGTGCCAGAGCGGGAGCAGGAAGAGCGCCCCCGCGGGCCGGTCGCCCCACTCCGCCAGCATCCGCGCCAGCACGGGCACGTTCTGGTAGTAGGTCATGGGCGCGGTGCTGTGGTGGTCCCCCACGAAGAGGCTGTCGAGGCCCGCTTCCTGTGCCGCCGCCGCCCGCTCGACGAGCCACCGCCCGCCCGTGCGCGCGTCCGGTGCCCTGAGCGCCGTCGCCACCGATATCCCGATTCGCATAGGTCAGTCCCTCTCTGCCGCTTCGCGGTACGCCTCAGTGAGGGCGTCCAAGAGTTCTGGGGTGATTGCCTTCGTACTACCCGTCCCTTCCTTAGCGTCTGGGGCTCGCTCGATCGCGGCTAGCGAGTTGGGAGACCTTCGCTCGATGACTGTGCGGTTAAGTGTCACGTATGCGCGTCCAGAACTCGTTTGGGGATTCGCCAGAGAAGCCTTCTCGTTTAACAGGCGAGGCTGGAGACTCGTGTAGACGGATCCTCTGGCGGTGTAGACCCGAGCGAGTCCTTGTTTTACGAGACCGTCCGCCCAGTCAGCGCATTCTCTCACGAGTTCAGCCAGTCCTTCGTCTGTCGATTCAGCGGCCACTTCCAGAAACGCCCCGGAACCCTGCGTGGTGACAGAACCGGTTCGGCGTGGTGTCCGGGACCGGTCGGCGCTCCGGCTTAGTTCCTGTTCCGGCTCGCGCTCGGGATCGATCCGCTGCGGTACCAGAATCTGGGTACCGTTCACCTCGTACGCGGTCACCGTCACGAGATCAACCGCGATGAGGTCAGTCGTAATCGTTTCTAGGTACCTCGTGAGCCGGACGAGTTGGGTAGGCGCATCATCGAGGACGATGACGAGGCGGAAGCTGCCACGTTCGAGGTGAGCGGTCAGGGTTTCGTGGAAACTGTCGCGATCGGTCGTTTCCTCGCCGTAGTCTTCCTCAATAGCGTCCGCAAGGCTTCTACCGGCGAGATGCTGGCCGAGAATTGCTCCTTCAAGCTCGTCGATCGTCGCACCGTGCAGCCAAGCGGCGTAGGCGAGCGTCTGCGCCACTACTGCCCGCTTTGCCTCGGGGTTCTTCGAAAGCTTGACCTCGATAACCACCGGGCGACCGCTCGCTTCAAACGCAAGCACATCTGCCGAGCCACCTCCGAGAGGTACTTCTCGGTATTTGGCGACAATCTTGGGCTGCCCCGAGAGTGGCAGTATCTCGGGTGCCTCCACGATGCGGTCGTGGAGTTCCTCCTCGTTTCGATAGTCACTCGGCTTCGCGCGGCTCCACTTGTCGCCGTCCTTCTGCCAGATGCCAGTCATGTTTGCTCTCCTCAGCGTTCGTAGACGACCAGGTCGACGTCCTCGATGGAGCCGTCGGCGGTGAAGCGCCAGATGGCGACCGCCCCCCGCGCGAGATCGCCGTTCTCGTCCCAGTCGACCGTTCCGGCCGCGCCCTCGTAGTCGACCTTGCCGCCGTCCCCGAGGATGCGGAGGGCGCGCGCGACGCCCTCCGGCCCCGCGATCACGACCTCGCCGGGCGCCGAGCCCACGGCGCGCAGCGCATCGCGGATGGCGGCGCCCTCCACCCCGCCGGCGGCCTGGGCGGCGAGCGCGATGGCAATGGTGGCGTCGTACGTCTCGCGGATATAGGTCAGGTCGGGAACCTCGCCGTACTCGGTGAGCATGGCCGCCTCCCACGCTTCGGCGGCGGGCGTGCCGTGCTCGTGCGCGCCCGAGACCCCGTACCTGCCGCCCAGGCGGTTCGCGCCGATCGCCTCGATCAGCTCCGGACGCCGGAGCGCGTCGCCGAACAGGAACTGGTCGTAGAGCCCGTTCTCCATCGCCTCGCGCACGACAATCTCCCCTTCCGTCCCGAAGGTGAGCACGATGAGGGCCTGGGCGCCCCCGCTCGCGCTCCGGCGGACCTCGGCGAGGTAGCTCTCCTGGTCGGGGGCGATGGCCACGGAAACGACCTCGCCCGTCCAGGCGCCCTCGAAGGCCGCGGCCAGTCCCTGGCCCCAGGCGTCGTCGCGGTAGGCGATGCCGACGTTGTCGAATCCCAGCTCACGCGTCAGCTGGGCGAGGACCGGCCCCTGGGCGATATCCGAGAGGACGGTGCGGAAGAAGAAGTCGTCGTCGGCGGCGGAGGTGAGCCGGGGCGAGCTGGCCGAGGGGCTGATGATGGGCACGCCGACGTCCCCGAGGATCGCTTCGATCACGAGCAGGGACGCGGCGCTGCTGCTCGGGCCGACGATGGCGTGAACACCCTCTTCCTCGACCAGCCGCCGCGCTTCCCCGGCCGCGTCGATGGTAGCGTCGCCCACCGCCACCTCCACGTCCCGACCGAAGACGCCGCCGCCGGCGTTGATGTGCTTGATCGCGAGGTCGAAGGCGCGTTGCCGCCCGAGCGTGGTCTGGGAGGGACTGTCGCCGAAGTGCAGCAGCAGGCCGACCTTCAGGGGTGGGGGCTCCTCGTCGCCGCTGCAGGCCGCGAGCGATCCCGCCAGCAGCGCGAACGCTGCCCCCAGGGCCAGCAGGAAGACCGGAAGCCTTCGGCGAATGTTCATTCGCCGCCCGCTACTTCGCCTTGAACTCGATGTGGAGCTCCTTCAGGGCCCGCAGGAACATGTGCGGGTGGTGCTTGAAGTCGTTCTTTCCCGGCGCGAACCACATCTCGTCGACCCGCTCCACGAGCGTCTTGAAGCTGTAGTACAGCTCGCGACGCGCGAGCGGGGCGCCGAGGCAGTAGTGGATGCCCGCCCCGAAGGTGAGGTGCGCCATGGGGTTCTTGCGCTCCAGGTCAACGTCAGCCGGACACTCGAAGCGGCGCTCGTCGCGGTTGGCGGCGGCGTAGCGCGTCCCGATCGACGCCCCCGCCGGGATCGTCACGCCGTGCATCTCCACGTCGTTCAGCGCGACCCGCCCCAGCATCTGCACCGGTGACTCCAGCCGCAGCACCTCCTCCACGAACGTGCGCAGGTACGTGTCCGGGTCCGACTTGAGCTGCTCCCAGATCTCCGGCTGCTCGATCAGGATCTTGACGCCCTCGCCGATGGCGTTCGTGCTCGTCTCCGAACCCCCGACGAAGGTGTCCGACATCATCTCTGACTGCAGCTCACCGTCCGTGAGGGTGCGGCCCCACTCCGGGATCTCCGTGTTGACTAGGTCGGAGAGGAGCGTGTCGTCGGGCTCCTCCCGCAGGCGGTCGAACACCTTCTTGAAGTAGTGCTGCGCCTCGATCTCCAGCTCGAGCGCCTCCTTCTCCTCCTCCTCGCTCACCATCTGGCCGAACCGCCGGACCCACGCGTCGGTGGCGCGCTTGATGAGCCAGATGTCCTCTTCCTTCACGCCCATCTGGTGCCCGATCACGGTGAGCGGTAGCGGCACCGCGAACTGGTGGACCCAGTCGCAGTGCCCGTCCTCGATGAACGCGTCGAAGAGCCGGTTCGCGACGCTCTCGACGAACGGGTCGAGCTGCTTGATCTTCCCCGGCCGGAACGCCTTGTCGAACATGTTCCGCATCTGACGGTGGTTCGGGTCGTCGCGAGCCGCCAGCGTCGGTTCCGGGAGCCAGCCGTTGTTCTCCTCGTACACCGCGAGCATGCGCATCTGGCGCTCGGTCAACTGGGGCCTCGCCTCGGCCTGAGCGGCGCGATTGCCCCCGTTCCCAAAGTTCTCCGTATCGAGCAGCACCTCGCGCAGGTCCTCGAAGCGCGAGATCACGTACTGGCCCGTGTGCGGATCCTGGTAGACCGGCGCCTGGTCGCGCAGCACCTGGTACGCCTCGTAGGGGCAGTCCTGCACCTCCGGGTCGAGGAAGTTGAAGTCCTCGGGCGTCTTCTGGGTCGTCTCGCTCATCGTGTTTCTCCTGGTGCGTTCTGTTCCGTGTTCAGGATCCGTCGCCGCCGGTGGATGGGTGGTGGAGACCGAACACCGATCACCGACCACCGATCACCATCAATGCGCCGCCGCGTAGTGCTCCGCCAGCAGGTCGCGCCCGAAGTCGCCCTCCGGATCGCGCCAGACCGTGTGGCTGTGGTTGGCGTCATTCTGGACGCAGTCGTACTCGATCAGCACGCGCGGTCCCTGCAGCCGGTAGTAGTGCGGCTGCTTCCGTTCGATGCCGCCGGCCCAGGCGAAGTGCAGGTCCGGCAGGATGCCCATGAGTCGCTCGTGCTCGGCTGCCGCCATGGGCTCGGGAAGGCGCTGCGTGTACTCCCGCAGGAGCGCCTCGAGGATCGCGAGCTGCGCCTGCGACATGCCCGCGGCCGCCAGCCCCTTGGGCGTGAGCGAGTAGCGCGCCGCCGCGCGGTCGGCGTCCGTCATGGCCTGCCGGCTGTCCAGGTCGTCCTGCATGATCGTGAGGCGATCGGCCGTGCCCTGGTCCGGCAACCCGTTGAAGACCATCGAGATCCATTCCGGCTGCGCCCCGTCCTCCACTCGCGAGCGGTTCGACTGCACGATGTCGAAGGGCGCCGCCTTCGAGATGATCGCAACCGACCGCTGCTCCGTGTCGAGGCTGTGCACGAGCTCGCGCGCGATGTCCTCCTCGCCCGCGACGGGGCGCAGCGTCTGGTAGTCGCTCAGGTCGGCCTCGTGCGGGTTCGCCCCGAAGAACGTGGGCGTCACCGACACGATCTCGCCGTTCACGATCGTGTTGTGCACCGAGACGTGGTGCCCGCCGAAGCGCCATCCCCAGGCATCGCTTCCGGGCTCCCCGAAGACCATTGCGAAGTACATCGCCGGATCCTGCCCGTGCATCGTGCCCCGCATGGACCCCCGCGGGATACGCCACCCGCCGAGCGCGTCCTGCCACGCTTCCAGGTTCATGATGACGGTCGCTCGCCGGTAGGCGGGCAGGCTCAGGCCCGAGGCCAGCAGCCGGTGCGCGAGCTGCACCTGCCGCACGTTGAGGTCGGCCATGGGCACGCCTTCGTGGTTCGTCGGCGTGTAGTACCAGATCTCCCGGCGCGGGTCGGCAAAGGGTGGGTTCGCCGCGGAACGCAGCTCCTCCGGCAGCGAGTCCAGCCAGTCGCTGGCCGCCTCCGCCATTCGTGCAACGACATCCTTCGCGGCGACGCTCATCCTGACCTCCGATCGCCGCGCAGCCTACGGCCCGCGGGAGGCCGCGTGAAGCACCGGAGTACCGCAGGCCCCCACGGCGTGCCGAGAGGCGCTTTCGAGGACCGCAGGGGACGCAACCACAGGGGCCTGAAGAGTCGCCCCTTGTTCGAGAGTTGTCCTGGAGCCCTCGTCGGGCACTAGAGTGCATCTGTTATCGCTACGCCGGTGTGAACTTCCCAATCTGTACTGCTATTCTGTGATGCACAATTCGCAGGAGTCTCAACCAATGGTGAAGTTTTCAACCGTAAAGGCATCGGCTGCTCCAGGTCCGATGAAGCAGACGGGCCGTCTTACTGCCCGAATGCGACAGTACGAGGACTACGTCAATTCGGTGAAGTCCGATGAAGCGGGAAAGCTCACTCCTGAAGAGGGCGAAACGACTCGTGGTCTCGCACTCCGCATCTCCCGTGCCGCCAAGCGTGTCGGCAAGAGCGCCGACACCTGGGTCCGCGATGGGGCCGTGTATTTCGTCGTTTCGTAGTTCGAAGCGTTCCAGCTTGCCTGCATCCATCGTCAGTCGACCGCGTTGATCTGACGACGGTCCCCTGGACCTTCTCTCGGCGGCTAGCGGCCGACCGCGCCCGCCACCGCATCCCGTTTCGGGTCGGGCGCCGAGCTCATGCGGCGCAGGTCGGTCTGCGTGGTGACCATGACGACGCCCAGAAGCAGCAGCCCCACGCCGCAGATCGCATACCACTCCTGTGCCCCCACCACGTCCGCCATCAGGCCGGCCACGAGGGCGCCGAGGGGCATCGCTCCCGCCATGCAGAGCTGATACATGCTCATCACGCGGCCCATGATCGCGTTCGGCGTGTGCGCCTGGACGAGCGCCATGTTCAGGTTCGTGAAGAAGCCCGCGTTCCACCCCGTGACGAACATGATGACGAGGGCCAGGGTGTACCACGGCGCCACTCCCAGCCCGATGTTCAGGAAGCCGCCGACCACCAGTGTCATGAGGAAGTAGAACCCGGCGCGGTCTACCCGCCGGAACGACGCGAGCACGAGGGACGTGATCAGCGTGCCGCCGAGCATCACCGTGAACAGCATCGAGGCCTGGAAGGGCCCCGCGTCCAGGTCGTCGACGGCGATCTTCGGGAGCAGCGCCTGGAACGCTCCTCCAATCACCAGCGAGGTCGCCAGCAGGGCGACCATGAGCGAGCGAATGCCCGCGTGGTGAACCACGAAGGTGAACCCCTCCCGCAGGTCTTCACCCATCCGGCGGGAGATGCCCGCTCGCACCGTGGGAACGCGCAGGGGGATGAGTGCGAGCAGCCCGAGCGTCAGCAGCGCCGCCTGCGCCGCAAAGGCCGCGGAAATGCCGCCGAGCTCGATGACCGCGCCGCTGATCACCGCGCCGCCCGTGGCGACCTGCGCTCCCACGTTCATGAGGGTCACTGCGTTCAGGACGCGTTCGGGAGGCACGAGCGACGGCACGATCGCCTGGCGTACGGGCATTCCAAAGGCGACGGCGGAGCCGAGTACGAACGCCAGCGCGAGGACGCCCCAGATGTTCAGCGAGCCCATCGCCACCAGCGTGGCCGCCCCCGCCGTGATCGCGATGCCCGCCCCCTGGCTCCCGAAGAGGAGCAAGCGCCGGTCGAGCCGGTCCGCGAGGATGCCGGCGTAGAGCCCGAAGAGGAGGATGGGCAGGCCCAGGGCCGCGATGACGAACCCGAGCACGGCTCCCTCGCCCACCGTGAATCCGGACCAGAGCTGTACGCCGCCTTCCCCGATCTCGATCGCCAGCCAGGCGAACGTGAACTGCTGGATCGATTGCGAGAGCGCGAACGTGATCGTGTTCGCCCACAGCAGCGTGAACGGCTTCGAGCGGAACGCGGCGAACGTCGAGTGCGAGAGCCCGCGGCCCTCGTGCTCAACCGCTACCGGGTCCGCGGCTGTTTCGGAGACAGAACCCACGTACCGCCGATGCTACAGCGCCCGGACTGCCGCCATGCGGGTCGCGGCCGCCCCATCGTCACCCGGCAGCGCTACCTGCCCATTGCCGCTGCCGTGCCCACCGGATCGGGCGCCGAGCTCATCCGCCTCAGGGCCGGTTGCGTCGCGATAACCACGACGCCGAGCAGGAAGAGCAGCGCGCCGCCGATGGCGAACCAGTAGCGTGCACCCACGACATCCGCCATCGGGCCCGCGATGAGTGCGCCGATCGGCATCGCTCCCGCCATGCACATCTGGTAGATGCTCATCACCCGCCCCATGATCGCGTTGGGCGTGTGCGCCTGGACCAGGGCCATGTTCAGGTTGATGAAAATCCCGGCGTTGAAGCCCGTGATGAACATGATCACCAGGGCCATGGAATACCAGGGCGCAAGGCCCAGCGCGACGTTCAGCACTCCCCCGGCCACGAGCGTGCAGAGGAAGTAGAACCCCGCCCGGTCGACCCGCCGGAACGAGGCCAGCACGACCGACGTGATCAGCGTGCCGACCAGCATGATCGTGAACAGCATGGAGGCCCTGAACGGGCCCGCGCCCAACTCGTCGAGCGCGATCTTGGGAAGGAGCGCCTGGAACGTGCCCGCCATCGCGAGGGCGGTGGCCAGCAGCACGATCATGAGCGTCCGGATGCCCGGGTGGTGGATCACGAAGGAGAGGCCCTCCCGCAGGTCTTCCCGTATCCGTCGCCGTGTGCCGCTCCGGACGTTGGGCACGCGGATCGGGATCAGGACCAGCAGTCCCAGTGTCAGCAGGGCCGCCTGCACTGCGAAGGCTGACTCAATCCCGCCAAAGGCGATGACGGCGCCGCTGACCGCCGCCCCCGCCTGCGCAACCTGGGCGCTCACGTTCATGAGCGTGACGGCGTTCAGGACGCGTTCGGGAGGGACCAGCGAGGGCACGATCGCCTGCCGCACGGGCATCCCGAAGGCCGTCGTGCAACCCAGCACGAATGCGAGGCCGAAGATGCCCCAGATGTTCAGCGACCCCATAGCCACGAGCGTCGCCGCGCCGGCCGCAAGGGCGATTCCGCCGAGCTGCGTGCCGAAGAGGAGCACGCGCCGGTCCATGCGATCGGTGAGGATTCCCGCGTAGAGCCCGAAGAAGAGCACGGGCAGGCCCAGCGCGGCGATGACGAGGCCAACGACCGTCCCCGACCCTGCCGTGAATCCGGCCCAGAGCTCGACGCCTTCGTCGCCGGCGATGTCGAGCGCCAGCCAGGCGAAGGTGAACTGCTGGATCGCCTGCGAGAGGGCGAACGTGATCGTGTTTCCCCACAGCAGGGCGAACGGCTTCTGCCGGAAGACGGCGAAGGTCGAGCGGGAGAGACCCCGCCCGCCCTCGATCGAAACCTCGACAGGTCCAGCCTTCGTCTCGGAAAGGGATGCCACGTTCGGGCGATGCTACAGGGCTGCGGGTGTCCCTACCCCGAGACCGGGAGCCGGCGCCTTCCCCACAGGAAGAACGGAGCGATCCGCTCGCCGTCGCCCAGGAGCTGCAGGTCGGGGCAGCGCTGCAGCAGCGTGCGCAACGCGACGCGAGCCTCCAGCCGCGCCAGCGGCGCCCCCAGGCAGAAGTGCACGCCCAGCCCGAACCCCAGGTGCCGGTTGCGCTCGCGGTCCAGCGAGAACTCGTCCGGCGACGGGAACGCCGCCGGATCCCGGTTCGCGGCGGCGTAGTGCATCATCACCTTCGCGTCCTTCGGAATCGCCCCTCCCTCGAGTTCCACGTCTTTCGTCGTGGTCCGGTAGAGGCCCAGGACGGGCGGGTCGAAACGAAGGCTCTCCTCGACCGCGGCGTCGATCAGGCCCGGGTCCGCCACCAACCGCTCCCAGAGCGGTCGGTCCTGCAGCAGCCGCCAGACCATGTTCGTGATCAGCGACGTCGTCGTCTCGTTGCCTCCCACGAACAGCTGGTTCACGACCCCGAGGAGCTCCTCGTCCGTGAGCCCCTTGCCGTCCTGCTCGGCCGTCACGAGCTCGCTGATGAGGTCGTCGCGCGGGCTCGCCCGGCGCTCTCGGATCACGCCCAGCAGGTAGGCGGCCAGCTCGCCCATCTCCGCCGCCCAGGGCGTTGGGTCCTCGGCGCCCATCGCTTCCACGGTGATATCGGACCAGTACTTGAACTTCTGCAGGTCGTCTCCGGGCACGCCCAGCATCTCCACGATCACGATCACCGGC
>JAJEIT010000047.1 GCA_022827945.1 Dehalococcoidia bacterium | reverse complement strand
GCGTCGACTACAACATCTACCTGATGTCGCGCATCCGTGAGGAGGCGCGACAGGCGCCCCTCCGGGAGGCGGTGGTGCGGGCCCTCTCTCGCACGGGCCCGGTCATCACTTCGGCCGGCCTCATCCTCGCGGGCACCTTCTCGGCCCTGATGACACTTCCGCTCCAGGATCTCCTCCAGCTCGGCTTCGCCGTTGCCGCTGGAGTGCTTATCGACACGTTCATCACCCGCACGTTGATCGTGCCGGCCGTGGTGGCGCTGGTCGGCCGCTGGAACTGGTGGCCTTCGCGAGTCACAGGCTAGGCTGGCGCCTCTGGGGATCCATCGAGCTGGCCCGGCAGGCAGGCACTGCACCCCCGCGAGTGGGCTGTTGACGGATTCGAGGTCGCCCTACGGTTCCACCCGGGCTGCCCCGTAGTCGCTCCTCCGAGGTGGGCCACTCCGAGTCGGTCCGCTGCCACGCTGTCCGGCGACTCCGGTGTGGTGACCGGTACGGGGGTTGGCTGCTCCGAATTCTGGGCTAGTCGACTTCCGCGTAGGTCAGCAGCCACTCTCCGTCGAACTGCTCATAGATGAACGTCATGCTGACCGAACTCCCATTGAATCGGGCCTTGTGCTTGAGCTGCCATTTGCCGGGCTCAATCTCCCTGGGCGGAGAGGTCTCCTCCGCTTCGAAGACGGTGTCGCGCTTCCTGAAGGGCTCCATGTTGCGCCTGAGCTCTTCCTTCTCGTCCTCCCAGTAGCTCGCCTCGTAGAACTGCCTGAGGTCTTCGACCTCGTAGGTGTTGTACACGTCCCAGAGTTCCATGGTTCTTACGCTGAGGTGGTCGGCAAGCTCCTGCTGCTCGGCCGAGAGCGGCTCCGTGGGCGCGGGTGGTGCGTCCTCCCCGCCGCCGCACGCAGCGAGGCCGGCCAGGGTAAGCGCCGCCAGGACGCACAGCGCTCTCGTTCCGCTCCTGCGGGGCGAAGAGGTCGACGCGGCCTGCAGCACGCGCTGCCTGAGGCGCTGACTACGCCTTTGGGCGCGCTTGAAGGGGGCGGCCGGCTCCAGGAAGGCGGGAGTCGTCGTTTCGGGTGACGTGCCATGCCCGTTGTCGATCAACTCGATACAGCCTTTTGCCGGTGTCAGAGCCCCAACGAATCGGAGCACGCGGTCGCTCGCGTCGGGTGGTAATTCCCAAGCAGGCCCGCGCCCCTGCGGGGATGCTTCCCCGCAATCCTACAACCGCACCTGTAACTGACTTGTAACGATCGGGACGGTATCGGTGACTTCTTGTAACTATCCGCCGACCGCTCGCCGAAGCGGGTCCCATGCCGTCAGAACCCGCCCGCGAATGAGCGCTTCGGGGACACACCGGAGCGGAGGAGGGCTCGGGGAGCGGCGCGAGGCGCCTACTCCTCCGTCGTACCCCTGGGCATGCGGAAGCCGACGCGGGGTTCGGTGAAGACATAGCGGGGGTGGTCGGCGTCTTCCCCCAGCTTGCGGCGCAGCTTGCTGACGATGGTGCGCATGGGACGCACGTCGCCGTCGCTCTTCTCCCCCCAGACCCGTTGCAGCAGATGCTCGTAGGTCAGCACCCGCCCGGCGCTGGCGGAGAGCTCGGCGAGCAGCCCGTACTCCGTCGCGGTCAGGTGCAGCGGCTCGCCGGCCAGCGTTACCCTGCGCGCGGCGTAGTCGATAGTCAGGTCGCCCAGCACATAGGGCTCCGCCGGCTCCGCGGCCGCCCTCCGGCGCAGGGCCGCCCGGATCCTGGCTGCCAGCTCCGTCTCCGAGAAGGGCTTGACGACGTAGTCGGCGGCTCCCGTGTCGAAGGCCCTGGCGACCAGCTCCTCCCGCCCGTAGGCAGACAGGAAGATGACCGGCACATCGGCTACCGCGAGGATCTCCTTCATCAGATCGATGCCGTCCGTCCCGGGGAGCATCAGGTCCAGCAGCACGAGCTCCGGCTTCTCGTCCTCCACCAGCCGGAGCACATCCTCAGGCTCTCCGGTCACGATCGGGTCGTAGCCCGCCTTCGACAGGGTGTCGCGGACGTAGCGCAGGTCGTTGGGGTCGTCGTCCACCGCCAGGATTCGCAGCCGCTCGTTCTCCTCGTCCTTCTGCTCACGGCGCGTCGATCCCGCGCGGAGCGTGCCCGCGGCGCCTGCCCCCGACTCCTCCACCGAGGGCAGGGTGAAGGTGAAGCGCGCCCCCGTGCCCGGCCCGTCGCTCTCCCCCCAGATGCGGCCCCCGTGCGCCTCCACGATCCCCTTGCAGATGGCGAGGCCGAGGCCGGTATCCCCTTCCCGCTCCCCCGCCTGCGCCGTGGAGAACTTGTGGAACAGGTGCGGCAGGCGCTCCGGCGGGATGCCGCGCCCCTCGTCGGCCACCGAGATCGCCACGTGCACGCCGTCGCGCACGGCGCTCACCTTGATCGCGGACGCTTGCGGGGAGTTGCGCGCCGCATTTGACAGCAGGTTGCCGAGCACCTGGACGATGCGCCGCCGGTCCGCCATCACGAGGGGCAGGTTCGGCTCGACGTCGATGGCGAGGGTGTTCTTCCCACCCCCGTTGCTGAACCCGGTTCGCGCCCGGTCGACCAGCGCGGCCACCTCGGCCGGTTCGGGACCGACCGCGAGTGCGCCCGTCTCGATGCGGGCCACGTCCAGCAGATCGGCGACGAGGGCGTTCATGTGGTCGGCCTGGTCACTGATGATGCGGACGAACTGGCGGACCACGGCGGGGTCGAGGTCCGCCCCCGCGTCCATGATCGTGCTGGCCGAGCCCTTGATCGAGGTCAGGGGCGTCCGCAGCTCGTGGCTGACCATCGCCAGGAACTCCGCCCGCAGGCGCTCCTGCTCCTGGACATCAGCCATGTCCTGCATGGTGACGACCACCGACTCAACCGCACCCTCCTCGGAGAGGATGGGCGTGGCGTTGAGCAGCACCGTCACGCTGCGTCCGTCGGCGACTGTGAAAACGATCTCCTCGGCGCGTACTGTCTCCCCGATGTTCAGGAGCTCCGCCATCGGGAACTCCCGCAGGGAGATCTCCCGCCCGTCGGAGCGCTGGAATGTCATCACCTCCAGCAGCAGCTCCGGCGTCTGGTCTGGGTTGCAGAGACCCTCGACGATCCTCCGCGCCTCCCGGTTGAAAGACCTCGGCGCTCCGGTCACTGCGTCGAAGACCACGACGCCGACGGGGGAGGTGTCGATCAAGGTCTCGAGGTCGGCCCTGGCCCGCTGCTCCTCCCGGTGCCTGCGCGCGTTGGCGATGGCCAACGCCGCCTGGGAGGCGAACAGGACGAGCGTCTCCTCGTCCTCTCGCGTGAACTCCTGCCCGTGTTCCTTCTCGGCGAGGAAGATGCTGCCGACGCGCTCCTGCCGGTGCCGGATTGGGGTCGCCATGAAGGACACGTTCTCGCTCACGGCCACGGGGGGAATGAGGTCGGGGAGGCCGAGCGATCGGATGTGGCCGGGCAGGTCGGGTATCCGCAGGGGACCCGGAAGCCCGCTCAGGTACTCGAAGTGGCTGGGCCACCCCGGGCTCGTCCACAGCCTCTCCGTCTCCTCGGTGGTCATCCCCGAGGAGAGGAAGTCCTCCGCCGTGCGGTCGTCGCCGTACAGGGCGATGACGCCGTAGCGGGCTCCCGTAAGAGAACGGGCGGAGTCGAGCACGCCCTGGAGCACGGTGTCGAAGTCCAGGCTTTCGTTGATGCGGAGGCCCACCTCGCTCAGGCGGGCGAGGCGCTCGCGCAGTTCCGACGTCTCGCGGTCTCGTTCGTCCGGTCGGCTCAATCTGTTGCCTCCACGATTCGGCGCCAACGGGGGCATCATGCCGCAGATGCCCCAAAGTTACAAATCATCACGGAAATTTGGCACAAAAGTCACGGAACGGTAATGGAGGCGATGGCATAATCCGCCGTGCCTCTCCAGAGGGAGGTGACTGCAATGAGTGAAGTCACGAGGTCATCGGCGCTTGAAGGCGAGCATGAAGCAGCACCGGCCCGGGTTGGCTGTTAGGCCGGTGCAAGCGGACAGGACACCGCCAGTGAGGCGGTGTCCTGCCGCTCACCTCTATGCGGCGTCTTCCCACGTTGGCGAGGAGTGGAGTTCGAGCGTGTTGAGCCGCTTCCCCCGTAGCGTCCAGTACGGGCCCCGAGCGACGAGGACAGCGGTGTCAGGACAACAACGAGATGCCTAGGCGCCGCCCCGCTGAAGAGACGGCCCGGCGCGGGGACGGGATGTACGAGCAGGACATCCGGCCCCAGGTCGAGCGGTTCCATCACGGAGAGATCGTTGCCATCGATGTGGACAGCGGGAGCTGGGCCGTTGCCGGCAGCGTCCTCGGGGCAACGGAACTCCTCCGGGCGAAGCGTCCCGGTGCCGTCAACGTCTGGAGCGTGCGAGTCGGGCATCGCGCCGTCTACGGCTCCGCAGGCAGCTCCGGGCGGAGGGCCGGGTGAATGGCAGGAGGGCGCGCCTCGTCCCTGCCACGGCATCAATAGCAATCACTGGCAGCAGGCGGCGCGCAACCGCACCCCCCGGAACGAAGCCGAGGCACGCCTTCTCAGTGGAGCGAGCTGTCGCCCGTCCCTTCTCCGAAGCCGGCTTGGCTGCACAGACCCCATCACGGTCACCCTGACCGCCAGGAGGCGTGGGATGGCGTATTACATCTACGAGAACACGCTTCTGCGCTCCGCCCGTCTCCACCACGGCGAATGCGGTCACTGCCAGGGCGGGCAGGGCAAGCTGGGCGTGGGGCCGCGGACGCCGACCGGTCGCTGGCACGGACCGTTCAAGACCCTTTCGAACGCCCGTCGCCGGCTGCAAGCCATACCCGCGCGAAAGAGGTCCACGTGCACGTTCTGCTTCAACCCGTAACTGGCTACTTCGCGTCGGAAGAGCTGTTACCAGAAGCGTGATCCCGCACGAATGGGACAGTTCTGGCGAACAAGTGTATTACCACTGAACAAACATTGGCATGACTGTTCGCCTGTCACAAACGGCGGCTCGGAGTTCCTGCCATTCCGCAGGACTTTCGTGCTGAGCCCGAAGGCCCGCAAGCGAGCGTAGCGAGGAACGGTTACTCAGTCGCTGGCGTGGTTGGCGAGCCTGCGCTCCTCCGTGTTGCGCCTCCCTCGGTCCCGGCTATCAGGGACGGCGCGGTAGGATAGTGGCAAGCGCGCGCGTGGAGGATCAGTCGTGACTACAACCGTGAGAGCCACCTACGCCAACGGCGTGCTGACGCCCCAGGAGCCCCTCGACCTCGAGGAGGGCAAGCAGGTGACGGTGTCGATCGAAGACGTGCAGATGTCAGATGGAGCGCCGTCGGGTGAAGCTCACGGCGAGTCGCTCGTCGAGATGTTCGAGCGGCTTCGGAAGTCTGTTCCGCCAGGGGCATGGGACGACATGCCCGACGATGGGGCCAAGAACTACAAGCACTACCTCTATGGGCATCCGAAGGCTGAGGACGAGTGACCGCCGTCTTCGCTGACGCTGGCTACTTCATCGCGAATCTCAACGATAGGGACCCGTTGCACGACCGGGCCAAGACGGTGGCGACGGACCTGGGATCGTTCAGCACTGTGACAACCCAGATGGTCTTAGCCGAGGTGCTCAACTACGTGTCGCGTGGGGGTGACCACCTTCGGAGCCTTGCTGTGGCGATGGTCCGTGATCTGGAGGCCCGGTCCGACGTCGAGATCGTCCAGCAGACAGACGCGCAGTTTCGGGCCGCCGTGGAGCGCTATGCGGCCCGACCCGACCAGACATGGAGCCTCACGGACTGCGCCAGCTTCCTCGTGATGGAAGACCGGAACATCACCGAGGCGCTGGCCTACGATCGTGACTTCGAGCAGGCGGGCTTCACCGCCCTGCTGCGAGAAGTTCAGGCGTGAGTCCGTCAACCGGCCGATTCTGAGCACTTGAACATCCTCGACGCCTCGACCTGGCTGAGCCTGCGGACTCGTCTGCAGTAGACGCTGGGCCGTTCGGTGGATGCCAGCATCGCTATCGGCTGCTTCTCCCACCTCGGTTCTAGGCTCCAGCGAGATGATCCTTACCGAACGCGCTGTCCAGGCCTCCGCAGTGAGCCGCCTCTGAACCCTCGCAGCGCACCGTAGCCAATGCGCAGGCTCCAGACGTCAGCGTCAGGCCGCCGTTCCCCTAGGCGGTCTGTTGAGCGGTCACGCTGTCGCTAACAGCTGGTCAACGCTGCCGACACCGATGGAGACCATCTTGCTGTGGTGGGTGGCCTCGACATGCGAGCGAGTGTCCCGCTCGTAGATCGCATCGCCGAGTCGGGGGGTCTCGTCCGGTGAGCGGCGAATTACTACCATGCCTCTCCTCGCAGGCCGCAGGGCCAAGGCGTCGCCACCCGCCCCGCCGACTCCACAATGAGACCCGTCCACCACACCGCACCAGCTGTCGATAACGACGGCCGACGTCAGCTGTTTCGTCGCGGGGAAGGCAGCGGCTGTGGGAGTGAGATGGACCCGGTAGGGGTGTAGAATCTCGTCCATGGAGAATATGACTGCTGCGGCGCACGTTCGTAACGTAGACACGTGGGATTCGGGTGGCGGGGTGGAACTCGACATCCTCGAACTGGACGACGGCACGGTGCTCGTCGTCGCCGACGATACGTTGGCCTTCTACCGCTCTATGGATGAGTTCTGGGCGGAAGCTGACGAAGGAGGCGACGATCATCGGACGGTTACGATCCTTCGGGAAACGGGAAGACCGTTCGAGCTGGCGAGGGCGCGGTAGAGCCTCCCGTCCCCTTCGTGGCACGGTTTCGCTGACGTCGCGACCCTCCAGCTAAGCGACCTTTCAGTGTGAGCCACGAGCCTCTTAGACGTAGCGAGAGCCAGCGCGTGACCGAATACGACATCGGGGTCTCCGAGGAAGCTCCACCCGATCCTGCTGCCACGATTGAGACCCTCGGTGCACTGGGCTACAGCACTGAGTCCGCCGTAGCTGATCTCATCGACAATTCAATCTCCGCCGGCGCGACGCAGATCGACGTTGTCTTCCACTGGGACGGTGCCGACTCGTGGTGTGCCGTGGTTGACGACGGCAATGCCATGACCGCCGGTCAACTCAAGCAAGCGATGACTGTTGGGAGTCGTGACCCTCTGCTTCCTCGGGACACCGCGGACCTGGGTCGTTTCGGTTTCGGACTCAAGACCGCCTCCTTCTCGCAGTGTCGAGAACTTACCGTTGGCTCGCGCAGGCGCAGTCGGCGTGTTGCGTACCGGACTTGGGACCTCGACTACGTGCGGGCCGAAGGTCGCTGGCTGTTGCTGAAGTCCCCACCTCCGAAAGCTCGGGATCTGGTAGAGCGATGCCAACAGCCGGGGCAGGGGACTGTGGTGCTATGGAGGCGGCTAACCGGCAGTCTCGTCGAGGGAGACGCAGAAGTCGCTGACGGCCCCGCCCACCAGCGCTTCCTTCAGACAGTGGCGTCCCTCGAGCGCCACCTCGCGATGACCTTCGGGCGGTTCCTGCTCCGAGAGCCTCACCCACTGCGGATCAATCTCAACGGCGTTCCCGTTCGCGGCTGGGATCCGTTTCTCACGGACCACGATGCAACGCAGCATCTCCCCTTAGAGCGACTACCTCTCCTCGGCGCAACGGTCACTGTCTCACCCTTTGTGCTCCCCCATAGCTCCAAGCTAACGGAGGTCGAGTACGAGCAGGGGGGTGGACCTCACGGCTGGAATGCTCAGCAGGGCTTCTATGTCTTTCGAGCCGACCGGCTGATTCAGGCAGGGAGCTGGTTCACGAGGGGTCAGTCGAAGGACGACGACCACAATCTCGCCCGCATTGCCATTGACGTACCTGCTGTGCTCGACCGCGAATGGGCCCTCGACGTGAAGAAGGCGTCGGTACGTCCTCCAGGGTCTCTGGCAGGTGACCTGCGACGAATTGCGCGCGTGACAAGACAGAGGGCTCGCGCGGTCTATCGCCACAGGGGGGGCCAGGTCGGTCGGCGAACCGACAGGCCAGCTGAGCCCGTCTGGCGTCAGATGCGGCGCCACGGCGAGCCTGCCTTCCGCATCAATCGAAAGCACCCTCTCGTCGTGGAACTGCTGACGCAATCCGGGGAAGGACGACAGGCTTTGATGGACCTGATTCGAGTCCTTGAGGAGACCATCCCGATACCGCTCCTCCCCGGCCCACGGGCGGAGGAGCCAGGAGTCCCCTTCGATGCCGAGCCCGACGAAGAACTCGCGGGGCTGGTCGAGCGAGTCTATGAAGTGTTTCTCCGAAGCGGACTGACGCGACAGGCGGCCAGAGATCGGCTGCTGAAGATCGAACCGTTTAATCTCTACCCCGGTCTCGTTGACCAAATAGTCGGGAGCACTTGATGGATTTAGAGAGTCGCCGTAAGGCGAGAAACCTCGTTCTCACTCTCCTTGAGACGAACACACCCACCGACGAGGAGCTCCGTGAGACAGTCGCCGACGTAGTGCCGTTGATGTCGAAGCGCCACGGGATCGAGCTTGATGCAGCCGAACTCGTCCGGACCCTGCAGGCAGAATTCAACATCTTTCAGCCTGATGCTGTCTCCCTGGATAGCGGAGACGGGCATATTGAGTGGCTGCCGGAACGACGCGATTCCATCCCCTGGCGCTTCTGGCCACGGTACCTTCGGTACCTGCAAGAGGAGGAGCGCCTTCCCCCGCTTGTTCTTCAGCGATTGGACTCCACGACTCAGCAAATCCTCGGGAAGCTTGAAGACCCGCAGCGGGCTGGCCCGTGGGATCGGCGGGGGATGGTCGTGGGGCAGATACAGTCCGGGAAGACGGGCAACTACACCGGCCTTATCTGTCGTGCGGTCGATGCGGGGTACAGCCTCATCGTTGTGCTCGCCGGCATGCACAACAGCCTGAGAAGTCAGACCCAACTGCGTCTCGACGAGGGCTTTCTCGGCATTGATACCCAGCTCAGGCAGATTGCAGATGCGAACGATGGCTTCGCTGCTGCGGACCTCGGCGTCGGGCGGCTGATCGGTGAACCCCGCATCCCTGCTGCGTCACTCACTACGAGCGACGAGAAGGGGGACTTCGGTATTGCCAGAGCGAGCGGCGCCGGCATCGTTCCGGGGAATGGTCCGGTTCTCCTTGTCGTGAAGAAGAACAGCAGGATTCTCGGCAACCTCCGGAACTGGCTACTGAAGGTGTCCGGACTTGGAGATCCACCCCGAGTGCGAGGGTTCCCTGTTCTCGTCATTGACGACGAGGCAGACAACGCTTCCATCAATACAAAGGCGGCGACGGACGAGCCGACGAAGGTGAATGAGGCGATTCGGCGGCTGCTTTCGTGCTTCGACCGGCGCGCGTACGTAGGCTATACCGCGACGCCATACGCCAACATTTACATTGACCCGGACGCGGATCACGACGAGCTCGGTCCAGACCTCTTTCCCGCCAGCTTTATTGAGTATCTGCGTCCACCTACAAACTACTTCGGGCCATCCCGGTTGTTCGGTGGTGAGGTGGATGACGATCCCCTGCCGCTCTTTCGGCAGATTCGCGACAACGAAGCTTGGATACCGGACCGCCACAAGAATGGGCACGTCCCCGGTCCTCTTCCAGGGAGTGTCCGCACTGCGATACATACGTTTGTCCTTGCGCGGGCCGCTCGAATGGCACGAGGGCAGACGCGTGCCCACAACTCGATGCTGATTCACGTCACGAGATTCACGTCGGTTCAGGACGCGGTGCGCGAGCAGGTCGATGACGAACTGGAGCTGTTGAAGTCTCGAATCAAGTTCGGCGATGGGCGTGGCCCGAGTATCAGGGCAGAGTTGAAGGAGCTGTGGACCGAGGACTTTGTCCCCACGACCGCGGAGATGGCAGCAGATGGCGCTGTGCCGGTTGCTTGGCAAGAGATCGACGCGCTGCTGGCAGACGCTGTCGATCCGATCGTCGTGAAAACGATCAACGGGACGGCTGAAGACGCCCTCGACTACTTCGAGCATCGAGCCACCGGACGCAATGTCAGCATCATTGGTGGCGACAAACTCTCCCGAGGGCTAACCCTTGAAGGGCTCACGGTGAGCTACTACCTCCGTGCGAGCAAGGCCTTCGACACGCTCCTGCAGATGGGGCGCTGGTTCGGCTACCGCTCTGGCTATGACGATCTCTGCCGGCTCTGGACTTCAGAGCGGCTCTGGAATGCGTACGGGGAGGTCACGCTGGCAAATGAGGAACTTATCCGCGAGTTCGAAGAGATGGCTTCGCGGCAGCTGACGCCGAACGACTACGGCCTGAAGGTGAGCAACAGCG
>JAJEIT010000049.1 GCA_022827945.1 Dehalococcoidia bacterium | reverse complement strand
GTGCGGATGAACGGCAGCCCCAGGTTCACGCTGATGCTCTCCTCGAAGCCGTGCACCTTGATGGCGATGTGCCCCTGGTCGTGGTACATCACGACAACGACGTCGTACTGCCCCCCGATCGCCTGGGGGAACACCGAGTCGGCGGGCACCGGCCCCGTCGCCGCGATCCCCTCCGCCCGTGCGTCCTCCACCGCCGGCCCGATCTCCGTCAGCTCCTCCGTGCCGATCAGCCCCCCGTCCCCGGCGTGCGGGTTGAGCGCCGCCACGCCGATGCGGGGCTCCGCGAACCCCCACTCGCGGAAGTGCCGGTCCGTCAGCCGGATCGCCTCCAGCACGTTCTCCCGGGTCACGTAGGCGCACGCCTCCGCCAGCGTTTTGTGCGTCGAGAGGTGCATGCACCGAAGGTTCCCCGTTATCAGCATCGTCGCGACGTGGTCCGACCCGGACAGCCGCTTGAACACCTCCTGGTGCCCCGTGTCCGAGCTTCCCGCCAGCTGCCACGACTCCTTGTTGATGGGCGCCGTCACGATCGCCTCCACCTCGCCCGCCAGCGCCAGCCGCGCCGCCTCCTCCACCCAGATGTGCGATGCCTCCCCCGCCACCACCGAGTGCTCCCCCATGGCGAAGTAGTCCTCGCGGAACCCCCCGACGCGGAACCCCCCGACCGCCAGCACCTCCGTCGTCCCCGCCTCCCCGCGCACGTCCCCCGCACGCCGCACCGGCCGCAGCTCGTGCGTCGAGCCGATCAGCCGCAGCGCCGCTGCCGCGCTTGTCGGCGACCCCAGGAGGAACAGCCGCGCCTCGTCGCGCAGCTCGTGCCGCTGCAGCGCCTTCGCCGCCACCTCCGGCCCGATCCCGGCGGGATCCCCCAGCGTGATCGCGATCAGCGGCCGCTCGGTCATGCCCCCTCCCGCTCCGACCGCGCCGCCGCCTTCCCCTCCTGGGGTGACCCCTCCATATAGTCGATCACGCTCCAGTGGTCGGAGATCCTCCGCAGGTAGACCCCCGGTGGCGCGTGGTCCGGCGAGGCCATGTACTCCTCGAAGTCGGCCTGGTTCGCGAACGAGCACGAGATGCCGATGTCGCACGGATCGCCGAGGTCCTGGAAGTTCCAGCCGCAGTAGTAGTCGATCGCCTTGGGATGACGGCTGATAGGACCGAGCTCCTCGAAGAACGACTCGATGTCGTCGGTCGAGGCGTCCTCCCGCAGCGTGATCGTGACGATGTGGCGAATCATGGGCGTCTCCCCGGTGGCGGTTGTTCCCGCAGTCAGCGCGTAGAATCGCAGGACGCGACCGGCGCGGCCAGTGCCGGACCCGGAGGGGACCCATGCAGGAAGCGCTCGTCGAACGGCTGAAGGATGAGATCCGCTACGAGTTCTCGCGCGAGGGACCGCCCGAGGGCTTCCCCAAGTTCCCCGACCTCCCCGCCGGCCGCTACCGCAGCCAGGAGTTCTACGACCTCGAGATGAAGCACTTCTGGACCAGCGTCTGGCTCTACGCCACCCGCGAGGAGGAGCTTCCCGAGCCCGGCTCCTACCAGGTCTGGGACCACCTCGGCATTCAGGTCGTGCTGGTGCGCGGCGAGGACCTCGCGGTCCACGCCTTCGAGAACGCCTGCGTCCACGGCTCTCCCCTCTTCGACGTCCCCGACGACAGCCACCTCTTCCACTGGAAGGAGTTCGACTCCGCTGGGAACAACCTCCAGTTCCAGCAGGAGTTCCCCCGCCGCAAGCTCCCCGAGGGCATCTTCCGCTGTCCGGAGGAGGGCCACCTCTACGACTTCACCACCGGCAAGTTCGCCGGCGACAAGGCCGGTATCCCCGAAGACCGGCACAGGCTCCGCGAGCTGCGTTGCGAGAGCTGGGATGGCTGGGTCTTCATCAACCAGGACCCAGACGCCGAACCCCTGCTTGACTGGCTGCATCCCCTTCCCGAGCAGATGTCGATGTTCCAGGGCGCCACGCTCCGCATGATCGACAAGCGCTGGACCATCATCCCCTGCAACTGGAAGGTCACTGTCGAGGCATTCCAGGAGGTCTATCACTTCAAGCACATCCACCAGAAAGCGGGCGTCTCCGGGCTCGACCAGCGCGGAGCCACCATGGGCGTCCTGCCCAACGGCCACTCCCGCATGATCACCCCGCTCTCGAAGCGCGCCGCCGAGATGACCGGTATGGACCACCAGCTCGACTGGCGCGTCGACCTCGACCGCCAGGCCTTCGGCGCGCTCCACGACGGCATGGCCGAGATCAAGACCGTCAACGGCATGACGCGCTGCACGAGCACGGCCTTCAGCGCCTTCCCCAACCTCGTCACCCCCGTGAGCGCCACGGGCATGCCCTTCCTCCTCGCCTGGCCCCTCGATGTGGGCACGACCCGCTTCGAGTGGATCACCTTCTGCGTCGACTGGGGCGATGCGCCTTCCCCCGCCTCCTCCGAGGTCTGGCAACAGCGCCTCGATGGCTTCGACGTCGTCATGGAAGAGGACACGCGGAACATGGCGCCCATGCAGAAGTCGCTCAACTCGCCCGGCCTCACCGGCATGCCCGTCAGCTACCAGGAGCGGCGCATCTGGAACTGCGCCGAACAGCTCGACCGCATGATCGGCCCCGAGCGCATCCCCGAAGATCTGCGCGTGCCTCAGCTGCTCGCGCCCTACGTCGAGCGCCAGGAGTAATCGCCGCCCCATGCCAACAACCGCCCGTGTCGTCGTCCTCGAGGGCGACTTCGGAGTCTGCGCCATCCAGGAGCTCGAGCTGCCGGACCCCGGACCGCATCAGGCCGTCCTCGAGATCTACGCCGCCGGCATCGAGCACGGTCAGTTGCAGCAGGTCGAGGAGCCCCAGCCCCTTCCCGTCATCCCCGGGCGCGAGGGCACCGCCCGCGTCCTTGAGGTCGGCAGCGAGGTCAGCCGCTGCAAGGTCGGCGATGTCGTGCTCATCACGCCCTGGAGCGCGGACTCGGGCCGCGAACCCGAGCTCCCCCTCGTCGAGTTCGATGACGGCACGGAGACTGAGGTCAGCCCCGCGGGCGCGTGGGGCACGAACCTCGTCCTCGACGAGCAGTTCGTCGTCCCCATCCCCAACTTGATGGACAAGGAAGGCGCTTCTGTTCTCGGGAACACCTCCCTTCTCGCCGCCAGCGCGGTCCGCACCGCGGGCGTCGGCGAAGGCGACAGCGTGGCCGTCTTCGGCTGCGCCGGCGTCGGCCTCTCGACCATCGCGGCGGCTGCCGCCGCCGGGGCCGGCGCCATCATCGCCGTCGCCCGCGACGACGAGCGCCTCGAGGCCGCCAGTGCCGCCGGCGCGACCGAGACCCTGAACCTGAGCAGCGCCGCCGCTGTCGAGCGCATCGCCGAGCTCGCGCCGGGCGGCGTCGACCACCTCTTCGACTGCGTCTACGAGTTCGAGACGGCCTCCCGCCCCGGTCGCGCCCCCGTGCGCGATGGCGGCAGCGCCCTCGTCGTCGGCCTTCCCGGCACGGAGGAGCGTCAGGAAGAGATCGACGCCATCGTCGTCGGCGGCGGCTACACCCTCCCCGACCCGCCCAACCCCGACGAGGACGTCCCCGTCCTCCTCGACTGGATCGAGGACGGCCGCCTGCCTATCCCCACGATCGTCACCTTCCGCTGCACCATCGAGCAGGTGAACGAGGCCACCGCCATGCTGGAGGCCGGAGATATCGTCGGTCAGGCGGTCATGGTCGTGGAGCCCCTGCGCTAGGGATCCCCAGGAGCGCTGGGGAATGAGCGATGCCGTCACGGACAAGGCGACTCTGCTGAACATGGAGCGGAAGGCGTTCGGGCGCTGGTCGGCGAGCCTCCAGGGCCTCGCCCCGGAGACGAGGCGTGGCGATGGCTGGACCTTGCTGGAAGTTGTCGCGCATGTCGCCGCCTGGCATCGCCTCTCCGCCGACCGCCTGGGCCGGCTCGCGCGGGGTGAGCGGTCGGGCGTTCCCGATATCGACGCCTTCAACGCCCGGGCGCGAGCGGAAGCGGAGGGGAAGAGCTGGGCCGGGGTGCAGACGGAGGCGGAGGCCGCGCGCAGGGTGTTCAGGGCGGCGGTCGTACGGCTTCCCGATGGCCTGCTTGCCCACGACGGACTCGGCGCCTACATCGTCGGAGCGAACGGCGCCCATCACTACGAGGAGCACCTCGGCGACTTCACGAACGCCGGCCCGTAGGCGAGCAATCCTGGCCCGCTAGCCCTCGACGAACAGCTCGGACCCCAGCGGCGCCAGCGCCTCCCGCAGCGAGTCCGCGGGCGTCCGCAGCAGCGCCGCGTAGTGCAGCTCCTCCGCCAGCATCGCGCTGCGTGACGCCTCCGGCTCGCCGCCGCTCAGCGCCGCCTGCCCCTCGTCCTCCCAGTCCACCAGCGAGAGCCCCGGGATGTCGTAGGTCAGGCACGTGCCCTCGACGTCCCGCGTGTTGTGCGTGCCCATCACCAGCGTGGCCAGCTCGTTTACGTCCGGGCTGAACCACGCCCCTTCCGTGTTGAAGCTCTGGTAGGCGCGCCGGTTCAGGAACGTCATCGAGAGCGTGAGCCACGTCTCCCGGTCCGGTGAGGCAACCAGGTTCCAGCCCCCCATCGCCCGCAGCAGCAGGAACGGCACCTCCGCCGCGATGTCGCCGAACGCCTCGATCTCCGGTTCCAGGATCGCGATGCCTGTCGGCTCCACGCCCGCCGCCCAGCCATGCCCGCCGCGCCACAGCCGCCCCGCGACGACCGCCTCCGCCACCCCCAGCGCCCGTGACGCCGCCTCCCCGGCGCTCCCCGCCTCCCCCAGGTCGACCGCGAGGTCGTACGCCCCCAGCGTCGTCGCTATGTCGGCGAGCGGTAGTCCACCGTCACCGGGCGCGGCTGACTCCGCGCCCTCGACCGTCTCGCGCACGGCCGCGCGCGACTCAGGCCAGAAGCGGTAGAGCGCGATCATCGCTCGGTGCCTTGATGGCGCCGGCTGCGCTCCGCGCTAGTCGCGCGCCTGCGTGGCGTCCCAGCGCTCCCAGTTCGTCACTTCGTCCACCGGCTTGCGGTTCGTCGGACCGAAGTTCGCGTCGGGGAAGCCCATCGGGATGATGGCCGCCGGCACGGCGTCGTCGGGAATCCCGCAGCGCTCCCGCAGTATCCCGTCGACGGCGCCCTGGAAGGTCGTCATCACGGTCCCGAGCCCCAGCGCCCGCGCGGCCAGCATGATGTTCTGCACCGCCTGGTAGATGGAGCTCCCCGCCAGCAGCGTCGTCGGGTCCTGCGTCGGCGAGGCGATCTGGTAGATGCAGGGCACGATGAAGACCGGCGCCGAGGCCAGGTTCTCGAAGAGCCCGCGCGCGCCCGTCATCATCAGGCGCTCGCCCTTCGTCCCGGACTTGATGGCGTTGTCGATCATCGCCTGCAGGCCGGGATTCTCCAGGCCCTGTCGAAGCTGGGCCGAGATCGCGTCCCGCGTCTCCTGGTCCTTGATCACGAGGAAGCGCCACGGCTGCAGGTTGCTCCCCGAGGGCGCCTTCGTGCCCGCTTCGATCACCTTCCAGATGAGCTCGTCCGGGACTTCCTGATCCGTCCAGCGGCGGATGGCCCGCTGCGTGTAGATCGCCTCCCAGACGTCGTTCGTGCCGGACTTCGCGTCGGCCATGGATGCCTCCTCGCCTAGCTGGCGCCCACCGGCTCCTTCGCCGGGCGGATGTTGACCGGGATGGCGCTCTGCCGCGCCATGCCCGTGATCGGGTCGTACGCTTCCTCGTTGTTCACGAGGCGGTTGGTGCTCCCGCCGATACTGCGGACGTCCTGGTCGGTCTCCGGCACGTCGCCCCACGAGTGCGCCATCGAGATGACGCCCGAAGGCACGTCGTCGGTGAAGGCGGCCACGCCCAGGATCGTGGCCCGGCTCGACTCGATCTCGATGACCTCGCCGTCCTCGATCCCCCACTCGGCCCCGTCGACCGGGTTCATGAAGGCGGGGTTCGTGCCCCCGTCGCGTGCCGTCAGGCCCGCGATGTCACGGCCAGAGGAGTTGTAGAACTCGCGCATGCGGCGGCTGATCAGCCGGTGCGAGAACTCCTCGCCCGGCAGGTAGCCGGCGCCTTCCACGACTGGCTCCGCCCGCACCTCGGCGATCTCCTCCACGAGGTCCGCCGGCGCCACGTCCAGGCGTGCGTCCGTGCCCGCCGCCTTCGGCGCCACGCGCACTTCCTCGCCCTCGAAGATGGCCCCGCCGTCCGCCTCCCGCACGCGGTCGAGCGGAATGCGCGATTTCGCCGTGATCAGGTCCAGCACATCGTCAGTGCTCGGCTTCTCGTCCATGGGCATCGGGCCGCCGGCGAGTTCGATCTCCGTGCCCATCCGGTGCGCCAGATTCCAGAAGAACTCCCACTCCTCGATCACGTCGTCCTCGGCCTCGACCATCGCGGGCGTGTAGTGCGCGTACGGCACCGGGTACCACGAGTCCGTCAGGACCGTCAGGTCCGGTCGCTCCAGCGAGAGCTTGGGCGCGATGACGTAGTCCGCCATCTTCGCCGTCTGCGACCAGCGGATGTCGATGCTGACGTTCAGGTCCAGCTGCTTCATCGCCTCGATCGTCTTGAGCTGGTCCGGCCACGCTCCCACGGGGTTGCCGCCCACGCTCACGAGCGCGCGCACGCGCCCCTCGCCGGGCGTGATGATCTCGTCGCTCAGCGCCGCCGTCGGCATCTCGCCGAACACCTCGCCGAGACCGCGCACGCGGCTGGGTTCACCCTTGCCCCATGCCGGGTTCGGCGGGTTCGCCTGCGCCATGAACGGCCGCTCGGGGCTGATGACGCCCGGGTTCGGCACCACCTCGCCCTCGCGCAGGAACCGCCCGCAGAGCGTGTTCAGCGACTGCACGAAGTGCTCCGTCAGGTTCGGGTGGGGCGCCATGTTCGCGCCTGTCCCACTCGACGCCACCCCGCGCTGCGCCCCCGCGAACATGCGCGCCGCGCGCTCCACCAGCGCCGCCGGCACGCCCGAGCGCTCCTCCACGTAGTCCAGGTCGAAGCTGTCGACCGCCTGCCGCAGCTCCTCCACGTGGGTGGCGTTCCCGGCGAGGAAGTCGCCGTCCACCAGCCCCTCGTCGAACATCACCTTGATGATGCCCGCCAGCAGCGTCGGGTCCTCGCCCGGCCTCACCTGCAGGTGCAGGTCCGCCCGCTTGGCCACGTCCGAGCTGCGCGGGTCGATCACGATCAGCTTCAGCCCGCGCTTCTGCGCGTCGCGCAGCCGCTTCCATGGGTTGAAGGGGGGAACGCCGCCGAACATGGAGACGACGGGGTTGTTCCCGATCAGCATCGCCACGTCCGCCGTGTCGAACCCCTGGCTCCCGCCCATCCAGGTCCCGTGCCGGGAGGCCGCGATCGCCTTCGCCGGCTGGTCGATCGTCACGCTCGTGTAGTACGACGGCGACTTCACGCCGGCGTGCCAGGCACGCGAGACCGAGAGCGTGATCGCATTGCAGAAGGCGTACGTGCCGTTGTACGTCGCCACCGAGCGGGGCCCGTGCTCCTCGATGATCGCGCTCATCCGCTCCGCGATCTCGTCCAGCGCTTGCTCGCTCGAGATCGGCTGGAAGCTGCCGTCCGGCATGCGCTTCATCGATGTGCGGATGCGGTCGGGGTGGTTGTGCTGGTCCGGCAGATGCCGTCCCTTGATGCACGTGTACCCACCGTAGACGGGGTTGCTCGCGTCGCCGCGAACCTCGATGACCTTGTTGTCCTCGACGTCGACCTCTATCGGGCAGAACGCGTGGCAAAAGCGGCAGAACGACTTCTTGGTCTCGACCATGGGGCATCTCCAGGAAACAGGTATGCGGGCGCGAGTCTACCAGAAGGGTTCTGTCACCCAACGAGGGGCCCGCTAGCGAAACGGGTTCTCGTCGCCCGAAGGAGCAGGCGCGGCCGTCTCATCGAGCCCCAGCAGCTTCAGCCGGGCCTCGTCGTAGGCCTGCTTGGCCCGCGCCTCCCGGTTCAGGAGCCCCTTCAGCCGGTCGGGCGACAACCCCTCCCCCTCCAGCAGCACCTCGTGGACGCGATCAAGCTGCTTCATCCACGCCTCCCAGGCGTCCCGGTACGCGTCGCGGGTTTCCTCGTCGGCCATTGCGGTCCTGCTACGTGCCCCGGGTAGGGCCGTCGTCGTCGGTCCACTCCAGGATGCCCTGCCGCAGGGCGGTGACCACCGCATCGAGCTTCGTCGAGGCATTGAGCTTGCCGCGGAAGTGGCGCACGTGGTTCCGCACTGTGTGCTGGCTGATGCCAAGCTCCGCGGCGATTTCCGCCGTGCCGCGGCCGAGGGCCACCAGGTGCAGTACTTCCAGCTCCCGGCTCGTCAATGCCGTCGAGGCTCCCGCGGCCGGGATCACCGCCGGCCGGTCCGAAACAATGTCGACGCCGCTCTGCGACAGCTCCGCCCGGACCTCGTCCAGCGCCGTGTCGCTCTCGCTCCGCTCCTCACGGTCCTCGAACAGGTGAACGATGAGCGGCGCGTCGCCCACGGCTCCGGAGACCACCATCGGAGTAACGGATACCGACTTCCGCTCTCCCGATGCGCACAGCATCTCCAGCCTGGCGGCGCTGGGTATCGACCCCTCCTGGATGGAGCGCATGGATGGGCATCCGTTCAGGCATGCCGGCGTCAGGCCTCCCGGGGCCACTCCCGCCACTACCTCGTAGCAGTGACGGCCGATCACCTCGTTTGCCGCGTACCCCAGTATCCGCTCCGCCCCCCGGTTCCAGAACACGATTCGCTGGTCCAGCGACATGGCGTACACGCCGAAGTCGGCCGCCGAGAGAAGTGCCACGATTCCTGCCGTGCTCACGGAGCGTCCCCCACCGCAGGTCTCTGGTCCGAAGACTTGACACTACTCTAAAGGGAACCCTTGCCGCTTGAGGTGAAGGAAGGGTCAGGGCGGGGGCCTGCCCGCCTGGATCAGGCGTCCTGCGCCGTCGTCAGGCAGAGCTGGTGCTCACGACCACGTCAAACGAGCGGCTTGGCCTCACACGCGAGAAGTAGAACTCCTCGACGGCATCCCATCGTGCGTGCCACGGCTCGAGGAACGCCGGGTCCTGGCGTCGCGCGAGCCGGGCCCTCCGCTCGCCGTCCGGTAGCCCGATCAATACCCGCACGCTCACGAGGTCGGCAAGCTGCGGTCCACATGAGTAGACACCGTCCAGCAACACGATGGCGGCCGGGTGAACCTCAACGGCGGTGTCCTCCCTGGCGTAGGTCCCGCCGGCCCTCGCCCCGATTCCCCAGTCGAAGGGATGCCAGCGGGCCGTCTGCCCTGCCAGGAGCGGTAGCAGCGCCTCCGACCGGAGGCGGGGCCACTCGAAGACCCGCTCCGCCCGCTCCTCCACGGCCATCGAGTCCCACGCCGCGTACGGGAGAAACCCGGCAAAGAAGTCGTCCATGGGCACAACCGCCGCTTCCACCTCTCGGGCCACCTGCGACGCCAGTGTCGTCTTGCCCACGCCGCTCCGACCATCAATCCCGATCACGAGCGGTGCCTCGATGGAGGGCGAGAGCCGCCGGGCAGCCTCGACCACCGTGGTGCAGGCTGCAGTCAGGGACATGAGCGCGTGAGCCTCGTCGCGTGTGGGCCTGACTTGACGGTAGGCCGTACCACCTTCGAGGTGCTGTTCAGCCTTTAGCCGTCCGCCAGCACCTGTTTGGTCGCCGTCCGGAGCATGCGACGCCGTCGAGCCTGAAGTCCGCTCAAGACTGGAGCAGGTTCCCGGTGCCGGTGACACGCGTCAGCCCGAGCGCCACACCATGTGTCGTGGTGCGAGATCACCGTGCCCGTCGGTGCGCGTGAGCAGGCACGCGTCGACGAGAAACTCGAACAGCGTCTGCGCCTCCAGGGCACCGGGTGCGAGCCCCGGGCGCTCGTTCAGGTAGAGACTCCTGGCAGCACCCTGAAGGGCGGGGTCGGAGACGGCCCGCGACCGTCCTGTCAGGTAGAAGGCATCCTCGTTCTCGGGGAGTGGGTACGAGTGCAGCGCGTAGCGCCCGTCTCGCAGGAGATCACTCAGCTTGGGCGAGGGGATGACGAAGGCGAGGAGCCGACCGGCTGCGATGAGAGGGCTCACGGGGTGGACGCGTGGACCGCCGTCGGCCCGGGTGGTCCCGAGCATGGCGAGCCCGACGCCGAAGTAGTAGAAGAGCTCCCGCCCCGCCTCCACCAGGTCGGAGCGGGCCCGACTGAACTCGGCCCAAGAGAGGGCGGGGCGACTCTCAATGGACCTGCCGTGATCCGTCGCGCGCCTCCAGAGCAAGACACGGCGCTGCTCGTCCTCCCACGAGATGCGAACCGGAATGCCGACTTCGATGCTTGCCAGGGCGAGACTGGCCTCGACCGCGGAGGCGCGGTCCGCGGCATCCAGAAGGATCTTCCCGGCCTCGGTGCCCTCGATCGCCTCGGCATAGGGCGCCAGCGAGCGGGCCGCGTCGCGACTGATGACGACATCCTGGGGCTCCACTGCTTCGAACCGTGGCATCGCCGGCTCCCCCCTCGCATCGCTCGTCCACGACTGCCGCAGCTCCCTGCGGGGCTCCTGCTGCCGAGCCGTGTCGCTACAGCGTGCCCGAAACGACGAGCGGGCGGTGATGAGATTCGGGCAGGAACTCCACGGTCGGGTGGACGCCTCGATTGGCGGCGGCCCTCTGCGGGGGTGCGCCCCGCGCGAACGCCCGGGCTCGAGGGTCCGGGCCGCGGCCCTTGCCGCATCGTGGCAGAGCTCTCAAGCTCCCGCAACTTGGCCACAATTGGTCACCCTGCTGCCACCACCATGCGCCGGGATCCGGCCGATTTGAACCTGGAGTGGTGGTGGGCCTGACTTGACGGTAGGCAGTACCACCTTCGAGGTGTTGTTCAGCCTCTAGCCGTGGGCTCGATGACGACTCGCCCACCATCCTCGACTTCGACATAGAGGCTGTGGCCATCGAGAAGCCGCATGCCGACGAGC
>JAJEIT010000036.1 GCA_022827945.1 Dehalococcoidia bacterium | reverse complement strand
CGGTTGCCGCTGCGGGCTCGGCTGCCGCCGGGGCCGCGCTCGCGCCTCCAGCGGGGGCGCCGGGGAGCACATCCGGGATCTCCTCGTCGGCTGCGTAAATCCAGCCGACGACGTCGCCCGGGTCGACGGTCGTCTCGGCCGGAACGAGGTGCCGCACGATGCCGGCGGCCTCCGCCTCGACCTCCATCTCGACCTTCTCGGTCTCGAGCCGGTAGAGGTCCTCGCCGAGCTTCACCTCGCCGCCGTCGGGGATGTGCCACTCGGCTACGGTTCCCTCCGTCATCGTCATGCCGAGCTTCATCATGTAAATCTCGGTTGGCATCTCATCCCCCGTCCTGTTGGAGTGTCTGTTCCTCTGGCGAGCCGCCGGCCGCCTCGTCGTTGCGATACAAACCCACGCACGCCGCGTACTCCAGCGTCGCGTGGACGTCGATGACCCAGGGACCGTCCCGGGCTACCCGGAGTGTAGCCGCTTGCCCCGGTTTCAACACACGCTCGCGTTCGCCGTCGAACGCGAGGACGCCCGGTCCTGTCACGGTGACCGGCTCCCCGAGCGCGAGCCGGGTGTGCGACCGCACCGCGATTGGCTCATACAGCCCCGGCGCGATCGGCGCGAGCAGCGACACACCCCCCTCGCCCGGTCCCAGGCGCAGGTGCAGCGCCTCGTCCTCGTCTGGCGTCAACGGCGCGAGCAAGCCCCCGATGGAGGTGATCCCGACCGCTGATGGCTCCGCCCTCGTGACGACGGCCTCGCGCAGGCGCTCGCCTCCCCAGATCGCACGCGACCCCACGAAGCGGTCTGCTGCCAGCACGGCGTCGACAAGGGCGATGTCGTCGCGCTCGCCTTCGATCTCGACGTGGACGGCCTTCACCTGTCTCGCAACCCGCTCCAGCGGAACCTGCCCGCTCGCCACGAGGCCGGCCGCCGAGCCCGCCACCGTCGCCTCCACCATCGTGGGGAAGACGTTGTTCGTGCCCGTCGAGACGGGCACGAGCGGCGCGTCGGTCCAACCGAGCGCGAAGGCCCGGTTCGTGCCGTCGCCCCCGAGCGTGATGACCGCTCCGCAGCCCTCCGCTTCCATCGCTTCGGCGGCGCGGATGGTGTCGAGCGCGCTGGCGGTATGCGTCGTCTCCACGGCGATGAATGTGGCCTCGTCGCCGAACTCCTCGGCTGCGGCAGTCGTGATGCCGTGGGTGTCGGGCATGTAGCGGAAGTCGCGCACGCCGCTCGCGAGCGCGCCAACGATGGCGCGCCGCACGATCGCGCGCTTCTCCTGGTTGTCGAAGACCGACGCGCGCGCAACGAGGCGGCGGATGTCCTTCCCCGAAGCGGGGTTGGCGGCGATCCCGAGTGGGCGCGAGGTCGTCAGGGCTACCCCGTTCCGAGGATCTGCCGCGCCTCGGCCGCGATGCGCTCGGCGTTCGGCACGTACGTCTGCTCCAGCACCGGGCTGAAGGGCACGGGCGAGAACGGCGCCGCCACGCGGCCCACCGGCGCATCGAGGTAGTCGAACGCCAGCTCCGCGATCTGCGCCGCGATCTCCGCGCCAACCCCGCCGAAGCGGACCGCCTCGTGCACGACGAGCGCGTTATGCGTCTTCGAGACCGAGTTGATGATCGTCTCCGTGTCGAGCGGCTGCAGCCACAGCGGGTCGATCACCTCGGCGCTCACGCCCTCGCCCTCGAGGATGTCGGCGGCCTTCGTGGCTTCGTGGATCATCCGTCCGTGGGCCACGATCGTGAGGCTGTCGCCTTCGCGGAGCACGTTGGCCTTGCCGATGGGGAGCGTGTACGGCTCCTCCGGTACCTCGCCCGGAAGCGCCATCAGGCCCTTGCACATCACGACGAACACCGGGTTGGGCTCCCGTGCGGCGGTGATGATCGCGCCCTTCACGTCGTAGGCCGTCGCCGGCATCACGACCTTCAGGCCCGGCGTGTGGCAGAGCCACGCCTCCAGGCTCTGGGAGTGCTGCGCCGCGAGGTTCATGCCCGCGCCCGACATCGTCAGGACGGTTACCGGCAGCGTCGCCTTCCCGCCGAACATGTACCGCATCTTCGCGAGCTGGTTGACGATCTCGTCCATGCACTCGCCGATGAAGTCCATGAACATGATGTCCACGATGGGCTTGAGGCCCGTGGCCCCGGCCCCCACCGCCAGCCCGATGATGCCGGACTCGCTGATGGGGGTGTCAATGACGCGGTCCGGCCCGAACTCGTCGAGCAGGCCGCGGTAGATGCCGAACACGCTGCCGGCCCCGGCAACGTCCTCGCCGGCCATGAACGCCAGCGGGTCTTCCTGGAGCGCCTGGCGGACGCCCTCCGTGATCGCGAGGGTGTAGACGAGTTGCCGCCCGGCGGGCGCCTCTGCTGCGGTCATTGATTCGCTCCTAACTCGCCGCCGTGGGCGTGTAGACGTCGTTGAGCAGGTCTGCCGGGTCCGGCAGCGGGCTGTTCTCGGCGAACTCGATCGACTCCGTGATGTCCGCCATCACCGCGTCGTGCACCGCCTGGATTTCCTCGGCGGTCATGACGCCCATCTCGATCATCCGCTGCTCGTGCTGCGGGATCGGGTCGCGTGCGCGCCACTCCTCGAGCTCCTCGTCGGTGCGGTAATGCAGGCCGATGCCGCGCAGGCCGACGTGGTCCACGAAGCGGTAGGTCTTGCACTCGACCAGCGTGGGGCCGCCGCCCGTCCGCGCCCGCTCGATTGCCTCGCCCGCGGCCTCCCAGACCGCGACCGCGTCCATGCCGTCGCAGATCACACCCGGCATGCCGTAGCCGGCCGCGCGATCGGCGACATCGCTGATCGCCTGATGCTCCGCCTGGGGGGTGAACTCGCCGTAGCCGTTGTTCTCGCAGACGAACACCACCGGCAGCTTCCAGATGGCGGCCATGTTCGCCGCCTCGTGGAACGCGCCCTCGTTCGTCGCGCCGTCGCCGAAGAAGGGGACGGCCACATTCATTCGGTCGCGCCCTTCGACGCGGGCCAGGTACTTGTTCGAGAAGGCGGCGCCGACGGCGATGGGCGGGCCCGCCGCCACGATGCCGTTCGCGCCGAGCATGCCCGCATCCACGTTGGAGATGTGCATGCTGCCGCCGCGGCCCTTGTTGTAGCCGGTCTCCCGGCCGTACAGCTCCGCGTACATCTTCTTGAACTCGCCGCCCTTGGCCACCAGGTGCCCGTGGCCGCGATGCGTGCTCGTGATCTGGTCCTGGTCGCTGAGGTGCACCATCACACCCGAAGCGACCGCTTCCTCGCCGATGTACAGGTGCAGGGCCCCGGGGGACTTGCCCTGCTCCATCAGCTTGCCCGCCTCTTCCTCGAAGTGGCGAATTCGCACCATCCGGAGATGCAGGTCCTTCAGGACCTCTTCGCTTGGTTCCATTGCCTGGCTGCTGTTGGCCACGGCCGCCTCCGCGCACAGTGGGATAGGGACGCCGTCGCGGGCGTCCGAGCGCCCGCGCATCGTACAGGACCGCTCCCACTGGACAAAGGCGCGCCGCCCCATCCCCTCCGCACTTTCCGTGTAGGGCGCGACTCTCTAGAATCGCGCCCTGCCAACGAGGCGGCCGCGGCCCTGGATCCGCCCGGTCGCACCCAACACAAGGGAGGTTCCCCACACCATGGATCTTGGACTGCAAGGCAAGAAGGCTCTCGTCACGGCTGCCAGCCAGGGCATCGGTAACTTCATCGCCAACACCCTCGCCGCGGAAGGCGCCGATGTCGCCATCTGCGCCCGCACCGCCGACCGCGTCGCATCCGCCGTCGAAGGCCTCAAGGCCCACGGCACCAACGTCTGCGGCGCCGCTTGCGACGTGGGCGACGGCGATGCCCTCAAGGCCTGGGTCGAGGCCAGCGCCGCCGAGCTTGGCGGCATCGACATCTTCGTCAGCAACGCTTCCGCCGGCGGCGGTGGCACGCTCTGGAACGAGCACTTCGCCATCGACATGATGGGCACGGTCAACGGCGTCGACGCCGCGGTCCCGTTCCTCACCGAGTCGGAGTCCCCCAGCGTCGTCATCATCAGCACCTCGGCCGCCGTCGAGGCCTTCCCGCCGCCGCCCGCCACCTCGGCCGGCGCCTACGGCGCCATGAAGGCCGCGCTGCTGAACTACTCGGCCTTCGCCGCCCAGCAGCACGCCGCCGCGGGCATCCGCTTCAACGTCGTTTCGCCCGGCCCCACCTACTTCGAGGGTGGTCCCTGGCACAACATCGAGCAGGCCATGCCGCCGTTCTTCGAGATGATCGCGAACGGCATCCCCCTGCGCAGCAAGACCAAGCCCGACACGCTCGCCGGCCAGATGGGCACCGGCCAGGAAGTGGCCAACGTGGCCGCCTTCCTCGCCAGCCCGGCTTCCAGCCACACCACCGGCACCAACGTGGTCGTCGACGGCGGCTTCACCCGCCGCGTCGCCTTCTAGTTCAGGCACAGCGGAAGTCCCGCGCCGGCACGCTCCGGCGCGGGACTCTTCGCGCCCCGTCGCCACGCACACCCCCTCCGGGAGGCTGCCATGCCGAGAATCGACGCCTACCTCATCACCGGGGGCAAGTGGCACGACATCAACTTCGCCCGCCTCGAAATCCTGAAGCTCCTCCACGAGGACGACGACGTTCGCGTCCGCGTCGGCGAGGACTACAGCAACACCGAGGCCATCGCCGCCGCCGACTTCCTCATCAGCTACACCTGCGACGTCCACCCCACGGTCGAGCAGCAGGAGGTCGTGCGCGACTTCGTCGCGAGCGGCAAGCGCTGGTTCGCGCTCCACGGCACCAACTCCGTCATGGACTTCCAGGACGACGGTGTCCACTGCCCGCGCGACTACCCCATCCTCATGGAGACGCTTGGCAGCCAGTTCCTCGCCCACCCCGCGATCGAGCCCTACCCCATCACCGTGAGCGAGTCCGCGAAGGACCATCCCCTCGTGGCCGGCATCGAGCCCTGGCAGTGCGAGGACGAGCTCTACCTCTGCGAGTACCACGGCGACATCATCCCCCTCATGGAGACGCGCTTCGCCGGGGATAGCGGCGCCGGGTTCTACGAGCACGACTGGCCCAACGACGAGCCCCGCCTGGTGATGTACCTCCATCCCGTGGGCGAGGGCGAGGTGCTCTATTTCACGCCCGGCCACCGCCGCTCGAAGTACGACATGCAGGACCCGCCCCTGAGCGTTCCCGAGTGGCCTGTTCCCGAGCTGGGCGCCTGGACGGAGCCCACCTACTACGAGATCCTCCGCCGCGGCATCGAGTGGGCGAAGGAGCCCACCCGCGCGGCCGCCGCAGCTGGCTGAGCGCGCCGCGCCCGCTCAGGCGAACAGCAGCGGGTTGTCCGGCATCTCCCCGACGAGCATCGCGCCCAGCGTTTCGAAGTTGCGCGGCGAGGTGCCCGCGTGCTGCGTGGCCGCGTGCACGTCCCGGAAGCAGCGCTCGATCGGGCTCGTCTGGAAGACGGAGGTGCCACCCGCCGCCGTGTGCATCAGGTCCGTGGCGTAGGCGGCGCTGCGCGTCGCGTTCGTGCCCGCCAGCGAGAGGTCCCGCCGCTGATCGAGGCTCACGTCGTCGCCTCGCAGGACCGTCTCCCAGGTCTCGTCGACCTTCTCGTAGAGCCATGAGCGCGCGGATTGGACCGCGGCGTGCGCCTTCGCGACTTCGCTCCGGATGACGGTGTTGTCGCTGACTCGCGCTTGCGAGGTGCGAACCGTTTTCGTCTTGGCGAGCGTGACGAACTCGTCGATAGCGCGCTGCGCGATGCCTGTCGCGATGATCCCGATGGGCGCGCCCAGAATGCCCATCACGGGGAAGCGATAGAGTGGCCCCTGGAAGTGCTTGCCGGGCTGTGCCCCCATCCCGAAGGCCGAGGTGCGGTACTCCGGCGCGAATGCGTTCTCCACGGCCACGTCGTTGCTGCTGGTGGCGCGCAGTCCGACCACGTGCCACGTGTCCACGATCTCCGCTTCCTCGCGCGGGAAGCTGACGAAGCGCATCTCGGGGATGCCCATCGGCGTCATTCGCGGCCGGCCGTTCTCCGTGACCATGATGCCGCCGCCGACCCACTTCGCATGGCTCGACCCGCTGCAGAACGGCCAGCGTCCCGTCACGCGGTAGCCGCCCTCGACGGCCTCGGCGGGATTGAAGGGGAAGATGCCCCCCGCCCCGACCGCGCTCACGGGCCCGTCCGCGTACGACTCCGCGACCGACTCCTCGGAGCTGGCCGACCCGAGCGCTGCTCCCGTGGACCAGATCCAGAGGTTCCAGGCGGCGGAGCCGTGAATCTTCGCCACCTTCTCGAACAGCTCGAAGCCTTCGCGTGGCGTGGACTCGAGGCCGCCCAGCGATTCCGGCACCCAGACGCCCAGCAGGCCCTCGTCCTTTATCGCCTCGAAGGTACGGTCCGTCAGGCGCCGCTCGCGTTCGGCCTCATCAAGGTCTTCCGCCACGATCGGCGCGATCGCGTCCGCGCGCTCCAGCAGCGTTTTCGTCTCCGACTGGGTTGCGGTGGCCATGTTCGTTGCTCCTTCGAAAGTTGGGGCGCGGGTTAGGCGCGTGGCAGCCCGAGGCCGCGCGTCGCGATGATGTTTCGCTGGATCTCGCTGGTGCCGCCCGCGATCGTCTCTCGGACCTGGTTCACGTACCCGACGCCCGGCGTGCCCCGCAAGGGCGCGCTCTCGTCGGAGATGTCGCCCCACATGCCCACCATGTGGGAGGCGGTGCGGGCGATGCGCTGGCTCAGCTCGGTCGTGAACAGCTTCGCGATCGAGGACTCCGCGTTCGGAATCTCGCCCGCGTCCTGCATGGAGATGATGCGGTAGGCCAGCATCGTCGCCGTCTGCACCTCGATGAAGCGCTCCGCCCACTCGAAGCGGTTGGCCTCGTACGTCGTCTGCGGAATCTCGTCCTTGTGCTCGCGCAGCCAGGTCAGGTTCCGTTCGACGGCCTGGCGCAGCCCGATCGGCGTCCCGATCGAGGAACGCTCGAAGTCCAGCGTCGTCGTGCCCACGTACCAGCCGCGGTTGACCTCACCCATGATGTTCCGCGTCGGAACGCGCACGTCCTCGAAGAACACCTCGTTGAAGTCGTGCCCGCCGGTCATGTTCACCAGCGGTCGCACGGTGATGCCCGGGGTCTTCATGTCGAGCAGGAAGTAGGTGATGCCCCGGTGCTTGGGTGCGTCGGGGTCGGTCCGCGCCAGCATGAACATCCAGTGCGCGCGGTGCGCCAGCGACGTCCAGATCTTCTGGCCGTTGATCACGTAGTCGTCCCCGTCGCGCACGGCGCGCGTCTGCAGGGAGGCCAGGTCCGAGCCGGACCCCGGCTCACTGTAGCCCTGGCACCACTCCACCTCGCCGCTCAGGATGCCGGGAATGTGCTGCTGCTTCTGTTCCTCGGTGCCGTGCTCGATGAGCGTTGGCCCGAGCATCATCAGACCCAGGCCACCCAGCCTGGGGGCGCCGGCCTCGGCGAACTCCTGGCTGAGAATGAACTGGTCCATCGGCTTCATGCCCGCGCCGCCGTACTCCGACGGCCAGGCCGGTGCGATCCAGCCCCGCTCCGCTAGTGCCACGCGCCACGCTTCCCACAGGGGCTTCTCTTCTTCGGGCCGCCCCATCGGGAACTTGCCCCGGATCTCCTGGGGGCAGTAGTCGCGCAGGAAATCCTTCACCTGGATGCGCCACTCGGCCTGAGCCGGGCTGTCTCGAAAATCCATGTCCTGGGCCTCTCTTCGGAATCACCGGACTCGCGGGGATCCCTTGTCTGCTAGAGCGAAGGTCAAGCATAGCCGTACCCCTTCCCTACCGCCATGCGCCCTAACCCGGGCTTGTTGACGCCGGGCCTAGAATGACCGGAACGAGCGAGCGGCCCGGCATGACGGCCCGCGATAGAGGAAGGGGAACGAAATGGCTGAAGCGTATTGGGGCAAGTACTGGCGAAGGCGCATCTCGCGCCGCCGGGTGCTCGCCGGGAGCGCTGCCGTTGCTGCGGGCGCCGCCGGCCTTGTGGCCGTTGGCTGCGGCGATGACGACGACGACGAGCCGCCTGCCGCCACGGCCGCCGCGACCGAGGCTGCCGCCGACGAGCCGGACGAGTCCGCAGCTACAGAGGCCGCCGCCACCGAAGCCGCCGCCGCCACCGAAGCTGCCGCCACCGAAGCGGCCACGCAGGCTGCCGCTGCCGGCCCCAGGGCGGGCGGCACGATGAAGGTGCAGCGCGCCTTCTCCGACACCGGCTACGACCCCGCGATCACGATCACCGGCTACCAGTGGGCGGCGATCACCTACAACCACCTGCTCGGCTACTCCCTCATCGAGGACGAGGCCTGGGGCGACGCCGCCGCCAGCTGGGAGCAGCCCGACCCCCTCACCATCGTTTTCAACCTCGAGCCCAACCTCCGCTTCAACCCCGAGGCCGCCGACGGACGACCGATTACGTCCCAGGACATTGCCTACAGCTTCGCCCGCCTCCCCGCCGCCTTCACCGACCTCGCTTCCGAGGTCAACCCGCTCCAGTTCGCGTTCATGGCCGGCTTCGATATGCCCGACGCCACCACCTTTGGACTCCAGATGCGATACCCGTGGGTGTCCGCAATCCCCTCGCTTGGCTCCACCTCCCTCGGCATCGTCGCGCCCGAGGTCGTCGAGGCGAACGGCGGCAACCTCACACAGACCGTCAACGCCGGGGGCGGCGCCTACATGTTCGAGTCCCGCGGACTCGACGGGTTCAACTCCTACAAGCGCAACCCCAACTACGCCGGCCACACCACCGCCAGGGGACGTTTCACCAAGGACCCGCCCTACATCGATGCCTGGGAGGACGCACACATCACCGACCCGGCCGCCGCAGAGGCGCGCTTCCTCGCCGGTGATGCCGACATCCTCACCGGCATCGTCGGCGGCATCGACGCCATCAAGGCCGATCAGCTCCGCGGAGAGGATGGCGTCAACATCATCAGCGGCCCCACCAACACCCACCTCGTGATGGCCCTCGATGCCCTCAAGTGGGCGCGGTTCCCGCAGCTCCGCGAGGCACTCTCCCTTGCCGTCGACTGGGATGGCTACATCGATGTCGTCCTCGACGGCAACGGGATCCGGGGAGCGCCCGTCGGGCCCCGCTTCCCCGCCGTCCTCTCCCAGGAGGAGATCCGCCAGCTCCAGCAGTTCGACCCCGAGCGCGCACGCCAGCTCTGGGAGGCGGGAGGCGGCGATGTCGTTTTCCCGGACGGCCTCACGACCCTCCTCGCGACCTTCACCGACACGCGCGGCACCCAGTTCATCGCCCAGAGCATCGAGGAGAACCTCGGGGTCCGGGTCAAGCTGGAGCCGGTCGATTTCGCCACCTACGTGTCCAGCCTCACCGCCCCGCCGGGCTCCAAGATCTGGCACTTCGCCCTCGTCGTCGAGAATTCCCTGTCGACCATTCCCGACTACAACGCGCTCACCCACTACGTACCCACGGGCTATGGCGGCGCCTTCGGCCTGTTTACCCACGAGCATCCGCAAGCCGCTCTCATTCCGCCCGAGGTCATCGACATCACCCACGACATCGGCAAGCCCATCCAGGACCTCTACAACGCCCAGTCCGTTACGCACGACCCGGAGCAGCGCAACGGGCTCCTCCAGCAGCTCCAGCGGCTCATCCTGACGCAGTTCTGCTGCACGTTCCCGGTTCCCGTGAACGCGACCGAGCAGCACGCCGTTCGCACCCGCGTCATGAACGTGCCGCCGCCGCCGGACTTCAAGGACAACGGCTCCATGGGCTACCGGCGAGCCCAGAATATGTGGCTCGCCGACGCCTAGCGGAGACGAGCGCCAGATCCGGCCCGTGCGCTATTGAAAGGCGCATTGGCTTCCGTTATGAATGCCGTGATTGGCCCGAAATATGCGGGCTCCCAGGAGGGATGAAATGGCAGAAGGGTATTGGGGAAAGTACTGGCGCCGGCGCGTTTCGCGACGGCGAGTCCTCGCGGGAGGCGCGGCCGTTGGCGCCGGCGCAGCCGCGCTCGTAGCCGTTGGCTGCGGAGACGATGACGACGACGACGACAGCGCCGCCCCGGCGGCCACCCAGGCGGCCCGCGCGACCGAGGCGGCCGAGCAGGCCGCCGACGCCGAGGCCACCGAGGCCGCTCAGGCTGCGGAGGCGGAAGCCACCGAGGCTGCCCAGGCCGCCGAGGCCGAGGCCACCGAAGCCGCCGACCCGATCCAGCGCGGCGGAACGTTCCAGCACCAGAAGTCGGCCCAGAACACGACGCTCGACCCCTCGGTCACCGTCACGGACCCGACCTGGACGGCGCTCACCTACAACCACCTGCTCGGCTACTCGCTGGTCGAGGAAGAGGCCTGGGGCGATGCTGCTAACGGCTGGGAGCAGCCCGACGCCACCACCCTGGTCTTCAACCTCGAGGATGGCCTGAAGTTCAATCCCAACGCCGCCGGTGGTCGCGACCTGACCTCCGAGGACGTGGCCTTCAGCTACAGCCGTTTCCCGACGAGCCTCTCCGAATTCGGTTCCGAGGTGAACCAGCTGCAGTGGGGCTGGATGGGCGTCGATCGCGGGGCTTCCTTCGATACGCCCGACGCTCAGACCCTGACCATCAACCTCGCGTTCCCCTGGGCCTCTGCCATCCCGTCGCTGGGGTCAAGCGCCATGGCCATCGTCAACCGCGAGATGGTCGAGGCCGCCGGCGGTGGCCTCCACGACGTCCCCAACGCCGGCGCCGGCGCGTACATGTTCGAGAACATCGACGAGACCGGAAATACGTACGTTCGGAACCCCAACTACCGGGGGCACTCCACCGCCCGCGGACGCTTCACCGACGAAATGCCCTACATCGATCGCTGGGAGGACGCCATCATCGTCGACCAGGCCGCCCGTGAGGCGCGCCTGCTGGCAGGTGACGCCGACGTCCTCGGAGGCATTGACAAGATCCAGGCGCAGCTGTTCGAGGGTGAGGAGAACGTCCAGATCATCGAGGGCCCCGCCAACGACCACGCCATCATGGAGCTCGACGCCTACAAGTGGGCCCAGCACCCGCTCCTGCGCGAGGCGTTGTCGCTCTCGATCGACTGGGAGGGCTACATCGACGTCGTCCTCGACGGCGAGGGCATCCGCGGCGCTCCCGTCGGCCCGGCGTTCTCGCAGGTGCTTCCCCAGGACGAGATTCGCGAGCTCCAGCAGTTCGACCCCGAGCGCGCCCGCGCGCTCTGGGCGCAGGGCGGGGGCGACGACGTCTTCCCCGACGGGTTCGTAACCGTCATCGCGACGTTCGGCACGAGCACTCGCCACATCGAGTTCATCGCCCAGAGCATCGAGGAGAACCTCGGCGTTCCCACCCAGCTCGAGCCCGCCGACCTCGCCACCTACGTGGCGATCGCGACGGCGCCGCCGAGCGAGAAGATCTGGCACTACTTCATCGCGGGCGAGAACTCGCTCTCCACCATTCCCGACTACAACGCGCTCACCCACTACGTGCCCAACGGGTACGGCGCGATCTTCGGCGGTCTCTATACCTTCGATCACGTGCTCTCGGCGTTCTACGACGAGGAGATCATCGCGGTCACGGACGAGATCGGGAGCGAACTGCAGGGTCGCTACGACCTCCAGGGCGCGACCGTCGACCCGGAGGAGCGCAAGGCGATCCTCCAGGACATGCAGCGGTACATCTTCACGAACTTCTGCTGCGTTCTGCCGCTGCCCGTGGCCTCCGTCCAGTACTACGCCATGGGCGCGCGCCTGCGGAACGTCCCGCCTGTGCCCGACATCGCCAACAACGCGTCGATGGGCTACCGGCGCGCCCAGAACATGTGGATCGCCGGCTAGGCGGTTGAGCAAGCGCCCGGTCCCCGGCCTGTGTGGTCGGGGACCGGAGGTTCTGGGAACGGAGGGAAGGAGGAGTCATGCAGGCGTACATCATCCGCCGGCTGCTGCTCGTTCCCTTCACCCTGATCCTCATCTCCATCATCGTGTTCATCTTCATGCGGGCGGTTCCCGGCGATGCCGCCGACGTCCGCTGTGGAGCCGCCGGCAACTTCGACCAGCAGTGCTTCGATGTCGTTCGGGAAGAGCTCGGCCTCAACGAGAACAAGGTCAACCAGTACTTCAAGTGGCTGGGAGACATCGTCCTCCGCGGTGACTTCGGCTACTCGCTCTCTCAGCGCGCCCACATCAATGAGGAGTTGGGCAAGCGAATCTGGAACACGGCCCAGATAGGACTGCTCTCCATCGCCTTCACCCTCTTGATCGGCATCCCCGTGGGAGCCGTCTCTGCTGTCAGGTCCGGAACGATGTCGGACTACGTGCTGCGCTTTCTTGCGGTTATGGGGCTCTCCGTGCCCAACTTCTGGATCGCGACGCTCGTGGTGATCTTCCCCGCCGTGTGGTGGGGGACGCGCGTCGCCCCCGACTGGGTCGGCTGGGAAGAGCCGCTCACCCACCTCCAGATCCTGGCCATCCCCGCCTTCATCATCGCTCTCGCCGGGGGTGGCACCATCGCCCGCATCGTGCGTTCCTCCATGCTCGAGGTTTTGCGAAGCGACCAGGTACGCACCGCCCGCGCCAAGGGGCTGCGCGAGTCCGTCGTCGTCTCCCGCCACGTCTTCCGTCCGTCCATGATCGCGCTCTTCACCATCATCGGCCTCCAGTTCAGCCTGGTGCTGGGCGGCTCCGTCATCATGGAGAGCATCTTCAACATCCCCGGCATGGGTCTCTGGGTCATCTCCGCCGTGGGTGAGCGCGACTTCATGATCATCCAGGCGGTGGTCGTCGTGTTCGCCACCTGGTTCCTCCTCATCACCCTGCTCGTCGACGTCGCTTATGCGTGGGTCGACCCGCGTATCCGGTACTGATTGGAGCCGTCGCGATGACCAGCGCTGAAGAAGTTGCCGGCTCCCTCGGCCTTGAGGCACGACCGAATGCCGCCCGCAGGGCGCTCACCGCCCTCGGCCGTTTTGTCCGCACGCAGCCGCTCGGCACGGTCGGCGCCATCATCATCATCGTCATGATCGTCGGCTCCGTGTTCGCGGGGCAGCTCAACACCGTCGACCCCAAGACCTCCATCCGCGAGGCCGCGGCGCTGGATGCGCCCAGCGGCGACCACTTCTTCGGCACCGACCGCAGCCGGCGCGACGTGTGGTCGCGCGTGCTCTATGGCGGCCGCCCCACGCTCACCATTGGCTTCGGCGCTGTCGCCGTCACGATTGCTGCTGCCGTTATCCTCGCGCTTGCAGCCGGCTTCCTCGGCGGCCTCGTCGACATCATCATCTCGCGCCTCATCGAGATCATCATCGCCGTCCCCGGCATCCTCTGGCTCCTGATGTTCACGACAGCAATCGATCGCAGCGTGCAGACGCTCGTGTTCTCCATTGCCTTCACCTTCACGCCCATCGCCATCCGCCTCTTCCGCGGCAATGTCATCCAGGAGCGCTCTGTTACCTACGTGGAGGCCGCGCGCGTGATCGGCGCCTCCGGCGGCCGCATCATGTTACGCCACATCCTTCCCAACCTCGCGCCGCTCGTGATCGTGGCCGCCAGCATCACCATCCCCGCCGCCATGCTCACCGAGGCGAGCATCACCTTCCTCGGCCTCGGCCTCGAGCCGGGGACACCGTCCTGGGCGCAGGACCTCGGACCCAGCAACCGCCCGTTCTTCCGCCTTGCCTGGTGGCTCGTGATCTTCCCCGGCGCCGCCCTCGCGCTCGCCGTCCTCGCCTTCAACTTCTTCGGCGATTCCATCCGCGACGTGCTCGACCCGCGCCTCCGCGGCTCGGGCCTGATCTGATCCAGGGGCCGGAATCCGCTTGAACGCCTAGGACTGGCTCTCCAGCGAGCGCAGCATCGCGCCGCCGTGGTGGTAGTCCACCTCCAGCGTCACCTTGCCGGCGTCGTCGAACTCCAGGTAGGTCATCCCGTCGGAGTACCACTTCTTGCCCTTGTGCTCTGCTCCGAACGCCTCGTGCGTGACGGTCGCGCTCATGCGCCACGTGAAGGCCACGCCGTCGTCGGCCGTCCAGAACTTCTCCGGGATAAGCGCCAGGTCGGGGGCGCCCTCAAGCCCCCCCGCGAAGAACTCGCGGATGGCCGGCCAGCCGACCTTATCCTCGCCCGCCACGATGTCGCGCAGGATGCACTCCTCCGCGAAAAAGGGCCCGGGCGCGTCCGCATCGCCGCTGCTCCACGCCTTGAACAGCTCGATGGCTGTGTCGATCTCTTGCTGTCCCGCCATTGCTTGTCTCCCTTACTCGCCCTCCCGGGCGTATGACATGCCGATGATAGTGGAGAGGTGCTGAACCATTGAGAGCTTCAGGGCCGTCCCGATGGCCGCCATGTTCGGCGCCGGGTTCGCCCCCGTGATGAAGATGCGAAGCGCCGAGGTGTTTGCGCAGGCGCCCTTGAACTGGTTGAACACATCCCAGTAGGCCCATGTCTCCTTCGTGATCACGTGCCCCGTTACGTCCGCGATGTACTCGCGCCACTCGGGCGGCTCCATCACGCCGCGGCCCCGCATGCCGCCCAGGAACAGCCAGTCCTCGTTCGGGTCGCCGATGTGCGAGAACTCCCAGTCCGTGAACGCCTGCACCTCGTCGCCCTTGTGAATGAAGTTGAGCGGGCCCGGGTCGCCGTGCACCAGCGTCAGGTGCAGGTCGTCCGGGGCGTTCCGCTTCAGCCACGTCGCCGCTTCTTCCAGTAGGGGTTCCGGCAGCACGCGACCCCAGCGATGGACGTCCATCCAGCGGTCTACCTGCTGGTGGACCGCGTCGACCGGCACCGAGGGGATGCGTGCGAACGGGATCTCCTTCTTCCGCCAGTCGATCTGGTGCAGCTCGTGCAGCTTCGTCACGTAGTCGCGCAGGGCCGCGTCGTTCGGCGGCCCGCTGCTCCCCTCCACCCAGTCCATCACGAAGAACGGCGTCCCGATGACCGCCGGGTCGAACTCCACGAAGCGGATGTTGGCCACGGGGAACCCCGCCGCCCGCATCGACCGCATCGTGCGCACCTCATCGAGCGTGTTCGTCCCGAACATCCCCGCCTGCTCCACCCGCAGCGCGAACGACCGCTCCACCGCCTCCCCGCCTTGCCGGTAGCTCGCGTTCACGCGGAACATCCCGCGCGAGTGCCCGATGGTGATGCGCTCCAGCGGCCCCACCTCCACCCCGCCGTCCGACGAGAGCTTGGCGGAGAGGTAGGCCGCTATCTGCGGCCGCGCGACCTCAACGTTCAACACGGCGCGGCCTCCCGCCAAATGCCATCAGCATCGGCATTGTCTCGTTCAGGGTGTCCGTCGCCTGCTGGACGATGAGCGGCCGCAGCTGGTCCCGGATAGCCTCCGCCTCGGGCGAGTCGTTCGCGACCGCGTGGCTCAGCAAGCGGCTCGCCTGGTCCAGCACCGTGAACCCGCGCGTCTCGCCCCCGCTTCCTTCCAGCACCGCCTCCAGGCCCGGGTGGTCCCGCAGCAGGTCGGCGATGACCGCCTCCACCGCGTCGACCTGTGCGTCCACGTGCTCGTCGGTGGCGAGAAGCCCCCGCGCATACTCGAGCGTCCCCATGAGCTGGCTCGCCGCCGCCCGCGCCCACGTGTCCTCCAGGTTGGGAAGGAGCTGGTTCTCGATCGTGTGCAGCGCCCCTGCGAGCACCTCGTCGACGGTCGGTCGTTTCGCCTCCGGCATGCGGGTTCGCGCTAGCTGCTGCGAAGCGCCGCAGCCGCCTCGGCCTCGCGCTCGAAGTCCCAGCCGCCGCCCCAGAGCGGGTCTTTCGGGTTCTCACCGATGTAGTCCATGCCCTCCTCCATGAACCACTCGAAGGTATGGGCATGCCCGCTGCGGAAGTCGTACTCGTTCTGGAAGCCCATCAGGGTCTCGGCCTTGCGGATGCTCAGCACGGAGTGGTGCATGCGCCCGAAGAGGTGGCCGAACACCGGCTTGTTCTCCGGCTGACGCCAGTTGAATCCCATGTCCGGCAGCTTGTCCTCGGGGATGTACACGATGTCCGCCGGCTTCCCGACGATGTCCGCCAGCGTCTCCACGTAGTACTGGGTCGTCACCCCTTCGTTCGTCAGATTGAACGCCTCGCCCTTGGCCACGTCCTGTCCGGCGATGTCGATCTGGAACCGCACGAGGTCGTCCACGTGCCCGTACGAGCAGGTGACCAACCCCTCGTGCGGGATCAGGATGGGAAGGCCCCGCAGGAGACGCAGGAACATCGGCGCCTCCATGTCGTAGATGTTGTTGTTCGGCCCGTAGATCGCCGCCGGCCGCACGGCCGTCACCGGGAAACCCGTCTTCCGGTGCTGCTCGAACAGCCGCTTTTCGGTGTACGCCTTGAACCCCCCGTAGGTGTCCCGGGGTTGGTCCGTGTAGGCGTTCGTCTCCGGCCAGGGCATGTTCCCCGACGGCTCGTAGCACATGATCGAGCTGCAGTAGACGTAGTGGCCGATCTGCCCGTCGAGCAGGTCGATGAGGAAATCCAGGTCCGACTTGCCCGCCACCATCACGAACCCGGAGATGTCGAACACGGCGTCGAACTCGCGGCCGCCGAGCGCGGCCTTCATCGACTCGTTGTCCGTCCGGTCGGCGATGAGCCGCTCCGTCCCCGGCGGCAGGTCGACCGAGGTCACGCCCCGGTTCAGCACGGTCACCTCGTGACCGCGCGCGGCCAGTTCCTTCACGGTGCGCAGCCCCACGAACGTGGACCCGCCGAATACCAACGCCTTCATCGCCTTCCCTCCGTGCGGCCGGCTGCGTACGCCTGCCGTCCGTTACTCGAAGACCACCGCCTCGAAGTGCGCGAGACCCACGTCATCGCCGCTCCGCAGCAGCGTGAAGCTCTCCGCCCACGCGTGGTCGAACTCTTTCTCCGTGCCGTCTTCCTCGACGATCTTCTGTGGGTGCGAGGCGTCCCACACCTCGCCCTCGACATGATACTCACCGCGCCAGACGCCCTGTCCCAGACCGTCGTTGAAGCCACCGAAGTAGCCCCCGCCCTGGCAGTACACCCAGCCCAGATCCTCGAGCTCGTACTCCCGCTTCGTGCCGTTCTCGTCCGTCAGGGCGAAACTCCCCGACTTCACCCGCTTCGGGCCGTCGGCATAGAACTCGAGCTCGTGCTCGACCTCGGTGACTTCCATCTGTGAGTCGGGCAGCAGGATGGCGCCCTCCTGTTGAAGGCGAACGCCGTCGTTGCGGTCCATGGTCTGGTAGAAGCCGCCGTGGTCCGGCATGTTGAACAGGACCCACTGGCGGAGCGCCTGCGTCCGCTCCCGCCGGAACTGTGAGGGGGCGCCGTGCTCCTGCGGGCCGCCCCGTCCCGGCATCGACCCCCACGAGTGGTTCCGGAAGAAGTACCACCTGTCCGGCGTTGCGGTGTACGTCTCCCCTGCCACCGTCACCGACCCCTCGACCGTTCCCACCACCTCGTACACGGCCCGCGAGCGCGTGAAGCGCCCGTTCTCGCGCACGTACGACGGCTGATCCTCGTAGGGAATCGCCGTCGACCGGCAGGTCAGGTCGCAGGAGATGCCGTGCTCGTTGTCCTCGAGCACCAGCCGCACCGTCTGCATCGGCTCCACGATCTCGATCCGCAGCGGGCCGATCCCGATCGTGTTCAGGTCCGACCGCAGCCGCCGCGACAGCCGGATGTTGTGCTGCTTCCCCTTGTGCCGGATGCACACGAACCCGTCGATCACGTCGTTGTTCGTGTAGAGGCGCACCAGCCCGATCATCTGGACGTTGCCGTCCATGTCGCACAGGCAGATGTAGTGCCCGTCGTTCCAGTGCTTGTCCGTCGCCGCGACGGAACCGAACGCTTCCGTGATCTGGTGCACGGGGTGTTCGTCGAAGTTCGTCAGCCCGTACTGGCTCATGGCGGTATCCCTTCAGCGCGCTCCGGCGCCTAGTCGTGCGCCAGTTCGACGAGCGGTGCGAAGAAGTCGACCTGGTCGATCCAGTTCTGCGGGCTCGGGCAGGGCTCCCAGAAGCCCGTCTCGATGATGACGTGCTCGATCCCCGCCTCCTTCGCCTCCTCGACCTTCGGCTTCATGTCCTCGGCCGTGCCGCTCCACGACATCGGCCCGAAGAAGCCGCCGTGCCAGGGCTCGATGCCCGGCATCGTCGGGTTGGCGAAGATGCGCATGTAGTTCTTCAGCGGCCCGCGGCCGTACTCGGCGGCGAGCGCGTTCAGCCCGGCCATGCCCTGCATCACCATCTCCGGCGGGGCGCCCGCCGGGTTCCACGCGTCGGCCAACTCGGCGATGCGGCGCTGACCCTGCGGGTTGCCGCCGCCGCCCATCGCGATCTCGATTTGCGGCTCGCCCGCCGCGTTGCGCTGGATCGGCTTCGGCGAGCTATCGCACCTGGGGATGTCGAAGAACTCCCCGTGGTACTCGACTGGGTCCGGCAGCCAGCTCGCCTTCAGCGCCCGCACGAAGTCCGTCATGCGCGCTCCCCGCTGCGTGAAGGGCGTATCCATGTGGTCGTACTCGTCCTTGCTCCAGCCCAGGCCCAGGCCCGCGATCACGCGGCCGCCCGAGAGGATGTCGAGCGTCGTCAGGCGCTTCGCCAGCAGCAACGGCCGGTAGTACGCCGTCACCAGGATCGACGTTCCGATCTGCACCCGCTCCGTCGCCGCTGCGACGAATGCCAGCAGCTCGATGGGCGAGAGCATGCAGCGGTACGGGTCCGGCATCTTGACCTCTTTGGGGCCGCCCGCGTACCCGACCTGCCCGTCCTCCGGGACCATGAAGTGGTCCTGGACCCAGAGCGAGTCGAAGCCCGCCGCTTCGGCGTTTCGGGAGAAACCGAGGACCGCCGAGCGGTCCGCGTGGGGGTTGAGCTGGGGCAGGCACAGTCCGATCTTCATGGGCGAAATCACCGTCCGTCAGAAGTGCGCGCAGTCTACCCGGTTTGCCCGGCCCGCGATGGCCCCACCGATCCGGTTCAAGAGGCGAGTTTGTAAAGGAAACTTGACAGGCTATGGCGTGTCAAGGATACTTGACTTCGGAGGCGCCCCATGTTGGACCAGGACGTTGCCAAGCGAATCTACGACCGCTGGGTTTGGGTCGCCCTCATCGTCTACTCGGGCCTGCTCGGGGGCGTCATCACCGTCATGCAAACGTACCCGGACGCGGCATGGCGCTACCCCGTTGCCATCACGCCAATGATCCCGTGGGTCTTCACGGTTGGGGCGTACGTTCGCTACTTCCGGCGCATGGACGAACTCCATCAGCGCATGGCCCTCGAGGCGTTCGCGTTCGCCTTCGCCGGCACAGCCCTCCTCACGTTCACGTACGGCTTCCTCGACTTCGCCGGACTGCCCCGCATCAACTGGTGGTTCGTCTGGCCGGTCATGGGGACGCTCTGGTTCATCGGTGGCTTCGTCGCGAGGAGGCGCTGGCTATGACCCCGGAGAGCACCGTGCAAGCTGGCCGGCGAGCCACCATGCGGCGCTTCCGCTACGGCTTCATCATCGCGACCCTTGCCTATGTCGGGCTCGTTCACCTCTCCGACTTCGTCCTTGACGCCAACCCTGGGGCGAGCTGGCGCTACGCAATTGCGGTGCTGCCGGCCGTCCCCGTTGCCGTCTGTGTGGTCGCTCTGGTCCCCTACTACCACCACCTCCTCGACGAACTTCAGCAGCGCATCCAGCTTGAGGCGATCGCCTTCGCCTTCCTGGGTGCCCTGATCATTGCCTTTGTCTATGGGCTTCTCGAATTGGCGGGGCTCCCAGGGATCGCCTGGAAGTGGGCCTGGGTGCTCATGGTCGCCCTGTGGGTGATAGGCGACTGGCTCGCTAGGCGGCGCAGGCTGTGAAGAACACCCTGCGCGAGCTCCGCGCCGAGCGCGGCTGGACCCAGGCCGACCTCTCCGAGCAGCTCGGCGTCAGCCGCCAGACCATCAATGCCATCGAGACCGGCAAGTACGACCCCAGCCTCCCCCTCGCCTTCCGCATCGCCGCCCTCTTCGGCCGCCCCATCGAGGCGATCTTCCACCCCGACGGCAGCTGACCCGCTACCGCCCCGTGCCCGCGCCCTGCGGGTCGACCGCTCTATTTGATACTTAGTATCTATTGATATAGAGTCTCAACTGCCGGTGCCCTCAAAGGGCTCCGGGAAATCTGTTCTGCCTCTGGAGGCTCCCTTCCCGTGAAGTTCCCGATCGCCCTTGCGGCCGTCCTGGCCGCCGCGTTCCTCGTCGTCGCCTGTGGCGACGACTCCAGCTCCGAACCACCCCCCGCCACCGAAGTTCCCGCCGCGGCCCGCGAGGTCGGCGAGGACGACCACACGGACGAGGACGACCACGCGGACGACGACCACATGGTTGCCTCCGGGGAGGCCGGTCGCATCCTTGTCACCGACGCCGACTCCCCCTACGTGTCCATCATCGACCTCAGTTCGGGCCTTGTTATCCAGGGCGCCTTCGAGGTCGCTGCTCCCGGCGCCCGCGTCTACAGCGCTCTTGACGGCCGCTACGCCTTCGTCCTCGCCCGCGGTCCCGACGACGCCGACGACCGAATCCACGTCTTCGACGGCGGCATCTATAGCGTTCCCCATGATGACCACGAAGACCTGGTCACCGGACCCCTCACCCGTCTCCTCGACGTCGTCGACGAGCTCCCCATCCATTACACATCCGTCAACGGTTGGGTCGCGGTCTTCGCCGACTCCAACGGCCACGTGGTCCTCTTCGAAGAGGAAGGCCTCGCCGCCGAACGCAACGGCTACGAACCCCGGATCCTTGAAGCCGGGCCGCAACACGGCTCCGCCGTCGCCCTCGCAGGCGACCGCTTCATCGTCTCCACGAAGAACCCCGACGATGCCGACGACCCCCTCCCCGTCGGCGTCGAGGTCCGCGACCTCAACGACAACGTCATCTACGACGACAGCAACCGCTCGTGCCCCGGCCTCCACGGCGAGGGGCATAGCGCCCCCGGCGTGCTTTTCGGCTGCATCGGCGGCGTCCTCCTCTTCCAGCAGGACGGCGACACCCTCAGCCACGTCTTCCTCCAGAACCCCGAGGAGATGCAGGAGAACGCCCGCATCGGCACCGTCTATGGTCACGGCGAGGCGGATACGTTCTTCGCCACTGCCTCCTATCGCACCGAGCAGGGCTGGGGCCAGGACGGTCTCTGGCTCATCAACCCCGAGAGCGGCGCCTTCACGCGCGTGATGGACGAGTCGTCCACGGCTGCGTTCGGGCCCGAGGGGGAGCACTTCTACGTCTTCACCGATGACGGTGTCCTCCATGTCTTCGAGGCCGACACCGGCGAACTCGTCACCAAGGCCGCCCTTCTCGGACCGGGAGCCGAGCGTGGCCCGGCCATGACCTTCATCGGCGAAGACCTCGTCATTACGGATCCCGCGAACGGGCTCATCAAGCGCGTGAGCCTCGACACCTTCTCGACCGTCGCTCAGTGGGAGGTGGGGGGCACGCCGGCGAGCGTGGCCTTCGTCGGCATTGGAGGCTCCGGCCACTGACCGTTCCCAGGCCGGGGCAGGTACGCGGGAGCCGGGGGGCGCCCCGCGTACCCGCCCCGCAGGTCGTGCAGTCACCAGCCGTTCACGCCCCCTGACCCCTAACCCGCGCCACCCGTACACTCCCCGCCGTAGCCCGCAACTCGGGCAGGGAGCAATCGGCATGGGACTCCTCGACGGCAAGAAGGCGATCATCCTCGGGGCTTCGAGCGGCATCGGCTGGGCCATCGCCGAGCGCTTCGCCGAGCACGGCGCCGAGCTCATCATCGCCGCCCGCCGTCAGGAGAACCTCGAGAAGCTCGCCACCCAGATCGGCGCCACCCCCATCCGTTGCGACGGCCGCGACTACGACGACCTCAAGGCCCTCGCCGACGCTGCCATCGACAAGTGGGGCAACCTCGACATCGCCGTCAACTCCGCCGGCATCGTCCGCTTCAACCTGATCAAGGACATCACCCCGGAGGAGCTCCACGAGGTCGCCGACATCCAGTACTTCGGCTTCATCTACTTCATGAAGCACATGGGCAACGCCATGGCCTCTACCGGCGGTGGCTCGCTCATCAACATCACCTCAAGCACGGCCATCTCCATCCCCATCGGGCTCACGCCCTACTCCGCCGCCAAGGCCGCCATCAACTTCGCCACCAAGATCGCCGCCCGCGAGTTCGGACCCGACCAGGTGCGCGTCAACGCCGTCGCCCCCGGCTTCGTCCCCACCGCCATGAACGCCTACGGCGGCGGTGGCACGCCCATCGACGAGGCTCGCGTCGACCTGCCCGAGGACTCGCCCTCCGCGAAGGCCTTCATCGAGCAGACCCCCCTCGCCCGCATCACCACCGTCGACGACTGCGCCGACGTCACCCTCGCAGTCGCCAGCGACCTCTTCGGCGACATCACCGGCCAGGTCATCCCGGTCGAGGGCGGCAACCACCTCCTGCGGCTGCCGTAGGAGAGCGCCGCGCTGGCACGCGGCTGAGTGGAGCGGCGGGCTCTCGCCCGCCTGAGAAGAGCGCTCGGCGCTTCGCGCCATCACTGAGTTGAGCGCTCGCTAAGCTCGCTGAGTGGCAGCGAGTCTCCGGCAGGGCATGACGTGTGCGCCAACGCCCACTCAGGCGGCGAAGCCGCCGCTTTCCTCAGCAAGCGACGCAGTCGCGAGCGCTCTCCCCAGCCGCGCGTTAGCGCGGCGCTGCACTCAGCGAGCGAAGCGAGCGCTCTCCTACTCGGTCAGCCAGCCGCCGTCGACGTTCAGGTAGATGCCGTTGACGTAGTCCGCCAGCGGGGAACACACGAACGCGACCGCGTTTCCGATCTCCTCGGGTTTCGCCCAGCGACCCGCCGGGATGCGCGCGATGCGGTTCGCCACCGCATCGGCGAGCCCGTTGCCGGTCAGCTGGATCGTCGCGTTCGGGTCGAGCGGGGGCGGGTCGCCCGGGTTGACCCAGGTCGCGCCGGGGGCCACAGCGTTCACGGTGATGCCCGTGCGCCCCAGCTCCAGCGCCAGCGCGCGCGTGATCTGCAGCACAGCCGCCTTCGAGCCGTCGTAGGTCACGCCCACGCCCGGCGAGACCGCCTGCGTCGAGGCGATGTTGACGATGCGCCCGCCGTTCCCGGCGGCCAGCATCACGCGCGCGGCCGCCTGGCAGCCGTAGAACACGCCGTCGACGTTCACCGACCAGAGCACGCGCCACATCTCCGGCGTGATGTCGGCGATGCCGCCGCCGTACTCGCGGTAGACGCCCGCGTTGTTCACGAGAATGTCGAGGCTGCCGTGGTCCGCCACGATCTGGTCGATGGCCGCGTCGAAGGCGTCCTGGTCGGTCACGTCGAGCGGGAGCGCCGCTGCCCCCAGCTCCTCCGCCGTCGCCGCCGTCGTGTCCGGGTTCAGGTCCGATACGACGACCGTCGCCCCGCACTCCCAGAGCACCGTCGCGATGCCCTTGCCGATGCCCTGTCCGCTCCCGGTGACCAGCGCCACCTTGCCCCGGAGGTCGATCTCCTTCGTCATGTCCGTTCCTTTCGCTGTGGTGGTTGCCGTTGTTGGTTGGCGAATGCTACGCCGAGATGGTGCGCTCTTCCGACCACTTGCCCTCGAGCGCCCGCTCGACGATCATCCACTCGCCTTCGCGCCGCTCGAAGCGGTCGATGTACGTCCCGCCCATGACCCAGATCGCGCCCTCCGCGCTGACGTGGCTCGCCTGCACGTAGGTGCGGGCCGAGGCGCGGTCGCCGTCGAGCGTGATCTCGTAGTTCCCGAGCAGGTGCTGCGTGTGCGAGAACCGCGAGAGCACACCTTTCGCGTAGTCCGCCGCCTCGTCCGGCGACAGCGCCTCGCCGTAGTGGACGACGGCGTCGTCGCTGAAGCACGTGCGGAAGCGCTCGTAGTCCTTCGCGTCCAGCGACGTCGCGTAGCGGTCGATGATCGCGACGATCGCCTGGCGGTCGGCGAGCTGCTCCGCGGTCAGGTCCAAGCCTGCGTCCTCTCGAGCGGCTCCGAACCCAGCGTCTCGGGCCAGAGCTCGAACAGCTCGTCGATGTCGATGAACGGGTCATCGAAGCGCAGCAGGCGCTCCCGCTCCGGTTCGCTGTAGAGCGTGATGACGTGCCCGCGCGCGCCGAAGGTTTGCCCGTTTGCCGCCGCTCCTGCGTCCGAGGCCAGCCAGACCGCGATCGGCGCCACGTTCTTCGGGTCGCGCGCCGTCCCCGCCGCCGACTCGCTCGGCGGGGCGCCGTCCTTGTCGACGCCGAGGCCGCGGTCGGTCATGCGTGTCGAGGCGCCCGGCGCGATGCAGTTGCTGGTCACGCCGTAGCGGCTCAGACCGCGCGCGTTCGAGCGCATCAGGCCGAGCTTGCCCGCGTGCGCCGCCGAATAGTTCGGCTGCCCGCTGCTCCCGCGGATGCCTGCGTCGGACGTGAAGTAGATGATGCGGCCACCCTGCCGTTCCTGCCGCCAGTGGATCGCCGCGAACTTGGTCGGCGCGAAACACCCCTTCAGGTGCGACTTGATCGAGCCGTCCCACTCGTCCTCGGTCATGTTGAAGATCATCCGCTCGCGCAGGATGCCGTGGGCGCAGCAGAGGATGTCGAGCTTCCCCCAGCGCTCCAGCGCCGTCCGCACGAGCCCCTCGGCGACGTCCATCTCGGACACGTCCCCGACGGCCGCGACTGCCTCGCCGCCCGCCGCCGTGATCTCGTCGACGACGGCGTTGACGCGGCTCGCGTCCATCCCCATCCGCCCCTCCACGTCCGCCCCGGTGTCCGCCACGATCACCTTCGCGCCGTTCTCGGCGTACAGCTTCGAGACCCAGCTGCCGATGCCGCCGGCCCCGCCCGTCACGATTGCGGTCTTGCCTTCCAGGTGCCTCGCCATCGCTTCGCCTCCTACGGGAACGCCGGCTCGGGCGGCTTCAGGTCGTGCACCGCCAGGGTGCGCGGCATCTGCTCGAACAGCTCGTCGATGTCCCAGAACGGTGATTGCGAGAAGATCGACTGGTCCCGGAACGGCTCTCGCCAGATCGTGAACTCGTGCCCGGTCGTCCCCACCACCCGACCCGTCACGCTCCCGCCCTCGTCCGACGCGAGGTAGACGATCGCCGGCACGACGTTCTTGGGGTCCATCCTGGTGCCCGCTGCCGAGAGGCTCGGCGCCGGGCCCTCGCGGTCGACGCTTCGGCCCCGGTCCGTCATACGCGTCGAGGCCGCCGGAGCGATGCAGTTCGCGGTCACGCCGTAGCGGCTCAGCGCCTGCGCCGAGGAAAGCATCAGGCCGACCTTGCCCTGCTGCGCCGCCGAGTAGTTCGGCTGGCCCGCCTCCCCGCGCTGCCCCGCCCCCGAGGTGAAGTAGATGAGGCGTCCGCCGTCGCGCCGCTCGCGCCAGTGGATCGCCGCGAACTTGGTCGGCGCGAAACACCCCTTCAGGTGGGACTTCACCGAGCCGTCCCACTCCTCCTCGGTCATGTTGAAGATCATCCGCTCGCGCAGGATGCCGTGCGCGCAAACGAGGATGTCGAGCTTGTCCCAGCGCTCCAGGGCGGTGCGAACCAGCCCCTCCGCCACGTCCATCTCGGACACGTCGCCGATGGCCGGGATGGCCTCCCCGCCCGCCGCCGTGATCTCGTCGACGACGGCGTTGACGCGGCTCGGGTCGACCCCCATCCGCCCCTCAACGTCTGCCCCCGTGTCGGCCACGATGACCCTTGCGCCCTGCTCCGCGAATATCCGGCAGATCCAGGAGCCCATGCCCCCGGCCCCGCCTGTCACGATTGCCGTTTTGCCTTCCAGGTGCTTCGCCATAGCGCGCGCAGCCTAGGTGGGCCGGGAGGGCGCGTCAACGCGGGAAGGGGTGGGCTGGCCTAGCCGGTCACCTTGCAGCGGATCGCCGACCAGTCGTCGTCGACCGCTACCTGGGCGACGGTCTGCAACCCCACCGTTGCCGCGTACCGCCGGATGTCGTCGCGGTTGATGTCTGCGGCGAGCCGTTTCGAGGTGCCCTTGGGGTAGGCGATCCAGAGCTTGCCGTCCGGTTTCAGGAGCGCCTTCAGCCTCGGCGCCTCGGCCTCCAGCGCAGCCCGCGTCGACACGAACACCTCGATCACGTCGAAGGTCCCGTCGGGCGCGGTACAGACCTCCACCTCCGCTGGCGCCTCGAGGGCGGCGGTATGGCCCTCGGGAGCGTTTACCAGCAGGACGCGTTCGCCCGACCGGAGGTGCATCTTCTCGGCGAGTGTCTTGGCCACGAGCATCCCTCGTCTCGGACTCGGGAGAGCGGAGCATCCCCGCCGCCTATTATGGCCGCATGCCCCGCCTCGCCCTTCCCCGCATGGGCCGCGCCGACTTCGGCTTCCTCGCGCTCGCCGCCGCCATCATCGTCGGGGACCTGGTCACGAAGGCGATCATCCGCGCCCGCCTCGACCGCGGCGACGCCTGGCCCGACCCCGACTGGAACGTCCGCATCGTGCACTTCACCAACACCGGCGCCGCCTTCGGCATCCTCGAGGGGGCGGGACCGCTGCTGATCGTGACGGGCGTGGTCGGGGTCGCGCTCATCGCCGTCTACCTCTTCAACCCCGGCATGGCGAGTCCCCTCGTCCGGGCCGGACTCGCGCTCATGCTCGGCGGCGCCATCGGCAACCTCATCGACCGCGCCGGCGACGGCAAAGTCACCGACTTCATCAAGTTCCCCGAGTGGCCCGCCTTCAACGTCGCCGACTCCGCTATTACGATCGGTGTCATCATCCTCGTATGGGCGCTCGTGACACAGACGCAGACCGGCCCGGAAGGCGACGCAACCTCCTCGTGACCGAGGAGGGCCGCCTCGACGCCGTGCTCGCCGCCGCCTACCCCGACCTGAGCCGCGCCCGCGTGCAGCGCCTTATCGCCAACGAGCACGTGCTCGTCGATGGCGCTCCCGCCCGCAAGTCGACGTACGTCCACGAGGGCGCCGAAGTCGCGGTCACCCTCCCCGACACCCCCCGCGACGTCGCCCCCAGCGGCCTCTCCCTTCCCGTCCTCTACGAGGACGACCACCTCCTCGCCATCGACAAGCCCGCCGGACTGCTCGTCCACGACGCCCCCGCCGAGCCCTGCGCCCCCAGCGTCGCTGGCTGGTTCGTCGAGCACTGCCCGCGCGAGGCTGCCGCCTTCGACGTCGAGCGCCCCGGCATCGTCCACCGCCTCGACAAGCACACCAGCGGCGTCCTCCTGCTTGCGAAGACTCCAGCCGTCCAGGGAGCCCTCAGCGCGGCCTTCGAGGCCCGCGAGACGCACAAGCAGTACCTCGCCCTCTGCGACGGTATCCCCCAGCGCGAACGCGCCGTCATCGACGCCGACATCGCCCGCAGCCACGCCGACCGCCGCCGCATGGCCGTCGCGTCCGAAGGCCGCAGCGCCCAGACCGAGTACGAGGTCCTTGCCGCCGCTCGCGAACGCTCGCTGGTGCTGGCGAAGCCCCTTACCGGCCGCACCCACCAGATCCGCGTCCACCTGGCCGCCATCAGCGCCCCCGTTGCCGGCGACGAGCTGTACGGACGCGGCCCCGGCCCCCGCCACCTCCTGCACGCCTGGCGCCTCACCGTTCCCCACCCCGCCGGCGGGGATCTCACCGTGACCGCGCCCCTCCCCCGCGACATGCTCGCCGCCATCGACGATGCCGGATTCGCGGTTCAGGCTGCGCCCTACGCCGAGCCCGTCGCCCCCACCCGCACCGAGGAGAGCACATGACCGGCCCCGTCCGCACCCGCTTCGCCCCCAGCCCCACCGGCGAGCTGCACATCGGCGGTCTGCGCACGGCCCTGTTCGGCTGGGCGTTCGTCCAGGCGAACGGCGGCCAGTTCATCCTCCGCATCGAGGACACCGACCAGAGCCGCTACGTCGAGGGCTCTGTCGAGAACATCTACGAGGGCCTGCGCTGGCTCGGCATCGAGTGGGACGAGGGTCCGGACGTGGGCGGCCCGCACGGCCCATACGTCCAGTCCGAGCGGCTCGAGAAGTACCACGCCGCCGCCGACCAATTGCGCGCGCGTGGTCGCGCCTATCGCTGTTTCTGCACCTCCGAGCGGCTCGCCCAGCTCCGCAAAGACCAGCAGAAGGACGGCCTCGCCCCCGGGTACGACGGACGCTGCCGCGCTCTCGACCCCGAGGAGGCGGAGGACCGCGCCCGGAGCGAGCCGTCCGTCTTGCGCTTCCGCATGGACCGCACCGGCACGACCACCTTCCCCGACCTCATCCGCGGCGATGTCACCTTCCAGAACTCCCTCCAGGATGACTTCGTCCTGCTCAAGAGCGACGGCTTCCCCACCTACCACCTCGCCATGCTCGTCGACGACCACGACATGGAGATCACGCACGTCATCCGGGGCGAAGAGTGGCTCGCCAGCGGCCCTCGCCATCTCCAGCTCTACGAGGCGATGGACTGGCAGCCCCCCCAATTCGCCCACCTCCCGGTGCTCGTCGACCGCGACGGCCGGAAGCTCTCCAAGCGCTCCGGCGACGTGGCCGCGCTCGACTACCGCGACAGCGGCTACCTACCCGAGGCGACCCTCAACTTCCTCGCCTTCCTCGGCTGGTCCCTCGACGACCACACCACCCACATCAGCCCCGAGGAGTTCGCCCGTGTCTTCTCCCTGGAGCGCGTTGTCTCGAACCCCGCCTTCTTCGACGTCGAGCGGCTCGACGCGCTCAGCGGCCACTACATCCGCGCCCTCGACCCCGACGCCTGGCGCGACCTCGTCGCCGACTGGCTCGACCTCGGCCTCCCCGCCGCCGTCTCCCGCCCCCTCGATGCCGGCCTCGTGGCAGCCGTCTCCCCCCTCCTCCAGGAGCGCGTCGCCCGCCTCGACGAAGTCGCCGGGCTCTCTCGCTTCCTCTTCGCCGACCTTCCTGACTACCCCGCCGAGCTCCTGACCGAGCGCATCAAGGGCGACACCGAGCTGGCGACCCGCACGCTCGATGCTGCCATCGCCGCCGTCGAAAGTGTGGGCGCGGACGCCTGGGCGCCGGAGCCCGTCGAGGCGGCCCTGCGTTCCCTCCAGGACACGCTCGACCTGAAGCTGCGGAAGTTCGTCTCCGTCCTTTACGTGGCGATCATGGGCGCCCCGCGGGGAATCCCGCTGTTCGACTCCGTGGCGCTCCTCGGGCGCGACGAAGCCCTTGCCCGTCTCCGGTCTGCCCGCGCGAAGCTCGCCTGAGCGTCAGCGCAGCGCCACCGCCCGGTCCCGCTTGCGCGGCAGGTTGAACCACGCGTCGTCGCAAAAGGCGAGGTCGTCCTCGCTCAGCGTCAGCTCCGCGCCGCCGACCGAGTCCTCGATCTGCTCTGGCCGGCTCGCGCCCACGATCGCCGAGGTGATCCCGTCCTGTGCGATCACCCATGCGATCGCGGCGTGCGTCAGCGACGTGTCGCGCTCGGCGAAGTACGTCCGCAGCCGCTCGACCTCGCGGAACTGCACCTCGTCCCAGTAGCGGGCGCGGTAGCGCGGCCCGGCGTTCCCAAGCGTGAAGCGCGTCTGCTCGCGCAGGTCCTCGGTGCCGGCGTACTTGCCCGTCAGCATGCCGCCGGCCAGCGGGTTGTAGGCGATGATGCCCACGCCCTCGGACCGGCACAGGGGCAGGAGTTCGTTCTCGATTTCCCGGAAGAGGATGTTGTAGCGCGGCTGGTCGCAGTCGTACCGCGCGATGCCGAGCTGCTCGCTCGTCCCCAGCGCCCGCGCCAGCTCCCACGCCTGGTAGTTCGAGCACCCGATGTAGCGCACCTTCCCGGAGCGCACGAGGTCGTCGAGCGCCCGCAGCGTCTCGTCGATGGGGGTGTCGGGGTCCGGGAAGTGCGTCTGGTACATGTCGATGTAGTCCGTCCCCAGGCGCTGCAGGCTGGCGTCGACCGCGCTCAGGATGTGCTGCCGTGAGAGGCCCACGTCGTTCGGCCCCGGGCCGGTGGCGCCCCGGCACTTCGTCGCCAGCACGACCCGGTCGCGGGGCATCCGCGCCAGCCACGTGCCCACGACCTCCTCGGTCGTTCCCGTCGCTTCGCTCCCCATCGGGTAGACGTCGGACGTGTCGAGGAAGTTGACCCCTGCGTCCCAGGCCGAGTCCATGATGCGCAGGGCATCCTGCTCCTCGGTCTGGAACCCGAACGTCATCGTCCCCAGGCAGATCGTCGAGACGCGCAGGCCCGTGCGTCCCATCCTTCGGTACTCCATGGTGTCTCTCCTTGCCCTGCGTCTACGAACGGAGGTGTGGCTCCAGCAGCTCGACGTAGAAGCTCGCCCACTCGGGCCGCAGGTGGGTGCCATCTTTCCACAGCACCTCGGGACGCTCCTCCAGGGCTGCCCGCCAGTCGACCAGGAACGCCCCCTCGTGTCGCTCGACCCCTGCGCGGATGACCTCGTTGTTCCCCTGCTCCCACGAGCGATTCACCCGCAGCGTCAGGAACACGACGCGGCGCTCCTCTCCCACGACCTCCATGATCCGGTCGAACTGCCTGGCGGTGAACGTGCCGTTGTTGCCGACGTGGAGCAGCACGACATCCCCGAGCTGGCCGCTCGCCTTCCGCTCCTGCAGCATCCTGATCGCCTGCGAGACCTGCCGCCCCACGGAGGCGTCGAGGTCGATGCCCGGTATGTCCTCGGCGAGCTGGTGGGCGGCGCCGAGCATTACCGAATCGCCAATCGCGGTGACGCGCACGTCGCTGGAGTCTCCTGCGATGACCCGACCGGCTGGTTCGAGGTCCTCGGCCTCGGCCCCGGGCGCGGTGCGCTTCGTTTCCAGCAGGTCCGATTGGAACGCGTCCGTCAGCGCACCCAGCGAAGCCGCCTGCTCGGCCGCTGCCGGTACGGGCGCGCCGTGCGCCGCCACGGCCAGGACCAGCGGGTCGCCAACGGTTGCTGCCGCGACTGAGCCCGAGGCCACCCTCCGCGACGTCGGCGAGTCCAGGAGCGCGGTCGGCGAAGCTGTCCGGGAACCCTGCAGCGCCACCACCCGGTACGGGTCGCTTTCTGTTCTCGCCGAGCCTGCCTCCGCGGGCGCGACCTCGGTGTTGACCAGCCGCAGGCGCACGAAGGCGAAGTAGGGAGGCTCTTCCTCCGCCGGCGCAAGCGTCAGGAAGATCGCGACGACGGCCACGCCGGCTGCCGTCGCCGTGCCCGCCAGCGCCAGCGTCCCTCGGCGCCACTGCGGCGTCGCGGAGGCGTCCCAGAGCTGCTTCCACAGCCGTCCCAGCGCCCCATCACGAACCGGCTTCTCCACCCAGCGGTACGACCCCTCCGCCAGCGCCAGCGTGATCGCCACCTGCATCGCGAAGAGCGGCACGCCGTCGAGCGGCACGTCGACGCCGGGGCGTGTCAGGACCATCACCGGCCAGTGCCAGAGGTAGATGCCGTACGAGCGCACCCCCACCCAGCGCAGCAGCGGCGTCCCCAGCCCCCGCGCCAGTGGCGAGTGCTCGTGCGTCGCCGCCACGATCAGGGCCGCCGTCGCCACTCCCACCAGCGCGAAACCGCCGTGGTAGAGGAACGGCGTGCCTCCGTCTGCCAACAGGGTGAACCCGACGAGCGCCCCCAGCCCCGCCAGCCCTGCGATCGTCAGCGCGGACATCCCTGCCGCTTCCCGGACGCTGCCTCTGCCCGTGCTTTGCCTCGCGGTCCAGACGAAGGCCAGCGCCGCCCCGATGAGGAGCCCGGAGGCTCGCGTATCGGTTCCGTAATAGATGCGCGTAACCGCGCTTCCCGGCTCGTACAGCGCCGCCATCGCGATCGCCGAGGCAGCCGCCCCGCCGAGAATCAGGGCCAGCGTGAGCCGGTTCCGCAGCAGCGCCAATCCACCCGCCATCAGCAGGGGCCACACGACGTAGAACTGCTCCTCCACCGCCAGGGACCAGAGATGCCTGAGCAGCGAGGGGCGCTCCCACGAATCGAAGTACGTCTCCCCCGCGACGATCAGATCCCAGTTCGTGACGTAGGCGAGGGCCGCGGCGATGTCGCGGCGGAGCCCCGCCGCCTCACCCTGCTCGAAGATGACGGTGTAGGCCGCTACCCCCAGCAGCAGCAGGAACAGCGCCGGCAGCAGGCGTCGCGCCCGGCGCATCCAGAAAGCCCCCAGCGCGATGCGTCCGCTGCTTTTGCGTTCCGCCAGCAGTGCCCGCGTGATGATGTACCCGCTGATGACGAAGAAGACCTCGACGCCGAGGAACCCGCCCGGCGCGATACCCAGGGCGGAGTGGAAGAGCACGACTGCGATGACGGCCAGCGCCCGCATCCCGTCGAGGCCGGGCAGGTAGCGCTGAGGCGGAGGTTCAGGCGCGTCCGGCGAAGTCGGGGTACGTCCGAAAGGCGCCTGAGTGGCGGGCGGATCGCCCGGCCCAGGCGCCTCACGCTGCATAGCCAGGAGGCGCAAAGGGTGCAAGACCGCGAAGAATACCGGAATCCTGCTAAGGATCGCCCCCTCAGCAGTTTCTTCCGATACCCTTCGACTCCGGAGGCGCCCCGTGACCGCAGCGGGAACCCGTGAATGGAAGCTCCAGGCCTTCCTCGACCATGAGGACGACCCCGCGACCATGGCGAACCCGGTCCACAGCACCGACTTCGCCCGCGAGCTCGGCTTCGCCGGTCCGCTCGTCGCTGGCGCGACCGTCTGGGGTTGGAGCGTCCCCGCCATCCTCGAAACGCTGGGCGAGACGTGGCTCGACCGGGGTTGGGCGCGCTTCCGGTTCCGCCAGCCCGTGTATCCCGGCGATGACGTCCGCGTCATCCTCGCTCCCGAGGACGTCGGCGCCTTCGCCCTCCGCATGGTCAACCCCGCCGGCGTCGACTGTGTCG
>JAJEIT010000066.1 GCA_022827945.1 Dehalococcoidia bacterium | reverse complement strand
CGGCTGCTCGACCTGCGTCGTGAGCAGCTCCGGGTTCTCATCGAACATGGCGTAGAAGCCGTTGTAGTCGAACGGGTGGCCCTTCGTGACGACGAGCACCTTGACGGACATGACTCGCTCCTTTCGGCGGCGCGACTAGCTGGGAATGAGGTCGTAGGCGTCGAGGATGCGCTGGAAGCGGGCCTCGACGGCGGGCTGGGTCTCGGGGTGGCTGACCACGTACAGGTGGTTGCCCCGGATCGCATTCAGAACCTTCCGGGCGAGGTCCTCGGGCTCGAGCATCTCCTGGGGGACGCTCTCGCCGGGCAGCATCTCGCGGATGGGGTCCTCGGGGCCGCCGTACTCGTCGGGGCGGTTGCGGCCCGCCTCGACGATGCGGGAGCGCACGCCGCCGGGGCAGAGCACGCTCACGCCGATGTTGTGCGGCTCGAGGTCGAGCGCGAGCGCCTCGGAGATGCCGACGACGCCGTACTTGGCGGTCGAGTAGGAGGAGATGCCCGGGGTGGCCGGAGCGACTAGTCCCGCGATGGAGGACGTGTTCACGATGTGGCCGCCTTCGCCCGCCGCCACCATGCCGGGAAGGAAGGCCTGGATGCCGTAGATGACGCCGTAAAGGTCGACGCCGACGACCCAGTCCCAGTCGTCCTCGGTCATGTCCTGGGCGAGCTTGAAGGTGACGACGCCGGCATTGTTGCAGAGCACGTGGCAGCCGCCGAAGGCGTCGTGCGTTGCGTCGGCGAGCGCCTGCATGGAGGCGCGGTCGGACACGTCGTTCTGGACCGCGATGGCGCGCACGCCGTGCTCCTCGACGGCAGCGACGGTGCCGGCCGCGGCATCCATGTCGACCTCGCCGATGACAACGTTCATGCCTTCCCGGGCAAAGGCGACGGCCAGGGCCCTGCCGATACCGCCACCCCCTCCGGTAATCACAGCTGTACGACCGCGGAACTCTTCCACTCGGCACCTCCTGGCGGAGCGGCAGTCTACACGCTGGCACCCGTGAATTACGAACGGCTTGAGGCTCGCACAGAGGCTCCCCGAGCTATGATTGAACGGATGGCAACGCCACAACCCCACTCTCCCCGGAGCGCCACGTGATCCCCCGTTACTCGCGGCCCGAAATGGCCGCCATCTGGAGCGAGCAGGCGAAATTCGAACGCTGGCTCGAGGTCGAGATCGCCGTCTGCGAGGCGCGCGCGGCCGAGGGCGAGATGCCCGTGGAAGCGGCGCGGCTGATCCGCGCCAACGCCACCTTCGACGTCGACAAGGTGAACGAGTACCTCGCGGTCACGCACCACGACATGACGGCGTTCCTGCAGTCGGTGGCGGACTCGCTCGGTGAGGAGTCGCGTTATGTCCATTTCGGGCTCACGACGAGCGACGTCTGGGACACCGCGACCGCCCTCCAGCTGCGGGCCGCGAGCGACCTGCTCATTGCAGGCGTCGAGCGGCTGACCGCGGCGCTCGAGAACCTCGCGCGGACGCACCGCGACACGCTCTGCCCCGGGCGCACGCACGGCGTGCACGCCGAGCCGACGACGTTCGGGCTGAAGGTAGCCGTCTGGGTCGCGGAGATGCGGCGCAACTGCGAGCGCCTCCTGGCCGCCCGCGAGATGATCGCGGTGGGGGCAATCAGCGGGGCCGTGGGGACGCACGCGTCCATCCCCCCCGAGATCGAGGAGGCGACCTGCACGACGCTCGGCCTCGGCGTGGAGCACGCCTCGACGCAGGTCATCCAGCGAGACCGGCACGCGCAGTTCGTGAGCGCGCTCGCGCTCACGGGCGCCTCGCTGGAGAAGTTCGCGACGGAGATCCGGGGGCTGCAGCGCACCGAGGTGCTGGAGGCGGAGGAGCCGTTCGCGGCCGGGCAGACGGGGTCGAGCGCGATGCCGCACAAGCGCAACCCGGAGAAGTGCGAGCGCATCACTGGGCTGGCCCGGGTGCTGCGTGGCTACGCCAACACGGCCATGGAGAACGTGGCGCTGTGGCACGAGCGGGACATCAGCCACTCCTCGACGGAGCGCATCGTTTTCCCCGACGCGTGCCTCGTGCTGGACTACATGCTGGCGCTGTTCACGGACATCGCCGAGGACCTGGTGGTGTACCCGGAGCGGATGCGCGAGAACCTCGACGCCTCGTACGGGCTGGTGTTCTCGCAGCGCGTGCTGCTGGAGCTGATCGAGACGGGACTGAGCCGGCAGGATGCGTACGGCATCGTGAAGCGCAACGCGATGGTCGCGTGGCAGGAACGCAAACCGTTCCTCTCGCTGCTGCTGGCGGACGAGGACGTGTCCTCGCGCCTCGAAGAAGAGCACCTGCGGTCACTGTTCGACTACGGCTACTACCTGCGCAACGCTGGCTCGACGTTCGAGCGGCTCGGGCTGGCGTGACCAGCGGGTCTGAACAGCAGCTTTCCCAGCAGCCCGACAAGCCGGGCGTGGGCGAGACGCTGAGCGCGGCGGCGGCGCTCATGCGGGACCACCCGCGCGAGACGATGCTGCCCCTGCTGGCCGTCCAGGGCCCCCTCGTGATCGGGACGATCGTGCTCACGATCGTGCTCTACAACAGCGTGTTCCTCGACGAGGTCTACCCCCGAGGGGGAATTACGGGCGCCAGCGAAGGGGGGGCGCAGGTCTTCGCGCTCGTGGTGGTCGTGGCGATCGCCGTGGTGCTGGGACTCATCGGCCAGGGGGCGACAATCGTGTCCGTGGCCGCGGTCGCGCTGGGGCGCCCCTTCTCCCTCACCGAAGCGCTCGATCCAGCGTTCACCCGACTGGGCGGCCTGATCGCGCTGACCGTCATCTTCGCGGTGGTGGGCGGACTCCTTGCCCTGACGATCGTTGGGCTGGCGGTCATCCCGTTCCTGGTTGCGCGTTTCGGCATCGCCTACCAGGTCTACCTGCTGGAGGAGACCGGGCCAGTGGAGGCGCTGACGCGAAGCTGGCGCACGATGCACGGCAACATGCTGCGGCTCCTCGGGATCGTCGTCATCGGGTTCGTGCTGGTCGTGCTCATCGGCCTGCTCGTGCCGGTGAGCCCGGGACCGGAGTCGATGAGCCGTGGCGGACGCATGGCGATCGACGCGTTGATACAGATCTTGCAGGGTGGCGTGGCAATTCCCCTGACGGCGTTTGCCCATGCCGCCGTAACCCTCTATTACCTGCGTATCCGGGAGGAGAACCCATGACCGACGTAGTACTTCAGACCGATCTGCCCGCCCCCATGAAGCGCGGCAAGATCCGCGATCAGTACGACCTTGGCGACACGATGCTGATCATCGCCACGGACCGAATCTCGGCGCTCGACCTGGTACTGCCGACGGGCGTTCCCCGCAAGGGGGAGGTCCTGACGCAGCTCTCGGCGTGGTGGTTCGCGCGCATCGGCGAGGTGGTTCCGCACCACTTCATCGCCGTCATCGACGCCTCGAACGCGGAGGAGCTTGTGCCCTTCCCGTTGCCGGAGGAATGCTACAACCGCTCGATGCTGGTGCGGAAGGCGCAGCCGTACAACGCCGAGTGCATCATGCGGGGCTACATCTCGGGAACTGGCTGGCGTGAGTACAAGCGCGACGGCTCGGTCTGCGGCATCCAGCTTCCCGAGGGGCTGACGGAGTCGGACCGGCTGCCGGAGCCGATCTTCACACCCTCGACAAAGCCCGAGGTGGGCCACGACGAGAACATCAGCTTCGAGCAGATGGAGGAGATCGTGGGCTCGGAGCCCGCGAACGCGATGGCGAAGCGCAGCCGCGCCGTCTACGACTACGGCCACCAGGTCGCCCTGGAGCGGGACATCATCATCGCCGATACGAAGTTCGAGTTCGGGTTGCGGAACGAGGAGACCATCCTGATCGACGAGGTGCTGACGCCGGACAGCAGCCGCTTCTGGCCGCTCTCGGAGTACAAGCCCGGCGGCTCCCAGCCGAGCTTCGACAAGCAGCCCGTGCGCGACTGGCTCGTGGGGACGGGCTGGAAGGACGGCGACCCCGCGCCGGAGGTCCCGAACGACGTGGTTGCCGCAACAACCGATCGCTACCTGGCGCTCTACCGCGCGCTCACGGGCGAGGATCTGCCCGCGTGAGCCGCTTCCTCGCGTCGATCGCGGTGACGCTGAAACCGACGGTGAACGACCCGGAAGGGCTCACGATCGCGTCGGCGCTGCACAACCTGGGGTTCGCGGGGGTGGCGGGCGTGCGCTCGGGCAAGCTGTTCGAGGTCGCGATCGAGGCGGCGAGCGCCGATGAGGCGCAGTCGCTGGCGGAGGACATGTGCACGCGGCTGCTCGCCAACCCGGTCATCGAGCGGTACCACTGCGAGGTCGGCGAAGAGGACCCGGAGGAAGGCTAGCCAGGGCCGACGGGCAGGTGGCAGGCGTCGTTGTGGCGTCGCAGCATGAGCCGCCCCTCGCCGTCCCGATCCAGCTCGGTGATTCCGCAGTTCTTCATGGGGAAGCGAGCGCGGCGGTGGCCCGGCTCCACGACGCCGTGCATGCGGAGGGCCGCGTTGAGGGCGGACATGATCACGCCGCCGTGCGTGACGGCGATCGTGCGGCCTTCGAGGGCCATCAGCTCGGTCACGACCTCGCGCACGCGCCCGTCGAAGGCGGGCATCCCCTCCTCGCCGGGGAAGAGCGGAGCCGACTCGTCATCGTTCCAGAAGCGCCAGCCGGGGTGACGCTCCAGCAGCTCCCGAATGGTCAGCCCGCTGACCTCGCCGAAGCCGTACTCCATCAGGCGGTCGTCGGTGGTCACGGGGAGGTCGAGCGCGCAACCGATCGCGTCCGCGGTGGCGGATGCCCGGACGAGGGGGCTGGAGACGATGCGGTCGGCGCCGCCCTCGGAGCCAAGGCGCTCGGCGACGGCGCTCGCCTGCACGCGGCCGAAGTCCGTCAGGGGCTTGTCGAGCTGTCCCTGGATGAGGCCCTCGACGTTGCCCTCGGACTCCCCGTGCCGGACCAGGAGCAGGGTCACTCGGTGAGGCTCCGGTAGAGGGCGGGCAGGCGGCGAGGGAGGGATTCGATGTCGCCGACGACCTCGTAGCCCATGTCCTCGCACATCGTCTTCAGGTAATCGTGTCCGGCGCGGTCGACAGTCAGGGCGAAGGGCGTGATGCCCTCCCGCTTGGCCTCGTTCAGGGCCTGCTTCGTGTCGTGGATGGCGTATTCCTTCTCGGTGCGGTCGCGCCCGTAGCCGTGGTCCTGGGGGCGGCCGTCGCTGAGGAGGACGAGGATGCGCACCTTCGCATCCGTCTCGCTGAGCTTGTGGATGGCGTGGCGGATGGCGGGGCCCATGCGGGTGGAACGAATGGGCGTCACCTTGTCGATACGCTTCTTGGTGGTCTCGCCGAACTGCTCGTCGAAGTCCTTGAGCACGTAGAACTCGACGTTGTCGCGCCCGTAGCCGCTGAAACCGTAGATGCCGTAGTCGTCGCCGATGGTTTCGAGGGCGGTGATGAGGAGGACGGTCGCCTCCTTTTCGAGGTCGATGATGCGCTTGGGCGGGGCGGCGAGCTCCTGGCGGCGCTTGGTGACCCACCAGCTGAGGTACTTGCGGGGGTCGTCGTCGGAGTCGTCGTACTGCTGGTCGCGGCGCGCGATCTCCTCGTCCGTGGAGGCGGACATGTCGAGGAGGAAGGCGATGGCGACGTCGCGGTCGACCTTGTTGCGGCGCCAGTAGATCTTGTCGGAGGGGCTGACACCGGTGCGGATGTCGATCATCCACTCGATGGCCGGGTCAAGCTCGACATCCTCGCCATCGGAGAGCTTCTTGATCTTGCGGAAGAGCTCGGGCTTCATCAGCTCGAACTGCTTGCGCGTCTGGGCGACGAGGGCGGCGTACTCCTTCAGCGTGTCCTCGTAGAAGTCGTCCTCGCCCTCCTCCAGGGCGGCCTCCTTCACGGCGCACCAGCGAGGCTTGTAGTCCTGCGCGCGGAAGTCCCACTCGTCGTAGTAGTAGGTGGTGACGATCGGCGCGAGGGGCTCCTCACCCTCCTCGGCGCCCGTGCTGAGGTCGCTCAGGGGCTGGTCCGACTGGGCGTCGCTGTCGAGGGTGGGGGTGCCCGCCTCCTTCAGGAGGTTGGAGAGGAACATGCCGGTCGTGTTCTGGAGGTCACCTTCGAGGAGAGTGTCGAGGTCAATCTCGGCGCTCTTCTCCAGCAGCTCCTTGAGCTGCTCCTCGGTGAGCTGGTCGGGCGAGATCTGCCCCGCATCACCCAGCTCGGCATCGTCGCGGAGCTTCATGAGGAGCTGGACGAGCTCGGGCTTGAAGTCGCCGCGGAAGTCGATGTCCTGGGGACTCTCGTACTCGACGTCGCCTTCCTGGGGCTCGCCCATCTCCATCGAGGCGCCCTCGCCGCCAAGGTCGCTCATGTCGAGCTGGAGCGACTCCTGGTCCATATCGGGCAGGGAGTCCCACTCCTCGTCGCCCTCTTCCCGCTCGTTCTTGACGCTCATGGCGAGCTGGTAGAGGCGCAGGGTCGCTTCGGCCGCGTCCTCGACGGTCGCCCCCTCCTCGCCGAGGCGCTGGAGGACGGCGACGCCGTTCGACATGGCGTCTTGCTGGGCGGCGGGCCAGCGCACGGCATCGACGCCATCAAGGCTGACGCGCACGAGGTTCTCGACGAACGCCTGACGCAACGGCAGCTCGCTGACCTCGGGGCGGCGACCCAACTCCTCGCGCTGCATGCGCGTGAGGGCGCGGCGGATGCCGGCGTAGTTGCGCTTGATGGCGGCGTCTATGCGGGCATCCTCGGCGATCTCGTGGAGATCGCTGGCGAGGGTGCGGTCGGGGAAGAGGTCGAAGAAACGCTCGATTTCGGTGGCGGGGTTCGAGTCGGCGGACTCGGGGATGGTCGGGCGCAGGTCGTCGAAGAGAGTCGAGGGCCGATCGAAGCCGAAGCTGAAGCTATCGAACTCGAGGTGGGCGGCCTGGTGGGTGGTGAAGACCTTCACCGAGGCGAAGTTCTCCTCCTTGTTGCGGTAGCGCTCCATCACCTCGGGCAGGTAGATGGTGGTGCCCTCCGTGCTGGCGCGCTCCTCGTCAACCCAGCCGATGCCCTTCTCGGTGAGGACGGCAGAGGCGTGGATGCTGATATTCGTGCCGGTGAGCGCCTTCGCATAAAGGCGGAGCACGTCGCCGACCTTGGAGAGCTCGACGCGGGCCGAGAGGGTGTCGAGGATCTCCTCGCCGCGGCTGGACTGGAGGCGGAAGTAGGCCTCGCCGCCCTCCTTGCTGGAGGCGAGGATGCCGAGTCCGTGGTTCTGCCAGGCGGCCAGCTCGTCGATGCGGACCTTCTCCAGCACCTCGGGGGCGTTGCTGATGAAGTCCATGGCGGCGTAGGCGGAGTGGGGCGCGAGCTGCTCGGCGAGCTCGATGACCGGACCGTGGTCGTCGGGCTCGACCTCGCCGAGGGCGTGGGCAGCATCCTCGAAGTACTGGAAGACGGAGCGGCTGTGGTCGCGGGCGACCTGCGCGGCGAGGGTCAGGTAGCGCTCTCGCACGGGGCCGTGGACGCGCTGGATGAGGGGCACGCCGCGGTCGAAGTAGAGCCGGGAGTCGGCCCAGCTCGTCTGCGCGAGCTCGACGCCGAAGGTGAGGAAGGGCATGCGGTCGCCGCCTTCGAGGCGGCCGAGCACCTCGGGAGCGGAGGTGAGGCAGGCGGCGGCCAGCTCGTAGGAGTGGCGGGCCAGCTCGTCGAGGAAGAGCACCAGGCGTCCGGCGTGGCTGACGCGGATGGTGCCGAAGAGGTCCGGCCCGGAGTCGTAGAACTGCGCGGCGAGCGAGGAACTCTTCCAGTTGCCCTTGTAGAGGCGGCGGCCGAAGTCGGCCCACTGGGCGAGATGGTTGGGTCCGATGTGGGTAAGGGTGGCGGGGGCGCTGCGCAGGAAGGAGACGGCCAGCGGGGCCGACTGCTCCGTGAGGTCGCTGGCCTCGCGGGCGAGCTGCTCGTAGGTGTCCCAGGGCGTGGACTCGGCCAGCTGGGGGCCGGCCTTGAAGTACTCGGCGGCGGACTCCCAGGAGCGCAGGCTGATGGCCATGAGGTCGAGGCCGCCCTGCGACCACGCCTCGAGCTGCGTGGGCGTGAGGCGCGGTTCAAGGGCGCGCAGGCTGCCCTCGTAGGACTCCAGCAAGGGCTCGGGGAACCCGTCGAAACGGGAGCGGTTACGGGCGATCAGTCCGCCGGCGACGCTCATGAGGCGCCTCCCGAGGCGAGCACGCGTGAGGGCCGCGCCGGGTCCTCGTACTCGTAGAAATGGACCTCGTCGCCGTCGGTGTCCCAGACGGCGCACGAGAGGCGGTAGTCGTTCCCGGGGTGGCGGGCCTCGCCGACAGAACCGGGGTTGATCACGAGGGTCTCGCCGAAGCGGGCGGCCATGGGGACGTGGGTGTGGCCAGTCACGACGACGTCGTGCTCAAGCGTTTCGGTGCGCTGCCAGACGGGGTCGTGGGGGTAGTGGTACTCCCAGCCGCCCCAGGGCGAGCTGTGCGCCATGAGGAAGCGCTTCCCGCCAACTTTCGCGTCGACCGAATAGGGCTGCTCGCGAAGCCACTCGACGAGGTCCTCGCGCACATGCTCCATCGAGCGGGCGCGCTCGCCATCGCGGCCGAGGATGATCTCGTCGTGGTTGCCGAGAACGACGCGGGCCTCACGGTCGCGCAGCAGCTCGACCGTTTCGTTCGACCAGCGGTACTGGTAGACGGTGTCGCCCGCGCAGAGGAGCTCGTCGATGGGCCCCATGCGATCGAGGGCGGACTGGAGGCCCGCGACGTTGCCGTGCACGTCGGAGACGATGCCGATCCTCACGCCACAACCTCGCGCACGCGCCGGGGCCCGCGCTTCCCTGGGTGCTCCCGGCGGGGAGCCGTGGCGATCACTCGAAGATCGATGTCACTACCTCTTCGATGCTGCGCTGGACTTCGAGGTCGTCGGTGAGCGCCCAGGTGACGCCGACCTGGGCGGCGCGGCGCGGCTCGATGCCCCGCTCGATGAGGCGGCCGGCATAGATGAGGAGGCGCGTGCTGACGCCCTCGCTGAGACCGTGCTCCTTCAGGTTGCGGACCTTCTCACCGAGCTTGGCCAGCTCGATGGAGACGGCCAGGTCAACGCCGGACTCGTGCGAGATGATCTCCGCTTCCTGCTCGCGGGTGGGGTAGGTGAACTCGACGGAGATGAAGCGCTGGCGGGTCGAGTGCTTCAGGTCCTTGAGGGCACTCTGGTAACCGGGGTTGTAGGAGATGACGAGGAGGAAGCCGTCCGCCGCCTCGACGACCTGGCCGAGCTTCTCGATGGGGAGGAGGCGCCTGTAGTCGGTAAGCGGGTGGATGAGGACGGTGGTGTCCTTGCGGGCCTCGACCACCTCGTCGAGGTAACAGATGGCGCCGGTCTTGACGGCGCGGGTGAGCGGACCATCGATCCAGCGCGTCCCGTCGGTATCGAGCAGATAACGGCCAACAAGGTCGCTGGCGGTCAGGTCCTCGTGGCAGGCGACGGTGACGAAGGGGCGCGGGCCCTCGTCGTCGAGGGGCGCCTCGCCACCCTGGGAGATGTGCGTCATGGGCCTGCCGAGGCGCCACGACATGTACTCGACGAAGCGGGTCTTGCCGCAGCCGGTGGGGCCCTTCAGCAGAACGGGGATACGCTGCTCGAAGGCCGCCTCGAAGAGCTCGATCTCGTCCCCGAGGGGGAGATAGTAGGGCTCTTCCCGGACGGTGAACTCCTCGGCGGCGAGCACGAGCCCGCCGGGGGCCATGACTTCGGTGGTGGTGGGTGCTTCAGCCAATCGTCTGCCTCTCTGTGCCGGTGCGCGCGCGGAGCGCCTCCCAGGCGCCGCGGATGCTGTCCGCGAGCTCCTCGCGCGTGCCGTTGTTCTCGATGACCACGTCCGCCACGGCGATCCGCTCCTCGTTGGAGAGCTGCGAGTCGATGCGGGCGCGGGCCGCGGCCTCATCGAGGCCGTTTCGCTCGGCGAGCCGGGCCACGGCGCCGTCGGCTTCGACGGTGGTGACCCAGATCTCGTCGACCATGTCCTCCCAGCCGGCCTCGAGGAGGACGGCCGCCTCAAGCACGGCGATGCCCGTACCCGCCACCTCCAGCTGGGACAGCTCCTCGGAGGCGAGCGCGCGGATGCCGGGCCAGACGATGTCGGTGAGGCGCGTCATCATCTCGGGCTTGCCGAAGACCTTGCCGCCGAGCACGCGCCGGTCGATGGTGCCGTCGTCCGCGACGAGATCGTCGCCGAAAGCGGCGACGACGGCGGCGAAGGTGCCGGTGCCGGGCTCGTAGGTGCGGTGACCGAGGATGTCGGCGTCGATGACGGGAACGCCCTGCTCACGGAAAAACTCCGTGACGGTCGATTTCCCGCTGGCGATGCCGCCAGTCAGGCCGATGGTGTGCACGCGCTCACTCCCGATCGAGGTGGGGACTTTCCCAAACAGTGAGGATACGTGGGAGGGGCGAGGGGGGGCAAACCCCGAGAAGGGTTTGGGGCCGGTTTCTCGTAGCTCGCCGCTCCGGTCGCTTCTACCGCCGGGTGATGGAGATATGTACGCGGAGGGGGAAGGAGAGCTATCCTGTGACAAGCACAGACGGAGCGCCGGTTGCCAGGGAGAGAGTCGTCATGGGGATGTTCGAGGTTCGTGTGCGCGTGTCGCATCCCCACGGCGACAGCTACTTCAATGCCAACATGATCGTGGATACGGGCGCCATCTACTCCAAGCTGCCCGAGTCGATTCTCCGGGAGCAGTTGGGGATCGAGCCCGATCGAGAAGACAAGCTCCAACTCGCCGACACGGAGTGGAAGACCTACCCCGTGGGAGAAGCGCGCTTCCAGATCGGGGACAGGGCGAGCACCGCGCGCGTGATTTTCGGAGAGGAAGACTGCTTCATCCTGGGGGGGACTTCCTTGGAGGAACTCGGTCTGGTCCCCGACACCACGGAACATCAGCTTGTTCCCGCCCCGTTGATGATGGTCGGCATCAAGGGCCAGCCGCACTTCGGGTAGCACCACAGCAAGTCGGACGACTTAGTCCCCTTGAGTCGGGGAACGGACGTCGCGTGCGACCTTACAGGCAGCGCCTCAGGCGGGGACGATACGTATCCGGGAGCGTGGGGCGCCGCGGTCGCAGGTGGGGCAGCGGTAGACGACGTCGACGCCGTGCCCGCAGCGGTGGTCGACGATGCTGAGGTCGTGGTCGGTGTGGCGTTCGCCCCAGCTCGCCAGGGCGCCCACCACGACGCCGAGCGAATGGCCCTTGGCCGTGAGGAGGTACTCCGCACGGGGCGGGTGGTCGCTGTAGAGGCGGCGCTCGACGAGTCCCTCGGCTTCGAGGAGCTTCAGGCGGGAGGAGAGGACGCTGGCGGTGATGCCCTCGACGGAGCGGCGCAGGTCGCTGAAGCGGGCGTCGCCTTTGAGCAGGTCGCGCACAACGAGCAGCGTCCAGCGATCGCCGACGAGATCGAGGGTGGAGGCGACGGGGCAGCGGACGCTTCGCGAGGTCATGGACCCTCCAGTGGGTTGTGACGAGCTACCGAGTCGTATTGTACTATCGAGTATCGGCCCGGGTCGATGAGCGGGCCCCGGAGTGTGCATGCACGAGACGACCGAGGCT
>JAJEIT010000096.1 GCA_022827945.1 Dehalococcoidia bacterium | reverse complement strand
CGCCGCCGCGCTCGTCGCCTGCCTCCTGCGCGCGAAAGCCCACGAGGGCGGGACCGTGGTCGTCTGTGCGCCCACGCTCGACCCGCAGGCGCGCATCAGCGCCCACCGCATCCGCGCGGCGCTGGCCGCCACCGACTCGCTCGTGCCCGCCGCCGGCCAGAGCCGCTCGCGTGGCGACACGGTGGCGGTGGGCCGGGCGCGGGCGGTCCTGCTCAGCGCCAACCCGCAGGCGAGCGTCGCCGGGCACACCGCCTCCATCGCCCTCGTCGCCGACGAGGCCCAGGACATCGACGAGGCGTGGTTCAACCGCCAGTTCCGGCCCATGGCCGCCAGCACGGGCGCGCCGACGGTCCTGTTCGGCACGGCCTGGAACGGACGTACCTTGCTCGAACGCGCGGTCGAGGCGAACCGCGCCCTCGACGCCGCTTCGCCGCACGGCCCGCGCCGCCACCACGAGGCGTCGTGGCGCGAGGTGGCGGCGACGCTCCCCGCCTACGGCGCCTACGTCGAGTCGGAGCGCGAGCGGCTGGGCGCGAACCACCCGCTCTTCCTGAGCCAGTACGAGCTCGTCCCCGGCGAGGTCGCGGGGCGGCTCCTGACGCGCGACCTGCTGGCCGCCCTTGAGGGCGGCCACGAGCCGCTCGCCGCGCCCGCGCCGGGCGAGCGCTACGTCGCCGGGCTCGACTTCGGCGGCGAGGGAGAGGACGCCGACGCCACCGTCCTCACGATCGCCCGCGCCGATGCGTTGGGGGATGACGGTGCGGTTGCCTGCCGCGCCGTCGCCCAGCGCGAGTGGCGCGGCGCGCCCTACGCGCGCGTCCTCGACGAGGTTCGCGCGCTCGATCGCCTCTGGCGGTTCGAGCGCGTCAGCGCCGACGCGTCGGGGCTGGGCGCCCCGCTCGTCGCGCAGCTGCGGCCACAACTCGGCGCGCGCCTCGACGAGGTCGTGTTCACCGCCGCCTCCAAGAGCGCCCTCGGCTACGCCCTCCTCGCCGCCGCCCGCACCGGCCGCCTCGCCCTCCCTCGCGACAACGGCAGCCCCGAGGCGTTCCGCTGCCGCGAGGAGCTCGCCGCCTGCGAGGCGTCGCTGGTCTCCGGCGGGCGGCTCGCCTGGGGCAACGATCGCGGCCACGACGACTACGTCGTGTCGCTCGCGCTCTGCCTGCGCGCCGCCGAGTCGGCGGGCGCGCCGCGCGTGGCTCTGGGCCGGGGACGACGATGAGGCGCTCCCGCACGTGATCGGCCCCGTCCTCTATGCTTGATTCATGCCCGAGCAGTACGTCGCCACAGACAAGCGCACCGGCCTGGAGGTAGCCGTCACCGGGGAGTTTCCCCCGCACCACGACGACCGCATCCGTATCGCCCGCACCTGCACGCTCTTCACGCGCCTGCTCGCCACCATCCTCAGCAACGAGAGCGAGAGCGACCGGCGCGAGCAGTTCGTCGCCATCGAGACGCAGCTCGAGCTCGCTGAGGCTCTCATCCGGGGCGACCTCGCGGAGGTGCAACGCCTTCTCCAGCAAACGATGGAGCGGATGGGCATGGGTCCTGAACAGCTCGACGAGGTGGCGCGCCGCATCCTCAAGGAGTTCGGCGAAGGCGGCCCGCCCGACCTCTCCAGCCTTGGCGACATCCGCGACGCCGGCGAGGCCAGCCCGCCCGACCTGGGCAGCCTCGGTGACCTGGACGACCTCGGCGACCTCGACCCCAACTCCCCGCCCCCACCTCCCGACGACGATAGCCCCTCCGAGCCGGAGGAGGACCGCCCCTAGGGTCCGCCTCTAGTCCGTCGCTCCCGCTCGTTCCCAGCGGGACACCTTCTCCTCGTAAATGGAGCGAATGGCGAAGTAGAGGTCCGGGTAGTCGGGCAGGTACGCGCGCAACCACTGCGGCTCGTCTACCAGGGCTACTTCGAAGACGAGCCAGCCCGTTCGTGCCTCGCCCCGAGGGAGCGTGAAGCTGTCTCCCAGGATCTCGCCTGGAGCGTCGGCGGTTGCGGGGTCGTAGTCCTTGCCGCCGGCTCGCAGCATCCAGGCAGGGGAAGCGCTCGCCTCCGTGCCGATGTTCTGGACCTCGACCTCCGCCCCCCAGTACTTCATGCCGTTGGTGGGATGCCCGCCCCACTGTTCGACGCTGAGGAGGGTTACCCGCAACGACTGGCTCCGGTCTTCTTCCTGCTTGAGGTCGCCGGAGGAGCCCGTTTGCAGGAGCACATAGACGCCGTCGTCCGTGTCCGGGTTGATGAGGTCCCCGAGGAGGCTGTTGACGCCGAGCGCGACGCCGACGATCACGACTGCCACCAGCGTCGCGGGGGCGGTGCGAACCACCGTTCCGAGCGGCCCCGGCAGCCTGTCGCTCCAGTGCCTGGGCGCAGCCCGCGTGCGTAGCGGGATCTCCTCGACCGGGCGGCTTTGTGCGGCGAGAGCCGCGGCACGCCGCGCTTTCCGCCTGGGGCGCTCCACGGCGAGTTCCCACACGAAGATCAGCGCAAGCGAGAAGGCCGCCACGGCGAACGCACTCGCCAGCACATAGAGCGCGAACATCACGGCGATCAGGACACCGATGCCCATGACCAGCGCCGTGCCCTGGATGAGTATCTCCAGGGGTGTTCGCGGATGTCGGAGCAAGCGCATCAATCGAGAATATAGCGAAGCGGGATGGGTTCTACAGCCACGCCCCTGCACTGGCTCTCAGCCCGGCGAAGGCAGTGCCCCATGATCGTCACCCCCTGCGGCCTTACCCGATTGTCAGGTCGAAGCCCGCAAACGCATCCATGACGACGATCGTGATGATGAAGGTGGCGATAGCCAGGAGCGTGACCGGAGCCCCGGTCACGACCAGCGCCAGCGGTCTCGGCAGCGCCTCAATCCAGTGGCGCTTGCCCTGCTCCGAGCGGAGCGGCTGCGTCCCCGGCGCCTCTTGCCGGGCCTCGATCATGGCCTGCCGCTCCCTCTCGCGTCGTGGCTGTTCCCAGCGAACCTCCCAGTACGCCACGGCCGCCAGGATGCCGATGCCGAGGAGCCATCCACCGGCAAACACGCGGATTGCCACGAAGGCGACCACGGCGGCGCCGCAGATCAGGAGCGAGGCCACGACTCCCGCCCGCAGGGTCGACGGAGCTAATTCCCAGAGCCGGCGCACCTGCCGAGCGTACCACCCCTACGCCGGCTCGATGGTGGCCGTAAGGCCGCGCGACTCCAGCGCTTCGCGGTAGTGCTCCGCCGTCTCCCTGGGGCACTCGATCACCGTCGCCTGGCCTTCGTTGTGCGCCTCGAACATGATCGCCGCCGCCGCCTCCACCGTGAGCGAGGGCACGCACTGCACCAGCGACTCGACCACGTGGTCCATCGAGTTGTGGTCGTCGTTGTGCAGGATGACGCGGTAGGGCGGGATGAGCGCCAGCAGCGACTCCTCGTCGACGCCCGTCTCCGGCAGCGTCGCGGTGGGCGGGAGCGCCGCCGTCATCGCGGCGCGAGCCTCCCGAAGGCGAGGGCGGCCCGCTCGACCGTCGGGAAAACGGCCAGGCCCGCCTCGATCAGTTCCTCGCGGACGGAGTCGACGAGCGTCCGCTGCCACTCGACCGTCATCTCCGTGGCGCCCAGCACGACCGCGATAGGGATGGGCGAGCCCGCGATCGCTTCCTGCAGCCGCGTGCACGCGTGGCGCAGGCGCCCTTCCGCCTCGGGCCGCCCGAGGAACCATTCCTCGCCCACGTTCGCGATGCCGAGGTCGTAGGCGCCCGAGCCCGCCATCATCGCGAGCATGCCGTTCGCCGAGAGCCCGCTGCCCGCCAGGATCGACTGGTCGACCGGGTTCCGGATCCAGTCCGCGAGCGCCGGGGCACGCTCTGCGACGCGCTCCCGCACATCCGCCGGCAGGGGCGGCAGCGCGAGCCCCTGGGCCGCGCAGGCGTCCGCCGACTGCACGCTCCGTCCGCCCCCGCCCCCGGCCACCGCGACCCGCCTTCCGCGAGGCCGTTCCAGCAGCGAGGCCGCCACCATCAGGTCGAGGAGCTGCTCCTGGCTGTGGGCCTCAATCGCCCCCGCCTGCCGCAGCATCCCCGACCAGACCGCCGCCTCCCCTGCGAGCGCCGCCGTGTGCGAGGCGGCCGCCCCCGCCCCCTCCGCCGACCGCCCCGCTTTCTGGATGACCACGGGCTTCTGCGAGGCCGCACGCCGCAGGCCCTCGTAGAACCCGCGCCCGTCCGCCACGCCCTCCACGTAGGCGCCGATGACCTCCGTCTCCGGGTCGTCGGCGAGCCACCCGAGCAGCTCGCCGGGTGTCAGGTCGAGGCCGTTGCCGTAGTTCGCCACCTTGCCGAAGCCCAGCCCCCGCGCCACCCCTCGGATGACGACCTCGACAGCGTTGTTCCCGCTCTGGCTCAGGAAGGCGACCGTGCCGGCGGTGCGGGGCAGGTCGGGGCGGAAGGCGATACGGCCCGCCGGGTGGTAGACGCCGAGCCCGTTCGGTCCGAGGAGGCGCACCCCTCGTGCCCGCGCCTTTTCGGCGATCTCCGCCTCCAGCGCCGCCGCGTCTGCGTCGCCGGTCTCGCTCAGACGGCCCGTGAACAGGTGCAGGTATGGGATGCCCCCATCCCCGCAGGCGTCGACTACGCCGGGCACGCCGTTCGCCGGGATGCAGCAGATGACGAGGTCGACGGCGCCGGGAACCTCGCCGAGCGTCGGGTAGGCGCGGTAGCCCGCGATCTCATCGGCACGCGGATTGATGGGGTAGACCTCGCCCTCGAAAGCGAACTCGCGGAGGGCCCGCACGTAGTCGTGCCCCGGCGAATCCACGTTCGTGGAAGCGCCCACCACCGCCACCGCACGGGGCGAGAAGAGCCGGTCAAGGTCCTGCCCGGGCATGGCGCGATTGTAGGGCGCGCGTCGCTACGCTCTCGCCACCGGACCCGCTACCCTGTTTGCATGACCGCCATGACCGGCCGCAAGCCCGACTGGCTGCGAGTGCGCTTCCCCGTTGGGGGCGGCTACGAACGCCTGCGCGACCTGATGCGCGAGCAGGAGCTGCACACGGTCTGCGAGGAGGCCCGCTGCCCCAACATCGGCGACTGCTGGAACCGGGGCACGGCCACCTTCATGATCCTCGGCGACACCTGCACGCGCTCCTGCGGCTTCTGCGCCGTCACGACCGGGCGTCCGGGCGAGCTCGACCTGGGCGAGCCGAAGCGCGTCGCCTTCGCCATCCAGCGCATGGACCTGCGCCACGCCGTCATCACCAGCGTGAACCGCGACGACGTCTCCGACGGCGGCGCTGGCATCTTCGCCGAGACGATCCGCTGGACCCGCCGCCTCTCCCCCGGCACCACCATCGAGGTCCTCATCCCGGACTTCATGGGCGACTGGGACGCCCTCCAGACCGTTCTGGACGCCGCCCCCGAGATCCTCAACCACAACACCGAGACCGTCCCCCGCCTCTACGGCCGCGTCCGCCCCAAGGCCAGGTACGAGCGCTCCCTCGAGCTGCTCAGGCGTGCGAAAGCCGCCGCCCCCGAGCGCCTCACGAAGAGCGGCCTCATGGCCGGCCTCGGCGAAACCAAGGACGAACTCCTCGCCGTCTTCACCGACCTACGCGCCAACGACGTCGACATCCTCACGCTGGGCCAGTACCTGCGGCCCGACCAGCAGCACCTCCCCATCGAGCGCTACTACCACCCGGACGAGTTCGCCGAGCTTGGCGAGGCCGCCCGCAAGATGGGCTTCGCCCACGTCGAGTCCGGCCCACTGGTGCGCAGCTCCTACCACGCCGAGGAGCAGGACGCCCCCGTACTCCCCCTCCGCCCCGTCTCCGCCGGCGACGAGCTGCTGCCCCTGGTGGACTAGGCAAGTTGTCGAAACTCCACGGGCGGACGGCGTTGCTGGCAGCCGGGTTCGCCCTTTCCCTCGTCATGGCGACCATCCTGTCGCTGGCTGAAACCGAGACCGCACGAGCCGAATCGCCACTCAGGTTCCAGGTTCGGGTCTGGCAGAATCTCGAGGATGCCGGCGATGTCTGGGTGAGCGCTCGGCTGGCCGAAGGGTCGTGGACCGTGCTGGGAACGACTCCGCTCCTGCTGGACGACGGACGTGAAGGGCGATACCGCTTCGGCGACTTCCGGATAGAGGCGCCCCAGCGGGATGAACCCCCTGCCTACATCGACGTGCGTATCTATCAGCACCTGGAGAACGACCAGCGCTTCGATATCAGCGCCCGACCACAGGGAGCCTCGCGGCTGATGTTGGGGAGAGTGGGACTGAGCCTCGACGACGGGTTGAGCACGAACGGCCAATATCGCTATGGCGACATCACCGGAACGATTCCGCTCTCAACGCTGCCGTGGTACCGGCTGGATGGCCCCGCTCCATGCCCCGGGGTGCACCCACCGGGATGGGGGGCGGCGTACTTCCGGGAGTTCGAGAGACTCGCCGTGAGCGCGGTGTGCCTCTGGGTGGATGACGCCGGCGAGCTGCGGACGTCACGGCTGTGGGAGTTCTATATCGGATACCGCCTCTGGGGGGACATCGAGATCACGGGGTATGAGAAGAATCTGACCCTCTCGTTCTTCGACCGAGGCTACTACGCCCCCGCTGTGACCTACCTGCTCGACGGAGTGTGTACGCCCAGCAGTTCGCTGGCGCCTGGAACCGGCATAGCAGGTCCTGTGCGCAGCTTTGCGACGGTTGAGGCCTGTGTCGAGGCGGGCGGTGCTGCTCCAGCACCCTAGACACCCCCTTGAGGCGCCGCCCGGGAATCGCTACTCCCGCACCAGCGCCGGGATCTCCGCCAGCGCGTCCGCGGCGCGGGCGCGGGCCGCGTGCAACCCGGAACTTACTCCTCGGGGATCAGCACTTCGCCCTCGTGGAGGAGCCACTTCGGGTCGGGGAGACCGGATGCGCCCAGGGTTCCGTCCCTTCGCAGGTACTGGTGGACGATCGCGACCCGGCGTCCGTCGGCATCGAAGTACGTGATCAGTTGACTTCGTGTGCACACGGGTTCCCCTGCCCTGGAGTGCGCGGGATGCCTGTCGCGTCCAATGGCTGGTGGTAATCTCACCTGAGGGGGCCGCTTCAGCAAGCCGCCTCTCTCTCATTGAAGAGCCTCCGCAGGTAGCTGGCGGGAGCCCACCGGACGGGAAGGGAGTTGGTCATGGCAGAGGTTTACACCGCAGCCGATGTACGTGCCATGATCAAGAGTTACCTCTCCGGTAAGGTTGATCGGAAGCAGATCACCGAATGGCTTACGCCGTTGGTGTGGCAAGAGGATGGCGCTGCCGACGCCGTAGACCTTGGGTGGAGCGTCGCCTTGCTGCTGACGGAAGCCTCGCGGGGCGACCTCGACGAGGAGGAGTTGCACGAGCAGCTCCGAAGCCTGGCGGCGCCCTCAGTCCCGGCCTGACGCCCTACCCCCGCACCAGCGCCGGGATCTCCGCCAGCGCGTCCGCCACGCGGACCCCCGCCTCCCGCAGCATCGACGCTTTCGCCGCCGCGCTGTCTTCGTCGCGCTGTACGAGCGCTCCCGCGTGACCGAAGCGCACGCCCGGCATCTCCGCCATGAAGTTCCCCGCGATGAAGCTGACGATGCGCAGCCGTGTCCCCCGCTGCCGGATCACCTCGACCAGCTCCGCCTCCATGGCCCCGCCCGGCTCGCTGAAGGTGACGACCGCCTCGGTCTCGGGGTCCGCCTCGAAGAGGGGCAGCAGGCTCGCGAACGACGACCCCGTAATCGGGTCGCCCCCGATCGAGATCGCCGTCGAGACCCCGAGGTCGTGCTGCGCCAGCAGGCTCGCGATCTCCGTCGTCATCCCGCCCGAGCGCGACATGATGCCGACGTTCCCGCGCACGAAGCTGCGCGCGGTGTCGGCGGCGGGACCGCCCACGCTCCCGACCTTCGTCTTGTCCGGCGAGATGAGCCCCATGCTGTTCGGACCGATGACGCGCACGCCCTCCCGTTCCGCCAGCTCCACCACCTGCGCTGCGTCCAGCCGTGGGACGCGCTCCGTCACGATGACGACGAGCGGGATGCCGTAGGCGATGCACTCGAAGGCGGCGTCGCGCAGCGCCCGCGGCGGCACCGCGATGACCGCCGCGTTCGGCCCGTGTTCCCCCGCCGCCTCCCGCACGGTGTCGTAGACGGGCACGCCGTGTACGTCGCGGCCGCCCCGCCCGGGCGTGACCCCCGCCACCACCTGCCCCCCGTAGTCGAGCGTGTCGCGCGTGAAAGAGACCGCCTCCCGGCCCGTGATGCCGAGCACGAGGATGCGCGTCGACTCGTCGATGAGGATGCTCACGCCGGGTCCCCCAGCGGCAGGATGACGTCCTCGCTGCGCCAGAGGTACCAGCAGGCGAGCGTCGCCCACGGGTGCCAGGGCGCCCCGATGCGCTCGACCTCCTCGGGTGTCGCCGGCGCGTCGAGCCCGTAGAGGCGCATCATCGCGCGGTTCAGACCCACGTCGGCGGTCGGCAGCACATCCGGCCGCCGCAGCTGGAACATCAGGAACATCTGTGCCGTCCAGCGCCCGATGCCGCGCACCGGCAGCAGGTGCTCGATGACCTCCTCGTCGCTCCACTCCCCGAAGCGCTCGATGCTGAGCTTCCCCTCCGCGAAGTGCTCCGCCAGGTCCCGCAGCGCCGCCGCCTTCTGCCGCGACACGCCCGCCCCGCGCATCGCCTCGTCGTCGAGCGCGAGAATCTGCCCCGGCTCGGGGAAGAAGCCGCTCACCGCGTCTTCGGCGGTCGCCCCCTCGCGAAACATCGCGACGAAGCGCCCGAGAATCGTGCTCGCCGCCTTCCCGCTCAGCTGCTGGAAGATGATCGAGCGCGCCAGCGCCTGGAACGCCGTCGGCGACGGCTCGCGCAGCCGCGGCGGCCCCACCGCCTCGATCACCATGTCCATCACCGCGTCCGCCCGGCGCAGGTGCGCCACTGCCCGTTCCGTATCGATCGTCGCCGCCACCGGAGGAAGGTAGCGGCTGGCGCTGGCAGACGCGAGCTTTGAGCCACGGCCGGCGGCCACCTACGATCGTTCGTGACGGGAGGGCCTGATGACCACCGCCAAACTCACGCCCGTCCATCCCGGCGAGGTTCTCCTGGAGGAGTTCCTGCGACCCCTGGAGCTCAGCCAGTACCGGCTGGCAAAGGACATCAGCGTGCCGCCGCGGCGGATCAAGGAGATCGTCCACGGCACACGTTCTGTGTCCGCCGACACGGCACTGCGGCTTTCTCGCTACTTCGGTCTCTCCGAGCGGTTCTGGCTGAATCTCCAGGCCCAGTACGACCTCGATGTCGAGCGCGATCGCCTCGGGGACCGGCTCGAACGGGAGGTCTCTCCGCGGGCCGGCTAGCCCCCGCCAGCCCGCCGCAGCACCGCCGCCGGCGCCCGCAGCCGCCACGAGTCACGCAGCAGCTCCGACAGCTCATCCCGATCGACCGCAGCCAGCCGCACCTGGATCCACGGGTGGCGGTCGTAGTGCGGGGTCCAGAAGAACTTGTCCGGCTCCGCCTGCGCGAGCGCCTCGCGCTCGTCCATGTCGACCCGCAGCACGAGCGATTCGCCGTCCTGGTGCAGGCGCGCGAAGAGCCGGTCCTTCACGCGGAAGCCGGGCGTGCCGTACGACGGCTTCTCCGTCGTCTCCGGCAGGGCGAGGGCGAGATCGCGCACGTCGTCGGGTGTGGCCACGGCGCGAATCGTACCTGCTCGGTACACTCCCCCGGCGGCAGGCAGAGGGAGGTCCCGGGGGATGCAGCTCGAAGGCAAGACCGCGATCGTCACGGGTGGTTCGCGCGGGATCGGCTACGCCATCGCCGAGGCGTTCGTCGCCGAGGGCGCCCGCGTCGTCATCAGCGCGCGCGGCAAGGAAGCCCTCGACGAGGCGGCGAAACGCCTTGGGCCGAACGCCATCGCCATCCCCTGCGACGTCTCCGACCCCGAGGCCGTCCGCACCCTCGTCGCGGAGGCGAGCCGCCTCGGGCTCGTCGACGTGCTCGTGAACAACGCCGGCATCAGCCCCTTCTACAAGCGCGTCGAGCACACCACCGCCGAGGAACTGGACCAGCTCATGGGGGTGAACCTGCGCGGCGCCTGGTGCTGTGGTGTCGAGGTGGCGAACCGCCTCTTCGAGGCGGAGCGGCCCGGCAGCATCATCAACGTCAGCTCCATGCTCGGCATCCACCCCGACGAGCGCCAGGGCGCCTACGGCGTCACGAAGGCGGGCCTCATCCATATGGCGAAGGTGTTCGCGCTCGAGTGGGCCGACCGGGGGATCCGCGCCAACGCCCTCGCCCCCGGCTGGACCGAGAGCGATCTCACGAACGCCCTCTTCGAGAGCCGCCACGGACCCCGCCTCAAGGGCGACGTGCCCCTCGGCCGCTTCGCCACTCCCGAGGACGTCGCCGCCGCTGCCGTCTACCTCGCCAGCGACGCCAGCAGCTACGTGACGGGCGCCGTCATCACCATCGACGGCGGCCGCTCCCTCCGTTAGAATCTTTGTTCTAATGCCTGTCCAGCAACTGGCTCTTGAGAACCGCGAACGCGCCGTCGACTTCGTGCTGACGCACGCCCTTCCCCTCGACAAGGCCGTCTTCTACCACCACTTCCTCGACGGTGACCCCGACACGGTCCTCGACGAGCTGGTCGCCCTCCAGAACGAGGACGGCGGCTTCGCGGGGATGGAGCCCGACTTCCAGGACGAGGCCTCCTCGGTGCTCTGCACCTTGCGCGCCCTCGAGATACTCGAGGAGCTTGGCGCCCACGCCCTCGACCTTCTGCCCGCCCGCGCCGTCGATTACCTGCTCGCGTCCTACGTGCCCGACTGGCGCTCGTGGCTCCTCGTTCCACGCCACGACAACAGCGCCCCCCACGCCCCCTGGTGGCACCGGACCGACGAGTTCGACGAGAGCTGGGGCTACTTCGCCGACAACCCCCGCCCCTCAGTCGCCGCCGCCCTGCACGCATTCGACCGGCACGTCGATGACGGGTTCCTCGACGAAATCACGGAGGTCGTCGTCGATCGCGCCGGCGAAGTCGACCCCGCCGCCGTCCAGAAGGACGCGCTGGAGTGCTACATCCGCTTCGCCACCACCCCCGCCGTCCCCGACGCCGCCCGCGAGGCCGTGCTGGCCCGCCTCCCGGAGTGGGTCGAGGCCACGCTGGCCACCGACCCCGCCGAGTGGGGCGGCTACGGCCTCCAGCCCCTCGACCTTGTCGATGCTCCCGACTCGCCCCTCTACGCCCCCTTCCGCGAGCACGTCGATCGCCACCTTGACCACCTCATCGAGACGCAGGGCGAGGACGGCGCCTGGGCGCCCAACTGGAACTGGATGGGCACGTTCCCCGAGGCCTGGGAGCAGGCCGAGGTCGCCTGGAAGGGCGTCCTCACGGTCAAGCGCCTGCGCCAGCTCGCCGCCTTCGGCCGCGTCGCGTGAGAAGGCGGTGGCAGGCAGCTACTGTTCTTCGGTTGAACGTGGAAGCGCACTACCTTCCATACTGAAGTGTCACTTTAGTATGGCTGCTTCCACCGTCCCTTTACTAAAGCGACACTTGAATATGGAGGCTGGCCGCCGCCCATATGCAACTCTGCGTGCATACGCAGCGTCCCGCCTTCCCCTCCACCCGCCCCTGCGCCAAGATCGCGGGGCCGCCCGCCGGCGGTCTGGAGGCACCCGTGTCGAAACCCGTTGCGCTCATCACCGGCGCCAGCCGTGGCATCGGCAAGCAGCTCGCCATCGACCTCGCCGCCGATGGCTACGACCTCGTCGTCTGCGCGCGCTCGACGGCCGACTCCCCCGCCAGGCTCCCCGGCACCATCGACGAGACCGCCGAGCTCGCCCGCGAGCAGGGCGCCGACGTCCTCGTCGCCCCCCTCGACGTGCGCGACGAGGAAGCGGTCGCCGCCCTCGCCGACACGGTCTACGAGCGCTTCGGCCGCTGCGACCTGCTCATCAACAACGCCGCCGTCGGCGTCCCCGGCGCCACCCTCGAGAATTCGACGAAGCGCTGGCGGCTGGCCACCGACATCAACATCCACGGCCCCTTCTACCTCATCTACTACTTCTGCCCGCGCATGCGCGAGGCGGGCGAGGGCCGCGTCATCAACATCTCGTCCGGCGCGTCCGTGAACCCCGGCTTCCGCCGCATCAGCTACACGACCACGAAGCGCGCCCTCGAGGCGATGACCGAGGGCTTCGCGATCGAGCTCGAGGATTCCGTGGCGGTGAACTGCATCCGCCTCGAGCTTGGCGTCTGGACCGAGGGCTACGCCTTCACCCTCGGCGACGTCGACCGCTCCGACTTCGAGGACCCCGTCATCATGTCCGACGCCGTCCTCTGGATGGCGAAACAGCCGCTCGACTACACCGGCCAGGTCGTCACCATCGCCGACCTGCGCGAGCAGGGCGCCGTCCGGCCCAAGACGACCGCCGGCTAGCCGCGGCAGGCCCGCCCGTCCGTCCCCTGCTAGACTCGCCGCACTTCCTGCCTGGAGCCCCGCCATGCGCTTCACCCACGAGAGCGACGTCGAGTCCTTCCGCGATGAGGTCCGCCAGTTCATCGCCGACGAGCTTCCCAGCGAGGAGGAGCGGCAGGCGCACGCCCTGCGTGGCGGCTTCGAGACGCTCGAGGAAGAGTACGACTACACGATGGGCTTCCAGAGGAAGCTCGCCGATCGCGATTGGCTGGCCATGGCCTGGCCCGAGGAGTACGGCGGCGGCGGCGCTTCCCACATGCGCCAGCTCGTCTACAACGAGGAGATGTCGTACGCGGGCGCGCCGGTCGGGAACATGGGCATCGCCTGGGTCGGCCCCTCGCTCATGCTCTACGGCACCGAGGAGCAGAAGCAGAAGTACATCCCGCCGATCACCAGCGCCGAGCAGTGGTGGTGCACGCTCTACAGCGAACCGGGCGCCGGCAGCGACCTCGCCTCGCTCCAGACGAGCGCCATCCGCGACGGCGACGACTACGTGATCAACGGCCAGAAAATCTGGACGTCCGGCGGCCACCTTGCCGACTGGGGCTGGCTGGCCGCCCGCACGGACCCTGACGCGCCCAAGCACAAGGGCATCTCCCTCCTCATGCTCGACATGAAGTCTCCCGGCATCACCGTGCGGCCGCTTATCAACCTCGGCGATCAGCACAGCTTCAACGAGGTCTTCTTCGAGGACGTGCGCGTGCCAGTGGAGCAGCGGGTGGGGGAGGAGAACCGGGGCTGGTACCACCTCGCCGTAGCGCTTGACTTCGAGCGCAGCGGCATCGCTGCCTACTCCGGGGGGCGCCGCAACGTGGAGCGGCTCACCCGAATCGCCGGCGAGAACCCGCAGTTCTGGGAGCGCCGCCCCGGCATCCGCACCGAGCTCGCGGAGCGCATGGTCGAGGTGAACGTGGGCACGTTCCTCGCGTATCGCGTCGCGACGATGCAGGCGCAGGGCCTTGTCCCCAACCACGAGGCCAGCGCCAGCAAGCTCTTCGGCAGCGAGCTCGGCCAGCGCATCGCCCGCACGGGCATGCACATCCTCGGGATGGCGGGCCAGCTCCGTGGCGACTCCTCGCGTGTCGGGGTGGACCAGGCGCAGGGCTACCTGCAGTCCGTCTCGGGCACGGTCGCGGCGGGCACGAGCGAGATCCAGCGCAACATCATGGCCACCCGCGGGCTCGGCCTGCCGAGGGGGTAGATGAGATGACGACATTCACGGCGTATATCGAGTGGGACGAGGAGGTGCAGCTCTTCGTTGCCAGTGTGCCCGGTATTCGTGGCGCCCACACACAGGCTGCCACCCTGGATGAGCTTCAGGACAACCTCCGCGAGGTGCTTGAGTTGCTGGCCGAGGAGGGCGAGCTCTCTTCAAGTGACGCCCCCCGCTTCGTGGGTCTCCAGCAGCTAGATATCGCGGTGTGAGTCGGATACCTCCTGCCACCTTCCGCGAACTTGATCGCATCCTTCGCCGGTTGGGCTTTGAGGCGCGTCGTCGTAAGGGGAGCCACGTCTTCTATGGACACGAGGACGGCAGGACCACCACCGTCCCGGACCATCAGGGAAGGCCCATCGGCCCAGCCCTCATCCGGGACATCCTGAACGACATCAATCTGACCCGCGAGGAGTATCTGGCCGTCCGCCAGCGCCGCTCTTCGCGTTGACCACGGGCCGCTAGGGCACCCTCTGCTAGACTCGCGGGACTTCCTTCCGGAGCCGTCCCATGCGCTTCACCCACGAAAGCGACGTCGAATCCTTCCGCGCCGAGGTGCGCCAGTTCATCGCCGAAGAGCTGCCTCCCGAGGAGGAGCGCCTCGAGCGCGCCCGGCGCGGCGGCTTCGAGACGAACCAGGAAGAGTACGACTACACGATGGGCTTCCAGAAGAAGCTCGCCGAGCGCGGCTGGCTCGCGATGGCCTGGCCGAAGGAGTACGGGGGCGGCGGCGCGCCGCACATGCGCCAGCTCGTCTACAACGAGGAGATGTCCTACGCCGGGGCGCCCGTCGGAAACATGGGCATCGCCTGGGTTGGCCCCTCGCTCATGCTCTACGGCACCGAGGAGCAGAAGCAGAAGTACATCCCGCCGATCACCAGCGCCGACCAGTGGTGGTGCACGCTCTACAGCGAGCCCGGCGCCGGCAGCGACCTCGCCTCCCTGCAGACCAGCGCCGTCCGTGACGGCGACGACTACGTGATCAACGGGCAGAAGATCTGGACCTCCGGCGGCCATCTCGCCGACTGGGGCTGGCTGGCCGCCCGCACCGACGCCGATGCCCCCAAGCACAAGGGCATCTCGCTCCTCATGCTCGACATGAAGTCGCCCGGGATCACCGTGCAGCCGCTCATCAACCTCGGCGATCAGCACAGCTTCAACGAGGTCTTCTTCGAGGACGTGCGCGTGCCTGTCGAGCAGCGCGTCGGGGAGGAGAACCGGGGCTGGTACCACCTCGCCGTGGCCCTCGACTTCGAGCGCAGCGGCATCGGCGCCTACGCCGGCGGCCGTCGCACGATCGAGCGCTTCACGAGGCTGGTCGAGGAGCGCCCGGAACTCTGGCGGCACCGCAAGACCATCCGCACCGAGCTCGCCGAGCGCGCCATCGAGGTGAACGTCGGCACGTTCCTCGCCTACCGCGTCGCCACGATGCAGGCGCAGGGTCTCGTCCCGAACCACGAAGCGAGCGCCAGCAAGCTCTTCGGCAGCGAGCTGAACCAGCGCCTGCAGCTCACCGGCATGCACATCCTCGGCATGTCCGGAATGCTGCGCGGCGAGTCCTCGCGCGTCTGGTTCGACCAGGCCCAGGTGTTCCTGCGCTCCGCCGCGAACACGGTCGAGGCGGGCACGAGCGAGATCCAGCGCAACATCATGGCCACCCGCGGCCTCGGCCTGCCACGGGGGTAGGACTACTGACTCCCGACCCCGTCCGCCTCTACCTTGTCCGGCACGCCCAGGCGCGGGCCGACGACGGCTCGTACGGGCACGACACCCCGCTGTCCCCGCTCGGACGTCGACAGGCCGTGGCGGCCGCCGTCGCCCTTGCGCACGTGGGCCTCGCGGCCATCTACGCGAGCCCGATGCGCCGTGCGCGTGAGACGGCCAAGCCGCTCGCCCGCGCGACGGGCCTCGACGTGCAGGTCGATGAACGCCTGAGCGAGTTCGAGATCGCGAACTGGGATCCGGACGGCGAGAACCACGAGTACGACTGGGCCTGGCGGCCGGAGCACACCGGCGCCCCCGGTGGCGAGACGATCGGCGCCTTCGCCGAGCGCGTCGCCGCCGCCTGTGAGGACATCGTCCCGCCCCACGCCGGCGAGGGAATCGCCATCGTGTCGCACTCAGGCACCGGCGACGCCATCCTGCGTTGGGCCATGGGGCTCGCGAGCGACAGCCCCTGGTACCACGAGTTCGACCTGCCGAACGGGGCCATCGTCGAGCTCCTCGTCTGGCCCGAGGGCCGCCATGCGAACGGCCCGCCGCGTTACGCCGCCATCCAGCACGCCCCCAACCTCGACCACCTCCCCGACGCCCTCCGCACCCCCTACTGAGCGCGGGACGGGCGGCTAGCTCTCGGCGGGACCCGCGCGCCACGCGCGCAGCGCTGTCGAGATGGCAAGCACTGCAACGCCCGCGTCGATGAGCCGCCAGTACTGGAGATCGTCCATCGCGTCGCCACGCCCCCACTCCCACGCGAACCAGTTCCAGAAGAAGAGGAGCGCGAAGAAGACCGTGCCGTAGAGAGCAGCCTTGGCCGTGAGCCACGACCGCGTCACGGGCGCTCCGAGTTCGTGGCCCGCCGCCCGGTTCTCGTGGATGACGGTCGCCAGCATCAGGACCAGCGCGACGGCCATGAGCCAGGAGATGATCCTCCAACCGTCGGCCGCCGCGTCGACCGAGTCGTAGAAGCCCTGGAGCACGAACTGCGCGGCCGTGCCCACCCCGACGACCCCCAGGTAGATCGCCACCAGTTTCCGGAATGCCTGCATTGCGCCCATGCGAGTGCCCCCTTTGCTGCCTTGCATCAAGCCTACGCACGGGCGCAAGGGGCTCGCGTTGCCTGACCGGGCGTCGGCGTACGATGCGGTCATCCCCAGAGAGGGAGCGACCATGCGGATTGACGATGTATTCCTGACCACGTTCGGCTGGGACGTACCCCACGGCGCCTATCCCGGCTCCTCCATCGCCTACGGTGGTGAACGCCAGATGGGCGTGCTCACCATCCGCACCGACGAAGGGGCGGAAGGGCACTCCTTCCTCGGCTCCGCCAGCCGCGACGCGACCATGGACGCGGAAGCGCTCCTGACCCTCCTGAAGCCCGTCGTGATGGGCGAGAACCCGCTCGACATCGGGCGCTTCTGGCACGCCATGTGGAAGCGCCGGCGCGGGGTCTCCTTCCGCGCCATCGGCGCCGTCGACGTCGCCCTCTGGGACCTCGCTGGGAAGATCGCGGGACTGCCCGTGCATCGCCTGCTCGGGTCCTGCCGCAGCTCCGTGCCCGCCTACGCCAGCTCGGCCGCCCTCCCCTCCCCCGAGGCCTACGCCGAGGAGGCGAAGTCGTTCCGGGACCGCGGCTGGACCGCCTACAAGATCCACCCCGACACGCGCCCGCTCGTCGATATCGACATCTGCCGCGCCGCCCGCGAGGCGGTCGGCCCCGACATGCGGCTGATGCTCGACTCCGTCTGGGCCTACAGCTACGAGGACGCCGTCCGCGTGGGCCGCGCCATCGAGGACCTCGACTACTACTGGTACGAGGACCCGCTCGAGGAGGAGGACGTCTACGGCTACGTGAAGCTGCGCCAGAAGCTCGACATCCCCATCCTCGCCACCGAGTTCGCCCCCGCCAGCTTCTACGGCATGCAGCAGTGGGTGCAGCAGCAGGCGACCGACATCCTGCGCGGCGACGTGGCCGTCTCCGGCGGCATCACCGCCCTCCACAAGATCGCCAACCTCGCCGACGCCTTCCGCATGAAGTGCGAGGTCCACCACGGTGGCAACTCCCTCAACAACGTCGCCAACCTGCACGTCATCATGGCCGTGAACAACTGCGAGTACTTCGAGGTCCTGCTGCCCGACGCCGCCCAGAAGTACGGCCTCGTGAACGACATCGAGGTCGACGCGAACGGTCTCGTCCACGCCCCCGAAGAGCCCGGCCTCGGCTACGAGATCGACTGGGAACTCGTCCGCCGCCGCCAGATCAGCGAGCTGCGCTAGCGCCCCCGTCGGGCCTGGGCTGGCCTTCGGTCACGGTGAGGGCATCAAGGTCAAGACGCCTGGATGCGTGGTCGATGTCGATCCCGGAAACGCCCCCGTCTGCGGTGATGTCAATGACCACGCCGTCAGCCACCTCGAATGAATCCACCGCGGGTTCGTCGTCGAGGTCGATGTACAGGGAGTCGTTGCCTCGGTCGTATAGGAGTTTCACCGTCTGGCTCCGCCGTTGTCAGGCAGGATAGCAAACCTGCGATCCGGGAACGCGTTGTGAACCGTCTCTCCATCCTCCAAGGTGACGACTCGAAGGAACCTGCCGTCGAGTTCGTGAATGCGACCCCAGTAGCGAAACCGCCCGTCCGGCTGCTGAAGCACCGCATTCGGATTGCTCAAGACCCGCTCACACCACTCCCGGCGAAGGTAGGGTCTCTTCCGAAGCACCACGTTCTCGAAGTAGCCGGTTGTTTTCACGCTAGCGCCCTACTCCGTGACGAGCGTGACCGTGTTCGGCTCCCGCACCAGCTTCGAGAGGGGGCAGCGCTCGGCGGCGTAGGCGTGCAGCGTCGCGACCTGCCCGGCGCTCGCATCCGGCGCCTCCAGCGATACCCGCGCTGTGATGTCGAACGGCACGTCCGGGTCGTCGCTCTCGATGCCGAGGAAGTGCGCGTCGTTGTTCGACGAGCTGACCGTCACCTCGACCCGGTCGAGCGGGATGTCGAGAGTCGCCGCGGCGATCAGGTAGGTGTGCGTGAGGCACGTGCTGATGACCCCGCAGAACAGCTCCGGCGAGCTCGGCCCCAGGCCCCAGCCGCCGAAGTCGGGTCCGGAGTCGCCGATGAGCTCCCAGTCGCGCATACGCAGCTTGCGCACGCCCGTCGCGTCATCCGCGACACACGTCGCCGAGACGGTCTCGCGCCACTGCTCGGCGCGCGGCTTGGCTGTGGCGGCGGCGCGCATGGCGCGCGCCTTCTGGCGCAGGTAGTCGCGCAGCCCGCGGCCTTCGCTCACCGGAACGACCACTCCGTTCCCTCCGGCCCGTCGTGCAGCTCGACGCCGAGCTCGACGAGCCCGTCGCGGACCCTGTCCGCGAGCGCGTACTGCTTCGCCGCGCGCAGCTCCGAGCGCAGGTCGACCAGCAGGTCGACGAACGGGGCCGCGTTCTCGTCCCGGTGGGGCGGCTCGTGCAGCGTGAAGCCGAGCACGCCCGCCAGCTCGCGCAGCGTCGCCTGCGCCTCGCTCGCGTCGTGCCCCTCGTCGTGGGCGCGGTTGATGGCGCGCGCCAGGTCGAAGAGTGCGGCCAGAGCGCGGGGCGTGTTCAGGTCGTCGTCCATCGCCTCCGTGAAGCGCTCGCGCGCTTCGGCCGGGTCGAGCGGGTGGCCGTCGGCGACGCCCTTCGAGAACGCCGCCTGCCGCAGCCGCTCCGCGCCCGCGCGGGCCGAGTCGAGCGCTTCCTCGCTGTAGGTGACGGGGCTGCGGTAGTGGCTCGTCACGATGAACATGCGGAGCGCGTCCGTCCCGTGTCGGTCGAGCACCTCGTCGATCCCGATGATGTTGCCCACCGACTTCGACATCTTCTCTTCGCCCAGCTGCAGCAGGGCGTTGTGCAGCCAGAAACCGGCGAAGGGTGGCTTGCCCGTGAACGACTCGCTCTGCGCGATCTCGTTCTCGTGGTGGGGGAAGATCAGGTCCGCGCCCCCGCCGTGGATGTCGATCTGCTCGCCCAGGGCGTTCATCGCCATCGCCGAGCACTCGATGTGCCAGCCCGGCCGCCCCGGTCCCCAGGGGCTGTCCCAGTGCGGCTCGCCCGGCTTGGCGCCCTTCCAGAGCGCGAAGTCGAGGGGGTCGTCCTTCAGCTCGCTCAGGTCCACGCGCGCGCCGCTGCGCAGGTCGTCCACGTCCCGCTTCGAGAGCTTCCCGTAGTCCGCCTTCTCCCGGACGCGGTAGTAGACGTCGCCGCCCGACGCGTACGCGACTCCCTTTCCGACCAGCCCCTCGATGAAGCTGATGATGTTCGGGATCTCCTCCGTCGCGCGCGGGTACTCGGTCGCGGGCAGGACGTTGAGGCGCGTGAGCTGCGCCATGTACGCATCGGAGTAGCGCTCGGCCAGCTCTTCGACGGGCGTCCCCGTCTCGTGCGAGCGCTCGATGAGCTTGTCGTCGATGTCGGTGAAGTTCTGGATGTGGCGCACGCCGTAGCCGCGCCACTCGAGGTAGCGGCGCAGCACGTCGAACACGATCGAGAAGAGCGCGTGTCCGAGGTGGGCCTCGCTGTACGGCGTCACGCCGCAAACGTAGAGGCGCACATCGCCCGCGATGGGCACAAGCTCGCGCTTCTCGCCGGTAAGGGTGTCGCGCAGGTTGAGCATGGTCAGCTGCGCGGCGGCGCTTCGGCGGGCGAGCGCTCCTCGGCGTGGTGGTCGTCGTGGAGGCCGTCCACGTGTTCCTCGAGGTGCGCGATCAGTTCGCGCAGCTCGTCGACGCGCTCGTCGAGCTGGTTCAGGCGGTCCCACTCGGGGTCGGGCAGGCGCTGCATCACGCCGTTCGAGTCGTCGTGGAAGGCGACGATGTGGCCGGGCACGCCGACGATGGTCGCCCGGGGCGGCACGTTCGTGATGACGACCGAACCCGCGCCGATGCGGGCGCTCTCGCCGATCTCGACGGCGCCGATCACCTTTGCCCCCGCGCCGACCACGTTGTTGCCGACCAGCGTGGGGTGCCGCTTCGTGCGGCGCGTGCTCGTGCCGCCGAGCGTGACGCCCTGGTAGATCGTGACGTCGGGCCCGATCTCGGTCGTCTCGCCGATCACGATGCCCATCCCGTGGTCGATCACGAAGCGCGGTCCGATGACCGCGCCGGGGTGGATCTCGATGCCGGTGAGGAAGCGCACGACCTGCATGATGCCGCGCGGGACGAGCGGCAGGCCGCGCCGGTGCAGGGCGTGCGCGAGCCGGTGCGCGAGGCGCGCATGGAAGCCGGGATAGAACAGGACGACCTCGATCGCGCTCGTGGCCGCCGGGTCGCGGTCCATCGTCGCGCGGATGTCGTCGCGGATCTCGCTCAGGAGGGACATTCGGTTCGCTACCTCTCGGGGATGGGCGGGTGTGGGCTGCTGTCGGGGACCGCTAGGCGCGGGACCCCGCCATACAGGTGCAGCGTCGCAGCATGCCGTCCGAGGAGTGCGTCATGGGTCGAGCTTACGTCACGTAGTGGACTAGTGGCTATCGCTACAGCAGCCGTGGCTGCCCGCTGTCGTCTTCGTCGACCTGCGGACTCAGTTCGTACAGCCTGGGAAAGGCGAGTGTGCCATCCGCGATGGCGCTAAGGACGACGTAGGGCCGTAGCAGTGGGTCCGCGAACCGGTAGCGCCACTTACGAGCCTGACCGGTCGCCTCAAGTACCTCACCTCGCTCCGACAGAGTGAAGTGTTTCAGGTGGCGGACGAACTGAGGATAGTCGTATGGCTGGCCCGTGAGGCGGTGCAGGGGATCGCGGACGTCGGCCGGTGCGAAGTACCCTAGTTCATCCGTCGGAGTCAGTGCAGAGGCGAGGAGGACTGTCTTGAAGAGGGCCTGGGGTTGGGGGCTCACCGTCGCGTTGCGATATGCCGTCCGGATGCTCTCCTGAGAGTGTTCGACGGCCACTCCGACAGCTCGGTCCACGTCGTCCTCAGCAACGGTCGGGGATGAGCGGTCGACTGCCGAGAATCCCGCTTCCTGCCCAAGGCGGTGTGCGTAGTGTGGGAGTCCTTGAGCTAGCCATGCCATGCGGTCAAGCGTCTCGGGGGAGGCCATGAGGCCTGCGCGGTCGTAGCGACTCTGGATGATGTCCCGCAGCTCTCGCTGTGACATCCTGGGAAGTGCGACCTGGATAGTGGCCCGGTTGATCGATGCGTGATCTTCGATCAGATCATCGACAGTGTCTGCTACGCCCACCAGTATCAGAGTGGTGAGGGCTAGGTAGTCGGATAGGGCCTTGATGAGGCTCGCGAACTGCTGGACTGTGGTGTCGTCGAGCACTTGGTCGAACTCGTCGACCACAATGATGAGCATCTCACCGGTGAGATCGAGCAGCCTACGAACAGAGTGAGGAGTGCCGGCTTCGTGAGTGATCTCGGCATAGAGCTCTTCCCAAGTGTCATTGGTGGGGCGGGTGCGGCCCTGTCTGGCGTACTCGTCGGCCAGGAGTTCGGCGATGCGGGCCCAGATCGTTCCGAAGGTGTCGTCGGGATCGCAGTTGTAGCGGAGCGCGAGGAAACCGGTGGCCTCTCGTGCGTAGCTGGCCCAGAACTCGTGGGTCAGACTTGCGAGGGACGTCTTGCCTACCCCTCGCTCGCCGAACAGGATGACGTGTTGGCCGTGCTGTCCGACTGCTGACAGGATGCGTTCGATCTGTCTCTGCCTCCCCTGGAAGAGGTCACTATGCCCGACGGGGCCTGCGGGGTTGAAGACCGTCGCAAGAATGGGGCGGGCGCTTGCCGCGTCGGCTTGCGCTTGGATGTAGTTCTCCCGGTCGTCGGCCATCAGGCTGATAGTATAAGCGCTCAGGGTGACAGTAAAGGTCGAGAGGCTGCTAGTAGCGGCCAAGTCGTCGCAGGGTCGCTAGTGTGTTTCGACAAGCGATGAGGGATCGGTCAAAGGCTGCTAGTAAAGGCCTGAAGGCTGCTAGTGAAGCTTGCAGCGGGCTTGACCCGCAACAGGCTGCTAGTAAGTAGCCCAAGGCTACTAGTAGCCAACAGCCCCTACCCCAGCCGCGCCGCCACCCGGTCGAGAATCGCGTGGGCAACGGCGTACTTGCTCAGGAGCGGCAGCCGCTCCGCCTCGCCCTCGCGGTGGAAGATCGTGACCTCGTTCGTCTCCGTGCCGAAACCGCTGCCTGCCGCCGTCACGTCGTTCGCGACGATGAAGTCGGCGCGCTTGGCCGCCAGCTTGGCTGTCGCGTTCGCTTTCAGATTCTCGGTTTCGGCGGCGAACGCGACCCGCACGCCGCCTCCCGGGAGCGTCGAGATGATGTCCGGCGTCTCCGTCAGGGGCAGCGTCATGTCGTCCTCGTTGAGGGTGGCCTTCTTGATCTTCTGGCCGGACGCTTCGGCGGGACGGAAGTCGGCGGGCGCCGCCGCCATCAGGAGCGCGTCGCAGCGCTCGGTCAGCGGTTCCAGCGCTCCCAGCATCTCCTCGACCGTCTTCACGTCGACCCGGTCCACGCCGTAGGGCGTCGTGAGCTGGGACGGCCCGGTGACCAGCGACACCCTTGCCCCGCGGTCGCGGGCGGCGGCCGCGATGGAGAAGCCCATGCGCCCGCTCGAGCGGTTGCCGATGTAGCGGACGGGGTCGAGCGGCTCCTGCGTTCCGCCCGCCGTGACGATGACCGCCCGCCCGCAGAGGTCGCCCTCGCGCCGGCCGATGGCCGCACGCACCGCCCCGAGGATCGCCGGCGTCTCGGCCAGGCGCCCCGCCCCGAAGCGCCCGCTGGCGAGCCGTCCCTCGGCCGGTCCCACCACCTCGACGCCGCGCTCGATGAGCGCCGCGACGTTCGCCTCCACCGCCGTGTTCGCCCACATCTGCGAGTCCATGGCGGGGGCGACAACGACCGGCGCCGTCGTCGCGAGCGCGGTCAGCGTCACCATGTCGCCGCCGCCGCCGTAGGCGAGGCGCGCCAGGCAGTCGGCCGTGGCCGGAGCGATCAGGAACCCGTCGGCGCGGCGTGCGACCTCGACGTGCGCCTCCGCCTCCTCCGTCTCGAACATATCCACGATCGCTTCCTGTCCCGTGAGCGACTGGAAGGTGAGCGGCGCGATGAAGCGCGTCGCCGCCTCCGTCATCAGCACCTCGACGCTGGCGCCCGCCTGGCGCAGCTTGCTCGCCAGGTCGGCGGCCTTGTAGGCGGAGATGCTGCCGGTGACGCCGAGGGCGATGGTGCGCCCGTCGAGCGGGCGCTCACGGTAGGTTCCGGTCGTCTCAGCCACTGTTGAGGTCATGGATAAGCCGCAGCCCCTGGAGTGTGAGGTTCTGGTCGACGGTGTCGATGACGTCTGTTTCGGCGGCGATCTCGTTCGCCCAGCCGCCCGTGCCGATCACGGTCGCGCCGCCCCCCAGCTCTTCCTGGAAGCGCGCCACCATGCCCTCCACCAGCCCCACGTACCCCAGCAGGATGCCCGACTGGAGGGCGTGCGTGGTGTTCCGGCCGATCGCCGCGGGCGGGCGTTCGAGCTGCACCCGCGAGAGCATCGCCGCCCGGCTGAAGAGCGTCTCGCTGGCGATGCCGATGCCCGGCGCGATCGCGCCCCCGAGGTAGTCGCCCTGCGCGTCGATGGCGTCGAAGACCGTCGCCGTCCCGAAGTCGACGACGACGGCGGGCGCCCCGTAGATATTGATGGCCGCCACCGCATCCACGATGCGGTCGGCGCCCACCTGCCGGGGGTTGTCGTAGAGGATGCGCACCCCTGTGCGCAGCCCGTGCCCCACCACCATCGCGTCCACGCCGAAATAGCGCGCGCAGACCCGTTGGAAGGTGGGGAGCAGGGGTGGAACCGCGCAGCCGATGATGCAGGCATCGACCGACTCCGCCGTCAGGTCGCTCGTGGCGAGGAGGTTCAGCATCAGGACGCCGTACTCGTCGGCGGAGCGTTCCGCTTCCACGCCGACGCGCCAGGTCGCCGCCAGGTTCCCGCCGGCGAACAGTCCCATATGGACCGAAGTGTTGCCGATGTCGAGGGCGAGAAGCATGTCGCCGCCGCTCTGGGCTCCCGGGGGAGTCCCGTGCTGGCTTAAGCCTAGGCGTGCCCCCGACGTACACACAACAGGAAGGGGCTACACTTAACCCCATGACCACGACCCTTTCGCGCGTCCGCGAGCAGGCCGAGGCCGCGCGAGCGGCTTCCCGGCGTCTTGGCGTCGCGTCCACCGACGCCAAGAACGACGCGCTCGAGCGCGTCGCCGCGCTCCTGCTCGAGCGCGAGGACGCGATCCTCGCGGAGAATGCCAGGGACCTCGTCGCGGGCCGGGAAGCTGGCCTCGACGACTACTTCCTCGAGCGCCTCACGCTGACGCCCGCCCGCATCGCCGGCATGGCCGCCGATACGCGCCACATCGCCTCCCTCCCCGACCCCGTCGGCGAGACGATCGACGCGCGCACCCTCCCGAACGGCCTCCAGATCTCGCGCAAGCGGGTGCCCCTGGGTGTGGTCGCCTGCATCTACGAGTCGCGCCCGAACGTGACCATCGACATCGCCACGCTCTGCCTCAAGAGCGGGAACGCTGCCGTCTTGCGAGGCGGCAAGGAGGCGGTGCACAGCAACGCCGTGCTCGGCGACCTCCTTCGCGACGCCCTCGACGGCTCCGCGCTCCCCGCCGAAGCCGCCCAGGTCATCCGCGACCCCGATCGCGCCCACATCGACGAGTTGTTGCGCATGCACGACGTCGTCGACCTGATGGTGCCGCGCGGCGGCGCCGGGCTCATCAGCTACGTGCGCGAGACGGCGACCATGCCCGTCGTCGCGCACGGCGAGGCCGTCTCCCACACCTACGTCGACGCCGAGGCCGACCTGGCGATGGCCCTCAAGGTGGTCGATAACGCCAAGACCCGCCGCTACAGCATCTGCAACGCGCTCGACACGCTGCTCGTGCACGAGGCCGTCGCGCCCGAGCTGCTGCGCTCCCTCGCCGAACGCTGGGCGGGCACGGTCACCCTGCTGGGCGAAGGCCGTTCCCTCGACCTGCTCGCCGGGCTGAACGTTCCCGGCCTCACCGTCGAGGCCGCCGGGCCGGACGACTGGGACACGGAGCACCTCGCCCTGCGCGCGGGCGTCCGCGTGGTCGATTCGATGGATGAGGCGCTGGCGCACATCGAGGCGCACGGCAGCAAGCACAGCGAGGCGATCATCACCGACAGCTACGAGAACGCCATGCGCTTCACGTCGGAGGTCGACGCCGCCGTCGTCTACGTGAACGCGAGCACGCAGTTCACCGACGGCGCCCAGTTCGGGCTGGGCGCCGAGATCGGCATCTCCACCCAGAAGATGCACGCCCGCGGGCCCATGGGGCTCGTCGAGCTCACCAGCTACAAGTGGATGGTCCTCGGGTCGGGCCACGTGCGCCCCCTGTGAGCGACCGCACCCCCGACCGCCGGGGCCACCGGGAGGACCAAACGTGATCAGCTTCGACCGCGAGGTGCGCACCCCTCACTCGGAGGGGTACACCATCCTCGATGAGGGCGAGATCGTGGGGCGCGTGGACCTGCACATCCAGGGCCCCAACATCCACGCCACTCTCTGCACCACCGCCGACGCCAGCGACGACCGCGTGCGCGAACTGATCGACGCCGTCGACGAGCAGCTGGCGATGACCGCCGACCCCTTCCGCGAGGATTTTATCGTGACGGTCTGGAAGGGCGTGCCCGCCGGCGTCTACGGCGACGCCGAAGCCGGCGACGACGCCATCAGTCTCGGGGAGATCGGCCAGACCTAGCCGCCCGCAGCCTCGTGCGAGCCCTTCGCCGATGTCTCGGAGGGCCCGGGAAGCCTGCCCTCCTTCGCGAGTTTCAGGTAGTGCTTCTGGCGCTTTTCCCAGGTGCGAAGGACTGCATCCTCCAGGGCGACTTCGCCGTTGTCGTACACGACGACGGGGAAGTCCTCCTGCCAGAGCCGGTTGCCCTCCTGGTAGACGGGAACGGCCTGGGTACGGGTGGCGACAATGCAGGGCGCCCTCGGAGCCTCGGGGCGCGGTCGGGTGCGTCCGGTCGGCTCGGGCAGACCGCCCCGGCCGGCCAGTTCGGCGTAGTGCGCCCGGCGCGCCTCGATCTCGTGGGCGATGGCGATCTCGAAAGTGACGTGCCCGTCGCTATACACGATGGCGGGGAACTCCTCTTCCCACACGCGACCGCCCTCCTCATGCACCGCCACTGACTCGGGGCGCGTTTCGATCACGCGGGGCGGCCACGGCCGCGGCTCGGGTGGAGGCTGAACGCGCGCAGTGGGCTCGGGGAGCTCGTCGCGCTCGGCCAGCTGCCGGTAGTGCTTGTGGCGCTCTTCCACCTTCAGGGCAGTGTCGTGCGACAGCAACCGCTCGCCGTCTTCGGCGATGATCACGGGGAACACTTCGCGCCAGACACAGTCCCCTTGGGTGTACACGGACAGGGCCTGCGGGGAGACGTATTCAGTCATCTCGCTCCTGCCCTTCTGCCCGGAAGGCGGTGATCACGCGTATCGGTCGTGCCTCATAGTTTAGGCGAACGACAAAACGCTGGCCGTCAGGTCCCTCGTAGGTGATCGCACACACCGGTCCCCGAGGATCGTTTCGACCTTCATCGTCGGAGGCAACCTTCGGCGACCCGTCTTCCAGCCCGGAGAGAATCTCGGTGTAGGAGGGACGGTCTGGGAGGCCTAACCGCTCGCTCTCGTAGTGATCCGAAAGACGCAACTCTCCTCGTCTCGCCGCGGCCACGATCGCTTCAAGGTCCGCCGGCATGGGGAGGAGTGCGGGGTCAGGGGAGGCGGAGGAGGCCGGAGGCGCTCACCTCGAACAGGGCTGAGGCCGCACGGTCGGTGGCCTCGAAGGCGGGCTGCGGGTACACGCCGATGAAGAGCACGCCCAGCAGCAGCAGTCCCGCCAGCGCGCCCAACAGGGGCGCGGGCCGGAACCGCGTCTGCCCTTCGGGCGGATCGAACAGGTACATCTGTCGCATGATCATGAGGTAGTAGTAGAGGCTTACGAAGCTGTTCGCCGCCGCCAGGCCCACCAGCCAGAGCAGTCCATCCGTCATGCTCGCCTGGAACAGCAGCAGCTTGGTCGCAAAGCCCGCGAAGAAGGGCAGGCCCGCGAACGAGAAGAGCGAGGCCGTGATCACGAGCGCCAGGAAGGGCTGCGTTTCCGCCAGGCCCCGCAGCCCCGCGATCGTGTCGTCGCCCGTGCGGTTGTAGTGCGCCGTCAGCGCCGTGAACAGCGCCAGGGTCGAGACCGTGTAGCCGACGATGTGCAGGAGCAGCGCGCTCGAGGCGTTCTCTGCCGTGGCTGCGTCGCCGTAGCCGATGGCGGCGATGGCGATGAGCATGTAGCCCACCTGCCCGATCGAGCTGTACGCGACAAGCCGCTTCAGGTTCGATTGCTGGATGGCGAGCAGGTTGCCCGCCGTCATCGTGATCGCCGCCAGCGCCGCGATCACCGCCCGCCACTCCACCGCGTCCACCACCAGCGCGCCCGTGAAGAGCCGCAGGATGAGAGCGAAGCCCGCCGCCTTCGAGGCCGTCGAGAGGAACGCCGTGATCGGCAGGGGCGCGCCCTGGTAGGCGTCCGGCGCCCACATGTGGAACGGCGCCGCCGACACCTTGAAGCCGACGCCCGCCACGATCAGCATGATCCCCACGACCGTCGCCGCGTCGGTGCCGCCTTCGCGCGCCGCCAGCGCCTCGGCGATGCCCTCGTACGAGGTCGTGCCCGTCACGCCGTAGATGAGGCTGATGCCGTAGAGCAGCATGGCGCTGGAGAAGGCGCCCAGCAGGATGTACTTCAGGCTCGCCTCGTTGCTCAGCCGGTCGCGCTTCAGGTAGCCGACCAGGATGTAGAGCGAGAAGCTCAGCAGCTCGAGGGAGATGTAGGCCGTCAGCAGCTCGCGCGAGGCGGCCATCAGCACCATGCCCGTGCCCGCGACGAGCAGCAGGCCATAGTACTCGCCCGCGGTGCTTGTGCGATCGCGCATGTAGTGCGCCGAGATGAGGGCGATCGCCATCACGATGCCCGCCGCCAGGATGCGGAAGTACGTCGTGAAGTCGTCGGTGAGGAGCAGCCCCTCGAAATCGCCGGGTGTGTCGCCGATGTAGGGGATGGCCGCGATCAGCCAGGCGAGCGCGCCCGCGGCCGTCGCGTAGGCGAGGTAGTCCTTCCGGATCTTCGGCCAGATCAGCTCCGCCGCGAGGATGGCCACCGCTCCGCTGATGGCGATGAACTCGGGAATGAAGAGGGTGAAGTCGCGCATCAGCTAATCACCCCCGGGAGGCTCGTGACCGTGTTCGCCAGCCGGTCCGTGAACGGTGACCACCAGAGGCCCATCGCGAGCATGGAGAGGATGAGCAGCACCGCCGAGATCGTCTCGATGGGCGAGAGATCCTTCAGGTCCTTCCAGCGCGGGTTGAGCGGTCCGAAGAACACCACGCCGAACATGCGCAGCATGTACGCCGCCGCGATCGCCGCCGCGAGGATGGCTAACCCTCCGAAGACCGGATACGTGCGGAAAGCCCCGACGAAGATGTGGAACTCCGCCGTGAAGCCCGAGAGTCCGGGTAACCCTACGTTCGCGAGGCCCGCTACCACGTAGGCGATCACCCATAACGGCATCACCTTGGCCACGCCCCCGAAGTCGCTCAGGTCGCGCGTGTGCGCCTGGTCGTAGAGTGCCCCGATGAGGAGGAAGACGAGGGCCGTCATCACGCCGTGGCTGAACATCTGCAGGGCCGCGCCGCTGACGCCGACCTCGTGCAGGGTCGCCAGGCCGATGAGCACGTAGCCCATGTGGCTCACCGAGCTGTAGCCGCTGATCAGCTTGAAGTCGCGCTGCGTGAGCGCCGCGATCGCGCCGTAGAGGGCGCCGATGGTGCCCAGCACCAGCAGCGCCGGCATCCAGAACTCCGCGCCCTCGGGCAGGATCTGGATGCCGAGGCGGATGATCCCGAAAGCGCCCAGCTTCATCAGCACGCCCGCGTGAACCATCGAGACCGAGGTGGGCGCCGACATGTGGCCGTCGGGCGACCACGTGTGCAGCGGCCAGAGCCCCGCCAGCACGCCGCAGCCCACGGCGAAGAAGGGGAAGATGATCTTCTGCGTCTCGGCGCTGATGAGGCCGTTCTCGCCGGCTGCCCAGAGGGTGGGCAGGTCGAACGTGCCGAGGCCCGCCTCGTGCACGACCGCGAAGATGCCGATCCAGATGCCGACCGAGCCGCCGACCAGCATCAGCGTCAGCTTCATCGCGCCGTATTCCTTGCGCGTCGAGCCCCAGATGCCGATGAGCATGTAGAGCGGCACCACCGCCAGCTCGTAGAAGAAGAAGAAGAAGAACAGGTCCAGCGCGAAGAACGTCCCGTAGACGCCCGCGATCAGGATCCAGAAGAGGATGAAGAAGTCCTTCGCGCGGTACTCCAGCTTCCACGCGATGAGCGTGCCCGCGAAGGCCACCACGCCCGTGAGCAGCGTCAGCAGCGCCGAGATGCCGTCGACGCCCAGGTGCAGGGAGATGCCGTTCTCGCCGAGGAAGCCGACGTTCTCGATCCAGGGCCAGCGAAGCTGCATCTGCAGCACCTCGCCGCTCGCCTGGTAGGCGAGGAAGACGTACACCGAGAGCCCCAGCAGGATCGCGCCGATGACGGCCGAGAAGTAGCGCGCCGTCATCTTCTGCGAGCCCGGCACGAACAGCAGCACGCCCGCCGCCAGCAGCGGCAGCGCGAGCGCGGTTACCAGCACGTAGCCCTGCGCCGTATCCATGCCCTAGCTCCCGACCGCCAGGCTGATGAGCGTGAGGGCGACCACGCCCGCTGCGATCGCCATTGCGTAGTTCGGTACGCGGCCCGTCTGCAGGTGCTTCAGCAGGAAGCCCGTGTAGTCCGTCAGCGTCGCCGACCCGTCCACGCCCGTGTCGTTCACGGCGAAGCGGTCGAACCAGCTCACGAGGTAGCTGAAGCCCAGCACCACGCGGTCGATGAGGAACTGGTACAGGTCGTCGAAGTAGAACTTGCGCTGCACCATCTCGTAGACCTTCGGCTGCCACTCGGCCATCACCGTCGAGCGGTCCAGGCGGCCGTTCCAGTAGAACCAGGCCCCTCCGAAGGTGCCGATCACGAACAGCGCCGTGGAGAGGCCCACGAGGCCCCAGTCCACGTGGAACACGGACGGGTAGTGCAGGAACACGAACTCGCTGAAACCGCCCGGGAAGCCGAACGCGCTGCCGAAGTCGTGGAAGATGAAGAAGCCCGCGACGATCGACATGAAGGCGAGGAAGACCAGCGGCAGCGTCATCACCGCGCCGGTCTCGCGCGTGTGGCTCGCGACCTCCTCGTCCTGCGGCTTGCCCAGGAAGGTGCGGACGAAGAGCCGCGCCGTATAGAACGCCGTCATGATCGCGGCGATGGAGATGAGGAGGAAGAAGAAGGAGCCCTGGCCCTCAACCGCGTGCAGGATCTCGTCCTTGCTCCAGAAGCCCGCCAGCGGGAAGAGTCCCGCCAGGGCCAGCGAGCCTATGAGGAAGGTAGCCGCGGTGATGGGCATCTTCCGCCATAACCCTCCCAGCTGGCCCATCTCCTGGTGGTGGTGCGTGCCGATGATGACCGACCCCGCCCCCAGGAAGAGCAGCGCCTTGAAAAAGGCGTGCGTGAACAGGTGGAACATGCCGGCGCTCGCATACCCCGCCCCCAGGGCGACGAACATGAACCCCAGCTGGCTCACTGTGGAATAGGCGAGCACCTTCTTGATATCCGTCTGGGCGAAGGCCACGACCCCGCTGAAGAGCGCGGTCAGCAGCCCGATGACCAGGACGACGTCGAGCGCGCCGGCCGCCTCGAACACCGGCAGCATGCGCGCCACCAGGTAGACGCCCGCCACCACCATCGTGGCCGCGTGGATGAGGGCGCTGACCGGCGTCGGGCCCTCCATCGCGTCGGGCAGCCAGACGTGGAAGGGCAGCTGCGCGCTCTTCCCCATCGCCCCCAGCAGGATGAACATCATCGTCACGAAGAGGCGCGTATCGCCGATGGCGCCCTCTTCGACGTAGTGCGTGATCTCGAGGATGTTGAACGTCCCCGTCGCTTCCCAGAACAGGATGATGCCGATGAGCAGGCCGACGTCGCCCACGCGCGTCGTGATGAACGCCTTCTTCGCCGCCTCAACCGCCGAGCGCCGCTCCCAGTAGTGCCCGATGAGCAGGAACGAGCTCAGGCCCACCAGCTCCCAGGCCACGTAGAGCAGGAGCAGGTTGTCCGCCAGCACCAGCATCAGCATCGAGGCGACGAACAGCTGCAGGACGGCGAAGTACCACCAGTACCGCGGCTCGCCCTTCATGTAGCCGACGGAGAAGATGTTCACCATCAGCGCCACCGTCGTGATCACGGCCAGCATCACGATCGTGATCGGGTCCACGGCGATGCCCATGTTCAGCTTGAAGTCGCCGATCGCCGTCCACTCGATGCTGTTCAGGACCGGCCAGGCGCCGTCGCCCAGGTTCAGGAAGTTCGCCAGCACGGCGAAGAAGAGCGCGAAGATCGATGTCGCGCAGAGCACCGCCAGCCAATCGCCCTGGCGCGGGAGGTTCCGGCCGAAGGCCGCCATCACGATGAAGGCGATGCCGGGCACGGCCGCCAGGATCCAGGCGTGCTCAGCCATGCACCGCTCCCTCTACCACCGCATCGTGGCCGCCTCGTCCACGTTGGCGGTCGAACGGTTGCGGAAGAGCCGGATGACGATGGCGAGCGCCAGGCCAACCTCGGCGGCGGCCACGGCGATCACGAAGACGGCGAAGATGATGCCCGTCGCCTTGTCCGGGTCGAGGTAGGCGGAGAACGCCACGAAGTTCAGGCTGACCGCGTTCAGCATCAGCTCCACGCTCATCAGCACCAGCACCGCGTTGCGGCGCGCGAGCACGCCGTAGACGCCGAGCGAGAAGATGATCCCGCTGAGGACCAGGTAGTTCTCCATCGGAACCACTAGTCTTCGTCCTCCTGCCGGGCGATGACGATTGCGCCGATGAAGGCGACCAGCAGCAACGCGGCCGTGATCATGAACGGCGCCCCGAAGTTCTGGAACATCTGCTCGCCGATGTGCTCGATCGAGACCGCCACGGCGTTCTCGCCGAGGTCGCCAGGCCAGGCCGTCGAGACGGCCACGCCGATGAGCGTGACCATCAGCCCCAGCACCACCAGCGCCCCGAACGGAGCCTGCACGCCCGTGGTCGGTTCGGGCTCACCCGAGGCCGCCATCCGCGTCAGCATTAACGCGAGCAGGATGAGCACCGTCACCGCCCCGCCGTAGATGAGGAACTGCACGAGCGCGATGAACTCGATCGTGAGGAAGAGGTACATCGCCCCCACGCCCGCGAGGCTGAGGATCAGGAAGATGGCCGAGTGGATGACCGTGCGCGCGAACACCACGCCGGCTGAGACCGCCACGATGGCGACCGCGAAGATCCACCAGAGGACTTCGGTGGTCACGCGCTGCCGCCCCCTCCGCCGCCGTCGGCGGACGGAACGGTACCGCCGAGCTCGGTAATGGTCGCGACGATGTCCTCGGGGATGGGCTCGCCCTTCTCGACGTGCTCGCGCGCGGTGCGCTCCGCCTTCATGCGGCGCGCGCGCAGCTTGCGCGGCGAGTTCGGGTCGCCCTGCGCGCCGGCGGCAGCCGGAGCGGCGGCGGGCGC
>JAJEIT010000005.1 GCA_022827945.1 Dehalococcoidia bacterium | reverse complement strand
GAACAGCCCAACCCTTGGGACCTACTCCAGCCCCAGGATGCGACGAGCCGACATCGAGGTGCCAAACCTTGCCGTCGCTATGGACGCTTGGGCAAGATAAGCCTGTTATCCCCGGGGTAACTTATATCCGTTAAGCCACGGCCCTTCCACTCGGTACCGTAGGATCACTTTGACCGGCTTTCGCCCCTGCTCGACTTGTAGGTCTCGCAGTCAAGCTCCCTTGTGCCAATACACTCGACAGGTGATTTCCATCCACCCTGAGGGAACCTTTGTGCGCCTCCGTTACATTTTAGGAGGCGACCGCCCCAGTCAAACTGCCCACCAGACACTGTCCTCCTGCTTGATCAGGAGTTAGAAAGCAAACCACAGAAGGGTGGTATTTCAAGGTTGGCTCCACCATGTCCGCAAACACGGCTTCCTAGCCTCCCACCTATCCTACGCATCTAAGGCCCACTCCCAGTGCCAAGCTGCAGTAAAGCTCCACGGGGTCTTTTTGTCCTGCCGCGGGTCGGCCGCATCTTCACGGCCAATTCAATTTCGCCGGGTCCTTCGTCGAGACAGTGCCCAGATCGTTACGCCTTTCGTGCGGGTCGGAACTTACCCGACAAGGAATTTCGCTACCTTAGGACCGTTATAGTTACGGCCGCCGTTCACCGGGGCTTCGGTTCGAAGCTCTCACCTCTCCCCTTAACCTTCCGGCACTGGGCAGGCGTCAGCCCCTATACGTCAGCTTTCGCTTTTGCAGAGACCTGTGGTTTTGGTAAACAGTCGCCTGGGCCTGCTCACTGCGGCCCTCTACCGCTCACCGGGCATGCCGGTTCACAGCCGAGGGCGATCCTTCTCCCGAAGTTACGGATCCAATTTGCCGAGTTCCTTAACGAAGGTTCTCCCGTTCGCCTCACGGTACTTACCGCCACCTACCAGTGTCGGTTTGCGGTACGGGCACGTTGGTTACTGGCAGCGAGGCTTTTCTCGCCGGCCTGGGCTTAACCCCGTCGCTTTGACAAAAGTCTCTACTTCTCCCGAGTCCTCAGCTTATCCCGGAGGTGGATTTACCTGCCTCCGGACGCCTACGGCCCAGGAACGGACCATATCCATTAGGTCCGCGGGATCTACCCTTCCGGGTCCCCCCTCTGCGTTAAAACGCGACCATCGTGGTGCTGGAATACTAACCAGCTGTCCATCGCCTACGCCTCTCGGCCTCGGCTTAGGCCCGACTAACCCTACGCGGACTGACCTTCCGTAGGAAACCTTAGGTTTACGGCGGGTGCGGTTCTCACGCACCTTACGCTACTCATGCCGGCATTCTCACTTCGCTCCACTCCAGGGCGCCTCGCAGCTACCCCTTCTCAGCTGAAGCGAACGCTCCCCTACCGCCATCCGCCAAATGCGGATGACCCACAGCTTCGGTGTCACGCTTAGCCCCGTTGAATTCTCGGCGCAGAATCACTCGACCAGTGAGCTGTTACGCACTCTTTAAAGGGTGGCTGCTTCTAAGCCAACCTCCTGGCTGTTTTTGCAATTCAACATCCTTGTACACTGAGCGTGAACTTTGGGACCTTAGCTGGTGGTCTGGGCTGTTTCCCTTTCGACAATGAAGCTTATCCCCCACTGTCTCACTCCCGGATTTTGTCCGGCGGCATTCGCAGTTTGGTTGGGTTTGGTAGGCGGTAAGCCCCCTAGCCCATCCAGAGCTCTACCTCCGCCGGAGATACTTCCGAGGCTGCACCTAAATGCATTTCGGGGAGAACGAGCTATCTCCTGGTTCGTTTGGCATTTCACCGCTACCCACAAGTCATCCAATCGTTTTGCAACACAAGAAGGTTCGCGCCTCCATCCGGTTTTACCCGGACTTCACGCTGCCCATGGGTAGATCACCAGGTTTCGCGTCTACTCCACGCCACTCAATCGCCCTGTTCGGACTCGCTTTCGCTACGGCTCCATGACTCCGTCACTTAACCTTGCGACGTAGCGTAACTCACCGGCTCATTCTTCAATAGGCACGCCGTCACTCGTCGTAACGAGCTCCGACTGCACGTAAGCACACGGTTTCAGGATCTCTTTCACTCCCCTCCCGGGGTACTTTTCACCTTTCCCTCACGGTACTTGTCCACTATCGGTCACCAGGAGTATTTAGCCTTGGGAAGTGGTCTCCCCGGATTCCCACAGGGTTTCACGTGTCCCGTGGTACTCAGGTGCCTGCTCGGAGTCGCAAGCCATTCGCCTACGGGGCTCTCACCCTCTCTGGCCGGCCGTTCCAGTGCCGTTCGTCTTCGCTTGCGATTGGTAACTCCGTGCTCGAAAGCCAGCAGGTCCTACAACCCCGGCTGGGCGAACCCAACCGGTTTGGGCTTTTCCCCGTTCGCTCGCCGCTACTTAGGGAATAATCTCTTTTCCTCGGGGTACTTAGATGTTTCAGTTCCCCCAGTTCCCTCTGCCAGGTCTATGTGTTCAACCTGGAGTGACCCGGTAATCCCGGGCCGGGTTTCCCCATTCGGAAATCTCCGCCTGAGCTTGTTTGGCAGCTGAGCGGAGCTTATCGCAGCCTTACCACGTCCTTCTTCGGCTCCTGATGCCTAGGCATCCACCGTGCGCCTTAGTAGCTTGACCTCAATTAAGGCTCGCACGCATGAATCTCTTCCCGGCTCCGCCACACTCCCCGAAAGGAACGCAGCGAACCCGTTCGCAGTTTCATCGCTCTTCAGTTGTGAAGGTCCGTACCCGGCTTCGCCGCCGGAGAGCGCCACTGGCGCTCTCCGAGTGCGAAGCCCGCTCTTGCCGTATCCCGTAAGGGGAGGTGGTGGAGCCGAGGAGACTCGAACTCCCGACTTCCGCCTTGCAAAGGCGGCGCTCTCCCAGCTGAGCTACGGCCCCTTGCGCCCGGCGCCAGAGTGGTGGGCCATTCTGGACTCGAACCAGAGACCTCAGTCTTATCAGGACTGCGCTCTAACCAGCTGAGCTAATGGCCCCCCTTGGGCCGGCACGGCCTTTAAGAGCTGAATAGCGGACGGAAGAAGGCCGCCTGGAGGCCTTCAGGAACACCTCGAATCGAAACTCGAGGCGATCGACCTGGGATCGTCCCTGCCGCACCCGGAACACCGGGTCCTGGGTGTCTTGCCGGCAGGGCGTACTCCCTAGAAAGGAGGTGATCCAGCCGCAGCTTCCGCTACGGCTACCTTGTTACGACTTCGTCCCAATCGCTGGCCCTACCCTCGACACCTGCTTCCTTGCGGTTAGCCGAGCGGCTTCAGGTATTGCCAACTTTCATGACGTGACGGGCGGTGTGTACAAGGCCCGGGAACGTATTCACCGCAGTAGTGCTGACCTGCGGTTACTAGCAACTCCGGCTTCATGCAGGCGAGTTTCAGCCTGCAATCCGAACTGAGGATGGCTTTGATGGGATTAGCTCCACCTCGCGGGTTCGCGACCCGTTGGACTACCCATTGTAGCGTGTTTGTAGCCCCGGACGTAATGGCCACGCTGACCTGACATCATCCCCTCCTTCCTCCGGGGGTTTCCCGGCAGTCTCGTCAGAAAAGTACAACTGACGACAGGGGTTGCGCTCGTTGCGAGACTTAACCCAACACCTCACGGCACGAGCTGACGACGGCCGTGCAACACCTGTGCATGCTCCCCGAAGGGTCCCTCAGCTTTCACATCAGTACCACATGCATGTCAAATCCGGGTAAGGTTCTTCGCGTACCATCGAATTAAACCACACGCTCCGCTGCTTGTGCGGGCCCCCGTCAATTCCTTTGAGTTTTAGCCTTGCGGCCGTAGTCCTCAGGCGGAGTACTTATCGCGTTAGCTTCGGCACTGAGGGGGTCGATACCCCCAACACCTAGTACTCATCGTTTACGGCGTGGACTACCCGGGTATCTAATCCGGTTCGCTCCCCACGCTTTCGCCCCTGAGCGTCAGGACAGGGCCAGAATGCCGCCTTCGCCGCTGGTGTTCCTTCCGATATCTACGCATTTCACCGCTACACCGGAAATTCCGCATTCCCCTCCCTGCCTCAAGCCTCGCAGTTTTCCAGGACCCCTCCCGGTTGAGCCGGGAGATTTCACCTGAAACTTGCGAGGCCGCCTGCGGGCGCTTTACGCCCAGTAAATCCGGACAACGCTTGTCACCTACGTATTACCGCGGCTGCTGGCACGTAGTTAGCCGTGACTTATTCGCGAGGTACCGTCAGAACTTCTTCCCTCGCAAAAGCGGTTTACAACCCGAAGGCCTTCCTCCCGCACGCGGCGTTGCTGCGTCAGGCTTTCGCCCATTGCGCAAGATTCTTAGCTGCTGCCTCCCGTAGGAGTCGGGGCCGTTCTCAGTCCCCGTGTGGCTGACCATCCTCTCAGACCAGCTACCGATCGTCGCCTTGGTGGGCCGTTACCTCACCAACTAGCTAATCGGCCGCGGGCCCCTCCCGGAGCACCGGAGTTTTCACTACCCGATCTCTCATCGGGAGTCGTATGCGGTATTAGCCCGGCTTTCGCCGGGTTATCCCCCACTCCAGGGCAGGTTACCCACGTGTTACTCACCCGTCCGCCGCTCTCCACCGGCCCGAAGGCCGGCTTCTCGCTCGACTTGCATGCCTAATACACGCCGCCAGCGTTTGTCCTGAGCCAGGATCAAACTCTCCGTAAGAGCACTCAGACCGAAGCCTGAGTTAATTCCCTTGACGGGTTCCCAGACGTTCTCTTTCGTCCGCTATCCAGTTGTTAAAGTCCGCTGGACCCTCAAGAAGGCCCGACGGACAAGAATAGTCTCGCCGCCCTGCGGTGTCAATCGCGAGGGGATTATATACTAGGGTTGACAGTAGGCGAGAGAGCCAGTAGAGTCGGGACATGGCACACAACGCACCCGGCAAGGCTCACCGCAAGGGCATCACGCTCCTCGAACTCTCCGAGCTGTTCCCCGACGAGGCGGCAGCGCGCACGTGGTTCGAGGGCATCCTCTGGGCCACCGGCGACCGCCCTTGCCCGCGTTGCGGCTCCCTCGACACGCACGAGGCCAGCCACAAGAAGATGCCGTACCGCTGCCGCGACTGCCGCAAGTACTTCAGCGTCAAGACCGGCACGGTGATGGAGGGCAGCCCGATCCCGCTCCGCAAGTGGGTGTACGCGATCTACCTGGACGCGACCAGCCTCAAGGGTGTATCGAGCATGAAGCTCCACCGCGAGATCGGCGTGACGCAGAAGACGGCGTGGTTCATGCAGCAGCGCATCCGCGAGGCGTTCGGGAATCACGGCGGCAGCTTCGGCGGGCCGGTAGAGGTGGACGAGACGTACGTGGGCGGGCTGGAGAAGAACAAGCACGAACACAAGCGGAGCCACGAGCGCGGCGGCCTCAGCACCAAGGCGGCGGTTATCGGCGTGAAGGACCGCGAGACGGGGCAGGTGCGGGCGCGAGCTATCGAGAGCACGGACGGCGAGACGCTGCGGGGATTCGTGCGGGAGTACACCGCTCCGGGCGCTCAGGTCTACAGCGACGGCCACGGCGCCTACACGCCGCTGGAGGGCGAGTACAAGCACGCGGCGGTCCAGCACTCCGTAGGGACGTACGTGGTAGAGCAAGCGCACACGAACGGCATCGAGAGCTTCTGGTCGATGCTGAAGCGCGGCTACATGGGGACGTTCCACCACTTCAGCGCCAAGCACCTCCAGCGGTACGTGAACGAATTCGCGGGCCGCCACAACATCCGCGACCTCGACACCATCACGCAGATGGCCATCATCTCGCGCGGCATGGTGGGCAAGCGCCTCCAGTACGCGGAGCTTGTCGCATGAGCGCCAACTGGGCCAACCAGACGATCTGGACGGGCGACAACCTCGCGATCATGCGCGGCATGAACTCGGAGAGTGTGGACCTGATCTACCTCGACCCCCCGTTCAACTCGAACCGCGACTACGAAGCGCCCATCGGCTCAGAGGCGGCCGGGGCCGCCTTCAAGGACACGTGGGCGCTCCAGGACGTGGACCTCGCGTGGCACGGGGAGATCGCGGAGCGGGAGCCCGCCCTCTACAGCATCATCGACGCGGCTGGCCTCTCGCACGGCAAGGGCATGAAGGCGTACCTGATCATGATGGCCGTCCGGCTGCTGGAGATGCGCCGCATCCTCAAGCCCAACGGCTCCCTGTACCTCCATTGCGACGACACGGCAGGCGCGTACCTGAAGACTTTGCTAGACGCAATATTCGGGGGGGGGGCAGTTCGTGAATGAGATCGTCTGGAAGCGTCAGACCTCGAACAACGCCGTGGTTCGGAGCTACGGACGGATAGCGGATTACCTCCTGTTCTACGCAAAGGGCAAGGATTGGACGTGGAATCAGGTGTACCACGAGATGTCTGATGCGGAGCGCAAGGAGTACAAGACCGCCCCCGATGGCCGTCTCTACAAGTGCGAGAACCTGACAACGCCGGGGGCGCGTCCAGAGCGGCAGTTCACCTGGAGGGGTGCGACGCCCAGCGCGTCGCGTTCGTGGGCGCGCACAGAGGACGAACTGGAAGCCATGCTGGCACGGGGCGAGATCGAGCTCCGCGCGGACGGAAGGGCAAAGCTGCGGGGGTGGGTCCGGTTCCTTGACGAATCGGACGGCCAGAAGGCGCAGACCATCTGGACCGACATCCTCCGCGTGGGCAATACCGCCAAAGAGCGGGTCGGCTACCCGACGCAAAAGCCGCTGGCGTTGCTGGAGCGCATCATCAAGGCGTCCTCGAATCCGGGGGACGTGGTGCTGGACCCGTTCTGTGGCTGCGCCACGGCGTGCGTAGCGGCTGAGAGAGTCGCGCTCCAAGAAGGGCAGGGGAAGCGCGAGTGGGTAGGAATCGACATCAGCCCAAAGGCTGCGGAGCTGGTCCGGTCCCGCCTCCAGAACGAGGTCGGGATGTTCTGGCAGGGCGCTCACCGCGAGGATGTGCCGGTCCGTACGGACCTGGGCGACCTGCCGCCCTATAACGCGGACGTGAACAAGCGGACGCTCTACGGCCAACAGGAGGGGCAGTGCAACGGCTGCCTGACGCTGTTCCCCTACCGGAATCTCACCGTTGATCACGTGGTCCCCCGGCAACACGGCGGGGGACACCACATCGGCAACCTCCAGCTCCTCTGCGGCGCGTGCAACTCGACAAAGGGCACGGGCACGCAAGAGGAACTGGTGGCGAAACTGATCGCGCAAGGGGTGCGGACGTGACGGAGGGCAAGGGCGGCAGCATCGAGGACCGCTGGCGGGATGATTCCCGCTACCGTCCCGTTCACACGCCAGCGAAGCGGGAGCGCGAGCCGGGGCTACCGGCTGACTACGGGGACGCGACGCCGGAGGAGGTGGCGCGGGCGGTGCTCACGTACCGCCCCCCGAAGGCGCGCCCGACTGGCAGTCAACCCTAGTATATAATCCCCAATCGCGAATCCGTCTGATCACTTCCCTCATTACCGCGTTCGCAGGTACGTCAGCGGCCCCTGCTGCCGCACCAGGCCCCGCAGCTCCAGCGTCAGCAGCGCTCCCGTCACCGCCTCGATCGGCATCTCCGCCCGCCGCGCCACCTCGTCCACGTGCAGCGGCCCTTCCTCCAGCCAGTGAAGCACCCGGCCCTCCTCCGTGCTCGTCTCTGCGGCCGCCCCCGCCGCCGGCCCCGGAGGCGTCGACGCCGCCTCCCCCAGCGACAGCTGGGTGCCGATGCTGAGCAGGTTCAGCTCTTCGCACAGCTCCTCCGCCGACCCCACCAGCTTCGCCCCGCTCTCCCGGATCAGCCGGTTCGTGCCCACGCTCTGCTGCGAGAACACGCTCCCCGGCGTCGCGAACACCTCCCGGTTCTGCTCCAGCGCGTGATGCGCCGTGTGCAGCGCCCCGCTCGTCGTTCCCGCCTCGATCACCAGCGTCGCCCGCGCCAGCCCCGAGATGATCCGGTTCCGCCGCGGGAAGTAGTCCGAGCGCGTCTTCACTCCCGGCGGGTACTCCGAGATCACGCAGCCATGCGCCATCACCCGCTCTGCCAGTCCCTCGTTCTCGCGCGGGTAGATGCCGTCGATGCCCCCCGCCAGCACCGCCACCGTGGGCGTCCCCGCGTCAACCGCCATCCGGTGCGCGATCGAGTCGATCCCCCGCGCCAGCCCGCTCACGATCGCCACCCCCGCCCGCGCCACCGCCCCGCAGAACTGTTCGCACACCTCGCGCCCGTACGCCGTCACCCGCCTGGTTCCCACCACCGCCAGGGACTGCTCGAACTGCGGCCCCTCGCTCCCCCGCACGAACAGCACTGGGGGGCTCTGCGGGATCTCCTGCAGCAGCGACGGGTACGCCTCGTCCTCCCAGGTCAGCGTCCGCACCTCGTGCCGCTCGAGCGCTTCCAGCTCCTCCTCCGGCGCGAACTCCCGCCGCGCCCGCTCGAAGCCGCGTACGTACTGCGCGCGCAGCCCCGCCTCCCGCGCCGTCCCCGAGGGCGCCTCCCACGCCTCCGCGATGCTCCCGTAGTACGCGATCAGGCAGCGGAAGCTCTCCGACCCAAGGCCCGCGCGGCGGAGGGCTACCCACTGGGCTCTCTCTATGTCCTTCCCAACCATTGCGGTGGAGACTCTAGCACGTCTGGCCCCTCAGGCGCTCGCGCCCTCCCGCGCCACCCGCAGCCGCCGCAGCCTTCTGCCCGACATGCTCAGCACCCGCAGCCGCAGCCCGTCCACCGCCACCTCGTCCCCCACTGCGGGCAGCCGCCCCAGCTCGTGGATGACGAATCCCCCGACCGTGTCGAAGTCCTCGCTCTCGGCCGAGTAGTCGAACAGCTCCTCCAGCACATCCGCCGGCATGCTCGCGTCGAGCAGCACCTCGTCCTCCGAGATCTGCTCCATCGTCGGCCCGGCCACGTCGTACTCGTCCTCGATCTCCCCGACGATCTCCTCGATCAGGTCCTCGATCGTGATCAGCCCCGCCGTCCCCCCGTACTCGTCTACCACGATCGCCAGGTGCGTGCGGTTCGCCCGCATCTCCTTCAGGAGCTCGTCCGCGTGCTTCGTCTCCGGGATGAACACCGCCTCGCGCAGCAGCGCCCGCAGCGAGGAATCCTGCCCGGAGAGGATCGCGTCCAGCATGTCCTTCGCGTACGCGAGCCCCGCGATGTCGTCGATGCTCTCCCCGTAGGCGGGAATGCGGCTGAACCCGCGCTCTGTCGCCAGTCGCGCCGCCTCGCTCACGCTCGCCTCGGCTTCGGTCGCGACAATGTCGATGCGGGGCACCATCACCTCCCGCGCGGTCTTGTCCTCCAGCCCGATGATGCCGCGGATCATGCGCTCCTCCTCTTCCTCCACGCCCCCGCTCGCCTCTTCCCGCTCGAGCAGCGCCAGGATGTCCTCGTTCTGCGACCCCGGCCCTACGCCCTGGAGCGGCGCCGCGATCAGCCGCGCGGGCACGGACAGCGCCCACGCCGGCGCCGCGAATACCCAGCGGGCCGCCACGATCACGCGGTGAAGCTGCAGCACCGAGTACTCCGGTCGCCGCGCAGCCAGCGTCCCCACCGTCATCTGCACGAGCGCCGCGTACGCGCCCCCGGCGATCCCGATCCAGGCCGCGCCGCCGGTCCCCAGTTCGACCGCCCCGATGTACGCGAATGCTGAGACCACCCCAGCCGCCGCCAGGATCCGCGCGGTCGTCAGCGGGCCCAGCGGCTCCAGCGGCCGCTCCACCGTGCCCACGATGCGCAGCGCCGCCGCGTTCCCCTGCCGCGCCAGCGCCTGAATGCGGGCGACATTCGTGCGCTCCAACGCCGTCTCCGCCCCGGCCACCAGCGCCAGCACCACCGATGCCGCCGCGATTACCAGGATGGCCACGATCTCTCCTGTCGCCATCGCTACTCCTCCCCCTCGTCCTTTGCGGGAAGCTCACGCGCCGGTACGCCCGCCACCCGCACCCCCGCCCTCACGTCCCGCGTCACCACCGCCCCTGCCGCCGTGAACGCGCCGTCCCCCACCGAGACGGGCGCGATCAGCATCGTGTCGCACCCGACGAACGCCCGCACCCCGATGTGCGTCCGGTGCTTGTCCACCCCGTCGTAGTTCACGGTCACCGCCCCCGCGCCGATGTTCGCCCCCTCGCCCACATCCGCATCTCCCAGGTAGCTGAAGTGGTGCATCTTCACCCCGTCCCCAACGACCGAGTTCTTGACCTCCGCGTAGTTATGGATCTCGCACGCGTCCCCGATTGCCGCTCCGCCGCGCACGTGCGCGTACGGCCCCACGGTCGTCCCCGCCCCCACCGACGAGTCCTCCACCACCGAGTGCTGGACCGTGCTGTTCGCCCCGATACTCGCGTTCCGCAGCGTCGCCCCAGGGCCGATCACCGCCCCTGTCGCCACCGAGGTCTCGCCGTACAGGTAGCAGTTCGGTTCGACCACCACGTTCGGCTCCAAACGCACGGCGCGATCCACATAGACCGACCACGGGTCACGGAACGTCACCCCCGCCGCCTGGTGGCGGCCGATGATCCGTTCCCGCACGAGCCCTTCCGCCAGCGACAGCGCCTGCCGGTTCACGAGCCGCAGGCTCGCTTCGTCTCCCGCCGGCACCGTAGCCGCGGCGCTCCCGTCCGACTGCGCCCGATCCACGAGCCAGGCCCCGAAGCTCTTTCCCCGCGGGTCCTGCTCCACGAGCCAGGCGGTGTCCACGCACACGGCCACGTCGTCCCCATCCCCGCTGGTCAGGTAGGCCCGCCGCGCCCGCGTCTCCTCGCGTCGCTTAACGACGGCCAGCATGGCGGAGGGGTCCAGCAGGGGCGTGTCGCCCCACACGAACAATGTCGCCTCGCACTCCCCGAGGGAGTGGAACAACTCGCGCGGTCCTGCCAGGAAGGCGTCGGCGCCACTGAGCGCGTCCTGCCCCTGCCCTTGCTCGTCTCCCACCACGACCACGGTCGCCGGGTCGAGTCTGCGCGCGGCGTCGATCACGTACTGGGCCGCGGGCGTTCCCGCCACCCGGTGCAGCGCCGGGGGAGCGTCGGACACCATGGCCTCGCTGAGCTCCCCGGCGAGCACAACGACTCCGAGTCCTCCGCTCATCGGGCGTGCAGACACGCCCGGCGTCGGGCGCGCTCGGGGAGACCGGCTAAGGGAATGGGCTTGCGTTCGTGTGGTTCGGGATCGTCGCTCATAGGCGTTTGGCGGTGTGCGAGGCCAATGCTAGTGGGCCATAAGACGTTGTCAAGGAGCAACCCCGCTCCCTCGCTCGACACCCGACGGGTTGCGCTCGTAGCATCCGAAGGCAGCGATGCCTTCTCCCCCACGGAGTTCCGACGAGATTCGCGCTGCGTTCGTGGACTTCTTCGCGGAACGCGATCACCGCCAGCTTCCGGCCTGGCCCCTCGTCCCCGTGGGCGACCCCACGACCCTCTTCACCACCGCCGGCATGCAGCAGTTCAAGCCGTATTTCACGGGCCAGGCCGAGCCCCCCGTGCGCCGCGCCACCACCGTGCAGCGCGCCTTCCGCGTGACCGATATCGAGGAAGTGGGCGACTTCAGCCACTGCACCGCCTTCGAGATGCTTGGCAACTTCAGCTTCGGCGACTACTTCAAGGCCGAGGCCATCGCCTGGGCCTGGGACCTCAGCACCCGCGTCTACCAGCTGCCGCCGGACCGCATCCACGTCAGCATTCACGATGACGACGACGAGGCCTACGAGGCCTGGCGCGCGACCGGCGTCCCCCACGAGCGCATCCACCGCTACGACGAGTCCGAGAACTACTGGTACAGCGGCCCCGTCGGTCCCTGCGGCCCCAACACCGAGATCTTCTACGACTACTTCCCCGAGCGCGGCCTTGAGGGCGCCGACCCGGCCGAAGACGGCGAGCGCTTCCTCGAGTACTGGAACCTCGTCCTCATGCAGAACTTCCGCCACGAGGACGGATCCCTCAGCGACCTCCCGAAGAAGAACATCGATACCGGCAGCGGCCTCGAACGCGTCGCCGCCATCCAGCAGGGCAAGAGCTCGATCTTCGAGACCGACATCTTCCTGCCCATCCTCGAAGAAGCCGCCGCCATCGTCGGCGTCGACTACCTCGGCGGGAATGCCGGCGCCTCCGAGGGCCGCGCCATTCGCGCCATGTCCGAGCACGCGCGGGCCGCCACCCTGCTCGTCGGCGACGGCGTCGTGCCCAGCAACGAAGGCCGCGGCTACGTCCTGCGCCGCATCCTCCGCCGCGCCGTCTACCTGGCCCGTCGCGAGGGCGTCGGCGAACCCTTCCTGCACCGCCTCGTCGAGGCTTCCATCGGCAAGCTCGGCCCCGCTTACCCCCACCTCGAACAGGAGCGCGACTTCATCCTCCGCGCCATCGGCGGCGAGGAGGACCGCTTCCTCCGCACCCTCACTGCCGCTTCCGCCCGCCTCGACCTCGTCCTCGATCGCCTCGAGGGCGCTGGCCAGCGCACCCTTCCCGGCGAAGAGGCCTTCTCGCTCTACGACACCTTCGGCCTCCCCATCGAGCTGACCCGCGAGATCGCGGGAGCACGCGACTTCGCCGTCGATGCCGAAGGCTTTGAGACCGCGCTCGAAGCGCAGCGCCGCAGCGCCCGCGAGGCCGCGGCCCTGCTCGGCGGCGAGGACCGTCCCGCCCTCGCCGCCATCGGTGGCGACCACAGCGCCTTCGTCGGCTGGCGTCACGTCGATGCCGACGCGCGCGTCGTCGCCCTCCTCCGCGATGGCCAACCCGCCGAGGTCGTCCCAACCGGCGCCGAGGCCGAGGTCATCCTCGACTCGACGCCGTTCTATCCCGAGGGCGGCGGCCAGCTCGGCGACAGGGGCCTCCTCCGCGCTCCCAACGGCGTCTTCGCCGTCGGGGATACCCAGGCCGCGAGCGGCGCCATCGTCCACTCCGGCACGGTCACCGAGGGAGAGCTGCGCCTCGACGACTCCCTCCGCGCCGAGGTCGATCTTCCCTGGCGCGGCGGCGTTACCCGCAATCACACCGCCACTCACCTCCTCCACGCCGCTCTCCGCGGAACCCTCGGCCAGCACGTGCGCCAGCAAGGCTCTCTCGTTGCAGACGAACGCCTCCGCTTCGACTTCACCCACCTGGAGAGCGCCCCCCGCGAAACCCTCGACGAGGTTGAAGGTCTCGTGAACGGCGTGATCCGCCAGAACCTTCCCGTCGAGTGGCGCATGACCACCTACCAGGAGGCCATCGACGGCGGCGCGCTCGCCTTCTTCGGCGACAAGTACGGCGCCGAGGTCCGCGTCGTTGAGATCGGTGGCGACGGGACGCCCTTCAGCGCCGAGCTCTGCGGCGGCACCCACGTGGTCCGGACCGGCGAGCTCGGCCTCGTGCACATCCTCCGCGAGTCCGCCGTCGCCGCCGGCACCCGCCGCATCGAGGCGCTCTCCGGCGCCTCCGCCGAAAGCTACCTCCTCGATCAGCACGCCCGCCTCCAGCGCATCGCCGAGCGCCTCTCCACCCCTCCCGCCGACCTTGAGGCGCGAATCGAGGGCATCCAGGAGGAGCTGGCCGGACTCCGCTCCCAGGTCGCCGACCTCCAGCGCGCCCAGGCGGCCGAGCAGAGCGTTGAGTTGGCCGACGCTGCCGAGCAGGTCGGTGACGCCCACCTCGTCGTCGCCCGCGTACAGGCCGCCTCCCGCGAGGCCCTCAAGGAGCTTGCCGACGATCTCCGCCGCCGCCTCTCCCCTTCACTTCTCGTCCTCGCTGCCGTCATCGACGACCGGCCTGCCTTCCTCGTCGCCGCCACGCCCGACCTCGTTGAGGCCGGCGTTCATGCCGGCAACATCGTGCGCGAGGTTGCGAAGGCCGCCGGCGGTGGCGGTGGTGGCCGCCCCGACCTCGCCGAAGCCGGCGCCCGCGACCCCGGTGGCATCGACGCCGCTCTGGCCGAGGGCCGCAGCCGGGCCAGCGCCGCCCTCGCGGAGCGGTAGCCTGTATGGACGGCTCCCCCGGGTCCGAGTCCCCCGACATTGGCGCACCCGAGCCGCCTGCCGCCGACGCCCCCCCGCCGCCTGCTCCGGAGGCCGCCCCCGCCGAAGCTCCCGCTCCCCAACCCGAGCGCGCCCTCGCCTCCGTCGTCCCCATCGGTCGCCACGAGCCCATCGATGGCATCTGCGGCCGCATCGATGCCGCGCCGTCCCTCGTCGTCGTCCTCCACGCCCCCAGCGGCAACCGCGCCATGTCCGAGGAACTGGGCATGCGCCGCGTCGCCCGCCACGTCGAGGACTCGGGGCGCACCTTCGCCGTCGCGACCCGTTCCGGCGTCCTGACGCGTCGCGCACGCGCCGCCGGCATTCCCGTCGCTACCCACCCTCGCCGGGTCCACTGGGGCTCCGGCGGCAAGATCGTCGTGCGGCTCGGCTTCACCACCCTGCTGGTGCCCCCCTTTGGCCGCTACGCCCAGTACGTCGCCCTCGCGGTCTTCATCCTCGCCGTCGCCGCCGTCCTCTACACCGCGGGACCGTCGGCGACCGTGCAGGTGTATCCCCCGACGCAAACCGTCGAAGAGCTGACCGTCGTCCGCGCCTCCACCCGCATCGAAGAGGTTGACCTCGAACGGAGGGTCCTCCCCGCCACCGTTATCTCCGTCGAGCGCGAGGTGCTCCTCGCCGTCCCCACTACCGGCGAGGTCATCGAGGGCGTCACGCCCGCGACCGCCACCCTCAGGATCGGAAACCCCACCGACTCCGCGATCGTTGTGCCCGCGGGCGCCGTCATCTTCGCCGTGCCCGACTTCATCGCCTTCGAGGTGGACATCGATGTGACCGTTCCCGGCGGCGGGAACGCGTTCGCTCCCGTCACCGCCCGCGACCCCGGTTCCCGGGGCAACGTTCCCGCCGACTCCATCACGCAGTGGCGAAGCATCGATCTTGCCGTCCTCGCCGCCACCAACCAGGACTCGGCCTCCGGCGGCGCCGACGAGCCCCGCCGCGCCGTCGCCCCTGCCGACATCCGCGCCCTCGAATCGCTCGCCGCCGAGATAGCCGAGGGCCCGCCCCCTGCCTCCATCCTCACGGGCGCCCGTCCCGACCATGGGATCATCGTTCGCAGCGCTATCGTCACGGTTGCTCTGGGGGAGCCGAGCGCGGAGCCCGGCACCGCCGCCGACGCCGTCTTCATGCAGGTCCAGACCACCATCGAGGCGCTGGCCATCGCCCCCGATGTGCTCGATACCCTCGCCCGCTCGCTCCTCATGGCGCCCGATGGCGCCGGCGAGCTGGTTCCCGGCACCGTCGTCGGCGTCGAGACCGGCGCCCGCCAGATCGACCACCCCGACGGCTCCTTCACCTCCGAGCTGCGGATCACCGCCGAGTTCCCCCGGGGACCATCCCCCCAGGAGATCGAGGACGCCGTCGGCGGGCGCAGCTCCGAGGCAGCGGTCGCAGAGCTGGGAACGCGCTATGCTCTTGACGATGTCGAAGTCGACCTCACCCCGGGCTGGGCGCCGCGGCTCCCCCGCTTCGGGTTCCGGATCGACATCGAGTTCGGCAGCCGCGCCTTCGAACCCCCCGACCCCGAACCTGATGCCGAAACCAGCCCGTCTGATGGCCCTTGACGTAGGCTCCCGCCGCACGGGCGTGGCCGTCAGCGACGAGCTCGGCCTCTACGCTCACCCGCGCCCTGCCCTTAAGGGCGGAACGCGCGCTGTCATTGAAGCCCTTCCTCCCCTCGTCGCTGCCGAGGAGGTTGCCGAGGTCGTGGTCGGGCTGCCCCTCACGCTTGCCGGCGGGGATTCCTCCCAGACCGACCGGACCCGCGCCTTCGTCGAGCAACTGCGCGAGCGCCTCGACATCCCCGTGACTACGTGGGACGAGCGCCTCTCCAGCGTCGAAGCCGCCCGCTATGTGCCCTCCGACCGCCGCCGCGACGGCTCGCTCGATTCCGCCGCCGCCGCCGTGCTCCTCCAGGCCGTCCTCGATTCGCGGGCGGGCAGCAGCGCATGATGCCGATGCTCCGCTGGCTGTTCGGCGGGCGCTCGCTGCTCATGGCGCTCGGTTTTGGGTTTGTCATCGCCGGCGTGATCGTCGGCGCCGCCCTGTTCGCAGGCACGCCCCGCGAGACCCTCGGCGGCGATGCCATCCCCACTCCCACCCCCTGCGAGTCGGGCGATCCACAGCGCTACATCATCGAGGAGGGCAGCACGATCGACGATGTCGCCGGCCAGCTCGAAGAGCTCGGCATCATCTGCTCGGCCTCCCAGTTCAAGATTCTCGCCTCGCTCCTCGGTCTTCAGAACCGGCTCGTCTCCGGCGTCTACACGCTCCGTCCCGGTGACTCGACGCTGTCCATCCTCCGCACCATCACCGTCGTCGGCGAGGTCGTCCCCACCGTCCGCGTTACCTTCCCCGAGGGCCTGCGAATCGAGGAGATGGCGGAGATCGCCCAGCAGGCAGGGTTCGGTCCCGCCGAGGAGTTCATCGCCGCCGCCCGCGACGTCGAGCTCCCCATCAGCTTCGCCGTCGAGCTCCCCCCGGGTGTCGGCCACGAGGGCTACCTCTTCCCCGACACCTACATCGTGCCCCTGGGCTCCACCGCCGCCGAACTCATCGCCCTCATGGCCGAGACCATGCACCTCCGCTTCTCCGCCGACCTGCGCGAGGCAGCCGCCCGCCTCGGGCTCACCCCCCACGAGGTGCTCACCCTCGCCTCTCTCATCGAACGCGAGGTATCGGTGCCGGAGGAACGCGCCTTCGTCGCGGGCGTGCTCTTCAATCGCCTCGAGGCTTTCGACCGCCTCGGTGTTGACGCCACCACCCAGTACTGCGTGGCGACGCAGGATCCGGCCAGCGTCGAAGCGTACGGCTGGTGGAAGCCCGGCAGCGAGCTGACCCTCGCCGACCTTGATTGCGACTCGCCGTACAACACCCGCCGCTACGCAGGCTGGCCGCCGGGACCCATCGCCAGCCCCGGCCTCGCTTCGATAGAGGCGGTCGTCTACGCCCAGGACACCAGCTACTACTACTACCAGGTCGATACGCGCGCCGATGACGGCTCCCACTGCTTCGCCGTTACCTTCGAAGAGCACGACAACCCCAACCGGTGCGATAAAGTCGAACGGTGAGCGCCCGGCTCGGCATCATCGGGCACCCCGTCGCCCACTCGCTCTCGCCTGCCATCCAGGGGGCCGCTCTCCGCGCCGCCGGCGTCGATGCCACCTACGACCGCTGGGACACCCCTCCGGACGACCTCGCCGCCCGCATCGCCGCCCTGCGCGAACCGGACTGCCTCGGCGCGAACGTGACCATCCCGCACAAGCAGGTCGTCCTCTCGCTGCTCGACGAAGTCGCGCCCCTCGCCGCCGGGATCGGCGCCGTCAATACCATCGTCAACGATGAAGGTCGCCTCACCGGGCACAACACCGACGGCGGCGGCTTCGTCGCCGCGCTCCGGGAAGCGGGCTTCGAGCCCTCCGGGCAGCGCTACCTCCTCATCGGCGCGGGAGGAGCCGCTCGGGGGATCGCCTTCGCCCTCCGCGAAGCGGGCGGCGCCATCACCATCTCGAACCGCACGGCTGCCCGCGCCGAGGCCCTTGCCGCTGCCGTGGGCGCCGGAGCAGTTCCCTTCGACGCGCCGCCCGCCCCGTACGATTGCCTGGTGAACTGCACCTCCGCCGGGATGCACGGCTCCGGCGCCGAGAACACCCTCCCCTGCGACCCCGCCGCCGCCGACCCCGCCACCCTCGTCGTCGACATCGTCTACGCCCCCGAGGAGACGCCCCTCCTCCGCGCCGCCCGCGAGGCGGGCCTCCCGGTCCTCGGCGGCCTGCCCATGCTCATCCACCAGGGCGCCCTCGCCTTCGAGCTCTGGACCGGCCGTCCCGCACCCCTCGACGCCATGCGCGAGGCCGCTCGCGCCGCCCTCACCGGGGACGCGTCGTGATCATTGTCGGCACGGTCCTCGGGCTCGCCCTCTTCCTCTTCGTCGGCTGGATTATCTCCACCGAGATGTTCCAGCAGCGCGCCTGGCGGAGGCGTGTCGCCTCCGGCGACAACGAGATCGTGGAGGCCCTCATCCTCGAGGCGATGGCCTCCTGGGGCCGTGCCCGCCCGCCCCGCGACGTGCCTGCCAGCCTCTGGGCCGGGGTTCAGCGCGCCGAGCTCGCGACCGCCACCGCCGACCTCGCCGTCGTGCAGTCCTCCGCCGAAGGCGAGTTCCGCTCCGTCGAGGGCCGCCGCGAGCAGGTCTCCTCCGCCCTCGACGAGGCCTTCGCTCTCGCGGCCAGGCTCGTGGAGATGATGTTGTACGATGTTCCCAACCTCAGCCTCGGGAGCGTTCGCGTGGACGTGTACTCCACCTTCACCGCGGACGGCGGGGCCGCCTTGCAGAAACCCATCCTGACCACCACCGCACACCGCGCTGACGCCGACGGCATCGACTGGGACGACCTTGCCCCAGCCGAGATCCTCGCGCGCTTCGAAACGGCCTGGGAGACCACCGAGGCCGGTCTCGCCGCCCCCATCACCCTCCCGCCCATTCCCGGCGCCGCCGACGATCGGCAGGCCTCCTGATGGGACGTTTCCGCTTTCTCACCTCCGGCGAGAGCCACGGCAAGGGCCTCACCGCCCTCATCGAGGGCCTGCCCGCCGGTCTTCCCCTCACAGAGGACGACATCGCCGTCGACATGGCCCGCCGCCAGGGTGGCTACGGCCGCGGCGGGCGCATGAAGATCGAGAAGGACCGCGCCGAAATCACCGCCGGGGTCCGCCACGGACTCACCCTCGGCTCCCCCGTCGCGCTCTGGATCACGAACCGTGACTGGGTGAACTGGACCGAGAAGATGGCCGTCGAGCCCGTCGACGCCGAGATCGAGCGTGTCACCCGCCTCCGCCCCGGCCATGCCGACCTGCCCGGCGCTATCAAGTACGGCTTCGACGACGTCCGCAACGTCCTCGAGCGCGCCAGCGCCCGCGAGACCGCCGCCCGCGTAGCCGTCGCCGGGGTCGCCAAGCGCCTCCTCGACGAGTTTGGCGTCTCCTTCCGCAGCCACACCCTCGCCATCGGCGGCGTGCGCTCACAGGTCGGCCAGGAGGCCGACTGGGACGCCGTCGAGGCCGACCCCGTCCGCTGCGGCGACCCCGCCGCTTCCGAGCAGATGGTCGCCGCTATCGATGCCGCCAAGTCGGATGGCGATACCCTCGGCGGACAGGTCGAGGTGCGCGTCTCCGGGGTCCCCCTCGGCCTGGGCTCCTACGTCCAGTGGGACCGCAAGCTCGATGGGCGCATCGCCCAGGCCATCTGCAGCATCAACGCCTTCAAGGGCGTCGGCCTCGGTCTCGGCTTCGACGCTACCGAGCAGCGCGGCTCCCAGACCCACGACGTCATCCTGCCCGCCGACCGGTGGGGCGACCGTCCCTGGCCCCACGACACCAACCGCCACGGCGGCATCGAAGGGGGCATCACCACCGGCGAGGACATCGTCGTGCGCGCCGCCGTCAAGCCCATCCCCACCCTCGCCCATCCCCTCCCCTCCGTCGACCTCGACACCGGCGAGGAGGTGCTCGCCCACTACGAGCGCAGCGATGTCTGCGTCGTCCCCGCCGCCGGCGTCGTCGCCGAGGCGATGGTCGCCATCGTCCTCGCCGATGCCTGGCTCGAGAAGTTCGGTGGCGACAGCCTCGCCGAGATGCGCGCCAGCGTCGAAACCCACCTCGCGGGCCTCGGGCCGCGCGCCCGCTCCGGCTGATCGCCATGCCTGACCACATCTTCCTCGTCGGCCTCTCCGGGAGCGGCAAGTCCACGGTCGGACGCCTGCTCGCCGACCGCCTCGGCTGGTCATTCGCCGACAGCGACACTCTCATCGAGAAGACGGCCGGACGCTCAATCCCCGCGATCTTCAGCACGGAAGGCGAGGCCGCCTTCCGCGAGATGGAAGGCCGCGCCCTCGCGCGCGCCACACGGTCCTCGCGTGTGGTCGTGGCCACCGGGGGCGGCGCCCCGACCCACGATGCCGGCCGCGAAGTGCTCGCCGAGGGCTTCACCGTCTGGCTCGCCGTCAGCCCCGCCGTCGCCGCCGAGCGCCTCGCCGCCCAGCCCACCGACGAACCTCGCCCCCTCCTCGCCGGCGATCCCCGGCAGCGCCTCGAAACCCTGCTTGAATCCCGTCGAGACGACTACGCCCGCGCCGACGCCTCGATCGAGGTCGACGGCCTCACCCCCGAGCAGGTCTGCGACCGAATCCTGCGCCTCTGGGAAGGGGGCGACTCCAGCGACGACGTCATTCCCGGAGTCGCCGCCACCGTCACGACCCCCGGCGCGAGCTACCCGATCGTCGTGCGCGAAGGCGCCCTCGCGGACCTCGGCGACCTCTGCGGCCGCGTCGGCCTCTCCGGCCGCGCCTTTGTCCTGACCGACACCGGCTCCGGCCCCCGCTTCGTCGCCACCGCCCTGGACTCGCTCCGCGCGGCCGGCTTCCAGGCCACCGATATGGCCATCCCCGCCGGCGAGGAGCACAAGACCCTCGCCACCGTCCAGACCGTGTACGACTGGCTCCTCCGTGAGCGCGTCGAGCGCAGCGACTTCCTTGTCTGCCTCGGTGGCGGCGTTGTCACCGACCTTGGCGGCTTTGCTGCCGCCACCGTCCTGCGCGGCATCCCCTTCGTCCACGTCCCCACCACCCTCCTGGGCATGGTCGATGCCGCCGTCGGCGGCAAGACGGGCGTCGATCACGCCATCGGCAAGAACCTCGTCGGCGCTTTCGCCCAGCCCCGCCTCGTCCTCACCGACCCCGTCCTCCTCGCCACCCTCCCGCCCCGCCACCTCCACGGCGGCCTCGCCGAGCTGGTGAAGCACGGCTTCATCCTCGACGAAGAGCTCGTGCAACTCCTCGAAGCGCGCGCAGGCGACCCCGCCGCCCTCGCCACCGAGGAGCTGATCGCTCGCAGCACCGCCATCAAGGCTCGTGTCGTCTCCGAGGACGAGCGCGAGTCGGGCGCCCGCACCCTCCTCAACTACGGCCACACCATCGGGCACGGCATCGAGGCCGCCGCCGGCTTCAGCGGCTACCTCCACGGCGAGGCCGTCGCCATCGGCATGCACGCCGCAGGCCGCGTCGCCTGCGAGACCGGCCTCCTCCCCGCTGCCGCCCTCGACCGCCAGCAGAGTCTGCTCCGCGCCTGCGGACTCCCCGAGCGCGCCGAAGGCGTCGACCGTGACGCTGTCGTCAGCGCGATGCGTAGCGACAAGAAGGTGCGCGACGGCGCTATCTCATGGGTGCTCCTCGAGCGTATCGGCCAGGCCGCCGTCTACCGCGACGTGCCCGACAAGGCCGTCGAGGCTGCCCTCGACGCCGTTCTCGCCTGAGCATGGCGCTCGCGTTCCGGCTCGACGGTGGCGGCGACGGCCCCGCCGCCCCTCGCGCCGGCACGCTCACGACCGATCGCGGCGAGGTTCCCACCCCCGCCTTCATGCCCGTCGGAACCCTGGCCACGGTCAAAGCCCTCACTCCCGACGAGGTCGCCGCCACGGGCGCGAGCATCACCCTCGTCAACGCCTACCACCTCTGCCTCCGCCCCGGTCATCGCCTCATCGAGTCACTCGGCGGCGTCCACCGCTTCATGGGCTGGAGCGGGCCCATCCTCTCCGACAGCGGCGGCTTCCAGGTCTTCAGCCTCGCCCGTCTCCTGCGCGTTGACGACCAGGGTGTCCGCTTCCGCTCCCACCTCGACGGCTCCGAGCACCACTACACCCCCGAGCTTGCGGTCGAGGTCCAGAGCGCCCTCGGCGTCGACATTGCCATGCCCCTGGACCACGTCCTCCCCGGCGACGCCCCCACGCCCGACCAGCGCGATGCCGCCGAGCGCACCCTGCGCTGGTTCGACCGCTCCCGGGCTCTCGACCCATCCCCCGCTCTCTTCGCCATCGTCCAGGGAGGCGTCGACGAGGATCTGCGCCGCTGGCACGCCCTCGAGCTCGCCGCCCGCGAGGCCCCCGGCTACGCCATTGGCGGCCTCTCCGTCGGCGAGTCCAAGTCCGAGCAGTACGCCATCACCGAGGTCGCCTGCAGCGAGCTTCCCGTCGACCGACCCCGCTACCTCATGGGCGTCGGGAGCCCCGAGGACCTGGTACACGCCGTCGCCGCCGGTGTCGACCTGTTCGACTGCGTCCTCCCCACCCGCCTTGGCCGCACCGGTTCGCTCTTCACCGACAACGGGCGCGTGAATATCAAGGCCGCCCGCTTCCGCGAGCGTCCCATGGCTCTCGACCCCGCCTGTGACTGCACCGCCTGCGCGGATTACTCCGCCGCCTACCTCAACCACCTCTTCCGCAACGAGGAATTGCTGGGGTACCGCCTCGCCAGCATCCACAACCTCCGCTACATCCAGCGCCTCTGCGAGCGCATGCGCGAAGCCATCCTCAAGGGCGCGTTCGACCCCTTCGCCGAGGAGTTCCTTGCCCGCTACCAGCCCGCCAATGAAGCGGCCCGTACCGAGCAGCGGGAGCGCTGGCAGGCGCGCTCCCGCACCTGACCCGGACTCGACAAACTCGCGTACTCCCTTCTACGCTCGGGAACCGAGGACGCCTTCCGAAGCGTCCGGGTAGACGAAGAACGATGCCGAAACGAACCTCCTCCGCCACCGCGAAAGGCGGCAAGAAGGCCGCGAAGCGCGCCCCCGCAAACGGTGCTGCGACGAGCTCGCGCGCCCGTGGCGGCAAGGATCTCGTCATCGTCGAGTCCCCCGCCAAGGCCCGCACCATCGAGGGCATCCTCGGCGACAAGTACCGCGTTATCGCCTCCGTCGGCCACGTCCGCGACCTGCCGAACTACGGCTACGGCGTGGATGTGAAGGGCGGCTCTTTCGAGCCCACCTATGAGGTGCTCAAGGACAAGAAGGACGTCGTCAAGGAGATCAAGACCGCCGCTGGCAAGGCGGAGCACGTCTACCTCTCGACCGACCCCGACCGCGAGGGCGAAGCCATCTCCTGGCACATCCTCGAAGCCGCGAAGATCCCCGCCGAGAAGACCCAGCGCGTCGTCTTCCACGAGATCACCAAGCCGGCCATCGAGGCCGCCTTCGAGCACCCCGGCGAGCTCAACCGCGAGCTTATCGAGGCCCAGGAGACCCGCCGCGTTCTCGACCGTCTCATCGGCTATCCCCTCAGCTGGTTCGTGCAGGGCAAGGTCGCCCGCAGCGCCAGCGCCGGCCGCGTCCAGAGCGTCGCCCTCCGCCTTATCGTCGAACGCGAGCGCGAGATCGAGGCCTTCACCCCGCAGGAGTACTGGACCATCCACGCCCGGGTGGCGAAGGACGGCGAGGAGTTCGGTGCGAAGCTGACCGGCCTCCCCGGCGTCAAGAAGCTCGACGAGAAGCGCGACATTCCCGACGAAGCAAAAGCCAACGAGCTTCTGGCCGCGCTCCGCCGCTCCGACTTCTCCGTGAAGTCGGTCAAGAAAGGCGAGCGCAAGCGCCGCCCCGCCCCGCCTTTCACCACCAGCAGCTACCAGCAGGCCGCGAACAACCGCCTCGGTCTCGGCGCGCAGCGTTCCATGGCTCTGGCCCAGCAGCTCTACGAGGGCGTCAACATCCCCGGCCAGGGACCCGTCGGGCTCATCACCTACATGCGCACCGACTCCCTCAGCATCTCCCCCGTCGCCCGTCGCGAAGCCCGCCGCTTCGCCGCCGACCGCTGGGGCAGCGACCACGTTCCGGAGAAGGAGCGCGTCTACCGCTCGCGGGCCCGTGGCGCCCAGGAGGCCCACGAGGCCATCCGCCCCACCTCCGCCTTCCGCACCCCCGAGTCTCTCAGCACCGTCCTCACCCGGGACCAGCTCCGCGCTTACACCCTTATCTGGCAGCGCTTCATGGCCAGCCAGCTCGCCGACGCGCGTTACGCCACCGTCGCGGTCGACATCGAGGCCCGCGAGTCCGGCGAGCTGCGCGGCGCTTTCCGTTCGAACGCCCAGCGGCTCGTCTTCGCTGGCCACCTCGCCGCCCTCGGCATCGACGCTACCGAGGAGCGCGCCGACACCCCGAACGCCGATGCCCCCGAGACTGTCGCGACGCTGCCCGAGCTTGCCGAGGGCGACGCCCTCGCGCGCCGCTCCGTCGACGGCGACCAGCACTTCACGGAGCCCCCGCCCCGCTTCACCGAGGCCTCGCTTGTCAAGGCGCTGGAAGAAGAGGGCATCGGCCGCCCCAGCACCTACGCCTCCATCGTCCAGACCGTGCTCAACCGCGCCTACGTCGTGCGGGAGGGCCGCGCGCTCGTGCCTCAGGAGCTCGGCTTCGCGGTGAACGACCTGCTCGTCCAGCACATGGACCGCTACGTCGCCGTGCCCTTCACGAGCGAGCTCGAGGAGGAGCTCGACGAGATCGCCTCCGGCGAGCGTGACTACGGCGAGGTCGTCCGCGGCTTCTGGGAGCCCTTCAACACCGCCCTCGAGACGGCCAAGCAGGAAGCCCGCAAGCAAGTCGAGGAAACCGACATCGTCTGCTCGAAGTGCAACGAGCGGAAGATGGTCGTGCGCTGGAGCCGCAACGGGAAGTTCCTCGGCTGCTCCGGCTACCCCGAGTGCAAGAACGCCATGCCCCTCACCGAGGAGGGCGAACCGCAGCCGTCCCCGGATCCGGAGCCCACCGACTGGAAGTGCCCCCGCTGCGGCTCCGGCACGGAGCTGAAGCACGGCCCCTACGGCGAGTACATCGACTGCGTGAAGCGTGAGTCGAAGGAGTGCGACTTCCGTGCCGGGAAGCCCGTCGGCGTTGCCTGCCCCGAGGAGCCCGAGACCGGCCAGCTCGTCGCCAAGCGTGCCCGCCGCGGTGTCTTCTACGGCTGCTGGAACTACCCCGACTGCACCTACACCACCAACAGCATCGAGCCCGGCAAGCTCTCCCCCGTGCGTACCGCCGAGGAGCGCGAGGCCGCCGCCGAGAAGGCCAAGGCTCGCTCGAAAAAGGGCCGCCGGACCACGCGCCGGTCAACCACGCGTCGCCGCCGCGCAAGCTAGCGCGCTCGTCGCCCTTTACGAATCCTGTCGTATTCTGTCGACATGGCCTCCCCGCCGGCCCACAAGACAGCCGAGGCCTTCCTCGATGCCTACCTGCGCGAGCTGCAGAGCCTCGGCGGCCGTTCGCCCTACACCATTCGCAACTACCGCAACGACATCGGCCACTTCCTCCGCTTCTGCGACGAGGCCGGCATCGAGCCGCTCGCCATCACCCGCGCGATCTTCCGCACCTATCTCGCCGGCCTTCGCGAGGCGGGGATCGCCGCCTCCTCCGTCACGCGGCGCACTACCACCATCCACGGCTTCTACCGCTACCTCCAGCGCGAAGGCGCCACCGACCGCGACCTCCTCTACGGCGTCGCCCTTCCGAAGAAGCCGAAGCGCCTGCCGAAGGTGATCGAGCCGCCCCACCTCCAGGCCCTTATCGAGGCGCCCGACACGGACACGCCCCAGGGCCTCCGCGATCGCGCCATCCTCGAGCTGCTCTACGGCGGCGGCCTGCGCATCTCCGAGTTGGTCGGCCTCGATGTCGCCGGTCTCGACCTCGTCGGCGGCCAGGCCATCGTCCACGGCAAGGGCGACAAGGAGCGCGCCGTCCTCTTCGGCGAGCCCGCCATCCGCGCCCTCCAGGCCTACCTTTCCGCCGGCCGTCCCGAGCTCGCCGGTGACCCCGAGCCCGCGCTCTTCCTCAACCGCAACGGCAAGCGCCTCAGCGCCCGGTCGGTTCAGTACGCCGTCCGGCGCTACGCCCTCGCCGCCGGCATCCCCGAAGATGTCCACCCCCACCTCCTCCGCCACTCCTTCGCCACCCACCTCCTCGATGGCGGCGCCGACATCCGCATCGTCCAGGATCTGCTCGGCCACACCTCCGCCAACACCACCCAGATCTACACCCACGTCAGCCGCGCCCGGCAGGCCGAGGTGACCGACAAGGCCTGGCAGGAGGTCGGCGTCAAGGCGCTCGAACGCGCGCGCTCGAAGCGGCGGGTCTCATGAGTTCGCCGGACGCTCCCCTGCTCCTCCTAGTGCACGGCCCCAACCTGAACCTGCTCGGCGAACGCCGCCCCGAGATCTACGGCAGCGATACCCTTCCCGAC
>JAJEIT010000057.1 GCA_022827945.1 Dehalococcoidia bacterium | reverse complement strand
GTGAGCACGCGCCTGACGCGCACGCCGCGCCGGGCGAACGCCGCGAGCGCGTGCTCGAGGAAGGCGCTGCAGCTGGCGCCGCGCTCGTCGGGCAGCACGGCCACGTAGGCGTAGCGGCTGTGGTCGTCGACGGCGACGTGCAGGTAGTCGAGGCCCAGGCCGCGGGTGCGCGGTGTCGCGCTGGAGCGGCCGTGTACGCGGTGTCCGCCGCCCTCGGGGATGCGTCCCAGCTTCTTCACGTCGATGTGCAGCAGGTCGCCGGGCGCGGGGTGCTCGTAGCGCAGCCGGCGCCTGCTGACGCGGTGCAGCTGATCGAGGCGGTTGAGCCCGAAGCGGCGGAGCACGGCGTAGACGGTGGAACGGGCGAGCCCGAGCGCCCAGGCGATGCGATGCGGCCCGAAGCCCTGGTTGCGGCGCACGGAGCAGATGCGCTGCTCGAGCTCCGGCGCGGTGCGGCGCGGATTGGAGCGGGGCGCGGAGGCGCGGTCCTCGAGCCCGGCAACGCCTTCCTCGCGGAACCGCCTTAGCCACTTCCCCACGGTCGCACGGGAGACCCGGAAGCGCCGGGCGACCTCGGCCTGGGTGTAGCCGGCTTCGACCTCCCTGACCAGCTCCAGCCGGGTCACCGGGGTCAGACGCGCGTTAGGATGTGCCACGAGAGGCTCCTCTCCTGCTACTGGTGCTTGCTACACACACAGCAGCAGGCGGAGCCCCTCACCTGTCAACAACCTACGTGGGAACTACAACTAGGACGCCCTGCGGGTGGTCTGGTTTTAGACCGATCACCTGGTCGAGATCTTGAGCGATCGCTACAGGAGTCAGGCGAGTTCGACTGCTGGGGAACAACGAATACGGTGAGAGCAATCCTCCCCTAGCCGGTATTAGCCCGGCTGGTCGCATCTGATGCGTGCTCTCTCCGGTTCTCTTGTTGGGTCGCCCTGGAGCTTCAGAAGCATATGCGGCACTCGCAGAGCCGAGCGCCGCTGGCGAATCCCGTAAGGAGATATCTGAACACCCCGTGCAGAGTGAGCGGATTTGACGCTGGGTTGCGAAACCAGGGGAAAAGGGCCAGCGCGCCACTGAGCGCAACAGGGAGCCCGCGCCCCCCAAGCGGTCCTTGGTCGTTCATTCACAGCAGGCTATTCAGCAACTACGGCACCCGCCTCAGCGAGTCCACGATCTGGTCGAACAACGCCCCCACGTCACGGGCGGACTTGTCATCGTCGCCTGGAAGAGTGATCTTCCAGATCACGTTTGTGTAGGCGTCCGCGACCAGGAGTTCACCCCCCAGTGTGGTAAGCATGGCCACGGGCTGGAAATCCGGATAGTTGACCGAATCCCGATCAGCGACAATCGTGGCCTGCCCGTCAGGCGTGATCATGACCACCCGGCCGTACTTCCGGTCGGCTGCGTACAGCGTTCCGTCCGGGGCCAGAGCCATAGCAGACACATACCAGGAAAACACGCCACCGTAGGTGGTCGGAATGTCCTCGAACACCATGGAGGCAGTTCCATCCCCTGCAGCCTTATGGATGGAAGTCCTTTGATTTTCATGAGTCGCGAAGAACAGGATGCCCGCCTCGTCCAGCACGAACGCGTCGCTGAGAACGGTGGGCTGGTCCAGTACATCCGACAACTCGCCGGTCGGGGAGAGACGTAGGAGCTGCCAACCGTGCGTGGTGGATTCGTGAAACAGGAGATTCCCCGCAGCATCAAGGGCTAAGCCATGAGGATCAGAGAAGGTGCCTCTTCCACTCTCGACCGTCTCCACCGCACCACCGGGCGGGAGGCGGCGGATGAGACCGTTGCCGGTATCGGTAACGTAGATGGTGCCATCGCCGCCCACGACCACAGCTTTCGGGTAGGAGAACTGCGCCTCATGGGGTGGCTCGTCGCGACGGCCGGATCCATTGCCGCCTGCCAAGGTGGACACAACCCCTGCGGGAGAGATTCGGCGAATCGCGTGGTTGTCCGTGTCGGCGACGATCACGCTTCCGTCCGCAGTGAGCGCTAATCCTCCGGGAGAACTAAAGAGAGCCTCACCTGCCGGACCATCGGCGAAACCGCTATGCCCGCTGCCCGCGAACATGGCAACCCGAACCCCCTCCAGTCTCGGGATGAGCAGCTCAGCCAGTGTCGTGCCGGAAAAGCTCCCGTCCGCCTCTGGGAGAACAACCCTCACCACACTGTCGGCCTGATCCATCACGACCAGCGCTCCCCTAGGTGACAGGGCAAGCCCCCCGGGCCCGTTGAAGGTAGCCTCGCCGCTGGGCCCGTCAAGGTAGCCGACTTCGCCCGTGCCAGCTACCGCCAGGAGCTGATTGAACCCCAGGACTTTCACGATCTGGTGGCGCCCGGTGTTGGCCAGGTATATCTCCCCCGCTGGGGTCACGCCCATTCCCCGTGAGCCAGCCAGTTGCCCGCCAAGGTTTGGCGGGTAGCCCCGGAACAGCGTTGACACCTGGCCGGATGTATCGATCTTGCGAACGAGAGAGTGAGTTCCCTTCCTGTCGGGAACGTAGGGGTTCTCGTCGAGGACGTACACGTTCCCCTCGGCGTCCACATCAATGTCCTGCAGAGAGGCGAATTCAGCATACTCCCTGGGACCGTCCTTCCAGCCTAGGCCGCCATTCCCTGCGACCGTAGTCACCCACCCGGAGGGCGAGAGGCGCCGTATCTGGTACTGCTGAATGATGTAGAGGTCGCCGTCTGGGCTGAGGACGACTCTGTGGGGTCCCAAGAACAGGGCCTCATCGGCGGGCCCATCCCGGCTCAGCCATGGCCCTTCTTCAGGTTGGTCGCCACCAGCAATGGTCGTCACCATCCCCTCCACTGTGATCTTGCGGATGCGGTTTCCCCAGGTCTCTGCAACGTAGATACCACCCTGTGGCTCGATGGCCACATCGCTGGGCCCGTCAAACTGCGCGGTCTCAGCCGGACCATCCCGTGTCCCGGCCCCGTTGCCGCCAGCGATCGTCGTCACCGTCCCGTCGGGGAGAACTCGGCGGATCGCATGGTTCCGGAAGTCCGCCACGACCACGCTGCCGTCGCGGTCAACCGCCAGACCACTGACAGCCTCCTCCAGCCACCCAAACCTTGCCCCGACACCCTGCCCATCCTGGAACCCGCGGACCCCTGCGCGACCTGCCAGGGACAGCACGTGCCCGAAGAGTGGGACCTGGAGGCCAATGTCGCCGAAGCGGAATCGGCCATCGCCGCTGAAGCCGTCATCAAGGAGAAGACGGACGGTGCCCAGGGTGTCCCATGAGCCGTTGGCCGAACGCGCGCTGATCCACAGGCGTCCGCTGTCGGCAACGTCCTGCCAGAGTCGCACCTCCACAGCTACCGGAAGCGCTTGGTCTGGCAGGGCCACATGAATATCCATGTCACCAAAGCGGTACCGTCCGCTGGCGCTGAGACCGTCGTCGAGCGCCAGCGGGACCATGCCCAGTTCCCGCCACGAACCGGTTGCGGACCGCGCGCCGATGTGGATGTCGAGTCCGTCGCCCGTGTTTTGCCAGACCCGTAGCTCGACTCGGACACGGGAACCTTCGTACTCAGCCGCTCCAGCACTTCCCACCGTCGCGAGCGTGAGCACCGCAATCATTGCGGCGATGGCTATCTTCCGACCCTGCATACGCGCCCTGTCGCTCAATCAGCATACGCTGCCGTCTTCAACGGTCGGCGTCCTCGGCACGCTGCTCGCGGCGCACAAGGCCGGGACGCTCACCGGCGAGCCGGCCACCGCGGAGCCAGCCGTGGAGCGTGTGGACGATGCGCTGCGGCGGGTCGAGGCGACCGAGGCGCAGCTCGCCGACGCGCTTGAAGCTGTCGAGCGGGAGGACATTCCGTGGCGCGCCATCACCGGGATGCGGAACCGCATCGTGCACGGCTATGGCGCCATCGACGAGGACACCGTCTGGGCGGTCGTGAGCGAAGGCATCCCCGAGTTGACGCCGAGGCTTCTACATCAGCGCCCGAGGGCGGATCCATCGCCGCGCTGGTCCGCTACGCCCGCTATCTGGTCCGCTACGCCCGCTATACTGATCCCGGTACCAGCAAGCGGGAGGTGGCGCTATGCGTCGCGCATGGTTGCTCGGACTCGGGCTCCTTGGCGCAGCCTCCGCCGTCGTAGTCGCCGTACTCCTCCTCACTGGCGGCGAGCAGCTTGAGCGCGCCGGGGCGGCGAGCGGCTGCGAGTCCGGAACCGCTGTCCCCGAGCCCGCCAACAACCCCGGCCTCGTCGCCGACTGCGAGACGCTGCTCGCCCTCCGCGACGAGTTGCGCGGCACCGCCACTCTCGACTGGAGCGCCGAAACCTCGATCCGGCGCTGGAGCGGCGTGCTCATCAGCGGAGCGCCCCCGCGGGTCACCCGGATCTGGCTGTGGAGCTCTTCCCTGAGCGGTCGTGTGCCGCCGGGGCTGGGGAAGCTCACAGCGTTGACCAGCCTGGACCTGCACGACAATGAACTGAGCGGCGCGATTCCGCCCGAACTCGGATCGCTGACGCAGCTCCAGACGCTTCACCTCAACAAGAACAAGCTCACCGGGAGCATCCCCGCCGAACTTGAGCAGCTATCCCAGCTGCAATGGGTCACACTCGCCGGGAACACGCTGGAGGGCTGCGTTCCGCCGAAGCTCCGCAAGGTGCGCTTCCACGACCTGCCGCAGCTCAGGCTTCGGGACTGCGCAAGCACTCCATCCACCGCTACGCCGACGCCAACGGCTACACCCAGCTCATTGCCGGCGGTAACGATCGCTGCGGCGGCGGCCACGGTGACCGAGGGACGGAGCGCCAGTTTCACGGTCAGCCGCACTGGTTCCACCTCCGCCGCGCTCACCGTGGCGCTAAGCGTGGGCGAGACAGGCAGCACGCTGAGTGGGACGCCGCCCACCTCGGTGACGATACCTGCGGGCGACGCGAGCGTGACGTTCGCCGTGACGACCGATGACGACTCTCTCGACGAGTTGGACAGCGTCGTCACGGCGGCGGTGGCGATGGGCGCGGGCTACACGGTCGGCACCTCCGGCTCGGCGACGGTCACTGTTGAGGACGATGACCCCGCGACCCTGCCAGCGGTGACGATCACAGCGGTCGCAGCGCCGGTGACGGAGGGGCAGCCCGCACGCTTCACGGTCAGCCGCACGGGCAGCACTACGGCCGCATTGACGGTGGCGCTGAGCGTGAGCGAGACGGGCAACACCCTTAGCGGTGAGCCGCCCACCTCGGTGACGATACCTGCGGGCGCGGCTAGCGCCGCGCTTGACGTGGCGACCGAGGACGACGCCGTGGACGAGCCGGACAGCGTCGTCACGGCGACGGTGGCGGCGGGCTCGGGCTACACGGTCGAGTCGCCTTCTTCCGCGATGGTCACGGTGAGCGATGACGACGCCCCCGCGCCAGCCTCGCTGCGCTACGACACCTACGACACGACCGGTACCGTGACGAAACCTGGCAGCTACGCCTTCCTCGCGGCCAGCGGTGGCACCAGCGACGCCTCGCGAGACGGAAGCGAGGCGAGTGACGATAGTGCAGTATCTCTCGCGGTCGTCACAACCTACGAGGATGCCCGCCGATCCGCAACCATGTTGAAGATCAATCGCTCGGACGCAAACGGCACTCTACGCGATGTCTACTACGGTACCGTTAAGGCGGGCCACATCATTGAGTGGCACAAGAGCGACGACTGCTTCGTGCGCTATCGCGTGACCACGGTATCACCGGTCTCAGGTGGCTCCCGGCAGTTCGGGGTGCGCCCCGAAACCTACGTCTTCCAGGGCTGCCAGTCGGGCTCGCTGATGGCTGCAGGCAGCAACCTGTCTGGAGTGTCAGCCAACACCGCGACCTTCTCAGTAGCCAAGGAGATGTCCTTGGCACACCTCGGCGGCACGCGACTGTCCTCGTCTTATGCGGTAGTGCACGGAGTCTGGGAACTCTATTCGAGCGGAGGAGTGGCCCACGAGACCGACCTACTCGTTCCAGAGGGTTCCCCGGCACACGTTCCGGCCCAGTTCGCAAACACTGGCACGATCACGAGCGTAACGGATGCGCGGAAGTTCCCGTACTGGCGCGAGCCGACCCTTCCTTCAGGTTGGCGGTTTCACAGGCTCTTCGTAGGAGGGGGAGGCGACCTACCACCCGGCTATGAGGCGCACTTCGTCAACGCTGCTGGGCACATGGCCCTAGAGATCAGGGGAGAGCATATCGTTGGCTGGCCCGTTCCCTGGGAGGCAACATGGCTGACGAACGTCGGCAAGCGCATCGTACGGGAGCTTCGAACGGTCGCTAACCGTCCGGCGGTTGTGATGTACAGCCCAGACGGAACACAGCAGGCCAAACTGCTGTCGGTACGCGTCGACATCTACGACGCGGCCACGGAAACCGTTTACATCGTGAGGGGCGCTGATGCAAGCATGCTCGGGGGGGAGGCCGCCCTTGGACGCGTGCTTGCGATCGCGCGCTCCCTGTTTGAGGGGACCAACCCTCGGTGAGCAGGCTGGCGGCGGTGCTCGCATCCCTTGGCATCACCGTCCTCACGATGATGCTGTTGCCGCTTGCCAGCGAAGCGCCGCCGCCAACAGCGGTTGGGGCAGTTGCGCCATTTGGCAGTGCGCTGCTGCTACCGCTGGACCAACCGGTTGTGGTGGGCGAGTCCGTCGTGAGAGCGTCGCAATCGACGAGGACACCGGTGAACCCGCTGTGGGAGTACGAGGTACTGCCCGGCATCCAGCCCGGCTACACTGCCGGCCCCGGCTCCAGCCTCACATCCCGTAACTTGCGGATGAGTTGCGGATGGCATCCCAACAGCGGCTGCGGAACTACTGGTGATCCCATATCGATCGACATGGTCAGGATCGCGCCCGCTTCGACGGCCTTGGAGCCAGTTCACGCTGTGCTCCGCGCATCCACGAGTGCGAGCACGGTCTCAATCGACGTTGTGGAGATCATCGAGAAAAACCAGTGCCGCAAGATCAAACTGAAGGTTATGGATGGCACCACCGAGGTGGCGATGTTGAGGTACGTCCACATCCTCCCATCGGTAAAGGTTGGTAATACGATCAACGTGCCGAGTGGGACCACCAGCGCGCAGATGCTCGCGCTCACGCGGGTGGGCAGGATCGCCTATGCCCAGGGTGACTCCAACCCAAGCAATACGGATTTGGAGGATTCTTGCGGCCATAGCGGCAACACCGGAGCACACCTTCACCAGTCAGCACAATCTCAGGGCGTCGGCACATATGTGTTCTACAACAAGGACAACGGCGCGATCGACGGCAATCGCCACCTCACCGGCGAGGGTTACCCGAGCGGGAACATCGCCCCGCCCTACCCTGTGTTCTGTTCGGATGCGTTCTTGTTCAAGATCGCAAGCTCCGCCCCCGCCCTCACTTCCAGCGAAGTCCGGCCCTGTACGCCTACCGGGCTGACGGGCGACCGTTCCGACTCTCGGCTTGCAATGACATGGGCCAACTCCAGCGATCCCACGGTCACTTCCTACGAGATTCGCCACAAGGTCGCCAGCAACTCGTGGCCAACGCCCGAGGCCTGGACGCTCGTGACCCCCGCTACGAGCCACATGCACACGATCACAGGCCTGACGGCCGGGCAGTCGCATGATGTGGAATTGCGTGCCAGGGTGAGCGCTGGTGGTATCTCCGGGCTCCGCAGTCCGGCTGCCAGCTTCAGCGACAGGCCGATAGCACCTTGTACTGGCACGGTGACCGCAGCGGTATCACCCGCCGACAGTGGCATCGTGAAAGCGGGTACCACGACTATTCCATCTTCGGGTGTGACACTCACCTGCGGCAGTCACGCGCTGACCGCAGAGCCGACCGCCAACTACTCGTTCTCCAAGTGGTCATCTTGCCCGTCCGGCGGCACGGGCGGTGCGACATGCACTGTGACCGTCGCAGAGACGCACACCGCCAGCGCCCCCGTCTCCGTCAGCGCCACCTTCATGCAGAAGGACTGCACTGTCACAGGCAACGTGAAGACGCTCGACACTGCCAACGATGTCATCGCCACTGATGGCGGGCGCATCCGCGCGAACAGCGGAACCAGCGCGAGCGCGACGGTACCTTGCGGAAACGACGTGACGCTCACGAAAGAGGCGTTCACCGGCTATTCGTTCGTCCGCTGGGAGGGCTGCACATCGCTCAGCACGAATAAGGAAGTCTGCACAGTCAGGACGAGCGGCCTGTCGCCGAGAGCCTACGTGACGGCCACGTTCAGGGAGAGTCCCACATGCACACTGACCGTTACGGCGGACCCGGGAGGGACTGCGGGCGGGAGCTGGAGCGGCCCTTGCGGGACCAAGCGCACGATTAAGGCGACGCCCACCAACAGCGCCTTCGGCGGCTGGTCCGGGGATGTGAGCGGCTCGAGCAGGTCGATGACCTTTGAGGTGAGCCGAGACATGACCGCACGCGCTGCCTTCTCGTGCACGCTGACGGTGGCGTCTGGTACGGGCGGGACGGCCTCGGGTGGCGGCACGGGCGAGTGCGGCCGGAGTGCGAAGATCACGGCGACCCCCAGCAACAGCACCTTTGGCGGCTGGTCCGGGGATGTGAGCGGCTCGACCACGTCGAAGACCTTCAATGTGAACGAGCACATGAGCGCGCGCGCCAGCTTCTCGTGCACGCTGACGGTGGCGTCCGGTACGGGCGGGACGGCCTCGGGTGGCGGTACGGGCGCGTGCAGTTTGAGCGCGTGGAGGACAGCCGCCGCGAGCGCGAAAGCGGGCTACGACTTCAGCCGCTGGTCGGGCGACTGCAGCGGCTCGGGGGCGTGCCGCGTGCGCATGAACAGACACCGCAGCGTCACGGCACACTTCGCAGCCAAGCCGACGCCGCAGTGCACGGTCGTGGCAGCCAAGTCGACAGGCGGCACCGTCTCGGGCGGCGGCACCGTCGACTGCGGGACGGCGGTCCCGATCCACGCATCGGCGAATGCAGGGTACTGTTTCCAGCACTGGAATCAGCTGATTGCGCCCGGCGACTTCGCACAAGCGACGAGCAGCGTCTGCCTCACGCGCCACACATTCAACGTGCCGACGAACATCGGCACGCGAAACCAGGTGTTCCAGGCGATCTTCCGTGCGAAACGCTCCTACACACTCACGGTCGTTGGCGGCTCCGGCAGCGGCTCCTATCTGGAGGGTACGTATGCGACGGCCAAGGCACCGGCGGGCAAGTGCTTCCTGGGCACAGCCTTCATCTTCAAGCGCTGGAGCGGTGATGATTCCCGCACGTCTCGAGTGATCAGTGTGCGCATGGACCGCAACAAGTCGGTCACGGCCGTATTCAGCGTCGCGGGAACGTGCCCCTTCGCACAGGCGGAGGAAGGTGAGACTGCTCCCCAAGTCGGCGACGACCCCTAACTCTCCCGCTTGAGTAGCTGGCCGAGCATCGCTACGGCGGCCTGTTGGAAGGCGTCACCGGCGTCGGAGTGCTATGGGGCCAACCGGAACTTCAGAGAGAAAGTTCTCGATTTTATCCAGTCTGGTGGGCGGTACTGGACTTGAACCAGTGACCTCTCGCGTGTGAAGCGAGCGCTCGTACCAACTGAGCTAACCGCCCGGCGGTCTTCCAGCCTACCGACGCCGTCCCCCCGCTTCAACCGGATCGAGCCCGAGGTCGGCGCCGTGGCGCAGCGTCCGCACGGCGACCACCTTCGGCCACGCGAAGCGCCGCACGAACCTCGGCTCACCCGCCTGTGGGCCGTCGAGGCGCGAGAGCAGCGCCTTCAGCGACCGCTGGCCCTCGGCGGTCGGGCCGAGCGCGCGGTATAGCGCCCGGGCAAGCCCAGGGCCGCCGTCGGTCGCGGCGAACGCCACCTCGGGGCGGCGGGCGGCGTCGAGCATCGCGGCGAGGCCGCCCGGGTCGGGGCGCACCACGCCGGGCGGCAGGCCCGCGCGCAGCAGCGCCTCCGTCACCGGGTAGAGGCCGCGCGAGTCGTAGAGCCCG
>JAJEIT010000050.1 GCA_022827945.1 Dehalococcoidia bacterium | reverse complement strand
CAAGGAGTAGTTCGATAGGGGTGAGGGGCCCGGCTCAGTCGTAACTGGATCGGCGAGCTCCCTTATGAACGATCTGGTCGTGGCGGAGGTTCTCGAACCGTCGCTGAAGCCCTACGAAGGGCTGAGCGTCCGTGAGATCGTCGAGAGGGACAACAAACACACGATTGACGCGATGCTCGATATCGCGGTCGCCGACAACCTGCGCACGCTTTTCCAGACGCCCGTCCCTGAGATGAACGTCGAAGCGGCCGAGGAGGTCCTGACGTCGCCGTTCACCGTACCGGGCGTGTCCGACGGCGGCGCTCACACCAAGTTTCTCACGCTTGGTGCCTACCCCACGTACCTCCTCGCGAGACTCGTCCGCGATCACGAAGTGATGGACCTTGAGCAGGCCCACTGGCGGCTCAGCACTCTCCCCGCGAACCTGGTCGGCTTCAAGGATCGGGGATGGCTCCGAGAGGGTGCTGCTGCGGACATTGTGATCTACGACTTGGAGGAGCTGAAGATCCTCCCGAAGGAAAGGCTCGACGATCAGCCGGCGGGCGCGTGGCGCCGCGTGCAGCGGGCTGAGGGGTATCGCTGGATCATGGTCAACGGTGGTGTCACGTTCGCCGACGGCGTCTGCACGGGCGCTACTCCCGGACAGCTGCTCCGCAGTGGCCGCGGCACTCCCACTTGAGTGGAACTCGTACAGAGAGTTCGGATCTCGTCAAGCCCGAAAGGGCGTCGACTGGATTTATAGCGCCCAGACAATCTGCTGGTCCGGATTAACCGACTGGCCTCGCGTTACGTCCTGGAGCTGTCCAGTATCTCTGAGCTGTGGGGCCTGTGGGGCACGAATATTTCCATCGGGCCTTTGGGACAAGCTTCTCGGGAGGTCACGACGGTTGCGTGCACTTGCGCGATGACCGCCTGAGGTCACCCTCTGCGCGGAGATTGATCCGTGTGGACTCTGCTCAGGCTGTTGCTCGTCACCCTCCGGTTGTTGCCCACCGCTCGGCGTGATTCTCGTCCTCGAGAATCTTCCCCTTCGTCACCAGCTAGCCGTCTGTGCCCGTCCTCGCCGTCCACCGCTCAGCGATGACGATCGTCGCTTCTGGTGCAGGGTGACGATCGTAGCTGACGACGGCCCCGAGAAAACTCGCGTCGCGATCAGCTCAAGGCCGGTGGATGGATATGCCTACCGCGCTCTGGTTCCTCGCCACGAGCGAGTTGACCGAGTCGAAGGCCTTCATTCGCTCGTTCGTGAATGAGATCGCCGTCGCCCCCGGCGCCGCCACGATTCGCTACACGATCCCTATGCCCAAGGACAGCCCGCTACGCGGCGGCAAGGCCGAGGACGTGGCCCTCGGCGGCCCGGTACTGTCTACCGTCAAGTCTGGTGGGCCTGACTGTACAAAATCGAGAACTGGGGCTTCCTCGCTAGTCACGCCATCCGAGGGCATCGGAATCGTGTACGTCAGCGTGGCCTCATCGTTCACGACCTCGATGCCCTGCACGAAGTTGCGGATGAGCGCCTTCTGCTCGGGGATCGTCCCCTCCCGCAGGAAGCAGCGGAAGTCCGCCACGTACTCCCTGAGCTCTTCCGTCGTGGGCAACTCCACCTTCCGCCGACGCAACTGCGCAGCGGCATCCTCCCGCGCCGCCGCGAGCTGGTCCTCCCGGTGCCGCAACGACAGAATCCGTGGCGACAGGGCCTCCAGCGTCAGGTCGCTTTTCTCCAGCGCCTCGTAGAGCCGCAGCAGCCTGGACTGCACGTCCTCCAGCTCGGCCTCGATGGCCTTCAGCTTGCCGCCGAGCTCCTCCGCCAGCGCATCCACTTCTTCGGCCACCAGGGTCACCAGTTCGGTGATGGTCTCATCGGTGAGGATGCGGTCCCTGATCTTCTCGACGATGAACCCTTCCACCTTCTCGGCGTTCAGGTAACGCGCCTCGCACGAGCCGGCGCCTTCCTTGAGCAGGGTGCCGCAGACGTAGTAGGCGTAGCGCCCGCCCTTCGCCCCCTGACCGGTGTAGGGCTTGCCGCAGACCCCGCAGCGCAGCAGGCCGCTCAGCAGGAACTTGCTCCCCACCCGTGCCGGCCGCTGCCGCATTGGCGCCCGTTCCTCTAGCGACCCCTGCACCCGGTCGAACAGGTCCCTGGGAACGATCGCCTCCCAGGCGTCCTCCGCCCGAACCGGCTCGGGAGCCTTGCCGTCCTTGCGCGTGCGGCCCCAGACAGCGGTTCCCGTATAGGCCTCGTTCGTGAGCAGGTAGTGGAGGCCGTTCCGGTACCAGCGCCTGCCCCGGTTGGTGATGCCCCGCTCGTTCAGGTCGCGGCAGATCTCCTTGAGGCCGGTGCCCCGCAGCGAGCTCTCGAACATCTCGCGCACGACCGGGGCGGTGACCGGGTCGACCTCGAGCGTGGGGCGCTCCCGCACGCCGTCGCTGACCTTCACCCGTCGGTAGCCGAAGGGTGCCCGGGACGCGAGGAAGAAGCCGCGAGAGGCGGCCTCGCGCATCCCCCGCGTGACCTCCTGGGCCAAGTTTTCCGAGTAGAACTCATCGACGCTCTCGATGATCGCCTCCATCAGCTTGCCCGTCGGGGAGTCGTCGGCGTGCTCGGTGATGGAGACGACGCGGATGCCGCGTCGGCGCAGCATCGACTTGAAGGCGACGGCGTGCTCGCGCTTGCGAGTGAAGCGGGAGAACTTCCAGACAAGGATCTCCTCGAAGGGCGCGTCAGCCTCGCCGGCCGCGTCCAGCATCTTGCGGAACTGGGGCCGGTCGGCGACGCGGCCGCTCTCGGCCTCGTCCACATATTCGCGGGCGACGGCGTAGCCGTTCTTCTCGGCGTAGTCACGCAGCGCCCGGAGCTGGGCGGCGACGGAGAGGTCGACGTCCTGGCGGTCGCTGGAGACGCGGGCGTAGAGGGCGGCGGGCTTGGGGGTAGGTGGGTGCTTCACAGTGTGGTCCTTTCAGGGTGATATGGGTCACCGGTTGTGCTCCAAGGGGGGCAACCGGCCAGCCTTGAGAGCGTAGCACAGACGTTCGCCTGACTCGCCGCCTGCAAGGCGCCCCTCGGCTCAGGCCTCACAACCGTGCGGGTTCTTGGCGAGACACCGGGCCCGTGCAGGGGAACTGCGCCGGACCCAGTGCCTCGGTCGAATGGCGGGCCTATCCCGCTGTCCTCCTACCTCTTTCCGGGCGACTCCTTGTCCTTCGGAGTTCTGTCGTCGCCTCCTGCCCGGTCATCCCAGTCGTCGGGGCGCTCATCCTCGTCTCGCGACTGCCAGTAGGCGTCGTTGTTCGGATTGAGTTGGTTGGCGTGGTTATCGAGATCGCTTTGCTTGCTCATGTCGGTTCCTCCTGCGTATCGGTTGCTTTCCGGTTCGTGTTCTGCCCTTGTTGAGTGTCAGTTGATCTGTATCCACCGCCGTTGCCCGACTGCTGCCACGAGCTTCTCGCTGGGCGGGGGGCCGAACGTGAGCAGGTGCACCAGCACTCCCTGCTCCTTGAGGTCGGTGACGAGGTCGGCGTAGTCGCCGGCCTTCCCGATGAGGACGAAGGTCGTGTCCTTCGGTTCGTGGCCACAGTCGCTCCTCGCCTGGGCGATGAGCTCTCCGTCCATGTCGGTGAAGTCCTCCCACACTCGCCAACCGCGGTCGGCGAGTACGTCCGTCGCGGCTTCGTGAGCGGGGGTCGCGAAGGCCTTGAATAGCCGGTAGGAAGAAGAAGCGAACCGCTTGTCAAGTTCGCTCCTGACGCGCACGTCTCGTTCCTGCACTTCATGAGCCCGAACAGCCGCGTTTTGGAAGTCCCACATGACGAGCAAGCGCGGCCTTCCCTTCCCGGGCTTCGGAGCCAGCCGCTTGCGCTGAAAGAACTGCGGCGGTGCCCCTTGCGCTGCCCCGAGGGAGTAGAGCGCAGCCAGCGACTGTGCATCGGGCGTTGTCGCTCCCGTCTCCCAGCGTGAGAGCGTGTTGGGGGGGACCCCCAGGTCCTTTGCCAGCTCCGTCTGTGTCTGCTTCAGCCGCTTTCGCAGCGCGACGATGGCATCGGGCCGGTATTCGTACTTTCCCCCTCGAGTGGGAACCATGCGCTCACCCCCTCCTGCCCGGGACGCTTGTGTCTGACGTCCGCACGTTGTGGCAGGCTCTGCTGCGACCGTAACCCACCTAACAGGAGAGTACAAGCGAATATGATGTGATACTACGTATCTGTTGATGGCAGGACGCGCCCGCGCTGTCCGAGGATGGTGAGTCACCAGCATGCCCCGCTCGACCGAGAAAGCCGCATCCGCGCTACGATCGCTCCCAGGCCGAAGCGGCCGGGGCAGGTAGCGGTGTCGGAATCGGGCTCGGTGGAGCCGTACCCAGAGGCCTCCAAGGGCGAGGTCGCCGAGGACATAGCCCGAAGGGTGCTCTCCCTGACACCAGGCCTTGGCGCTCCAGCCGCCGCGCTGATCGACGTAGTGTTCACGCCTGCGCTCGAGAAGCGACGCGTACGGTGGTTCAACGAACTGGCAGACCTTCTGAATGACCTCCAAGCCCGGCATGCGAGCCTGACCGTGGCGTCGCTATCGGCCGATGACGAGTGGATCGATGCGGCGCTGGCAGCGACTCGCATCGCTCTCGGCACGCACAGAAAGGAGAAATGGCGGGCGCTGAAGAGCGCCTTGGCGCACGTCGCCTTGAGCGACGAGCCAGACCGCGATCTCGACTCCACGCTCCTTAACCTGATCGACCTGCTTACTCCGTCTCATCTACGGGTGTTGCACATGCTGCAGAGCACGCGGGCATTCGCAGCCAGGCACGGGACGACTGTGCCACTCACGATCGATCGCTCGTTCCGCCGGGTTGTTGAAGGACTTCTGCCTGATGTTCCGTTCGACGTATACAGCTTGCTCAGAACCGACCTCGAGAGCCGAGGCCTCGTCATCACCGGATCTGCCGCAGTCGCTGCGTCCAGAGATCCGGTCGACCAACGGCTGACCACGCCACTCGGCAACAAGTTCCTGAAGTTCATCAGCGAGAGCGTAGGCGATGGGGACGAGAGGGCAACACCGGATCAACCCTAAACTCGGAGTGCGCCACCGACGTCCAGCACCTGCGGTCGGGTCGAGCGTCACTGCGTGATCTCGCCCATCCGCCAGTGACCCAGCCACTCAGGACGCCAGGGCCACGAGGAACGCGGCGTGGCGTTATGGTCGTCCGCGAGAGGCGCACCGGCCTTTTCCTGGGCTGCTCGCAGTACGCCTCCGGCCAGCTGTGCACTAGCACCTGCCACCGTGCCCCGAGACGCTAGCGCCGACTCTCTGCCGGCCTACATCGCGCGAGGCCGCCACCCGGTCCGCCGCTTCTTCGCTACAGGAAGCCTGTGATCGCGCACACCCCGTTCTGCACCACTTGTCCTGATCCGGCCTGTTGGGGCCTGACAGAGTCAGTAGAAAGAGAAACGTAGGTACAACACTGCCCCGCGGCACCGCGAATGTGCAGCAGGGACAGGCGTTTTGCATGGGGCAGAATGTCCCAACGGCGTGGCAGGCGAGTCCCCCTACTGGAAGTTCCCGGCACGGCGTTCAGACGGAATGTCCCCCCACACGAGGTAGTGCAGGGAGCAGGGTTCGGGTGCAGCAGGAGCGGGTCGGCGCCAGGTGCGACCGAGCGCCCCGTCCCAGCCTAGCGCCTCCGTCGTGGCGCTCGCCAGCGGTACATCGGGCAGCCCAGCTGCAGCCCGCAGGAAGACCTCCTCGGCAGGCTCCGACTCGAACACGAACAGCACGAGGGGAAGTTGGCCGCCGTGGTCACGGCGCGGGTAGCCGCTCGCGAAGTAGCGGCGGTAGGCGTGGAGCCTCTCGGGCACGCGCTTCGGCGTCGTGGCGCGCCGCTCGTACTCGAGCAGACACCACTGCGACTCCCCCCTGTACGCGAGCCGATACGAGGCGTCGGGATGGAT
>JAJEIT010000016.1 GCA_022827945.1 Dehalococcoidia bacterium | reverse complement strand
ATCGGCAGCCGGGAGCGCCGGCTCCGCCGCATCCGCGGCGAGCTCGGCGACGGCGGGGGCGGCCTCCGGCATGGGTGCCGGGCGGTCCGCAGCCGATGCGGGCACACCGCCGAACGCGGGCGGCGCCGCAGCCCCGCGGAGCAGCAGCGAGTGAACGACAACCCGCGCGGGGCCTGCGCGTCCCGCGCCATCCCACACAGCCGACGAGGAGGAGCGCCATGTGCAAGTAGGCCGGAGCGACGGGTCACCGGGAACGAACAAGAACGAAACGAGACCGGGCGGCGAACGCCCGGCGCACAGGAGAACAAAACGTCATGGAGAACCTCACGCAGACCATATCGAACCTCGTCGGGATCCTGATCGGGTTCGCGGGGGCCATCGGGGCGGGCTACTTCGTCTACGGCGCGTACCTGTACCTGACGGCCAGCGGCGCGCCGCACCAGATGGAGCGGGGCAAGTCCGCGATGGTGACCGCCGTCATGGGCATCGTCCTGATCCTCGTGGCCTACGGCATCGTCGACCTCGTCATGAGCGCCGTCGCGAGCCCCGTGGTCACGCCCACGATCCCCACGCCCACGCCCGCGGCCTGACGCTTGAAGGCAAGGAGGAGTCATCATGCAAGCACACGAAGTGCCCACCCACGTCCAGGCCGAGGACAAGGTGCTGGGCTGGTTCACGTTCCCGCAGGTCGTCGGGCTGATCGCGGTCGGCGCGCTGGCCTACGGCTTCTACCGGTACGCTCCCCTGCCGTGGCCCGAGGTGCGCCTCGGGCTCGCGGTCATATCCGCGCTGGCCGGCGTCGCCGGAGTGGTGGGGCGTGTCGGGGGCCGGCGGCTGCCGCAGGTGGCCGCCGACCTGCTCCAGTACCGGCTCGGCGGACGGTGCTATGCGGGGACCCCGGCGGAGCTGCTGCGCAGCGAGCCCGCCCCCGAGAGCGGCACCCCCGGCCTCACCAGCCAGGTGAGGGACAAGACGCGCAGGCGCATCCGCAGGCTGCGCGCGCTGCACAGGATGCGCGGGAGGCGGAAGGGACGCGAGCACCGCAACGGGCGCAGGACGCCGCGTCTGCAGCGCTGGCTCCGCAACCGCCGCAGGCCCCGCGACCGCGGCGGCGGCGGCCACGCCGCCATGCGGCGCACTGCGCTCATCGGGGCTGCCGTCCTGCTTGCAATGGCGGCGGTGGCAGCCTCCCCCGAGCCGACGCCGGGGCCCGGCACCCCGTACCCGCAGACCAGCCCCGAGCGCTGGCGCAACGAGATCGACTTCGACCCCATCGCGCCCGTTCCCGGACGCAGGCTCTACGTCGAGGCGCTGGCCGTCTTCGAGGAGAAGGCGACCGTCACCCTGCGTGCCGCAACCGGACTCGACCTCGCCGTCCAGGCGTTCGGCGGGCCGGAGGGCGGGGAGCTGCGCTTCTGGGGAGCGGCCAGCCTCGGCGCCGGAGAGACCACCGTCTACACCCTGCCGCTGACCGGCGATGCCCCGTCCTTCACGTTCGCCTGGGTGGACGGCTCAGGTCAGGCGGGCGCCGTCAGCCTGGAGGGCGGGCAGCTGCCGCACCCGCTGCCGGTCGCGGAGGGGGAGCTGTGCGACGTCCGCGTGAGCCAGCTGCGCTGGAGCCCCGGCGCACTCACGGGCGCGCTGGAAGCCGACGGATGCATCTCCTCAATAGAACACCCGATCGACCTCGTCCTGGTCACCGGCTACGTGCACGTCGCGGGCGCTCTCTCCATGAAGACGCGGGTGACGAACGTCCACGGCTCCGTCACCCTCGCCTCCGGCGATGCCAGCACTACCGTCCAGCTAAACCCGCCGGACGGCGCGGCCTTCCGGCTGCCCGTTCCGGCGGGCGAGGCGGCGCACGAGCTGAGCATCGAGGCCGTCATCGAGGCGGGCCTGCAGGGGAGCGCCCCGCCCCTGGTCGGGCTCGAGTTCGTTCCCGAGAAGGAGGAGGAGTACCTCGTGCCCGTCGAGGTGCTGCGGCCCGGCGCCAGCGAGGTCGTCAGCGAGTCCGTAGCGGTCTACCACAACGATGAGGTCACCTACCACGACGTCTCGGCCCGCCTCACCATCCCGCCCGAGGTCATCACCGTCGTGCCCGTCGTCACGATCACGCACCCGGAGCACATCCTCGCCACCGTGACGCCGCGCGGGAGCGTCTACGGCTCCAAGGAGGAGACCCTCAGCGCGGCGCTCACCATCGGGGCGGACTCCCCCTACGCGCCGTTCACCCCGCCGGCGACGCCCGTTCCGACGCCGACCCCGGTCCAGACCCCGCTCAGCCAGGGCGAGGCGAAGGGCCTGTTCGGCGCCCTCGGGTGGGAGTGGCCGTGGTGAGACGCGTCGCGGCAGCCCTGGCGGCCCTCTTCGCGGCAGCGGCCTCGATGGCAGCGGCGCCGGACGAGGAGCGGGCGATGCTGGACGCCTTCGACGGCGTGCTGACCGCGATGGCGTACGCAGCCGCCGGGCTCGCGCTCTTCGCCGTGGTATGGGCGGGCTTCGTCCTCATGGCGGAGGGCGGCGAGCCGCGCAACGCGGGCAGAGCGCGGGGCGCCATCGCCGGGGCCATCGTCGGTCTCGTCGTCGTCCTCTCCGCCAAGGCCCTCGCCCTCGTCCTGCGCTCCGGCATCGTCCCCATCCCCTAGGAAAGGAACACCACCCATGCGAAACCTCATCGAACATGCCCGGCGGATGGCGCGCCGCACCAGGCGTGGCACACCCGAGGCAGACCGGCAGCCGGCGCAGAAGCCGCCCCTGCCGCTGCCCCTGTGCTTCATGCTCTCCCATATCGAGGACGACGGCCCCGTCCGCGTCGACCGGGTCAAGCTCGGCGTCTGCGAGGTCATGGGACTCGAGCTCGACGAGCCGAAGTTCGGCGCGTTCGCAGGCGCGCTCAACGCCCTCGACTTCCCGCTCCAGCTGCTCGTCAGGCAGCACCCGCCCGACCTCGGCGCCATGCGCGAGGCCCTGCGCAAGGCAGAACCCGCGGACCTGCCCCCGCAGACGGCGGCGGCAGCGGAGTCGCTCCGGGGCCTGCTTACCGGGCTGGAGAGCCGCAGCGGCATCCTCGACCGCCGCTTCTACGCCGTCTGCCCCTTCGACCGCATCGCGGACCTGCACGGCCTGCTGGGCAGGGCGGGGCTCTCCGTCCACCCGCTCACCGGCCGCGCCCTGCAACGCCTCCTGCTCGCATCAGCCCTCGGCGGCTCGCCCGCCGACCGGGACGAGGACGAGCCGGTGCAGGTCACGGTCAACCGCCGCGAGATGCACGTGAACGAACATCTCACCCGCTCGCTGCACCTGGGCCGCTGGCCCCGCGCGCTGGCCCCCGGCTTCCTGCAGGGGCTGATGGCCGCAGGCGCGCCCATGGACCTCGCCATCCACCTCGGACCGATCCCCGCCGAGCAGGCGGCGCGCACCCTCGAATGGCAGAAGGTGCGCTTCGAGTCCGCACAGTCCCTCTCCCTGCGCAAGGGGCGCACCATGTCCCCCGAGGCCGCCATCGCCCTCGAAGACGTCACCCGTCTCCGCGACGACGTGCAGCGCGGGCGCGAGCGCCTCTTCCACTCCTCGCTGGCCATCACCCTCCACGCGCACGACGAGGCCGCCCTCAAGGAGATGACCCAGCGGGTGCGGGCGCACTTCGCAGCCACCCTCGGCAGGATCGACGCGCTCCCGTTCCGCCAGCGCGCGGGCCTTCTCTCCACGCTGCCGATCGCCCTCAATGCCGTGGCCGAGTGGCGCACGCTCGACACCTCCTCCGTCGCCCGGCTCTTCCCCTTCTGCCCGCCGGACCTCGACACCCGCTCAGGCACCCTCTACGGCATCGACCTGCGCGCATGCTCCCCCGTCGTCTACGACCCCTGGGACGGCACGCACCTCAATGCGAATACCGCCGTGCTCGCCCGCTCCGGTTCGGGGAAATCGTTCGCCACCAAGCTCGGCGTGCTGCGCGGCATCACGCGCGGCGTCACCGCATACGTCATCGACCCCGAAGGCGAATACGCCGACATGGCCCGCGCAGCGGGCGGCCGCGTCCTCTCCCCCGGCGTCCCCGGCCAGGGCCTGAACCCCTTCGTCATCGACCAGACCGACCCCGAGGAGCTCCTCCTGCGCATCGGCAGCCTCCGCAGGCTCATCGAGGTGATGGTCGGCGAACGGCTCTCAGCCGAGCGGCGAGCCGCCCTCGACCACGCGCTCGCCGGCTACTACGCCGAACCGCGCGAACGCACCGGCTTCCGCGATTTCTACGCTTACATGCAGGATGGGGAATCGGAGGACCTTGCGAGGCTGCTGCGGCCCTTCGCCACCGGCAGCCTCCGCCACCTCCTCTCCGACGAGGGCGACGACCTGCTCGCCAACGAGGCGCTCGTCACCGTCTTCGACCTCCGCCTCCTCGAACCCGAGCTGCGCCCCGCCGCGGCCATGGTCTGCACCGAGACCGTCTGGGCGGCGGCCGCACAGAACCCGAAGCCACGGCTCCTGGTGGTCGACGAGGTGTGGAGCATCATGCAGCACCCCGAGGGCGCCGCCTTCATGGTCTCGATGGCCAAGCGCGCCCGCAAGCACCGCCTGGGGTTGCAGTTCATCACCCAGGACGTCCAGGACCTCCTCTCCGAGGACTCGTCCCGCGCGATCACCGGCCATTCCGGCAGGGCGCTCCTCCAGAACGCCGCCTTCAAGCTCCTCCTCCAGCAGGACGCAGCAGCCATCTCCACCGTCGGCGACGCCTTCGACCTGCCCGTCGAGCTGCAGCGCTGGCTGCTCTCGTGCCCCCGGGGAGACGGCCTGCTCCTGGCCCGCGGCGGGAGATTCCCCGTCCGCATCGAGGCGACCCCCGAGGAGACCGACGTCATCGAGTGGCGGCCAGGTAAGAGGTGAGCGCGATGACCACCGGATGAACCCGCAGCAGATGTGAAGAAAAACACACGATATCCCCACGAGGAAAGGATCAACCGTATGAAACTGCCCTTCTCGAACAACAACAAGGCTGACGAGCAAGCAGAGAAGACCCCTGTGCTGCTGGAGATCACGCCTCCGCGCGTCGGGGAGCGTAACCTGCTCGCCGTCGAGAACCTCCTTGGCTCCGTCACGGTCCCCGAGCCGTTCTCCCTCGAGCTGGCCGGGGACGCGGACCGCGTCGCCGTCATGGCGCGCTGCCACGACGAGGACGTGGTCAGGGGCCAGCTCGCCGTTCACTACCCCCAGTCCCGCACACGCGGGGTCGCTCCGGAGGACGATCCCCTGCGCATCGGCGA
>JAJEIT010000083.1 GCA_022827945.1 Dehalococcoidia bacterium | reverse complement strand
CCCTCAAGGAGCTCCCGGATGAGGAAGAGCGCGCGATGTGCCAGGTCGCGACCATGCTCGCCGAGGTCGAGTTCATCGCCGGCGATGTCCCCGGCCAGTGGCTCCCCCAGATCAGCGGCGACGAGTTCGAGGTGGGCCTCTTCCTCATGAGCCAGATCATGGACGAGGCCCGCCACACGGATGTGTTCCGGAAGCGCGCCCTCGCCAACGGCGGCGGCCTCCTCCAGCAGGGCGCGGGCCTCGGCCTGCGCAACCTCATCGAGGCCCAGGACTTCACCGAGATGTCCGTCCTCATGCACGTCCAGGCCGAGGGCTTCGTGCAGTCCATGTTCCGCATGGGCGAGCTCATCGGTCCCACCCCGGCCGACAAGCGCATCTTCCGCATGGCCGCCCAGGACGAGTCCCGCCACCTCGCCTTCGGCGTCATGCACCTCAAGCACGTCCTCGCCGAGACGCCCGAGCGCCGCGAGGAGATCCACCACTACCTCGACAAGGCCGAGGATCGCTCCGCCGGCGGCGGCAGCGGCGATGTCACCTTCCCGCCGGTCTTCGAGTCCCTCTGTATCCTCCTCGGCGGCGGCAAGGACCGCTTCGACGAGGGCGTCGCCAAGTTCCTCCTCCTCCGCCGGCGCCAGGTGAAGGAGTACCTGCACCGTCTCGACGTCGCCGGCCTCGGGGACCGCCGCGAGCGGCTCGGTTCCGCCCTCGCGCAGTACGCCAACTAGCGCCATGGCCGAAGGCGAGCCCGCCGAAGGGCCGGTCACCGCGGAGATGCGCGCCGCCGCGCAGGCCCTCGGCTGGGAGGAGGGCCTCCTCGAGCGTGCGATCGACTGGGGCTACAGCCCCCGCACGGTCGTGAGCGCGCTCGGGACGAAGCTCGCCCCCGCCCAGGCCAAGAGCTTCCTCGACCGCGAGCCCCTCAAGCCCGACCTCTCCTGGATGGACGCCCCCACCGAGTGGGGCGTGCGCGCCGAGCAGGCCGATTCCGAGATGGGCCTCACCGTGGGCGACATCATGGTCGGCTCCTACGGCGAGGTTCCCGACCTCTGGACCGACCGCACCGAGATCGCGCGCGGCTCCAACCCCCAGCTCGGCCAGGAGGACATGGGCTACACCATCTTCGAGAAGGCGATCGTCTGGACCGACTCCGTCGCCGATCTCTACGAGCGCGCCATCCGCGACCGCTGGGCCCCCGCGACCGACCTCGGCTGGCGCAGCCTCGAGGCCCTCCCGGACGATATCGAGAAGGCCATCTGCCAGGTGCTGACCGAGCACAGCGAACGCGCCTATGCCGAGTCGGCCGTTCTCGGCCGCTGGCTTCCCGAGATCAGCTACGGCTTCGTCGAGATGAAGCTCTTCATGAGCAGCGTCATCTACGACCTCGCCCGCCACGCCGAAGCGTTCCGCAAGCGCGCCCTCTCGAACGGCGGCGGGCTCGGCCTGCAGGCCCCGACCGACCTCATCCGCGGCGCGACCGAGGCGCGCAGCTACCCGGAGCTCATGGCCTACCTCTTCGTGCAGGACAGCGCCTTCCTCACCTTCTTCCGCCACGCCGGCGACATCGCCCAGAACCAGCTTGAGCGCGATCTCTACGCCCTCGTCGCCGCCGACCGCGAACGGCTGATGCAGTACCAGGTTGAGCGCCTCGAGTCGTTCCTGCAGGCCATGCCCGACCGTCGCGAGGAGCAGCAGCGCTATCTGGCCAAGGCCGAGGTGCGCCTCGCCCGCGAGTGGAACGACCCCGCCGTGCGCGAACCGCTCATCCTGCTGCTCGGCGGCGGCCGCGAGAACGCCGCCGCCGGCGAGGCCGCCCTCACCGCTCTCCGCCGCCGCCAGGTCGAGGAGTACCTCGGCCACCTCGACAAGGCCTGTTTTGTCCGCAGCCACCTCCACTCCGGCCTCGCCGCCTACCTCGAGGAACCCGAGACCGCCCCCGCCTAGCCCTCTACCAGCGGCTCGACCGCCGCCCGCGCCACCTCCGCGTTTGTCCCGATGGCGAAAATTACGTCGCGGCCCACCGGTTCGAGGAGCGCGGTCACGCTGCCGTTAACCTGCCTGGCCAGCGTCAGGCCCCCTTCCTCGACGACATCCGCTCCGTCGGTCGCGACGGCCCGCTGGGCCGCCGCGAACTCGTGGGCGTCCTCCTCGCTCACGAACCGAACACGCACGACGAGTAGCCACTCGTCAACGCCCCCGTAGAGGTAGTAGTAGTCTCCCGCCCAGCCTGCCGCCGCCTCGAGGGCGGTCCGGGTCCAGGGGTCCTGGCGCCAGTCGGGGGAAGCTGCGTCGCCAAGCAGGTAGTTGAGAAGCATGAACTCTCCCAGCGAACCCCAGGCCGCGGCCTGGAGCCCGAGCGGGATCACACTGGCCCGCAGTCCCGGGAAGTCCAGCGAAGACAGCCGCTCCGGCTGCCAGCCGCTCGCGATCAGCTCGGGGTGGAGGATGACGGTGGTCGAGGGCGGAAGCCTGAGGTAGGTGTTCAACGCTGCCATGCCCTGCGTCGCCAGCACCTCCCGCGCCCACGCGCTCCCCGCCACATACGGGAACCAGAACTCCCGCGCGATCGGCGCCGGGACGTCCGTCATGTGACTTGGGGCGGCAAGAAACTCGTATGCTCCCCCGCCGGCGGTCGAATCAGGCCCGCCGCTGAAGCGAGCGGTGTGCACGGTGGCATCGCCCTCGATGACGGCGCCGAAGCCCAGGTACAGGTCGAGGTTCCACCCCACGTTTCGGTACGTCGAAAGCAGGTCGAAGTGGTGGTCCTGGAGGGAGTGGATCATCTCGTGGACAAGGACGCTTCGCTCGTCTGGGCTGAAATCGCCGGGATCGACCCCTCCGTCCTCGGTTACGACCCACAGCACCCGTTCGTAGGAGTAGAACCCGGCGATGCTGCTCGTGAGGGAGCGCCACACGTCCCGGAGGTGCTCGTCCTCGTCCAGGTAGCCGAGCAGCTGGTAAATCCGTGTCTGTCTCCCCAGCCCGATCTCCTCCGGGCCGGTGAGGTCGTTCAGGAACACGTCGGGCAGGTCACGAGGGGTGACGGTTCCCAGGCGGAGGTCGGGCGGCGCTTCCAGCTGGCGCACCGCCGCCACTTCCTCGAGGAGCTCCTCCATCTCGCCGGAGATTGGGCGGGGCTCGGCCGTGCCGCCCCCGCAGGCGGCGAGGGCGAGGACCAGCGGAGTCAACAGGAGGAGCGCGACGGCTTGGGTAGCCGGGACTTTCCCTTCGCTCACCCTAGCCCTCCAACAGCGGCGCCACCGCCGCCAGCGCGACCTCCGCGCTCGTGCCGATCGCGAAGGTCACGCTCCGCCCCAGCGGTTCGAGGAGCACGACCACGCGACCGTCGTCCTGCGTCGCCAGCGTCAGATCGCCCTCCATCGCCACCTCCGCGTCCCGCGTGGCGATGGCGTGATGCGTCTCGGCGAACTCGCGCGCCTCGTCCTCGTCGGCAAAGCGCACGTAGGCGACCAGCGCCGCCTCGCCCTCGGGGTTCTCGAACAGGTAGTAGCGGTCCCCGGTCCAGCCAGCAACGGCGTCGAGGACCACGCGGTTCTCGTCGCGCTTGAACCAGTCGGGATGGAAGGGCGCGTCACCGAGCAGGTAGTTAGCCAGGTGAAATTCGCCCAGCGAGCCGGACAGTCTGAGGCCAAACAGCCAGCCGAGGCTCACGCGAATCTGGCGCTGCGGCAGTGTGGAGTAGGAATAGATGTACTCCGGTTCCCAGCCGGAGGAGAGCAGCTCCGGGTGGAGGATCTGGGAGGTCGCCGAAGGCGGATCCCGCAGCAGCTCGTTCAGCGCATCGAGACCGTGTGCCTCGATGAACCAGGTCACGGCTTCCGCTCCCGCCGTGTAGGGGAAGTAGAACTCCCGCAGCAGACCCGCGGGGGCATCGCCCCAGTCCGTAAACGTCAGAACCTCGTCCACGGGGAGGCCGAGGGCGGCTTCCGCCCATCGGGCCTCGTGGTACATAGCGTCGCCCTCGACGATCGCCGCCCAGGCGAGCGCGGCGTCGAGACTGTGGCTGGTCGACCCGTAATTTCTCGCGAGGTCGAAGTGATGATCCTGGATGGCGTGCACCACCTCGTGCGCGAGGATCAGCAGTTCATGCTGGCTGAGCTCGTCGAGTTCGATCCGGTCCTTGTCGGTTACGACCCAGAGGATCTTGTCGTAGGAGTAGAAGCCTCCAATCAGGCCCAACTGGTCGTAAAGCAGGTCGTGGGGCTCGTCGGGGTCGAGGTGCCCGAGGATCCGGAAGAAGGTGGTTCTAATGTCCGCCCACAAGCGCTTCTCCTGCTCCGTGGCTTCCGCCCAATAGACGTCCTCCAGATCTTCCGGCGCGACGGCTCGGGCCTGCAGGTCGGGGGGCGCTTCCAGCCCCCGCATCGCCGCCACTTCCTCGAGGAGATCCTCTAGCTCGCCGGAGTACCCTCGGGGCTCGCTCGGTCCGCCCCCGCCACAGGCGCCGAGCGCCAGCGTCACGAGGAGCAGCAACGGGACGAGGGTGCGGGTTGCGAGCGTCACGGCTCCGGCAGTCTAGCCCCTGACCAGCGGCTCCAGCGCCGCCCGCGCTACCTCCGCGCTCGTGCCGATCGCGAAGAACACCGTCCGCCCCACCGGCTCGACGCGGGCGACGACGAACCCGTCGTCACGCGTGACGAACGTGTACGGATCCTCGACCGCCAGCTCGCCGCCGAAGGTGGCGATGTGGTGCTCATCGGCGAACTCGTGAGCGTCGATGAGGGTCTCGAACCGCACCACCACCAGCACGCGCTCGTCGCCGTTCTCGAAGATGCGGTAGGAGTCGCCCTCCCACCCGGCGCCCGCCCGCCGGACTGCTTCCTCGGTGAAGTTGAACCGGCGGCCCTCGTAGCCATAGGCCGCCCACGGGTACGCGGTCCTGTCCCCGGCCAGGTAGTTCATGAGATGGAACTCGCCCAGCACGCCCGACTCGCTCTCCGTCCAGCCTTCGCCGAGGCTGCCCGCGACCGCGTCGGCGGGCAGCAGCAGGTCGGCATCCGCCTCGGGAGCCCAGCCAGTGTCGAGCAGGTCCACGTGGATGATCGCCGTCGTGGCGTCCGGCGGGTCGCCGAACAGCGCGTTCAGCCCCTCCACTCCGTCCCGCTCCACCACGACCTCCACCGCCACCGGCCCCGTCAGGTAGGGGAACGAGAAGGCCCGCACGATCTGGGGCGGAATGCCGTCGACCTGCTGAAGGTTGGCCATCAGCAGCAGTTCCCTTCCATGCCCACCCCCGCCCGGCACGAGCGTCGAGGGCTCGCTCCACCTGGATGTATGCACGACGGCATCGCCCTCAACAACGGAGGTCCAGGCCAGCCGCGCATCGAGCGTCGTCGCGCCACTCCCGCTCTCGCGCAGGTCGAAGTGGTAGTCCTGGATGGCGTGCAGCATCTCGTGCGCGAGAATCTCGCGCTCCTCCGCACTCAGCGCGCCAACGTCGAAGTCCTGCTGGTCGCTCGGGATCCACAGCGTCTTGTTCCCCCACGAATAGAACCCCGCGACAAGCTCGGATGTGGCGACCGTGACGTCCCACAGGGACTCGTCCGGCTCCACGTAACCGAGCAGCTGGTAGAGCGCCCCGCCCTGCTCCAGCGCCTCCCGCTGGTCGTCGTCGAAGAGGCCCGTGTACGCATCGGCCATCTCGTCCGGGGCAAGCAACCGAACCCGCAGTTCGTCCGGCGCCTCCAGCCCCCGCGCCGCAGCCACCTCCTCGAGCATTTCCAGCAGCGCCCCGGAGAGCGGTACGACCTCGCCTCCGGGGGCGGGCTCCCGCGTTGCGGTCGGCTCGTCGGCAACTGCCGCCTGGTCGGCCGCTCCGGTGGCGCTGGTGGCTTCAGGGGCCGCCTCGTCGGCCGTGGCGACGCTTGCCGTGGCGGCTGGCGAGGGTGTGGCAGTGGCCGTCGGAGCAGCAGAGGGTGCCGACCCGGCGGCCGTCGCCGTGGGAGAGGGTGCGGAGGTGGCAGCGGTCGGGGTTCGCGTCGGGGTGGGGGTTTCGCACCCCGGGTCGCCTGCTCGACACCCCTCTGTCTCCGCCGGTTCCGGCGCCGGAACCGGCTCGCCGCCGCAAGCCGCCAGCGCGAGGACCGCGAGGGCGGGGAGCAGCACGCGGAGAAGTGGAGGCGCCATGCGACCCATTCTTGCGAGCGCCGCCGCCCCCCGCCAGCGTGCGCCCCGTGCCTCGATCCTGCTTCCCTAACCCTTGACCAGCGGCTCCAGCGCCGCTCGCGCCGCCTCGGCGCTCGTCGCGATTACGAAGATCACGTCGCGCCCCACCGGTTCCAGCAGCGCCACGACCTTCCCGTCGGGCCGCGTCGCGAGCGTGTAGCCGTCTTCCTCGGCCACCTCCGCTCCCCTTGTCGCGACCGCGCGATGCCTCCTTGAGAACTGAGCGGCCTCGTCCGCATCCACGAAGCGGACCCGCGCCGCCAGCACCCGCTCGTCTCCGCCTTCGAGGAGGGCGTACCGGTCGCCCGCCCAGCTTTTCGCTGCTTCGACCGCCAGACGGCTCGAGGGAGCGAACAGCCAGGCTGGCCAGTACCGCTCGTCACCGAGGAGGTAGTTGATGAGGTGGAACTCCCCCAGTGACCCCGCTGCCCGGACCTGCCAGCCAGCCCCGAGGCGCCCGGCGATCTGGTCCGCCGGCAGGGAGGACGCCCCGAGCTCCTCGGGTTCCCAGCCCGAGTTGAGCAGCTCCCGGTGCAGGATGACCGTCGTCGCCGGCGGTGGCTCGGCGAGGAGTGCGTTCATCGCCTCCGTGCCCTCATTGAACAGCACGAAGCCCGCCCAGCTCGCGCCGGTCGTGTAGGGAAAGTACAGCTCCCGCAGGACCGCCGGCGGGATGCCCGCCAGCTGGTTCGCCGAGGCCAGGAAGTACACGCCGCCCGCGGCCGGAAGCGCCAGGAAACGCCTGGCGTGCAAATCTGTGTGCGCGACCGCGTCCCCCTCGACCACCGCCGTGAAGGCCAGCTCCGCGTCAAGGTTGCCCCGGAGGTCGTCGAACGTGGCATCCAGGTCGAAGTGGTAGTCCTGCAGCGCGTGGATGATCTCGTGGACGAGCGTGTTCCGCTGGGGACGGGTCAGATCCTCCAGCCCCACGCCCTCCTCCTCCGTCACCACCCACAGTGTCTTGTGATCGGGCGAGTAGAACCCCAGCACGAGGTTGAGGAACGAGGTCTGGATGTCCCAGAGGTGCTCGTCCGGCTCGAGATAGCCAAGCAGCCGGTAGATCTCCGTCGTCTCGTCGATCTGGGCCCGGTCCTCCTCGGTGACCAGCTCCAGGTACGTGTCGTACAGATCGGCGCGCGCCACCGTCAGGGCGCGCATAGTCTCCGGCGCTTCCAGCCCCCGCACCTCCGCTACCTCCTGCAACAGATCCCGGATGGACTCGGGGAGCGGCGGCGCCGGAGCGGGGTCGTCGCCGCCACATGCCGCGACCGCAAGGGCGAGCAAGAGCGTGGCAAGCAGAGTCGCGGTCGTGCGCATCATGGGTGGGTCCATTCTTGCCCGTTGCGCGGCCACCCCGCCACACCCGCCGCGCAGTCCCGCCGCCCCGCTTCCTTACCCTTGACGGTCGTGCCGGTCGGCCCCCAAACAGCCTCCGCATCCCCGCCCCTCCCGATTCTTGCCCGGTCCCCGCCCCCTGCGCTAGATTGAAAGCGGCGGCGCATTCGTCTAGCGGCCTAGGACACCGCCCTCTCAAGGCGGAGATCAGGGGTTCGAATCCCCTATGCGCTACCAAGCCATACGAAATCGAGAACCTTCGTCCTGACCTTCACATTGGCCCTGTAGGGCGTCTGAATGACGTTAGAGCGGACGCGCTACGTCCGCGGGGTATGGCTTCCCCAGTAGCGTGGGTTCGGAAACTCTGGCTCCGGCATCGGCTCCCAGCCTACACCTACGACTTACGCCGCTCGGGTAAGATGAAGGCCCCGGCACAGTGCCGGGGCCTTCGGGTGCCCGGTGGTGGGCCACGTCAGCACCATCGTACGCGGAGGAGCGCTATGGCTGCCACACCAGAGAGTCAACCGCTCGCTAAACTAGAGTCCCCAGAGGTTGCACAGGCTACCTTGGCGATGGTTAGTCATGCACTGGATGTTCAAGAGCGAGCGCGGGTTAGAATGCGGTCTCACGCTGAGCGCTATGCCGCCCTCTCGTTAGCTGCGGTTGGTTTCTACGCGGCGATCATCGGGACACAGGTCGAGGAAGGCCTTACCGCCTTACATTGGGCAGGGGCAATCGTCCTCGGTGCTTTTTTCGTGCTGGCATTGGTGCCCTTCGGAGTGGTCCACTGGCCTAGAAGAATCCGGGTTGGACCTAGTCCAACCGACATCATGAATACGGCTTGGGCGCAGCAGGAGTACGCCCTCTGGACTTGGTGTGGCCACATGGAGGCGGCACACATCGCCAACGACCGGCAGTTGCGAACCAACCATCGGGCCGTGACCTTCCAGATGGGAACGGTAGTAGTTCAAGTGCTGGCCTTCCTGGGATTCGCCTCCATGGCCCTTACCTGACCTCTGGAACGTCCTGCGGCTCTGGAACAGGATTCCTCGGGGGATCATCCGCTTGGCGCTCTCTCCGCCCCGGCTCTGGCCGCGGGCTCTCGCGGGAGGGGCCAGTTTCCGGACGTGGCCTTCGGGTAGGACTTTCTCGTTCGGGTCGCTCGAATGATGTCATGGCGGCGACTCTAGGCTGGACTCTCTTCCCCTTCAAGTTACCTAAGCCCCAAGCTTTCCCGGGGGTCTGACACAGGACCGGTGCTCACTGAGAGGGGAGTCGTGACGACCTCGGCCTCTCCGATAACTCGGGTCACCACATGGAGCGGGTACGTGTCCTTCAGCCACCGCCCTAAGGGGCCATTGTCTGGTTGGCGGTTATCGTCAGATCGAGGCATCGATCTGGGAAGGCGAGGGTTCTTACATGGAGATACGTTGGGTGGAGCTTGACCCTCAGCGCTATGAGGACATGGTGGCTGTCTTGCTGAGTCGGCTGTACCCGGGTTCCGAGCGGATTGATGGCAAGGGGGTGACGGCGGGCGGGATGTCCAAGTCCATGTCCAAGACGGCCACATCGAGGCCTTCGAATTGAAGTCCTTCACGGGCAGGATGACAGGCAGCCGTCGCCGACAGGTGGTCCGGTCCCTCAAGCGAACTGTGAGCCTACAGCCTCGTCACTGGACTCTCGTTGTCCCCATTGACCCGACGCCGGGAGAGAAACACTGGTTTGATGGCCTAGCGGGGGACCACAGCTTCCCCTGTACCTGGCTTGGCAAAACGTGGCTCGATGACAGAATGGCGGCACACCCCGACATTCGAAGGTACTTTTGCGATCGTGCTAGCGACGAGGTGCTGGAGCTCCTCCGCGAAATCAACAGAGAGGAGGCGCAGGTCACCGACGTGGCTGACGCAGTGGGCCGAGTAGGGCGGCTGCATGAGCGTCTCAACGAGATCGACCCTTACTATCGCTACGAACTGTCGACAGGGGCCGGCAAGGACGGCGGCGCGCAGCCCGGAGCCATTCTGTCAGTCAACTACGGCAGCACGAGAGTCGATATCTTTGAGAAGTACGCTGGGGCGGCCAAGGATCGGCCCATCACTGCCAGCGTCGAGATCACTATCGGATCAGACCAGGAAGCGCTTCTCGAGGGAGTCCAGAGCGCCTTCGACTATGGGCTCCCAGTGACCATCCCTCCCGATGCAGTCTCCAAGTTTGTTCTTGATGCACCAGCCGGCCTTGGCGGGAGCTTCGCCGGTAGCGAACTGAGGATCGAATCGGCCACGGTGGCGTTCGACGAGCCACTCACAGTCTCGCTCAAGATTACCGATGGCGATGATCTTGTCGCGAGTTGGCCCGTGCGTGTCACCCAGAAAACAGAGGGACTCAAGGGAGCCAGCTTTGATGGAACCGACGAGACAGGGTGGCTACAAATCACGCTGAAGGTGAATCCCTTGGATCAGGAGTTTGGTTTGTCTCTCAATCTGGCTCCGAAGCCGACCATGCCCGCTGCCTTGGTGCCTCTGCTGCGCTGGGTAGGTGCTTGTCGTCCGCCCCATCGGATGACCATCGCCTGGCCCGATGGCTTGGAGATGAGCAGTGACCTGGACACAACGCTCGGGGACGAACGCTTCGCCGCCTTTGTAGAAGCACTCGCATACCTTCAAGAACGCAGCGGCGCTTACTTCAACCTGCCTCTTGAGCTACCTACAAGGACTCTGGAAGTGGTTGTGGAGAGCGCCAACCTCGTGCGGGAGGGGCACTCTGACTTCGAGTGGGGAACCATCAACCTTCAGCTAAAGCACTGGGTGGATGAGCTGGACCCACTGTTGGAAGGCCAAGGGCTTCGAGTTACGGTGGAGTCGGAGCAGTGGATCGATTTCGAGGGAGACAGGCTGCCGATCGGACGCATCCGCACACAGATTGAGTCGGCTAGAGCAGCGGACCCTGACGGCCTGCGGCGCGCCCTTGCGTCTGGCCTAGTGCCAGACGTCCAATTGATTCCAGGGGACAGGACTGGGGCGAGGAATGTCCTGGTCTCCTGATCCCGTGTGGGGGGTTAGCCACAGTTGACCTGTGAGAGGACCAAGGAGTCTCCCACCACCTACAGCACCACAGCTAGGGCTGGCTCGGATGAGGGTCCTGCGGCGGCTCTGGCGGCTGCGCGAGGGGCCGCACCCGGGTGCCTACCTCGCTTTCGTCCCCGACGAGGTGCGCCTGCGCCACACGGCGCGCCTGATGGCGCAGGCGTCCGCACCCGCCTTTTCTAGCGCTCGAACGCGACGCGGTGGCGGCCGGGCCGGGCGCGCGCGTCTGGCGCTCGGCGGCTGGCTCGCCCTGGCTCTCCCTCGGCGAGGCGCTCGCGCACGCCGGTGACCGTCGCGTGTGGCCCCAGGAGGAGCCGCTCGCCCGCGCGACGGTGCCGCGCGATCTCCGGCCGACGGGTCTGCGCCGGGCGCCGCCCTGGCTGCTCCCCGCCCTGCTCAGGCCGGCGGAGAAGCGCGTCCTCGGCCTCATTGCCGACTGGCCGTGGATCGCCCCCGGCCACCTGGGAGGGCTGCTCGGCGTCTCGACGCGGCGCGTCTCGCAGATCCTGCAGCCGCTCGAGGAGGCCGCGCTCGCGAACCGCGTCTCGGGAGGGCTCGTGCTTGGCGACCGCGGGCTGGCGCTGCTCGCCCGCCGCGACCGCTCCGCCGTCCATCTCGCCCGCTCGCGCTGGAGCGCCCGGCCGCTGGACTCCGCCGCACCGCTCGCGTGGCGCAACGTCTCCGGCAGGCGCAGCCGTCAGCTCCTGCGCACCATCGAGCACACCGCCGCCGTGCACTGGTTCATCGCGGCGCTTGCACGGCAGGCGCGGGAACACGGCCGCGAGGTCGTGCAGTTCGACCCGCCGCACCACGCCTCGCGCTACTTCCGGGATGGCTTCGCCGTCCACTCCGTCCACCCCGACGCTTTCGGCGTCCTGCGCGCGGACGGCAAGACATGGCCGCTCTTCCTCGAGTGGGAGCGCCGCGCCGTCAGGCCGGCGACGATGGCGGCGCGGCTCGCCCCGTACCTGCGCTACTACGCCTCGCAGCGCCCGACCGACGACCACGGTTCCCGCCCGGCCGTGCTCGTCGTCTTCGACGACGAGGTCGCCGCCCAGCACTTCCTGCGAGTGGCGGGGGCCGAGACGAGGCGCACCCGGGTGGACCTGCCGCTGTCGGTCTCACATCGCGCGCTGCTGGAACGGGAGGGGTCGCGGGGAGCCGCCTGGCGCACGCTGGCCGCCGCTGTCGACGACCCTGAACGCATCAAGAGGTGGCGCGTCCGCGCGTTAGAGGTCGACGATGATTATGAGCGGCGACGCCTCGAGCACTACGCAATCGCGATCCGCTGGCCGCCTTACAACAGGTAGGCGGGATTGCGCACTCAGCCGCCCCACGCGCCAGACGACGCTCCGCCTGTCTCGGCCCGCGCTATTCGACCCAGCCTGTGGGAGCACAGGACCACTCTGGCGGCTCCCGGGAACCGAGGTTTCGGCGCCCCGCCCTAGACAAGGACCCCTCAGATCGCGACTGCCCAACGGAAAGTTCGCAGTACAGTACGTGTACGCCCCGCTCCGGGGTCCGAACCCGCACGCTGGGGGAACGCTGACCTAGCAGCGCGCGGGCCCCCCAGCCGGACGCGCCCGAAAGCGTTGCGATGCCCGGGGCACAGTTCATGGCTTCCGAGCGAGAGTCCTCCGGAAGGGCACGGCAGCGGGCTCAGGTTTGGGATTGCTGAACGTCCATGCCGGTATTCGTGCGGCTGCAAGTAACAGCGCTTCAGAACCGACAGAAGCCAATGCCTCCGAGTCCCGGCCCACTACCCGCCTAGCAGCGACAATGACGCTTCCCATGAGTAGCGCAGAGTTTGGTACGGATTGGGAACCGGGAACGTCGTCCTCCCATACCCGCCACCCACAGTCAGGGTGTCGAGGGCCAGGCAGTGCGCCCTCTCTCAGCGGTCCACCACGCCGCCCTGTCCAGTGGCCCCATCTCCTCCACCGCGGCCCTGTGGGAGACCCGGAGGGGCACCTCGACGTCCACTCGCCCCATCTCGTCGCGTGCCACGCGCAGGAAGTGGGTGGCGGCTAGCTCGTCGTCGAAGACGACGAGGACGGCGGGCCTGGTCCCGCGGTCCTCAGGGGGGCGTTCGGAGGAGAAATAGCGCAAATAGGGCGCGAGGCGGGCGGCCATAGTCACGGGTCTGACCGCGCGCCGCTCCCACTCGAGGAAGAATGCCCAGGCGTTCCCGCGCCGGCGCAGCAGGCCAAAGGCATCCGGACGGATCGAGTAGAGGCGCTCGCGGTGGCGAAAGAAGCGCGAGGCGCGCTGGGGCGGGTCGAGCTGCACCACCTCCCAGTCGAGGTCCCGCGCCTGCCCGGCGAGGGCGGCATTGAAGCGGTGGACGGCCTCGGTGTGCTCCAGGTGGCGAAGCAACTGGCGGCTGCGGGTGCCAGAGACGTTGCGCCAGTCGAGCGGCGCTGCCAGGTCTACCGGGCCCGTGCTCCAGCGCCTGCGCATGGCGCCGACGGAGACGCGGTCGCGGCGGGCGATGGTGTCGAGGCCCCGGTCGCTAAGCACCAGACGCCGGCGTCCGGAGACGAGGACACGGCGGGCGAGGTCGAGGCGCTCCAGTCGCAGCACGAGCTGCGAGGCCCGCTGGGCGGAGACAGCCAACAGGCCCGCGAGGTCCTTGAGCGTGATCCAGGGCCAATCGAAGAGAGCGTCGAGGGCGAGCTTCTCCGCGGGCTTGAGCAGGGACGATGCTAGTTGCTCCTCGGGGGCGCGGTCACCGGGAAGGATGGCGCGCACGGGGCGGGTCTCTACGGGGGCCACGCCACGGCGCCCGACGAGGGGAGCAACCTCTTGCAGGGTCAGCCTCCCCGCAAGGGAAGGGAAGCGCCAGATGCGGGAACGGGCATCCGCCGCGGCCGCTTCCCGTTCGAGGGCAAGGAAGGCCGGCAGGGGCGCCCCACCGAGCAGCCGGCGGGCATGGCGCAGGCGCGTTTCGTCGGGGAGGAGGAAGAGGAGGGCGTCGGGCAGCGGTCCCTCGTAGAGCCTCCGCAGGCGCTTCGAGAAGGCCGTGCGGTCGGAGGCCCGTCCCTGGCGCACGATGCCGACGACGGGTCCTCCGGGCAGGACGAAGGAGGCGTCCAGGGGGGATGCGCGATACCAGCCGATGCGGAGAGGGAAGGCGATGGCGGAGAGGGCGGCCGCGAGCCGGTGGATGGAGGCGAGAGCGTCTAGCCGCTGCAGGAGGAGGCGGCGCCAGTGGGCGGAGAGGGGGTAGCTGTGCAGCACCTCGTCGAGGGTCACGTCCTCCTCCCGTGCCAGCCGCCGGACGCCCGCGGCCGTGAGGTGGAAGCGCCGCGCCGGCGTGGTGAGGATGGTGGCGTGAGGGATGACGGCGGCGAAGCCGGCGGCCTGCAGCCGGCCGGCAGCGGCATGGACCGCTCGTGGCGACCAGCCGCAGAGCGCGGCGAGGTCGATGCGGTCGCAGAAGGGAGTGAACGCCAGCTGGCGCAGCACCGCCTCCTCGCAGGTCGCTGGCTTCACGCTCGTGCTCCTTCACCGTTCCGCCGGTGGAGCGGTGGTGGAACAGTGTGAGCACAGGGAAGAGCAGGGCGTAACGCCCTACAGGGGGGTGCGCCGATGAATGCCCCTGCACGGGGATGCAGGCGGACACGCCCCCGCAGGCGGTCCCCAGGGAGAGCGGCGTGTGGTTTCCTGATGCGGGCGATCCGCCGCCGGGAGGGCGCGTTCTGACAGTAGGGGACGTGTACAGGGAATGACGACAGTTTGCAAAATGCAGAACCCTGTCGTGAGCCCATGAACACAGGCGATTCCGGGGGACGCAGCCCGAAGGCGGTGAACGTGCGTTCGAAAGGGCGCGGTGCGGTCGCAGAACGCAAGTAACCGCAAAACGCAGCAAGTTGCCTGAGGAGGAGACGCGCCGTCATGAGTGACATCACCCCCGACGTGGAGACTGGAGGCGGGAGCCGCGGTCCTGCGCCGGAGCCCCCGGTGGAAGACGGCAGGGGCCTGGAGGCGGGCCGTGAGCGGCGCCTGCTGAAGCTGTTCGCGGAGCAGGTCCGGGAACACGGACGCGACCGGGTGGCGGAGATGCTGGCGATCGACCCTCGCACGGTAAGCGCCACGCTGAAGCGGGGAGTGCTGTCGCGGCGGGTACGCATCGCCCTCGAACGCCAGATGGGGACGGAGCCGAAGGGACGCACGGACGACCCGGACGTGGCCTGGCGGCTGGCCGCGGTGGAGCGGGAGGCGGCGGGTCTCCGGGCGGCCACCGTGGCGGGGTTCAGGGCGCTGCGTGACGGACAGGCGAGGGGCCTGGAGCCTCTGGAAGGGCGGATTGCAAGCGTGGAGGCGCGGCTGGACGCCTGGGAACACGGGGAGGCATCAGGGACGAAGGGAAAACCCGTGGTGGAGGGCTCACCGTCCCAGGTGCGAGTGTCGAAGACCGGGGATGGGCAGGCCACGCGGTCGGAACCCCGGCGGCAGCCGGAACCGGAAGCGAAGCGCTGGCCTCCGCCGAGGCTGTACCCCGAGCTCGTCACCGAGGACCCTGCCCCCGACGACGCGGAGGTGTACGGCGAGGCGTGGCCGCTGGTGGAGGAGTGGCGCCGCCTGTGGAAGGCGCACGTGCGACCGGGCAAGGGGCTGGAGTGGCTGAGGCGGAACGAGCGCATCCTGGAACTGGAGGTGGCGATGCTGGAGGAGCACCGGCTGACGCTGCCGCCGGCGACGTTTCCACAGCGCGGCGTCTGGCGACACGGTCAGCTCGGCTGGCGCTGGAAGGCCTTGCAGGACGCGCAGCGGGCACGCGCGTGGGGCGAGGTGCGACGCTGGACGGGGCGGGTTCTGAGCGCCGGGCTGTTGCTCGGTCTGACCGCTCTCATGGTGCTCGTCGAGCGTTCCTCGACGCCCGGCTGATCGAGGGCAGCGAGGCCGGGTCGCTGCCCTCCGGCCCGCCGGCGCAGTCGGCCACAAGCAGGACCAGGGCGGCGACCAGTGCGGCCAGCGCTGCGGTGAGGGACAGGGCGGCCAGCGCCACCCCCAGCGGACGCCGCAGTCCGGCCGCGCGGCTCCGCGCCGGGGCGGCCGGGGGCGGATCTGCAGGGACATGGTCGGCATCCAGTCTGGTGGACCGCGAGGGGCGTGACCACCACGACCGGGGGCTGTGCGGCAGCAGTGGGGGGAGGCTGCGGGAACGGCAACTGCCCGGGGTTGGAGCGAACAGGAACGATCATTTCGGCCCAGGGCGCCCGAAACCCCTTCCCCCTGAGCGAGCGCCGTGGCAATACTCGAACTCGATTTCTGGCTTTCCAGCGTTTCCAGCCTGAGAAACCTGGGGGCTCCTCCTTCGGCCCGGAAGACCCAGCGGGACTGACATAGCTCTCCCAACGGGTCTCCCACGAAGGAACTGCCGCGAAGCGGAGTGAACAAGTCCTTCGCCAGCGGTCCGGTCCAGCGGCTTCTGGAGACCTCAGCCAACTGCGCCCTGCGCACGGCCCCGTTCTCCACGTCCTGTCGCCGGCGAAATCCCCTTCCGCAGGTACTACCGAGGGCTCGTCCACGTCTCCCCCGAGGCGCCAGGCCGAGCCCTCGCCACGCCTGTAGCGCGCTGTTCCCCGGCGACCCGTCGAGGACGTGCGACCCATCGAGAGGCAGCCACCGCGAGGCCGCGCTGCCCCGAGCACCCCGGACCCCGAGCGTTCGAACCGCCGCTGCTCCGGGTACAAGCCACGCTCCCCAGCCCCACGTCCGGCATCCGACCGTGGGCGGAGTGTGTCCAGCGACCAACGACCCCCGCGTCCCGGATGCCGGCGCGGACCACGCGACATGCACACGAAGGAGAAGCGCATGCACATCACGGAAGCCGTCACGACGGCCGCCCGCCTCGGGTGGCGCACCCGGCTGGCGCTCGCGGTCCTGCTGATCGGACCGCTGGCCATGACCGGCGACCTGGAGCTCTTCGCGCTGAACGCGGCGGGCGTCGTCCTCGGAGCGCTCGCGCTCCGCCAGCTCATCCGCCCGACCACGAAGCCCACTGCCCCAGGAGGGACACGATGACCACCGCGACCTCGAGCATCCCGTTCACGACCACGACAACCCCACCCCGGCCCACCCTCGAAGCGTTGGTGGAGCGGCTCATCGACAGCGTCTTCAGCAGCGCTCCGGAGAGCCCCGGGCAGAGCCTCACGCGCACGGTCCACGACGCCCGCCGGCTGCGGCAGGCGGGCGACCTCGACGGGGCGCTTGCCCTCCTCGCCGGGGCCGAGGTCCCGGCGGCGGAAGCGCACCAGGCACGCTGGGCGTACGCCGAGTGGATCGCCATCGCGCGGCGCCGCTTCCGCGACAGCGGGGCGCTCGTCTACAGCCCGGACACGGGGCGGGCAGCCGTGCTCGCGCCGCGCGGCGACGGCGGCACGCTGGAGGTGCTGGCCGTCCTGGGCATGCGCTGGCGTCCCGGCAAGGTGGTCTCTCGGCGCAGCCTGCGGGGGCTCCGGCCCCTCGCCGGTGGTGCGTCGTGACGGCGGCCGTCACGACCTCCGTCGACCTTGCCGCCCTCAAGCGCCGGCACCTGCTGGCGGACGTGGTGGAGTCGGCGGGCGTGCCCCTGCGGGGCAGGGGCCGCGTCCGCCAGGGGGTCTGCCCCTTCCACGAGGAGCGCGAGGGCAGCTTCACGGTGTACGGCGACACGGAGCGCTGGTACTGCTTCGGCTGCGGCGAGGGCGGCGACGTCCTCGACTTCCTCCAGCGGCTGGAGGGGCTGAGCCTGCCGGAGGCGATCCGGCGGCTCGACTCCGCTCCGCCTTCGGCGGTACGGAGGAAGCCCGTCCGACCACCCCGGGCCGACACCGCCACCACCTTCCAGCGGGACCCCTCGCTGCTGACGGCGGCGGCGCGGTACTACGGCGGGGAGCTGCGCCGGAGCGGCGAGGCGAGGGCCTACCTCGCCTCGCGCGGCATCGGCATGGAGGCGGCCGCCCGCCTCGGCCTCGGCTACGCGCCGGGACAGGGCCTGCGTCGCTTCCTCACGAGCAAGGGCTTCGGCAAGGAACGCCTGAAGACCTCCGGTCTCTTCACCGGGAGGGGCGAGCGCTTCGCCGGCATGGTGGTGATCCCCGAGGTCGCGGGCGGGCGCGTCCGCTGGCTTGGAGGCCGCGCCATCGACCGCGAGCGTTCTCCGCGCTTCCAGGGGCTGCCCGGCCCGAAGCCCACCCTGGGATCGGGCCGGCTTGAGGCGTCGCCGCCCTGGGCGGTCGTCACCGAGGGAATCTTCGACTGGCTCGTCCTGGCGCAGTGGGGACTGCCCGCCTGCGCCGCCCTCGGGACGCAGGGGCTTGAGCGCATCGCCGGGGCCCTCAGGGGCTGCCCGAGGGTCTTCATCGCCTTCGACAGCGACGCCGCGGGGCGCGAGGCGGCCGCCCGGCTGGGCGGCCTGCTTGGTCCCCGCGGCGCCACCGTGACCCTGCCCGGCGGGGTCTCCGACGTGGCCGAGCTTGCGGCCACGTCACAGGGACGGGCCGTCTTCGAGCGCCTGCTCCTGCGGGCCGCAAGGGACGCCGCCTAACCCCCACCCCCGACCACCCAGCCTGGAGCCGCGCCGGTCCTCTCCGAGGTCCGGGCGGCGACTTGTGCCTTGCCGCCCTTGCGCGGGGCTGCCGCCCCGTGCCCAGCGGCCACACCGCCGGGAGGTTCAGCCGTGAACCCCCTCACAGGCAGTTCCCGCATCCCACCAAAGGAGGTTGCATGAACGCTGCCCGCCGGGGCTCGTCCCCGCCTACCGGTCTCCTCCTGGAGACCTGCACCGAAGCCGTCACACAGCACAAAGGAGCACCACCATGAACAACGGAACCACCGCCCTCGTGAGCCGCAACGGCTCCAACCCCGAGCCCGCCCCCGTCGAGGAGCACGACCTTCTCTGGGACGGGCTCCCGCCCGTCGTCACGCAGAAGCTCTCGCAGCCCCTCGACGAGGACCTCGTCTCCTACCGCAAGGGGCGCAAGGGCCGGACCTTCGCCTACCTCGAGGGCCACGCCGCCATCGACCAGGCCAACCGCATTTTCGGGTTCGGAGGGTGGGGCTACGAGCTCACCGGCCCCGTCGAGCTGCACGAGAGCGAGCAGGTCGACGCGAAGACGGGCGAGACCACCCGCATCCGCGCCTACAGCGCCACCGTCAGGGTGACCGTCCCCGGCTCGCCGCCGCGCACGGACGTGGGCTTCGTGGCCCTCGTCGAGGACACCATCGAGGGCCACGAGATGGCCATCAAGGGCGCCGTCACGGACGCGCTCAAGCGGGCGCTGCGGGGGTACGGCGCGCAGTTCGGGAACAGCCTCGCCGGCGACGGCGCCGGCGGGGACGTGGCCTCCGGGCTGCGCCGCACGATCCTCGAGCTGGGGCGCAAGCAGGGCTTCGAGGAGATGCAGGTGCGGGACGCCGTGCGCCAGCGCACCGGCGAGGAACTCGACGACCTGCCCGTCTCCGGCCTGACCACCCTCGTCGAAGCGATGGCCAACAAGCTCCAGGACTCCGGCTCCGAGGAAGAGCCGAAGGCCGCCTGACCTTTCCACCCCGACGCCCCCTCCGGGGAGCGCCCATCACGGAACCGTCTCTCTGGAGGCGGTCCCGCCATCCATCCGCCCGGGTCGCGGTCTCACCGCTACCCCCACGAGTGACGCCAAACCATCACACACAGAGGAGATTCCAAAGATGTCACGGACGATTAACCGAGTTGAACTGCTGGGCCGCGTCGGAGCCGATCCCGACCTCAAGTACAGCCAGAACGGCACCGCCGTCTGCCAGCTGCGGCTGGCGACCGACCGCCGCCGCCAGAACGGCGAGACGGAGGCCGACTGGCACTCCATCGTCTGCTGGGGCAAGCAGGCCGAGGCCGTGGCCGAGTACGTGAGGAAGGGCAACCGCCTCTACGTCTCCGGCTCGCTCGCCC
>JAJEIT010000056.1 GCA_022827945.1 Dehalococcoidia bacterium | reverse complement strand
CCGTGCTCTTCCTTCGTGAGCGCGAGGGCCCCGCGCGGACCCCGCAGCGTCTTGTGGGTGGTCGTCGTCACGATGTCGGCGTGGGGCACCGGGGAGGGGTGCACACCGCCCGCCACCAGCCCCGCGAAGTGCGACATGTCGACCAGCAGCAGCGCGCCCACGTCCCGCGCGATCTGCGCGAAGGCGGGGAAGTCGAACTGGCGCGGGTAGGCCGTCGCCCCCGTCACGATGATGCGCGGCTTCGCCTCGGCCGCCAGCTCCGCTACCGTCGCCATGTCGACCACTTCCGTCTCGCGGTCCACCGAGTACGGCACGAAGTCGTAGAGCCGCCCGCTGAAGTTCACGGGGGAGCCGTGCGTCAGATGCCCGCCCTGCGTCAGCTCCAGCCCGAGGAAGGTGTCCCCCGGGTCCGCGAAGGCGAGGTAGGCGGCCATGTTCGCCTCGGCGCCCGAGGTCGGCTGCACGTTCGCGTGCTCGGCCCCGAAGAGCGCCTTCGCCCGCTCGATCGCGAGCGACTCGACCTCGTCCGAGTGCGCGTTGCCGGCGTAGTACCGCTTCCCGGGATAGCCCTCGGCGTACTTGTTCGTCAGCACCGAGCCCGTCGCCTCCAGCACGGCTGCCGAGGCGTAGTTCTCGCTCGCGATGATCTCCAGCGTCTCGGTCTGACGCCTCTGCTCGGCCGCGATGACCGCGGCGACTTCCGGATCCCGTTCCTGCAGTGCGCTCATCCGCGCCCTCGTTGATGTGGAATGGCGCGATCGTAGCGCGATCCCCACCGGTGCGCCGTAGACTTTCCCTTATGCGTGATCACACCGAGCGTCTCCTCGAAGCTGCGAGCGGCGGCGAGCCCGTCCTCCTCGCCACCGTGCTCGAGCCGGGCGCCGCCTCCCTGGAGCAGGGCGCGAAGCTGCTCGTGGAGCCCGGCGGCGGCCGCAGCGGCACCCTCGGCGATCCTCGCCTCGACGATCTCGTCGCCGACCGCGCACCCGACGCCTTCCGCCGCCACGCCACCGAGACCGTCTACGACGGCCCCGACGGCCTCTCCGAGCGCGTCCTGCCCGAGGCGACGAGCATCTACCTCGAAGTCGTCGAGTCGAAGCCGGTCTTCCTCGTCGTGGGTGCGGGCCACATCGGGCGCGCGCTGGCGAAGCTTGCGGACTTCCTCGACTACCACGTCGCCGTCCTCGACGACCGCGAGGACTTCGCCGACCCCGAGCTCCTGCCCGAGGCCGACGAAGTGATCTGCGACGACTTCGAGGCGGCCCTCGACCGCTTCCCCATCAACCCCAACACCGCCATCGTCATGGTCACCCGCGGGCACAAGCAGGACGAGCTTTCCCTGCGGCGCTGTCTCGGCCGGGATGCGGGCTACCTCGGCATGATCGGCTCGAAGCGTCGCACCGCCGCCGTCCTCGAACATCTCCGCGAGGAGGGCTTCGACCCCGACGAGCTGGCCAAGGTGCGCACCCCTATCGGCCTCACGATCGGCGCCGAAACGCCCGAGGAGATCGCCATCAGCATCATGGCCGAGGTCGTCATGCTCCGTCATGGCGGCGACGGCACCCCCATGTACCACCGCCGCGGCCCGGAGCGCGCGCCACTCTCGGGCGGGCGGTAGCGCCCCCTCGCCTCCCCGACCCCTAACCACACCACCCGCTACGATAGGGCCGTGGACGGATTCGAGGTTTCGCCGGTCGAGGGGCTGCGGTCCCCCGTGGTCGTCATGGCCTTCACCGGTTGGAGCGACACCGGCACGGTCACGACCGACGCCGCCCGCCACCTCATTGAAGCCAGCGACGCCGAGCGCTTTATCACCGTCGATCCCGAGGAGTATTTCGTCTTCACGGAGACCCGCCCCGAGGTCCGGCTGGTCGAGGGCGGCCTGCGCGAGATCACCTGGCCCGTCAACGAGGCCTGGGCCGCTCGGCTCAGCGACGCCCCCCACGACCTCATCGCCATTACCGGCACCGAGCCGAACCTGCGCTGGGAGCCGTTCGCCTCGCGCTTTGCGAGCGCCATCGCCGCCCTCCAGCCGTCGCTCGTCTGCACGCTCGTCGCGCGGCCGGCGGCCACCCCCCACACCCGCCCCATCCCCGTCAGCGGCAGTGCCGCCGATGCGGCCCTCGCGCGCCGCTTCGGCTTCGGCCCCTCCCGCTACCAGGGTCCCACGGGAATCATCGGTGTTCTCCACGACGCCATGCGCAAGCACGGCCTCCCCCTCGTCAGCGTCGCCGCCTCCGTTCCCCACTACCTCAGCGTCGACGAGAATCCGCCCGCCACGCTCGCCCTGCTCCGTGCGCTTGAACCCATGATCGAGTACGCCCCGGGCCTCGACGAGCTGGAAAGCGAATGCGCGACCTTCCTCCAGCGGGTCGAAGAAGCGTCGAGCGGCGACGACCAGATCGTCCAGTACGTGCGCGCCCTCGAGGACCAGTACCAGGAAGGCGACGTCCCCACCCTCGAGCCCGACACCGAGCTTTCCGCCGATGACGTCCTCCGGGATGTGGAGGACCTGCTTCGCGGCGATGGCTCCTGACCCCTCTGGTTCCTAGGGCGCCTCGCTCAGTTCGAACCGCGAGAGCCGCCTCACCGCCAGGCCCGCCCCCACCGCCGTCACCACGACCAGCAAGATCACCGAGTACGTCGTGCCGAGGTCGGCGTCGAACACCCAGGGGGTCGTGTCGCCCACGGCCTCCGCGATGGAAGCCGTGAACTCGCGGATGCTGAAGCGCTGCACGCCCGGCGCAAAGTTCGTGATCACGGCCTCCCAGATGAAGGCATAGGCCAGCCCCACGAACAGCGCCCGCGAGGTCACCAGGCTGAGGAGCACGAAGACCGAAGAGTAGGCCAGCGACCCGACCGCGATCGCGACCACGAAGCCGACCAGGAGGCGCGACTCCCCCTCCCCCGCCAGCGTTACCAGCCCGCCTATGACGGCGCTCGCGAGCACCAGCACTGCGGTCGCTCCCCACGCCGCCAGCAGCTTCCCGGCGACGATGCGCCAGCGCTCGGCCGGCTTCGAGAGCAGGTAGACGATCGTCCCGTCCTCGATCTCGCTCCCCAGCGAGGCCGTCGCCAGGACCAGCGCCGTCAGGGGAAGCAGGATGTTGATCACGAGCGCGTTCAGCACGACCTGCGCGGCGAACTCGGCTGCCGACTCGTCGCTCTCGGCCGCCGCCCGGAAGATGATCGCGGCCAGCACCGGCAGCAACCCGACGGCCGCCAGGAACAGGGTCCGCTTCTGCCCCAGCAGCTGTCGCAGCGTCAGCGTCAGGACCAGCCAGGTCATCGCGTCACCAGGTAGTCGAAGACGCTCTCGAGCGACTCGTCCTCGGGGCGCACCTCGAAGAGCGAGGCGCCGACCTCCTGCGCCGCCCGCGGCGCCGCCGAGGTGAAGGCGCCGAGCTCGTTCGTCCGCACCACGATCTTCCCGTCCGTCAGCTCGACGCCGAACACGCTCTCCTCCGCCATCAGCGTCTGCGCGAGGCCGCGGTTATTGCTCGACCGGATCGTGATCGTGTGCGGCCGGTCCGTCATCAGCTTGCGGATCGCGCGAAAGTCCCCGGACGCCGCCAGCCGCCCCGCCACCACCACCAGCACGTTCTCCCCCAGCCGCTCCACTTCCTCCAGGATGTGCGACGAGAACAGGATCGTGCGGCCCTGATCCGCCATCCGGCCCAGAAGCTCCATCATCTGCAGGCGCTGGCGCGGGTCCATGCCGTTGAACGGCTCATCCAGCAGCAGCACCTCGGGGTCGTGTACCAGGGCGGCGGCGATCTTGATGCGCTGCTTCATCCCCTTCGAGTAGCCGCCGGTGGCCCGATCCGCGTCGCCCACCATCTCGACCATGTGAAGCGCCCGCAGCGCCGCGTCCCCCGCGTCGGGAAGGCCGTGCATGCGGGCGCTCATCAGCACGAACTGGTGGCCGGTCTGGAAGTCGTACACCGCCTCCCGTTCCGGTACGAGCGCGACCCGCCGGTAGATGTCGGGGTTTCCGAAAGAGCTCTCGCCCAGCACCCGCACGTCCCCCACGGACGGCTTCAGGAAGCCCGCGATCATGTTCAGCAGCGTTGTCTTGCCCGCCCCGTTCGGCCCGAGCAGTCCCGTCACGCCGGGATCGAGGGCGAAGGAGATGCCGTTTACCGCTACTACGTTCCCGTACCAACGGGAGACGTCGACCACCTCGACCGCCGCCTCGGGAGCCGTCCCCTCTTCCGCGCTCACAGGCTTCGCCGCCCGTAGTGGCGCACCAGCAGCGCGATGCCGGCAGCCGTCACCGCCAGCGCGAAGAAGAAGTACCAGCCTCCGGCGAAGTCCGCGACGTTCAGCGGGTGTCCCTCGCCGATATCCGGAGCCGCGTCGAAGAACCAGTACGTGAAGCCGTCGATGACGAAGAACGGGTTCAGGAAGACGCCCAGCCGGCCGACGAAGTTCTCCACCGTTCCCACCAGGACGCCCGAGATGATGGGGAGGAACACGAAGGGCGCGATCACGCCGATCGTGGCGAACGCGCGCCTGCCGCTCTGCGCGGAGATCAGCATCCCGATCGCGGCGAAGAAGAGCGAGATCAGGAGGCTGCTCCCGATGATCGGTCCCACCTGCCCCCACTCGTCCTGGAAGTAGCCGCCGAAGCTGTCGACCACGAGGGCGTTGCCCAGGAACAGGACCGCCTGCGGCAGCAGCGTCAGCGCCAGCAGCGCGGTCGCCATCGAGGCGTAGCGCGCCAGCGCGTAATCCTGGCGGCTGAGCCCCCGCGAGAAGTAGAGCGGCAGCGTCGCGTGCCGCAGATCCCGCCCCAGCAGTTCCGGCGCCACCGCCGCCACGAACAGCATCAGGGCCGCCGGCGGGAAGAAGAAGACCGAGCTGAAGTAGTCCTCCGCCCGGATCGCGTCGGAGATGTCGATGTCGATGAAGGCGGCCGCCATCAGGTAGCCCAGCGCCGGGATTGCCGCGACGACCGCGAGCCCTATCGGGAACACCTTGCTGCGTGTCCGCCGCCCCAGCCCGAACGCCGCCCGCAGTCCGTGCACGTAGAGCGAGAGCACGGCGTCCCAGCGTCCCAGCCGCCGCCCCTCGTAGCGCCGATAGCCGAGGTCGTAGATGCTCCCCGCTGCCCGCTCAGACACGTTCCGCCACCGCCTCGTCCGCATCCGGGCGGAAGATGTCCTCAAGCGTCTGGCGGCGCTGCTCCAGGCGCACCAGCCCCAGCTCCAACTCCACGATGCAGTCGCGAATCGCGTCGTACGGATCGTCACCGTTCAACCCCACGTGCGCGAGGAAGCCCTCGCCGCGGGCCTCGAAGCCGCGCTTCGTCAGCGCCTCCGCCAGCGCCGCCGCATCGCCCTCCACCTCGACCTCAAGCGAACCCAGCCCCGCCGTGAACTCCGCCACCGCCCCCTGGCGCACCAGCCGCCCCGCGTCGATCACGACGAGCGAGTCGCACACCCGCTCGATCTCCCCCAGCAGGTGCGACGACATCAGCACGGCGATCCCGAACTCACGCCCGGTGCGGCGCACGAGGTCGAGCATCTCCTCGCGCCCCGCCGGGTCGAGCCCGTTCGTCGGTTCGTCCAGGAAGATCAGGCGCGGGTCGTGCACGAGCGCCTGCGCGAGCTTCACGCGTTGCTTCATGCCAGTCGAGTAGCCGCCGATCTCGCGGTAGCGCTCCTCGAACAGGCCAACGTGGCGCAGCGTCTCCGCCGTGCGTTCGCGGGCGGCGGTGCGCGGCAGGCCGCTCACCTCCGCCAGGTGCGCCACGAACTCCGTCGCCGAGAGGTCGGGGGGCAGGCAGTCGTGCTCGGGCATGTAGCCGACGAGCCCGCGGATGGCCCGCCCTTCCGTCTCCACGTCCATGTCGAGCACGCGCGCCTTGCCGCGCGTCGCGGGCAGCAGCCCGAGCAGGATCTTGATCAGCGTGCTCTTGCCCGCCCCGTTCGCCCCGACCAGCCCGATGATGCCCGGCTCGACGTTGATGTCGAGCGCGTTCAGCGCAGTCACGCCCGGGTACTGCTTCGTCAGGGCATACGTCTCGATGAGGGGCACGGCTCTATCCTAGCCGCCGGCAAGGAACCGGTCTGCCTCGGCGGGATCAGGCCTGGGTCAGTGACACGGGCAGCGAGGTGTAGCCGAGCACGACGCCCGTGCCCGTCTGCCAGACGGGCGGGGCTGTTGGCTCGATGGCTGCAAAGCGGTCGAGCCACGTGTTCAGCGTGATTCGTGCCTCCGCCCGCGCCAGGGGCGAGCCCAGGCAGTAGTGCGTCCCGTGCCCGAACCCGACGTGCGCGTGCAGGTCGCGTTCCAGCACGAACTCGTCCGGCTCGTCCCACTCCTCGGGGTCGCGGTTGGCCGCCCCGTAGAACACGCCCACCCGCTGCTCCGCCGGGATCGTCACGCCGTTCAGCTCGACGTCGCGGGTGGTCCGCCGGAAGAGCACCTGCACCGGGCTCTCGTAGCGCAGCATCTCCTCGATCAGCTGCGGGATCAGCGAGCGGTCCTCGCGCAGCTGCGCCCACAGGTCAGGGCGCTGCGAGAGGAAGGCGATCGTGTTCCCCATCAGGTTCGTCGTCGTCTCGTTCCCCGCGATCAAGAGCAGCATGCAGAAGCCGAGGACCTCCCAGTCCTCCAGCGCCTCGCCCTCGATCTCCGCCTCCACCAGCGCCGTGATCAGGTCCTCTGCCCCGTGCTCGCGCCGCGCCGCCGCCATCTGGCCGAAGTAGGCCATCATCTCCTGCGTCGACTGCTGCCGCTCCTCCGGCGTCCGCGGGTGGACCCCCAGCGCGTCGTCCGTCCACTGCTTGAAGGTCTGATACTCCTCGCGCGGGATGCCCAGCAGCTCCGCGATCGCCATCACCGGCAGGGGCATCGTGTAGTTCTGGACCACCTCCATCTCGCCCCCGCGCACCTCCTCCAGCAGTTCGTTCACCACCGTCTGCAGCCACGGCTCCAGCTCGCGGATGCGGCGCGGCGTGAACGCCTTGTTCACCAGCTTGCGGAAGCGGGTGTGGCGCGGCGGGTCGTCGTTCAGCAGCACCAGACGCATGCCGCTGCCGCTGCTCTGCCCTCCGGTCTGCACCGACGAGAAGGTCTCGTGGTCCGCCAGCGCGCCGTACACATCCTCGTACCGCAGCAGGCCCCACATCGCCCCCGGGCCTCCATGCATGTCCTCGTTCCCGTAGTAGATCGGCGACTGCGCCCGCAGCCGGTCGTACTCGGGGTACGGGTTGGCGTTGCACTCGGGCGTCATCAGCGTGGTGGCGGTTGCGGTCGGGGCGGTCATCCGCGGCCCTCCTTGAGGCGTGTTCGCCCTTCGAGTCTACCGGACGCCTCTCTCGGTCCGGCGGCCCGCGGTTTCGTCCCCGCGGGTGGCCGGGTAGCATCTCGCCACGCCCGCATGGCGCCCGGAGCAGCGACATGGAAGTCCCCATGGTCGTCAACGACTTCCTCTTCCGCGCGGAGAGCCTCTACGGCCCCAAGGAGGCCGTCGTCGACGGCGACAAGCGCTTCACCTACGCCGAATTCGCCCGGCGCTGCTACAGGCTCGCGCACGGCCTCACGAGCCTCGGCGTCGGCAAGGGCGACCGCGTCGGCATCCTCAGCCCCAACAGCCACCACTTCCTGGAGTCGTTTTACGGTACCTCGCTCATCGGCGCGGTTCTCGTTCCCCTCAACTACCGCCTCGTCTCCGAGGACTTCCAGTACGCCTTCTCCCATTCCGGCGCGAAGGCCATCATCGCCGACTCCGACCTGACCGGCGCCCTCGACGCCATCCGCGACGGCCTCCCCGATGTCGAGCACTGGATCGTCGCCCGCTACGGCGACGCCCCCACCCCCGACGGCTGGCAGGACTGGGAGGAGTTGGTCGCCGGCCAGCCCGAGACGCCCCCGCCCGACCCGGAGCTCGACGAGAACGACCTGGTCAGCATCAACTACACCTCCGGCACCACCGCCCGCCCCAAGGGCGTGATGCTCACCCACCGGAACTTCTATGCGAACGCCTACCACTTCATCGCCCACCTGGGCGTCAACCACGACGACGTCGAGATGTGGACGCTGCCGATGTTCCACTGCAACGGCTGGGGCGGCGTGTACGCGCTCACGGCCATGGGCGGGAAGCACGTCATCGTGCGCGCCCCCGAGCCCGACCTGCTCTACGGCCTCATGCGCGATGAGGGCGTCACCTTCGCCTGCATGGCTCCCGCCGTCCTCGCCCGCATCCTCGATTTCGAGGACGCCGGCGAGTACGAGATGGCGACCAGCCCCCGCTTCGTCTGCGCCGGCGCCCCGCCCCCCGTCACGTTCGTCGAGCGCCTTGAGCAGGAGCGCGGCTGGACCTTCATGCAAATCTACGGCCTCACCGAGACCGCCCCCATCCTCACCGTGGCCGAGCCCAAGCCCCACGTCACCGCCGAGGGGGACGCCTTCTACCGGCTCAAGGCCCGCGCCGGCCACCCCTCGATCGGCGTCCAGCTCCGCGTCGTCGGCGAAGGCGGTCGCGACGTCCCCCGCGACGACACCGCCATCGGCGAGGTCGCGGCCCGCGGCAACATGGTCTTCAAGGGCTACTGGAACCAGCCCGAGGAGACCGCCAAGGTCGTCCGCGACGGCTACTTCTATACCGGCGACCTCGCCACCGTGAACGAGCACGGCTACATCAACATCGTCGACCGAGCCAAGGACGTCATCATCTCCGGCGGCGAGAACATCTCCTCGATCGAGGTCGAGGACGTGCTCTACCGGCACCCCAAGGTGCTCGAGGCCGCCGTGGTCGGCATCCCCAGCGAGCGCTGGGGCGAGACGCCCCTCGCCGTCATCGTCCTGCAGCAGGGCGAGGAGTCCACGCCCGACGAGATCATCGACTTCTGTCGCGACAACATGGCCCACTTCAAGGTGCCGCGCCGGATCGAGTTCGCCGCCGAGCTCCCGCGCACGGCCACAGGCAAGCTCAAGAAGTTCGAGTTGCGCGAGCCCTACTGGGCCGAAACGGGCGGCCGTCGCGTCAACTGAGGCGGATGTGCATGCATTGCTTGCAGTGCTAGCATTGCATGCGACGGGGGCGAACAGTGGCCAGCATCACCGTGCGGAACCTGGATGAAGGGCTGAAGCGACGCCTGCGCATTCGCGCGGCGGAGAACGGCAGGTCGATGGAGCAGGAGGTGCGGGAGATCCTGGGCGAGGCCCTCGGTGAAGAAGACCACCCTGAACCACCCGAGAACATAGTGGATGGTATCCGTGCCATCTTCGCCCCAGTCCATGCTGAATTCGGCGATGTCGAACTGGAGTTGCCGCCCCGCGAGCCCATTCGCGAACCGCCCACTTTCGACTGAGCCTGACAAGTGACCGTCCTCGACACGAACGTCGTCTCCGAAGTGACGAGGCTTGTTCCGAGCGCCACTGCCCTTGAGTGGCTCTCCCGTCAACCACCTCCCGAACTGTTCTTGACCGCCATCAGCGAAGCTGAATTGCTCTACGGCATCGAAGTCCTGCCTGCAGGACGCCGCCGTGCCGCGATTGCTCTGGCGACTGCCAGGGTGCTCCAACAGTACTTTCCCGACCGGATCCTGCCATTCGACAGTGCTGCCGCCCAGTGAGTACGCCCTGATCGTCTCCACCCGCCGCGCCGCTGGCGCCCCGATCAGTCAGCTGGATGCCCAGATCGCGGCCATTGCGCGCTCGCGGGGCGCGGCCGTCGCCACGCGGGACGTTGGGGGCTTTGCCGGATGCGGGATCGAGGTGATCAACCCCTGGCGCGCCTGAGTCCGCCAGTTGCCATCCGCTCCGCCCGGTAAGATTCCCCACCGACCAACGACCACCAGGAGCACCAATGATCGTCATCGCCGGAAGCATCGACCTCGACCCCGCCCTGCGCGACCAGGCCCTCGCCACCGCCGGCCCCCACATCGACGCCGCCCTCGAGGAGCCCGGCTGCCGCAACTACGAGTGGACCGCCGACCCCCGCGTCGCCGAGCGCATCTGGGTGTACGAGCTGTGGGACGACGAGGCCTCCCTGCGTTTCCACTTCGAGAACGCCCCCTATCGCGACATGGGCGCCCACCTCGGACGTCACGGCATCACCGGCTCGCAGATCAGCAAGTTCCGCGTCGACCTCGAGGAGCCCGTCTACGACGACACGGGCACGCCCCGCGCCGACTTCTTTACCGCCACCGGCTGACGCTCGGCGCTATCCCTCCGACGGGCCTCGCCGCCGGCCCAGGCCGATCGTCGCCAGGCCCAGCGCCAGCCCCACCGGCGCGAGCGCCAGCGCGGAGGGTACCGGCGCGTGGCCGGCGGCTCCGCTCATGACCTCCCCCAGGGTCGGGCCGGTCTCGACCGCCTCGTTGCCGTGGGAATGGCCGTGGCCGTCGCTGGATTCCTGCTCCGTGACCGCGCCCGCGGCGTAATTGGCATCGATGTGCTGCCAGACCCCGATGGCGCCGCTCACGACGGCCAGGATGGCCACGGTTCGCGCCAGCCAGACCGTTGCCGCTGTTGGGCGAACGACGAGAGCCGCCGCCCCCACGATGACGATGCCAATGGTTATCCATGGCGCCAGCTGCCAGGCGCCGAGCCAGTGGCGTTCGTAGGCCAGTGACAGGGCGATGCCCGCCACCCCCAGGACGACCAACAGGAGCAATCCCGCTCGCAGTCCGCCTGCCGCCCCCTCGCCTCTGAACATGGGCGGGGATGATACAACGTCTCGTACATCCGGGCAGGCAGATGGCCGGAGGGCCAACCGGCCTCGGCTGGCCTACGAGATCAGGATGATGCCTGCCACGGCGACTGCTACGCCCACAGCCAGCCAGAGGGTCAGCCGCTCGCCAAGGAAGATCGCTCCCAGGGGCACGGCGAAGAGCGGGGAGATGGCGCTCGCCACGGCGGCCCGGCCCACGCCCGCCTCCTGCACCGCGTAGATCCAGAGCAGACTGCCCAGCCCCGTGCCCGCCAGCCCCGCGAGGAAGAGGGCGCCGTGGTCGAAGCGCGAGATCGTCCACCGCCGGATGCTCGATCGTGGCATCGCCGCCGCGACGAAGCCCACCACCAGCGCGCTCGCGGGAAGCCGCAGGGCCGTCACCGCCACCGCGTTCTGCCCCTCGACCGCGTCCCCCAGCCAGACGGTCGCGATCGCCCAGATGAGGGCGGTTATCCCCACCAACGCCAGCCCCCGAGGCACGTTGCCGCCCTCCGCCGCGCCTGCTACCGGCGCTCCACGTTTCCGCCCCCGCAGGGCGACCAGGTAGACGCCCGCCAGCACGAGCAGCGAGCCGATCACCTCGGCCAGTGTGATCGCGTCACCCAGGAACACGATCCCGAGCACGTAGGTCAGGAAGACGAAGAGCCCGAGGCTGATGGTGAAGGCGCGCGTCAGCCCGAGGGCGTTCAGCGAGAAGACGTAGAGCGTGTCCCCCAGCGAATGGCCGACGAGCGCGGACCCGATCACCGCCACCGCCACGGCCGCGTTCATCGCCTCGAAGCCGCCCGACATGATCACGAACGGCAAGGCGACCAGGAGCGCCAGCGCGCCCCACGCGCCTCGCACCGCGCTCACCGACACGGCGTCGACACGCGTCGAGGAGGAGGCCATGAGCGTGCTCGCCACCGCCCAGATGGCGGCCGAGCCGATCCCAGCCAGGACGCCCGGATTCAACGGTCAGCGTAGAGCCGCGCGCGGCTGGGCATGGCGGCTCTCCCTCTTGATGTGGGGCTGCACGCCTGCGCGCGCACGGGCAGGATAGCGCCTCCCCGGCACACGGGGCGCGGTCCGACGCCCTACCCGCTACACTCCATCGCCATGCAAGCAGGAATCATCACCGGCAAAGAGATCATCGAGCTCCTCGAGTTCACCGAGCCCACTCCCGCCGAGAACGAGGCCGTCGTCCGCGTCAGCTACTGCGGCATCTGCGGCACCGACCTCCACGCCTACCAGTCGGGCGTCATGGAGAACCCCGCCGTCTGCGGCCACGAGTGGATGGGCGAGGTCTCGGCCGTGGGCTCAGGCGTGACCGACTTCCGCGAAGGCGACCGCGTCATCGGCGGCATCGCCCCCGCCTGTGGCGACTGCGCCGCTTGCCGCGCCGGCTATACCCGCGACTGCCCCCACCAGCTCGGCAGCCTGATGGGCACGCCCCACGGCGGCTTCGCGCCCGCCATCGCCGCCGATGTTCGCCGCCTCACCCCCGTGCCCGAGGGCCTCGACGATCTCGACGCGGCCATGGTCGAGCCCCTCACGGTCGCCCTCCACGGCACCCGCCGCACCAGCATCCGCCTCGGCGACACGGTCGCGGTGATCGGCGCCGGTCCCATCGGCCTGCTCACGCTCCAGTGCGCCCGCGCGGCCGGGGCCGGGGCCGTCTACGTGGTCGAACCCGTCGCCGACCGCGCGGCCCTCGCCGTCGAACTGGGCGCCGACGCCGTCTTCAACCCCATGGAGGAGGACGTGGCCACCGGTCTCAAGGAGGCCACCGGCGGTCTCGGCCCCGATGTTGTCTTCGAATGCGCCGGCATCGCTCCGACCATCCAGCACGCGGTCGACTACGTGCGCCGTGGGGGCGCCGTCACCATCGTCGGCCTCGCGAACGAGGACGCGATCATCACTCCTGGCTCCTGGATCTCGAAGGAGGTCACGGTCGTCGCCTCGGTGGCCTACTCGCATCAGGAGTTCGCGATTGCCGCCGACCTCATCGCCAGCGGCCGCATCCAGGTGCGGCCACTGCACACCCACACCGCCCGGCTCTCCGACATCGCCGACGCGTTCTCGCTGCTCAACGGCGACCGCCGCCAGATCAAGGTCCTCGTCGACCCGCGCGGCTAGGGCCGCGGGCGCTCGGGCACGGGCGTGGGCGTGTCGATGACGCCGGTCGCGGCCGCCTTGGGCCGGTCGCGGATCTCCAGCGACACGAAGATGTTGAGGATGGCCACGCCCGCCAGCACGATCGTGAGCAACCGGAACGCGCCTTCGCCCGGGTCTGGCCCGAGCAGGGCCGCGATGATGGCGGCGCCCAGGATCGCGCCCGCGTAGCGCATCATCGAGAACGTTCCCGAGACCGACCCCGCGACGTCCCGCGGCCAGGCTTCCAGGGCGGCTGAGGACCGCGCTGGTCCCGAGATCCCGAGCCCGATACCCACGCCGATGAGCGGCCCGATGATCGCCGCCAGCGGCGGGTCGTCGAACAGCAGCACCAGCGCGACCGTCGCCGCGCCAATGACGAAGCCGCCGCCCAGGAGCAGCGGCCTCCGCCCCACCCGGTCGGTGAGCGCCCCGCCCACCGGCGAGAGTGTGATCATCGCCGCCATCAGCGAGAACAGCACCATGCTCACGACCTGGTCGCTCACTCCCCGCAGGTCCACGAGGTAGAGGGGCAGGCTCACGAGGAACGAGTACATCACGAGGTTCGTGAGCCCCTGGCTGCTGGCGGCCGCGCGGAAGTTACGCGCACCGAAGAAGCGGAACTCCACGATGCTCCCGCCCCAGCGCGACCGCAGCCAGTACGCTCCTACCGTCAGCGGCAGGAGGGCGGCGCCCGCGATCAGGAAGGCGGGGTTCTCCACGCGTGTGGCGCTTCCGATGAGGACCGCGCTCCCGAACACCGCCACAAGCGCGAGCAGCGAAGGCGTGTCGATGCGCAGCGTCTCGCATCCGTGCCCCTCGTCCGGCTTCAGCCGCAGGAGGAACGCGATCGCCACGACCGACAGCGGCACGTTGACCAGGAACAGCAACCGCCAGTCCCCCGCCAGCAGCAACGCCCCCCCGATTACGGGACCGGTGGCGGCCGCGATCGAGAGCGCTGCCCCGTTCATCCCGAGGACGGTGCCCAGCCGCGCCGAGGGCGTCCGCTTTCGCAGCACCGCAATGCCGTTCGGCAGCACCAGCGCGGTCGCCGCTCCCTGCAGGCCTCGCATCAGGATGAGCATCGGCAGGTTCGTCGCCAGCGCCGAGACGGCCGAGATCGCGATGAGCAGGATGAGCCCGGCCATCATCATCCGAATGGAGCCGTAGGCATCCCCCAGCCGCCCCGAGACGGGTTGCATCGCCGCCACCGCCACCAGGTAGACGCTGATCAGCAGCGTCATCTCCCCCACGCCCACGTCGAAGTGGGAGCGGATGGAGGGCAGCCCCACCGCGAGCATGGTGCTGTTCAGCGGCGTGAGCATCGCCGCGAGCGCTATCGTGGCCTGGAACTCGATGCTCCGCCAGGTGCCCTGACCCAGGGGCAGATCAACGTCACCGGCGCTCTCGTGCCGCATGGCCTCATGTTAACGACGTTTACCGAGGCGCTATGGCGGCGAGTTCGCCCACCCGGCTCGGTGCCCTAGGGTGAGGGCGCCTCCGCGCAACAGACATCCGCGACGATGTCGCACGCCATCCCGGGCTCCTCCACCAGCGTGATGAGTTGCTCCGCCGGGGGCGGATCGTCGTCGGTGATCGCGTAGACCTCCCAGCGAAGCCCGCTGGGGTCTCTCGCCCACGCCTTGTCCTGCTCGGCGTGGCAGCACACGACGGCGTCCTCGACCTCGAGCTCGTGGCCGAGCCCGGCAAGGCGCTCGGTCTCGGCAGCCACCTCCGCGGTCGTCTCGACCTCGACGCCGAGGTGGTTGAGGTCGCCGCCGCGCCCGTTCTCGAACAGGATCAGTTTCAGCGGCGGGTTGGCCACCTCGAAGTTTGCGTAGCCGTCCCGCACCTTGTGCGGCTCCGTCTTGAAGAGGTCGCGATAGAACGCGATCGCGGATTCGAGCTCCGCCACGTTCAGCGCCAGCTGTACCCGTGCCAATGTGGACTCCCTGACTGGTCCGCTTGATGACGGCCGGCGTTGTTCTCCATCGAGTGTAGTCGGAACCGTTGCGAACGGCGCAAGCCAACCCTTCGCGGGCCCGGGGCCGCCACCACCCCTACGGTTCGCTCAACGCCTTCAGCAGCGCGTCTCGCTCGTCCTCTGGAAGCAGGTACTGCTCCATTCCCGCTTGCCTGCGCTGTCGCGTCACCTCGAACAGCACAATCGCCGCCGTCACCGAGAGGTTGAGGCTTCGCACCATCCCCTCCATGGGAATGGTCAGGCGCCGGTCGGCCAGGGCCACGGCCTCCGGCGAGAGCCCGCGGTTCTCGTTCCCCAGCATCACGGCGATCCGCGGCGCCGTCAGTTCCGCGCCGTAGAGCTCCTCCGTCTCACCCTCCGCTACCGTCGCCACCACCTCGAACCCCTCCCCCTGCAGCGCCTCGAGGCACTCCCTCGCCGACGAGTACACCTCGAAATCGAGCCACTTGTTCGCCGACGATGAGGAGAGCTTCCCCACCCGGCGCGGGTCGAAGGGCTCCTCCTGGTCGAAGATCAAGCACACCCGCTGGAACCCGAAGGCGTCGCAGCTTCGGAACACCGCCTCGGCGTTGTGCGGGTCGTGGATGTCCTCCAGCACGACCACGCCCTGCTGCCGCCTCGCGGCCACGTCCCGGTAGCGTTGCATCCGTTCTGGCGTCGGCACGGCCCGAGCGTAGGCCCGCGACCCGCCCGCGATCCAGCCGCGCCCTGCCCGTTCGGGCCTGTTCGGTAAGATAGGCGGACTCCCTCGAGACGTTGGGAGAGGAGCAGGCTGTGAGCGAATCGAACGGACTGGAGCGCGCCAAAGAGCTGCGCAAGGAGTACGAGGACGCCGTCGTCGCGGAGGGCCGCGAGTCGGCCGGACCGTTCATGACGGTCTCCAGCCGCCCCATCGACCGCCTCTACGATCCCACCGACGTCGCCGACCTCGACTACGAACGCGACATCAACCTGCCCGGCTCCTACCCGTTCACGCGCGGAGTCCACAAGACCGGCTATCGCGGCAAGTCCTGGACCATCCGCATGTTCAGCGGCTTCGGCTCCGTCGAGGAGACGAACCAGCGCTACCACGACCTCCTCGGTGCCGGGAACAACGGCCTCTCCATCGCCTTCGACATGCCCACGCTCATGGGCTACGACCACGACGAGCCCTGGGCCGAGGGCGAGTTCGGCTCCTGTGGCGTCGCCGTCGATTCGCTCGCCGACATGGACATCCTTCTCGACGGCCTGCCCCTCGACAACATCACCACCTCCATGACCATCAACAGCCCCGCGCCCGTTATCTGGGCTCTCTTCATCGCCGCCGCGGAGAAGCGGGGCGTGCCTCGCTCCAAGCTCGCGGGCACCCTCCAGAACGACATCCTCAAGGAGTACATCGCCCAGAACGAGTTCATCTACCCGCCGCGCGAGTCGATGCGCCTCGTCACCGACACCGTCGAGTTCGCCGCCGACGAGATGCCCCTCTGGAACCCCATCTCCGTGAGCGGCTACCACATCCGCGAGGCCGGCTCGACCTCCGTGCAGGAGCTCGCCTTCACCCTCGCCGACGGCATCGAGTACGTGAAGTGGGCGCTCGATCGCGGGCTCGACATCGACAGCTTCGCCCCGCGCATCTCCTTCTTCTTCAACTGCCACAACGACTTCTTCGAGGAGATCGCGAAGTTCCGCGCCGCCCGCCGCATCTGGGCTCGCCAGATGCGCGAGCGCTTCGGCGCCACGAAGCCACGCTCCTGGCTCATGCGCTTCCACACCCAGACCGCGGGCGTCTCCCTCACCGAGCAGCAGCCCGAGGTCAACCTCGTGCGGGTCGCCATCCAGGCCCTCGCCGCCGTCATCGGTGGGACCCAGTCGCTGCACACCGACTCCATGGACGAGGCTCTTGCGCTGCCGTCCGACAAGGCGGTGCGCCTCGCCGTCCGCACCCAGCAGGTCATCCAGCACGAGAGCGGTGCCGCCAACACCGTCGACCCGCTCGGCGGCTCCTGGTTCGTCGAGAAGCTGACGAACGACATGGAGGCCGAGTGCAACGCCATCTTCGAGCGTATCGAGGACCTCGGCGGCGTCATCCCCGCCCTCGAGACCGGCTACTTCCAGAAGGAGATCGCCGACGCCTCCGCCCGCTTTCAGCGCGAGTTCGAAAGCGGTGACCGCATCATCGTGGGCGTCAACGAGTTCCAGACCGATGAGTCCCTTGAGATCCCCATCCTCAAGATGGATCCCGAGGGCGAGCGCCGCCATCTCGCCCGCCTGAAGAAGGTGAAGGCCGAGCGCGACGCCGACGCCTGGGGCGAGGCCATGCGCGCCCTCGAGAGCGGCAGCAACGACCCCAACACCAACCTCATGCCGCTCATCATCGACGCGGTTAACGTCGGCGCCACGTCCGGCGAGATCTGCAACATGTGGCGGCGCGTCTTCGGCGAGTACAAGGAATTCGTCGTCGTCTGATGACCAACGAGCTCGTCGATCTCGCCATCTTTTCGGGAAGGACCTACCCCGCCTTCGCGGAGGCCATCTGCGCGCACCTCGGGATGAAGCAGGGCGAGGCCGATATCTTCGAGTTCGCCAACGAGAACATCTTCGTCCGCTACCAGGAGAACATCCGCAGCCGCGACGTCTTCCTCGTGCAGCCCTTCTTCCCCCCGGTGAGCACCTCCATCCTCGAGCTGCTCATCATGATCGACGCCGCCCGGCGCGCGTCGGCGGGACGCATCACCGCCGTCATCCCGTACTACGCCTACGGCCGCAGCGACAAGAAGGACCAGCCGCGGGTTCCCATCAGCGCCCGCCTCCTCGCCAATCTCATCGAGACCGCCGGCGCCGACCGAGTCCTCACCATGAACCTGCACGCCGGCCAGATCCAGGGCTTCTTCAACATTCCCCTCGATGAGCTCAACGCCCTCTTCCCCGTGAGCGCCTACTACAAGGGCAAGGACATGACGGACTACACCGTCGTCTCAACCGATGTCGGCGGCGAGAAGCTGGCCCGAGACATGGCCGTCCGCCTCGACCTACCCATCGCCATCGTCGAGAAGCGCCGCCTCGGGAACACCGGGAGCACCGAAGCCCTCAACGTCATCGGCGATGTGGAGGGCCGGAACGCGCTCCTCGTCGACGACGAGATCGACACCGCCGGCACGATGGTGCAGGCCGTCAACATCCTCCGCGAGAAGGGCGCCCGCGAGATCCTCGTGGCCGGCTATCACGCCATCCTGAGCGGTCCGGCGGTCGACCGCCTCCGCGCCGCCAACGTCCACGAGATCGTCCTCACCGACACCGTGCCGATGCTCCCCGAGAAGCGTCTCCCCAACATGCACGTGATCTCGACTGCGCCCCAGTTCGGCGACGCGATCCAGCGCATCCACACCGGCCAGAGCGTCGGCGCCCTCTTCCAGTAGCCTGCCTTACCAGTAGCGTTGCACCCCGTACTGGTCGAATAGACCTTCGCCTGAGACGAGAGTGAGGTCGTTCAGGATTGCCTGAGCGATGAGGATCCGGTCGAAGGGATCGCGGTGCAACTCTGGAAGCGCCCCGGCTCGGGCGCCCTCCTGGACGCTGATCGGGAGTTCCTCGAACCCTTCATCAGCGATTGCGTCGGCGACGTTCGGGGCCAGCTCTGAAGCTTCGGGCAGCTTTCCTATGCGGTACTTCGTGGTGATCTCCCAAGCCGAAGCCGCACTAACGAACTTGGCGTTTCCGTCGTCCCCGATGGCCCGGCGCACTCGGGCCGGCAGGCGCCTGTTGCCCTCGATCCACCAGAGAAATGCATGCGTGTCGAGCAAGAGGCGCAACCGTTAGTCGCCCTCCCAGGCAGCAAGCTCCTCTTCTGGGAGCGGATCGAAAAAGCTGTCGGTGATCCTGATCCGGCCCTTCCACGATCCGAACTGGGGTCTTCCCTTCCGTTCGCACGGTACGAGTCGTGCCACGGGCTGTCCGTTCCGAGCGATGACGACATCCTCGCCGGCCTCTACCTGCGCAAGCAGCCGAGAGAGGTGGGTCTTCGCTTCGTGGACGTTTACGGTCACCACCGCGGTTCCTCCTAGCTAAGCACCAGACTAAGCATAGCAGGTCTCAACTGCCGCTTTCCTCCATGTCCTCCGGTAGCAGTGCGTCGCGAGCCCCGAGCTCCGCGCCCATCTGGCGTAGCTCGCGCCCGAACCGCGTCGTCCGCGCCGCGACTCCCGCGAGCTGTGTCCGCTGGTCCGTCACCCGCACCCACAGCCGTCGTCGCGGGACATAGAAGGTGATTCCCAGCCCCAGCATCGCCAGCCCCACCGCCACCCAGATGAACAGGTCGCCCGGATCCCGCCGCACGTCGATCCCCGACGCATCCACCCGCCCCCCGAAGCGGTAGCGGTACCCCGACGACGTCTCGACCGTCGCCCCGTCCGCGATCACCACGTGGTCCGCGTCGATGTCCGAGATGAACAGGTAGGGGCGTCCGTCGGCGGCCTCGGGCATCTGCACGTTGACGACTCCGGTCGTCGTGCCCCGGGGCATGTCGAGCACCGGGATCGCCGGTACCGAGGCGATCCCCCGGAACATGATGCGGTGGCTTGGCGCCTCTGCTGACTCCCCGGGGCGCAGCTCGACCTGGTCGAACCCCTCCCCGTCGAGAAGTGCCACCAGCGTCTCCCCCTCCGCTCGCCAGCTCACCCCGTAGACCGCCCCCGGCAGGGCCAGCTCTGCCAGCGCCAGGTCCCCCTCGTACCCGAGCGTCGATCCCGGCACGCTCGCCATCTGCGGCACGGCCTGGTCGAACACGACCGCGCCCTCCGGGCCCGTGATCGTCAGCAGGGGCGTCGCCGTGGACTCGTTTTCGAAGTCGAGCACGTCGTCGAAGAGCACGCGCCCGTCGGGGCCCCAGATGGTCAGCTGCGCGAGGTCGTCGAAGAACGCGGCCTGGTGGAAGCGGTACCCGAACGCCCCGCAGGGGTCGTTCACGGTGGCCGTGCAGCGCACGACTTCGTCGCCCCGCCGCAACAGCAGGTGGCTGCGGAAGTCGATGATGTTCCCGGCGGAGTCCACCCCCTGGTGCGCGTCCTCCATCCCCACGAAGATCTGCCCCGGCCCCGGATCGCCGAAGAGCGGCGCCCCGGGCCGTCCCTCCGCCAGGGCGAGCGTACGCTGGAACCCCGCCAGGTTCGTGAGCAGCCCCCCGACGAGCAGCAACAGCAGCGCCATGTGCGAGATGAACGTCGCGTACTGCGTCCACGGGAACCGCTCTGCGAACAGCTCGGTCGCGCCCCCGTCCTCATGCGTCCGGGTCACTGCGTAGCGGCGACGGCGCAGCAGCCCCTCGATCGCCGCAACGCCCCCGGCGTGCGTGAACGACGCCCGGTGACGTGCCGTCTCGAAGTAGCGCTCGTTCACGCGCAGTTGCGGACGCTGCACGCTCCGCCACGTCGGCGGGAAGCGGCTGATGGTGCAGACGGTCACTGCCGCCACGATCACGAACCAGAGCGCCAGGAACCACGGGCTGTGGAACACCTCGAACAGGTCGAGCCCCTCGATCGTCCCCGTCAGCCAGCCGAAGTCCTCGCGCTGCAGCTCCAGCCAGGCCGAGCGCGCGGGCGGATTGCCGCGCATCTCCGCCGGCATCTGCGGCAGCACGACCCCGATCAGGCTCGCGAGCACGGCCAAGGTCACCAGCGCCACCGCGAACTTCACGTTCGTCAGCAACCGCCACGTCGCCCGCAGCGGGTCGAACTTGGGCATCGGAGGCGTCGCGGCGCGAGCGTCGCTCGCCATCAGGGAAGCTCCGCCGCCAGATCGGCCAGGTCGGAGTCCGTCAGTGCTCCCAGGTGTATCCCCTGGATGACCCCGTCCGGGTCGATGAGGAAGCTGACCGGCAGCCCCGTGGTCACGCGGTACGCCCCCGAGACTTGCCCGTCCGCGTCCAGCGCGATCGGGTACGTCACCCCGAACGACTCGGCGAACGCGCGCGCCGTCTCTGCCTCCTCCTGCTGGTTAACCCCGATCACGACCAGCCCCGGCGCCTGCTGCTCGAAGAACGCCTGCAGCGCCGGCGTCTCCCCCCGGCACGGCCCGCACCACGAGGCCCAGAAGTTCAGCAGCACGTACCGTCCGCGGAACTCCGTGAGCTCCGCCGCCGACCCGTCCAGGTCCCGCAGCCTGAACGCGGGCGCCGCCCGCCCCACCTCCGCCGCCGGCGCCTCCCCTGTCGGGTTCAACGACTCCGCCAGCGCCACCACGCCCATCCCCGCCTCCGCCTCGACGCCACCCCCGTTACCGCGGATCTCAAGGAACCAGATGCCGAACCCCACCACCACCACCACCAGCGCCGCGATCCCGAACGTGAAGCCCGGCCCCGCGTATTCGCGGCGCTGCTGCGGACGTTCGTCGGGAAGGGTCTCGGCCATCGCGGTTGCCACCGTCCGGGCGCCTGCCGCGCCCGCGCTCGTCCGCGAGCGTACCAACTCCTGCCCGTGCGCGCCCTACTGCGCCTCGAAGGTCATCGTCACGCCGTTGACAATGACGGTATAGGTCTCGCCCGACTCGAAGTCGGTTCCGAGGGGGATGTTCGACTCGGTCGTCGAGATCGCCTGGGTGCAGGCCAGCTCGTCGAGATTGGCGGGCACGCGGTTGAGGACCTCGATCGTGATCACCCGCTCCTCACGCTCGTCGGTGTATCCGTCGAACTCGTGGCAGCCGTCCGGCTGAACCGACACGACCTGGACGAAGTACTGGGGCGGCCACGACTCCGCCACCGTGTACTCGACCGAGTCGATACGCGCCGGGATTACAGTCCAGTCGTCGGAAGGCGTGGGCGCTGGCAGGTCGTCGTCCCCACACGCGAGCGCGGTGGCCGAGATGGCGAGCACCGCCGTCAGCCACACCACGACTCCCCCGAACATGCGCCCCTTGCTGTACATGGCTCCATCCTCTCGCAAGAACGCCCGCAGCAGAGGACGCCCTCCCCAAACACTATGCGCGAACACACGGAACCGTTCCCTCGCCTGCCGGCGGGCGCTCGTCCGACGCGTCGTGCAGATGCTCAGAACCCGTCCGGGATCACGTGGCGGTCCTCCTCCGCGCCCCACACCCGCCCGATGACGTGCAACAGCAGGACCGCTGCCACGCCAATCACCCCCGCGATCATCAGCGTCTCGCGAATGCCGATGAGGTCGGCCACCACCCCGATCGGCATCGAGAAGATTCCGAACAGGCTCCACGACAGCATGTTCAGCGACTGTACCCGCCCGTGGTAGCGCGAGGCCGAGTACGAGAGCGAGAGCGCGTTGTTGAGCGACTGGAACCCCGCCGATGCCGCGCCCACCAGCAGGATCGCCCCAAGCCCCGCCACGAAGCTGTTGGCGAATCCGAGCAGCGTGACCGACCCCCCGAAGGCGACGCCCAGCAGGAGTTGCTGTTGCCACGCGCTCGCCTTCCCCGCGATCCCCGCCACCAGCACCACCGCGACCACCGCCCCCACCGCCTGCACGGCCGAGAGCACCCCCAGTCCCTCCGAGCCCGCGTTGTAGATGTCTTCGGCGAGCGAGGGCAGGAACGACTGGAAGGGGAAGGCGAACGCCGTAAGCGCGAACGACGTCAGAATCAGGATGGCCACGGACGACCGGCTCCCGACGTAGCGGATGCCGTCCACCAGGTCCCGTACCGGCGACGTGGCCTCCGCCCGCGCCTCCGGCTCTCCCGGCGGGAGTCGCCAGACCGTGAGGATCGCGATCAGGAATCCTGTCGCGGTCATGAAGTACACGCCTCCCACGCCGATGAACCAGAGCGAGATGAACACCCCCGCCAGGGCGGGGCCCACCACCCGCGTTCCGTTCATGCTGAGCTGCTGCAGGACGATGGCGTTCCCCACCGCCTCCCTGCCCACGAGCGACCCGATGAACGCGTTTCGCGCCGGCCCCATGAAGGCGAACCCGACGCCCTGGGTGAAGCTCGCCGCGAGCAGCATCCAGAACTCCATCAGCCCGACCGCCACCATCAGCGCGATCCAGCCGGAGTTCAGGCAGAGCACCGCCTGCGAGACCAGCAGCGTCCGCCGCTTGGGCAGCCGGTCGGCGATCACGCCGCCCCAGAGGGTGAACACGAGGCTTGGCGCGCCGAACGCCAGCATCATCGCCCCCAGCGCCGTGTTCTGCCCCGTCAGGTCGAAGGCGAGCCAGCCCCTCGCCACGATCTGCATCTGCATCCCGAAGAACGAGAACACCGTTCCCGTCCAGAGCAGCCGGTAGTGCGCGTTTTCCAGCGCATAGAAGTTCCGCTGGAAGTAGCTCGCCGTCCCCCGCAGCCCCTCCCCCGCCCGAAGCACGTGTTGCCGCTTACCCGCCCGACGGGACGCCCAGCAGTTCGGCGACAGCCTCCCAGGCGGCCGCCTCCACTGCCTCCGGCGCCTGCGTGGCGTCGATCTCGAGCCACGTCCCCTCCGGCGCCTGCGCCAGCTGCTGGCGGTAGCCCTCGCGCACGCGCTCGTGGAAGGCCAGCCCCTCGCGCCCCGTCGCTGGGCCGCCCCGCTCTCCCTGCTTCCGTTGCAGCCCCACCTCCGGCGGCAGGTCGAGGTAGATCGTCAGGTCCGGCGTGAGTCCCTGGGTCGCGGAGGCGTTCGCCTCGGCCAGCCGCTTCAGGTCCAGGCCCCGCCCGTATCCCTGGTAGGCGACCGTGCTCGCCCGGAATCGGTCGCAGAGCACGGTCGCCCCTCCCTTCAGCGCCGGCTTGATCACGCGGGCCACGAGCTCCGACCGCGCCAGCAGAAACGCGAACGCCTCGGCCCAGGGCGTCAGCGACTGCCCCAGCAACTCGCGCGCCTGCTCGCCTGCGGGGGTGCCCCCCGGTTCCCGCACCTCGATCGTGTGGACCCCCGCCGTCTCCAGCCGCCGCGCGAGCCGCGTGGTCAGCAGGCTCTTGCCCGCCCCCTCGCCCCCTTCGAAGACGATGAAGCGCCCTTCCCAACCCTCGCTCGTCACCGTCCGCCCGACCGCGGTGGTTCGGGCAGGATGCGTACGCGCCGCTCCGGCTCCGAACCGTGGCTCTCGCTGTCGAGATTGAAGCGCCCGGCCAGCTCGTGCTGGACGCGCCGGATGTAGCTGTTCGCGGGCGCCAGCTCCAGCGCGCGCCCGTCCGTGAGCACCTGCGCGATCGCCTCTTCCGTCTCGCGGTAGGCCTCCGCCACCGGGTCGCGACGCGCGCGCTGGCCGCGGAACTGGAGCAGCACCTGCTCCATCTGGAAGAGCGTGTTGCTCTTGATCACGTAGATCGGCAGCGAGCGCTCCTCCGCCTCGCGCACGGGGGCAGGCTTCTTCCGGTAGGAGTGGCGCAGGGTGATAAACGCGTCGGCGTTCCGCAGGTCATCGACGATCTGGATGGGTACGCCGGTCTCCTGGATCGCCTGCACGAGCCGACCGCGCGAGAGCCCGAAGGGGAACAGTCGCGTCTCGGGCTCCTGAGCCGCCGCCCCGTTCCCCTCCTGGCTCCGCGCCTTCGCGACGGGTGCGGCGGGCTCGGGCTCCTCGTGCGCGACCGTCGTGATGGTCCCCTCGTCGGTCAGCTCGCGGACTTCAGGCGGCGCCTGGAAGCCGCGCAGCTTCGCATCGACGGTCGCCCCCACGTCCTCGTGCAGGGCTACCCGCCGCCACCCCTGGATCTCGATCACCGCGTCGAACGTGGGCGGCGCCATCCGCTCAAGGATCGACTTCTGCGTGCCCCGCCGCCGCGCTTCCTCGTCGCTCAGCGTCACCGACTGGATGCCGCCGATGAGGTCGCAGAGCGTCGGGTTCGCCATCAGGTTCTCGAGCGTGTTGCCGTGCGCCGTTCCCACCAGCTGCACCCCCCGCTCCGCGATCGTGCGTGCCGCCGCCGCCTCCAGCTCCGTCCCGATCTCGTCGATCACGATGACCTCGGGCATGTGGTTCTCGACCGCCTCGATCATCACGCCGTGCTGCAGCGCCGGCGTCGACACCTGCATCCGCCGCGCCCCGCCGATCGCCGGGTGGGGAATGTCGCCGTCGCCGCCGATCTCGTTCGACGTATCGACGATCACGACGCGTTTGTTCGCCTCGTCCGCGAGCACCCGTGCGACCTCGCGTAGCATCGTCGTCTTGCCCACGCCCGGCCGCCCCAGCAGAAGGATGCTGTTTCCGCTCATCACAAGGTCCTCGATGATGCGGATTGTCCCGTAGACCGCCCGCCCGATGCGGCAAGTCAGCCCCACCACCTTCCCCCGCCGGTTGCGGATGGCCGAGATGCGGTGCAGCGTCCGCTCGATGCCGGCCCGGTTGTCGTCCCCGAATTCCCCGACGCGGGCGATCACGAAGTCGAGGTCCTCCTCCGTCACCTCGCGGTGGCTGAGCACGATCTCGCGGTTCGGGTAGCGCGCCTCGGGCAGCCGCCCCAGGTCCAGCACGACCTCCAGCAGCTCGCTGCGGTGGTCCTCCGCCTCCAGCTTCTCGGCGAGGCGCGGCGGCAGCGTCTCGATGAGCGCGTCGAGGTCGTCGGTCACGATCCGCTCGGGCGCCGTTCCGTTCCCCTCGGTCATCGCCACTACGCTACCCCTACCGCGTGCACTTGTCCGTATCTCATGCGCCCGCGCCCGCCTTTGGCCGTTCGGCTGCCCCGATCGTGAGGAAATACTCGTGCAGACGCGTGTCGCCCCCCAGCTCGGGGTGGAACGCCGTCGCCAGCAGGTTTCCCTGGCGCGCCGCCACGATGGCCCCGTCCTCGATCCGCCCCAGCACCTCCACGCGCGCCCCCACGGACTCGATGATCGGCGCCCGGATGAAGATCGCGTGGAACGGCCCGCCCGCGAGGCCCTTCATCTCGACGTTCGCCTCGAAGCTGTCGACCTGCCGCCCGAAAGCGTTGCGCGCCACCGACACGTCCATGGTCTCGATGCCCGGCCTGTCGAGGTCGTTGACCTGCTTGGCCAGCAGGATGGCGCCCGCGCAGGTGCCCCACACGGGGCGGCCGCTGTCGCAGAACGCCCGCAGCGGCTCGGTGAACCCGTAGCGCAGGATCAGCCGCGCGATGGTCGTGCTCTCGCCGCCGGGAATGATGAGCGAGTCCAGCGCATCGAGCTGTTCCGGGCGGCGCACCTCGACGGACGCCTGCCCGATGCTCGCAAGCATCTCGGAGTGCTCCCGGAAGTCGCCCTGCAGGGCGAGAATGCCCGTGGTCACGTTGCGTGCGTCCCGCCAGATCGTTCGCGTCCAGGCCCCATGCGCCCTGCGATTGTAGCAGCCGCGCGAAGCCCGCCCCGTCCCGAGCCGCTATCCTGTCGCCCTCAAGGAGGCGCCATGCCCGCCCAACTCACCCCCGAGGAAGTGAACGAGTTCCTCGACAGCCGCCCCGGCTGGATAACTTTCACCTCCGTCGGCAGCGACGGCTACCCCCACAGCGTCCCGATTGGCTACTTCCGCGTGGACGACGCGGTCTACATCGGGTGCCGCGACCGCACCCAGAAGGTGCTCAACGCCCAGCGCAACCCGAAGGTCAGTCTCTCGCTCGAGAGCGGCAGCACCATGCAGGACATCAAGGGCATCCTCATCCAGGGCGACGCCACTGTCGTCAACACCCCCGACGAGCTCCTTGAGCTGACCCGCGAGGCCGCCCGCCGCCGCGGCGCCCCCGAGTCTGTCCTCCCCACCGAGCCTCCGCCCGGCGCCGCTTACATCAAGGTCACGCCAACGAACGTCATCTCCTGGGACTACTCAAGGCCCGGCTAGACCGTCCCCCCACTCAGCCGCGCGTAGCGCAGCGGAGCGCGGCGCTCTCCTCAGCGAGCGACGCGAGCGCTCTCCTCAGCCGGGCGTGAGCGCGGCGCTCCACTCAGGCGGGCTACTGCCCGCCGCTCTCCTCGTCTGGCCACCAGCGATAGACCCGCAGGTCGACCGTGTCCGCTGCATCGAACACGACCCCCTCGTCATCGAGCAGCTCGCGCTGCAGGTCCGCCCCGTGCCCCCTGCCCCGCAGGCTGATCCCGCCCTTCGCGTTGATCACCCGCCACCAGGGCGTGTCGGTCCCAAGCGGAAGCGCCCGCAACGCGTACCCCACCGCCCGCGCCGCCGCCGGCGCGCCCAGCACCACCGCCACCTGCCCGTACGTCACCACGCGCCCGCGCGGCACCTCCCGCACGAACGCCCACACCCGCTCATAGAAGTTCGGCGGCACCCTACCCTCACTCAGCCACGCGATAGCGTGGCGCTTTCCTCAGGCGGGCGGTAGCCCGCCGCTCTCCTCCCCTACCCCCGCGGCAGCCCGAAGCCGCGCGTCGCGATGATGGTGCGCATCACCTCGTTCGAGCCCGCCCCGAACGTCGGCATGACCGCCGCCCGGTAGCCCTGCTCGATGCGCCCGCCCAGCGGCGCGTGCGCCGACTCCGGCGTGAGCTGCCCGTAGGGACCCAGCAGCTTCGTGCCCGTGTGCAGGATGCGCTGCATGAGCTCCGTGCTGAAGATCTTGACCTCGCTCGCCTCGTGGTTCGGATGCTCGCCCCGCTTGATCATCCCCAGGTTCCGGTAGGCCAGCATCTGCAGCACCTCGATCTGCACCTTGTAATCCGCCAGCGTGCGCGACACGTGCGCGTCGTCGATCGGGCGGGCGCCGTCCGGCCCCTCCTCCCGCGCCCACTGCATGAGCGCGTCGAACACCGCCCGCACCCCCGACACCGTGAAGATCGAGACCCGCTCGAAGTCGAGCGCGTGGGCGGCGTAGTACCAGCCCCGGTTCTCCTCCCCCACGAGCGCGTCCGCAGGCACGCGCACGTCCTCCCAGTACACCTCGTTGGTGCGGATGCCCGACATCGTCCAGATTGGCTTCACCGTGATGCCCGGCGTCTGCAGGTCCACCAGGAACATCGAGATGCCCCGGTGCTTCGGCGCCGACGGGTCCGTTCGCGCCGCCAGCCAGACGTACTCCGCCCGGTGCGCCGCGCTCGTGAACCGCTTGATCCCGTTGAGCACGTAGTCGTCGCCGTCGCGAACCGCGCGGAGTTGCAGCGAGGCCAGGTCCGTGCCCGCGTCCGGCTCGGTGTAGCCCAGCGCGAAGTCGATCTCGCCCTGCGCGATCCGGGGCAGGAACGCCGCCTTCTGCTCGTCCGTCCCGAACGTCATCAGCGTCGGGCCGACCTGCTGTACGCCCACCGTCGCGCCCGGCGCCCCAACGTAGTTGAGCGCCTCCTGGAACAGGTACTGCTCCTCGTAGCTGCGCTCCTGGCCACCGTACTCGCGCGGCCACGACATCGTCAGCCAGCCGCGCTCCGCCAGCTTCCGCCGGAACTCGCGCTCCATCGCGTAACGGTCGGGAGACGCGTCGAGGCGGCGGCGCACCTCCGGGCTCCACTCGACCGCGAGGAAGTCATCGACCGCGCGCTCGAACGCAAGCGCCTGCTCCGAGAAGCGAAACTCCATCGCGCGGCAGTCTACGCCCGCGAAACCGGCGCGAGCGCCCTAGTTGCCGCCCTGCTTCGGGATCTTCGGAAGGAGCCAGCTCAGGAAGCTGTCCTCGGACCGCGTCTGCATGTAGAAGCGCCCGGGACCAGTCAGCTTCACGACCAGGCCCTCGCCGCTGAACAGCGTCTGTTTCCAGCCGCCGGAACGCCCCACGTCGTACTGGACTGAGTCGTCGAACGCGACCATGTGTCCCGTGTCGACCACGTAGGGCTCGCCCACGGCCAGGTCGATCGGGTGGATGGCGCCGTAGCTCGAGAGCCAGATCGTGCCCTGGCCCGTGCAGCGCAGGAGGAACAGCCCCTCGCTCGAGAAGAACGACTTCCCTCCGCCCCACTTCGTGTCGACCTCGACGCCTTCCGTTGCCGCCAGGAACGAGCCTGACTGGACCAGCAGCGTTGTCCCGCCCGTCAGCTCCAGCGCCGCGATGTCGCCCGGCAGCGCCGGCGCCAGCGTCACCTCCCCGGTCTCCCGGGCATGGAAGGTGTTGATGAAGAAGCTCTCGCCGCCAAGGACCGAGCGGCGCAGGCCCGAAAGCACTCCCCCGCGAGCGCTCGTCTCCATCTCAATGGCGGACGACATGCTCACCATCGCCCCCGCTTCCGCCTGGATCGACTCGCCCGCATCGAGGGTGACCAACGCGAGGGCGTAGGAGGGCTGGTACTTCACTTCATGGCGCAATTTCGTGCTCCTGTTGGGGTGTGGAAGGCCATCCCGGTTGCGAGTCCGGCGCAGACTGCCTTCGCCGCGATTGTGGGCCTTCGGGGGGTAGGTTACGGTAAGGCCCCGAACGCGTCCGTCGCGTCGTCGAGGAGGGGCCATGCCGTCACGTTTCCGCTACTCCATGTGGGACGGCACCCAGGAAGTCGCAGACCTCGACCCGGACCAGATCCTGGACAACCTCTCCGACGACCTCATGAACTTCGGCGACCTCCAGCACGCTCTTCGCAACCTCCTCCAGCGCGGCATGCGCAACCCCCAGGGGGACCGCACCCAGGGCCTCCGCGATCTTCTCCAGCAGCTGCGCCAGCAGCGCCGCCAGCAACTCGACCGCTTCGACCTCGGTTCCATCTTCGACCAGCTCCGGGAGCAGCTCGACGAGATCCTCGACATGGAGCGCAACACCCTCGACCAGCGCCTCGAGGAGGCCGGCGTCCCGCCCGAGGGTCAGGAAGGACAGGAGGGGCAGCCCGGCGATCAGGCCGACGGCGCTCAGGACGGCGAGGGCCAGCAACAGGGCGGCGAGCAGGGTCAGCAGCCCTCGAACGAGGGCGGTCAGCAGGGCGAAGGTCAGCAGGGCCAGCCCGGGGAGGGTGAGCAGGGCGAACAGGGGCAGCGCGGCTCGCAGTCAGGCGGTTCAAGCGGCGAGGGGAGCGTCCCCACCAGCGAGTTCGCCGACATGCTCCGCAACATCGCCAACCGCAAGCAGGAGTTCCTGGACGAGCTTCCCGAGGACACCGCCGGACAGGTCCGCCGCCTCCAGGACTACGAGTTCATGGATCCCGAGGCCCAGGAGAAGTTCAACGAGCTCGTCGAGTCGCTGCGTCAGGCAATGATGAACACCTTCTTCAAGGACCTCTCCGAGCAGATCGCCAACATGTCGCCCGAGGACCTCGAGCGCATGAAGAACATGACGCGCGACCTCAACCAGATGCTGCAGGACAAGATGGCCGGCAACGAGCCGGACTTCGACAGTTTCATGCAGCAGTACGGCGACCTCTTCGGCGACAACCCGCCCCAGTCCCTCGACGAGCTTATTGCCCAGATGCAGCAGCAGATGGGCCAGATGCAGAGCCTCCTCGGCAGCCTCCCCGGCGACATGCGCCAGCAGCTCCAGGACCTCCTCTCCGACAAGATCGGCGACCCCGAGCTCCAGCAGGGCCTCAACGAGCTTGCCCAGAACCTGGAGTACCTCTTTCCCATGCGCGACCAGCGCAACCAGTACCCGTTCCGTGGCGAGGAGCAGCTCGACCTCGATGCCGCCATGGAGCTCATGCGCCACATGCAGTCCATCGACGAGGTGGAGCGCCAGCTCGAGCGCACCCAGTACGGCGGCGAGATCGACGACATCGACGCCGACCAGCTCGAGGAGCTGCTCGGCCCCGAAGCGCGCGAGACCCTCGACGAGCTGCGCAAGTTCCTCGAGATCCTCGAGGAGGCGGGTTACATCCGGAAGAAGGGCTCAGGCTGGGAGCTGACCCCGCGCGGCACCCGCAAGATCGGCCAGCGCGCCCTCGTCGAGCTCTACGCCCAGCTCAAGGCCGACTCTTTCGGCAAGCACGAGGTCCACGAGAACGGCTTCGGCGGCGAACGCACCGACGACACCAAGCTCTACGAGTTCGGCGACCCGTTCCACCTCGACATCAAGCGCACCATCATGAACTCGCTCCACCGCGAGGGCGTGGGCACGCCCATCAATCTTCGCCCCGACGACTTCGAGGTCGCCCGCAGCGAGCTCGTCACCCAGACCGCCACCGTCATCATGCTCGACCTGAGCTGGTCGATGGCGCTGCGTGGCAGCTTCCAGGCCGCCAAGAAGGTCGCGCTCGCCCTCAACAACCTCATCTCCTCCCAGTTCCAGCGCGACAGCCTCTACATCATCGGCTTCAGCGCCTATGCCCGCGAGCTGAAGGCCGAGGATCTCCCCTACGTGCGCTGGGACGAGTCCGTTCTCGGCACGAACATGCACCACGCCCTCATGATCGCCGAGCGCCTGCTCGCCAAGCACACCCAGGGCACCCGCCAGATCATCATGATCTCCGACGGCGAGCCGACCGCCCACCTCGAGCGCGGCCGCAGCTACTTCGCCTACCCGCCCAGCCCCATCACCATCCGCGAGACGCTCAAGGCCGTGAAGCGCTGCACCCGCAAGAACATCACGATCAACACCTTCATGCTCGACCGGAACCACTACCTGAAGGAGTTCGTGAATCAGGTCGCGCGCATCAACAAGGGCCGTGTCTTCTACACGACCCCCGACAAGCTGGGCGAGTACATCCTCGTCGACTACGTCGCCCAGAAGCGCAAGCACCTGACCGGCATCGCCGGCTAGCGCGGCGCTTTCGGCGGTTCCGCCATGGCGATCTTGCTCGACCACATTACCGACGAGCAGGCGGACCTGATCCGTAGCTCGCACGTCTTCTTCGTCGCGAGCGCCGACCCCGCCCTCGCCGAGGGCCCCGACGGCCAGGGCGCCGTCAACCTCTCCCCCAAGGGCGCCGCCGACCTGCACGTCATCGACCGCAACACCCTCGCCTACTTTGACTACGCCGGCAGCGGCAACGAGACCGCCCGCCACGGCATGGCCGGCGGCCCCGTCACCGTCATGGTCACATCGTTCGATGAGGACGCCGCCATCGTCCGCCTCTACGGCCGCGCCTGCGCGAAACCCCTCGAGGACTCCGTGCTCGCCGCTCACGCCGACGACCTCCGCGCCGTCGAGACGCCCACGCCCGAGCGCCAGGTCATCGAGATAACGGTCGAGCGCACCCAGACTTCCTGCGGCTACGGCGTCCCCGTCTACGAGTACCAGGGCGACCGCACGAAGGCCCAGCGAGGCCGCCGCTACAAGTAACCCGAAAGTTCTTCAGAAAAGGACGGGGTAATTCGGCCTTCCGCCGTCTACTGTTGCCGACATGGGGCGAAGAACACGCATCCGCGCGGGCCGTGCCCCTCTCGCGACGGTTGCCCTGGCGCTCCTTGCGGCCCTGTCCGCATGCGGCGGCGGGGACGACGCCACCCCGTCCTCGCCGCCGCCTACCCCCACCCCTCACGTGCCATAACCCGACCCCGTGCTACCATCGCCAGACCACCCCTGCGCCCCGGCGCGACGCTCTTCTGACCATGCCAACCGACCAGGTCCAGCTCTACGACACCACCCTCCGCGACGGCTCCCAGATGGAGGGCATCTCCCTCTCGGTCGCCGATAAGGTGCGCATCACCCAGAAGCTCGATGAGCTTGGTGTCGAGTGGATCGAGGGCGGCTTTCCCGGCTCCAACCCTCGCGACGCAGCCTACTTTCAGCGCCTGAAGGAGGTCTCGCTCTCGCAGGCGCGGGTGAGCGCCTTCGGCGGCACCCGCCGCGCCGGACTTACCTGCGAGACCGACCCCAACATCCAGAGCATGGTCGCCGCCGAGACCCCCGGCGTCACCCTCGTAGGCAAGGCCAGCCAGTACCAGGTCCAGCGCATCCTCGAGACCAGCGACGAGGAAAACCTCGCCATGATCGCCGACACCGTCGGCTACTTCCGCAAGCTCGGCAAGACCGTCTTCTTCGACGCCGAGCACTTCTTCGACGGGTTCGCCGGCAACCCCGACTACTCCCTCCAGTGCCTCGCCACAGCCGCCCGCGCCGGCGCCGAGGCCCTCGTCCTCTGCGACACCAACGGGGGCATGACCACTCCCGACCTCCTCCGCGCCATCGAGGCCGTCCAGGACCGCGTCCCCGATGCGCGCCTCGGCATCCACTGCCACGACGACGTTGGCCTTGCCGTCGCCAACAGCCTCGCCGCCGTCGAGGCGGGCGTCTGGCAGGTCCAGGGCTGCGTGAACGGCTACGGCGAACGCTGCGGCAACGCCGATCTCCTCACCGTCACCGCCAACCTCAAGCTCAAGATGGGCATCGACGTCATCGAGGACGACCAGCTCGCGCGCCTCACCGAGGTCTCCCACTACGTGAACGAGCTGGCCAACCTCGTCCCCGACTCCCAGGCCCCGTTCGTTGGCCAGAGCGCCTTCGCGCACAAGGCCGGCTACCACGTCGCCGGCATCATGAAGGACGAGAGCTCCTACCAGCACATCGACCCCGGCCTCGTGGGGAACAGCAGCCGCGTCCTCGTCAGCGAGCTCTCCGGCCAGCGCAACCTCCTCGTGAAGATGGAGGAGCTTGGCATCGACTACCCCTTCAGCCAGGACGAGATTCGCAACCTCCTCCAGGTCGTCAAGGAGAAGGAGAGCGAGGGCTTCCAGTACGAAGGCGCCGAGGCCAGCTTCGAGCTCCTCGTCCGCCGCGAGATTCCCGGCTACGTCCGCCCCTTCGAGATCGAGGACTTCGTCATCGTCGAGCGCCACCGCCACCGTCGCGGCGACGACCAGCGCAACGACATGCTCGCCGAGGCGATGGTCAAGATTCGCGCGGGCGACGACGAGCACCACACCGCGGCCGAGGGCAACGGCCCCGTCAACGCTCTCGACATCGCCGCCCGCAAGGCGCTCGGCAGCGCCTATCCCGACGTCCTCAACGTGAAGCTCGTCGACTACAAGGTGCGCATTCTCGACAGCGAGTCGGCCACCGCCGCCCAGGTGCGCGTCCTCATCGAGAGCACCGACGGCGCCCGCTACTGGACGACGGTCGGCAGTTCCACGGACATCATCGAAGCCAGCTGGCTCGCTCTCGCCGACGCCCTCGAGTACGCGATCACCCTTCCCGCCGGATAGCCTCGTCGGCTCCGCAGCCCCTAGTGCTGCGACTCCTCCCCAAAGTCCGCCTTGCCTGTGACCATGTCGCGCGCGTCGCGGAGGAGGCCGGGGATGGCCATCCGGTTGCGGACCAGTAGGAAGGCGCACAGCACCATGTACCCGATCGAGTACCAGAAGCGCACGACCTGCGCTCCGTCGCCCAGCGTGTCCTCTGTCAGGGGAAGCTGCGCCGCGAACAGGATGAAGAGGGCCCAGGCTTCGGGGCGGCTCATGCGCAGGTTCACGAAGACGGCGATGGCGAACGCCGACTGCGCCGCCGTCAGGAAGACCTCGCCCTGCTGGCGCGAGAAGAAGAGGTTGACCTCTTCCGTGGGCGAGACCAGCGGCAGTCCCTGCAGGATGCCCCAGTCGCCCGAGCCGATCATGAACGCGATCGGCAGCGTCCCGATGAGCAGTGTCCACTGGTTCACTTTCGAAGAAATGAGCGCACCCATCCCCGCCGCCGCCCGGCCCCTCCATGCCAGCAGCGCCGCCACCAGCACCTCGGGCGACTCCGAGGCCAGGGGTGCGATCCACTGGATCAGCACGAACTCGCTGATGTTGACCTTCTTGCCCGTCTCCACCAGCCCGTGCGCGAACGGCTCCGCCGAGGCGATGATGACCGCCGCGGCGAAGATCAGCGTTACCACCACCACGGCCCGCCGTCGCAGGTCGGGTAGCGAACCCATCGCTCGCGCCGGTCCCACCAGCTCCACCTCTTCCGATTCCACGCGACTCGTCATCACCAGGTAGATGAGGAACATCGTGACGAGCACGATTGTGTCCGCCAGCGTGAGAGTGCTCCGAAGCGGCACGAGGATCACGTACACCGTCGCGACGGCGAGGAACGCCAGCTCCAGCGCCCGCGCGCGGCTCACGATCAGTTCCTTCAGCCGTGTCCGGTAGAAGAAGATCAGGAACACCACCGGCCAGCCGATGCCGATCAGCAGCCGGTTCCCGCCCGTCATGTTCGCGACCGCGAGTCCCTCCGCCGCCTTTGCGGGGTCCGAGCCTGCTTCCCACGCCAGGAACGCGTCGACGGCGTACTCGGGGAGCACGGCGATGAAGGCGATGATCGCCAGCGCGAGGCCCTGCGAGATGTCCATCTCCGCGGTCTCGGCGCCCCAGGTCAGCAGAAACGCCGCCGCCAGGATGGCGATCCCGTACAGGGCCGACTCCAGGAGCGGGTCGAGATGCAGCTCGATGATGGGGGCGATCCCGGGAAAGTCGCCGAACAGGATCCCGAGCACGCCTACCAGCGCCATGCCGGCAATCACCGCCCAGTGGGCGGTAAACCGCTCGCTCGTCACGAAGCGTCTCGCCGCGCCGGTCGCCTGAGCGCGCTCGGGGAAGAAGTTGGGTCGCCCATGTGCGAGTGGGAGCCTACCGCTGCCCCACGCTCGGGGCTACCGCGCCGCTCACGTGCGCGCTCCATCCGGCAGAATGCCTCGGATGGCCGAGCGCCGACCCTACGGACTCTGGGACAGCCCCATCACGCCCGACGCTCTCGCGGGCGGCATCCGCCTGCGCGGACCCTCGTGGGATTCCGACGGGCGGACGATTGGCTGGTTCGAGGGTCGTGGCGACCGCGGCCTGGCCGTCGTGATGGCTCCGGACGGCAGCGACACGGAAGTCCGCGACATAAGCGGTGACATCCTCGTGCGGGCAGGCGTCGGCTACGGTGGGGGCGACTTCGCTCTCGCGTCCGGCCTGGGCTGGTTCGTCGGGCACGACAGCCAGCGCATCTATCGCCAGCCCCTCGACAGCGCCCCCGCCCGGCCGGTCACGCCCGCCTTCGGCGAGGCCACGTCGCCTGCCCTCAGCCCCGACGGACGCTGGGTGGCCTACGTGCACTCGTACGAAGACGAGGACGTCATCGCCATCGCGGACAGCTCCGGGGAGCGCTGGCCCCAGCACCTCGCAAGCGGCCGCGACTTCTACATGCAGCCCGCCTGGAGCCCCGGCGGCGACCGCCTCGCGTGGGTCGAGTGGGACCACCCCAACATGCCCTGGGACGGCTCGGAGCTCCGCGTCGCCGAGATCGCCGTATCGGACGGCGGCCTCCCGACGATTGCCGCCTCGCGCGTCGTGGCGGGCGGCCCCGATGAGGCTATCCTCCAGCCCGCCTTCTCCCCCGACGGTGTTGCCCTCTACTTCGTCTCCGACGCGACCGGCTGGGGCCACCTCCACCGACACGACCTCGCCACGGGCGAGACGCGCGCCCTCACCTCGGGCGAGTGCGAGTACGGCACGCCCGCCTGGGGCCAGGGCGTGGGCATGTTCGCCGTGCTCCCCTCGGGGCGAGTCGTCGGGATCCGCCAGCGTCAAGGGTTCGCGCGCCTCGTCGTCGTCGACGGCGAAGGCGAGCCACGAGAGCTCGACCTGCCTGAGGAGTACGCCAGCTTCGAGAACCCGGTGGCCTCGCCCACTGAGGAGCGCCTGGCCCTCATCGCCAGCGGCCCGACCACCTCCCCCCGCCTCCTCCTGGTCGACCTCGAGCAGGACCCGCCAGGGGTTGTCACCCTGCGTCTCAGCGACCCCGCCGCGTTCCCCGCTGCCAGTCTCTCCGTGCCCGATCCCGTCTCCTGGACGAGCACCGGCGGCGCCCAGGTCCATGGCCTCTACTACCCACCCGCCAGCGACCGCTTCTTCAACGAAGGGCCGCCCCCGCTCGTCGTCTTCGTCCACGGCGGCCCGACCGACCACGTCGATGCGGGCTGGCGGCCGCAGATCCAGTTCCTCGCCAGCCGCGGCTACGCCGTGCTGGCGGTCAACTACCGTGGCAGCAGCGGGGCCGGGCGGGAAACAATGCTCGCGCTCCGTGGCGAGTGGGGCGTCGCCGATGTCGAGGACTGTCGCTCCGGCGCCGAGGCGATGGCCGCGCGCGGCCTCGCCGACGGCGACCGGCTCTCTATCGTCGGCGGAAGCGCGGGCGGCTACACCGTGCTGCGCTCGCTTCAGGTGCACCCCGGCTTCTATCGCGCCGGCGTCTGCTACTACGGCATCTCCAACCTCTTCACCCTCGCCAGCGACACCCACAAGTTCGAGGCGCGCTACCTCGACTCCCTCGTCGGCCCCCTCCCCGACGCCTCCGCCCGCTACCGCGAGCGCTCCCCCATCTTCCACGCGGACGCTATCGCCGATCCGATCGCCCTCTTCCAGGGTGTCGAGGACCGCGTCGTCCCTCGTGACCAGAGCGACTCGCTTGCGGCCTCCCTCCGCACCCGCCGCGTCCCCCACGAGTACCACGTGTACGAGGGCGAAGGGCACGGCTGGCGGAAGCGGGAGACGGTCGAGGCCTTCTACACCTCCGTCGACCGCTTCCTCCGCCGGTACCTCCTCGGCTGATCGCTCAGTCGCGCCAGTGCATGACGGCGCGGGCGGCCTCCTGCTCGCGGGCGCTCTTCTCCGCCCAGCGCTGCAGGAACTCCTCCCCCACCACCGTTTTCGCCACCGACCACGGCAACGGCTGCTCCCCGCCCAGCCCCCACCGGTCGCGAACCGCCACCAGGAACGCCGTCGCGTCGCCGAGGTCGAGCGGTTCCAGCACCTCGCAGTCGAGTGCCCCCATCCCGCCGGGGAACGTCGGCGCTCCGGAGGCCGTCAGCTCGACATCGAGGCCGGTGAGCTTGTCCCCGTCCCGTCCCGAGCGCAGCCCGAGCGGCTCCAGCAAGCCGGCCTGCGAGTCGCTCAGGAGCGTCACCGAGAGCCGTCCGCTTTCGCGCACGAGCCCTTCCGTGTAGTTCGTCTTCGAAAGCGAGACGAAGAGCCGCGGCCGCTCCGGCACGATCGACGCCCCGAACACGGAGACGCAGATCTGCGCGTTCGGTCCCGCGGGCCCGCTCACCCCCACGGCGCAGAGCGGCGCCCAGAAGTGCGAGAGCACGTCCCCCGCGGGCCGCGCTTCCGTCACGGCGTCCCCTACTCCTCGTGCAGGACGAGGTAGTTGCCGCAGGTGTCGTCGAGCACGGCCTGGTACCCCCAGTCACTGCGCGTGGGTTCCTGCGTGAAGCTCACGCCCAGCCCGGTGAGCCGCTCGTACTCCCGGTCGAGGTCTTCCACGAAGAAGATCGCGACGGGAATCCCGTCCTTGCGGAGCGCTTCCTGGAACGCCCGCGAGGCGGGATGCGCGTTCGGCTCCAGCATCAGCTCGATCCCGCAGGGGTTATCCCGGGCCTCGACCGTGATTGCCCGGTACTCGCCTGCAGGATCGTCGCGTTTCAGCACGAAGCCGAGCACATCGGTGTAGAAGGCGAGCGCCTTCGCCTGGTCGTTCACCGTCACGCTTGTCAGCTTGATTTGCATGGCCGCATCGTACGCTTCCGCGCTTGCGGCGCGTTCGCCCCCCGCTAGAATCGGCCCGTGGCCGACTGCCTCTTCTGCAACATGGCCTCGGGCGACATCCCCGTCGAGCGGATCGCCGAGAACGACCACGCCTTCGCCGTTCGCGACATCAACCCGCGAGCCCCCGTCCACGCCCTCGTGATTCCCCGCGAGCACATCGCAGACGCGCGCGAGATCGAAGCGAGTCACGCCGAAACGCTCGCCGGGCTCTTCACCCTCGCCGGCGAGGTCGGCCGCGCCGAGGGCGTTCACGAGTCTGGTTACCGGCTTGCCTTCAACGTCGGCGACGCCGCCGGCATGACCATTCACCACCTCCACCTCCACCTCGTCGGTGGACGCCAGCTCGGCCCCGAGGGGTGATCGCCGACCAGATCGCCGCCGTCCGCGAGGAGCTGCTGCTGCGTCCCGCCGGGCTCGTCCGCCACGTCCGGCGCGTGCTGGACGAGGCCCTGCCCCTGGCCCGCCACTGGCTTGCCGATGAACAGCGCGTGGAGCTCGCCGTCTGGGGGCACGACCTCTTCCGCTCCGAGTCCCCCGCCGAGCAGATTCGCCTCGCCGGCGAGGTCGGCGTGGAGATCGACGCCGACTCGCGCGACTACCCCATCCTCCTCCACGGACCCATCGCCGCTGTCGTCCTGCGCGAGCGTTTCGGCATCACCGACGAGGAGGCGCTCATGGCCGTGCGGGATCACACCTCCGGCCTCGCGCAGATGGGTCTTCTCGCCAAGATCCTGCTCATCGCCGACAAGATCGAGAAGAAGAAGCGCCGCGGCGTTCCCGAGCTGGCGGACATCCGCAGGATCGCCCGCCGCGATCTCGACACCGCCATCCTCTGCTGGGCCGACTGGCGCTGGACCGTCGAGGCTCGCGAGCGCTACCGCACCCAGGAAGCGCACTGGCGCGCAAGAGAAGCCTGGGTCGAGGAGCACCACCGCGACATCGGCATGCCCGAGCGCGTGACCGGCAGTTCGTTCGCCGCGGCCGCGCGCCGGGAGGGTCTTGTTCCGCCTACGGGATGATGATCTCCTGGTCGGGGAAGATCGGGCAGCCGCCGTCCTCGGTGATCTCCAGATCCTCGTTGGCGGCGAGCAGCTCATCGAGCGTTATCTCGAACTGAGCGGCGATCGCCCCGCAGGTGTCCCCGGCCTGAATGATGTAGGTGGACCCGCCGGCCGGCTCGGGTGTGGGCTCCGGCGTGGGCTCGGGAGTTGGTTCAGGTGTCGGCTCGGGAGTCGGTTCCGGCGTGGGCTCGGGTGTTGGCTCAGGCGTTGTGGCGGGGGGCTCCGTGGCCGCCGCTGTGGGAGTCTCGGTAGCGACGGGGGCGACCGGTGCGATGTCGTCGTCGCCAAGCTCGCGGTTCACGATGAACGCGATCGCAACCACGACCGCCGCCAGCACGAACAGCGAGACCGTCGCCGCCCGCATGCTGAGCTCGCCTTCGAGCGCGGGGCGTCGCAGGCCCCGTGAGGTCCACCGCGAGGCCGCCGTCGCCAGTGGGGACTGGCGAGCCGCCGCCGGCTCGAACTCATCGCCTGCCGCCTCTTCGACGGGTTCCGCCTCGTCCTCTTCGGACGTTGGCGCCGCCGGCGCCGCATGCGTCGTCGCTTCGACACCCTCCCCCTGGTAGATCGGGCAGGAGGGATGATCCGCCGTCAGGCAGAACTGCTCCTGGTGTTGCGTCGCGATGCGGGTCGGGTTGGGGAGGCGGTAGCAGCGGTGGGCGTCGGTTGCGTACGTCGCGTGAAGGTCGCTGTCATCGACGAGGCCCAGGTACGCGCAGCCGACTGCAGCGTCCGAACCTTCGGATTCAACAGGGAGGCTCACAGCGTCTCCTATCCTGCAAGGCTCGCCACCACGTCCGTATCGTGTCAGAACGTCCGTGCGTTGGCAATTCTCCCGCCGTTACCTTCACACACCCTCATGCTTCTGTTCGGTACACGGTGTGCCCCGATCGCTTCCGCACTTGTCGTAACGGTATTTCTCCCCGTCCCGCGATGCGCTTCAGGAGGTGATTCAGCCCGCTCACGGCCACGAACCAGTAGGCCCCGCCAGCCGCCAGCCGCTCCCGCGGTCCTCGCACGAACTCCGCCTCGATCGCCTCGTCGCCGACCTTCGCGGGCACGTTCGCCACGATGAGGTCGTACTCCCCCGCCGGCACGTCCTCGAGCGCCACGCTCCCGAACACCTCGGCGTTGGGGGCATTGTTCAGGGCGGCGTTGCGGCGGGCGTAGCGAACGGCCAGCAGGTTGCTGTCGGCCATCACCACCCGTGCCTCGGGGAAGCGCCGGGCCAGCGCGATCCCCAGCACCCCGTAGCCGCAGCCCAGGTCGAGGATTCGCTGCGGGGACTGCTCGGTCTCCAGGCACCGCAGGAGCAGCTTCGTCCCGCTGTCCACCTGGTGCGAGGAGAAGAGCGTGTGCGCCACCTCGAACTCCAGCCGCTCGCCTCCGTCGACAAGCGCGACGCGCTTCTTGAAGTACGGATCCAGCGCTGCCTCCGGGCCCATTCCCTGAGTCTAGACCCGCCCCTCTGTTCGAGCGGCGCGACGTTGATCGTTTCGAACCCTGTGTTAGCCTCTTAGGTCGGCGCTTATAGCCTCGCCAGATGTACGACATTCGGCAGGCCTTAAGGCACTGGGCTGAAAACGGTCTCGCTCCTTCCCGGTTGCGGGGCGCTGTTCTGAAACCGGCCTCTGGGCCTGTTTCCATGCCCAGCGTGAGGACCCTCCTCTCGCCGGAACAACACCTTCGGATCGCCCCCAGCGGGGCCCCGAATTCGGAGATCAACGGTAGTGCCGACGATCAACCAGCTCGTACGCAAGGGCCGCAAGCCCAAGTCGAAGAAGTCGGGCGCCCCTGCCCTGCTCTTCAACTACAACTCCGAGCGCGGACGACTCTCCCGCGTCGTGGGCCGCGGCGCGCCCCAGAAGCGCGGCGTCTGCACCCAGGTCCGAACCCAGACTCCCAAGAAGCCGAACTCCGCCCTTCGCAAGGTCGCCCGCGTGCGCCTCACGAACGGTATCGAAGTCACTGCCTACATCCCCGGCGAGGGCCACAGTCTCCAGGAGCACTCCGTCGTGCTCGTTCGTGGCGGCCGTGTGCGCGACCTCCCGGGCGTTCGCTACCACATCGTCCGCGGCGCCGCCGACTCCACCGGCGTCGCCGACCGCCGCCGCGGGCGCAGCAAGTACGGCACGCGGAAGAACGGATAGGGAACGATGCCGCGACGTAACCGCCCCGAACGCCGCATCATCCGCCCCGATCCCCGCTACGGTGATCAGCAGGTCCAGATCCTTATCAACAAGGTGATGACGAGGGGCAAGAAGAGCACCGCCGAGCGAGTCGTTTACGGCGCCTTCGACCGCATCCAGGAGTCGACCGGGCGCGACCCCGTCGACACCTTCCGCCAGGCGATGCGCAACGCAACGCCCGTGCTCGAGGTGAAGCCCCGACGCGTCGGTGGCACGACCTACCAGGTACCCGTCGAGATCCGCCCGGAGCGGCGTACGGCGCTCGCCATGCGCTGGCTCCTCCAGGGCGCGCGCGGTCGTGGTGGCAACACCATGGCCGAGCGGCTCGCCTCGGAGCTCCTCGACGCCGCCAACAACGCCGGCTCCGCGATCAAGCGGCGTGACGACACCCACCGCATGGCCGAGGCGAATCGCGCCTTCGTCCATTACCGCTGGTAAGCGGCGCGGCCAGGGATTCAGGAGAGCGCATCATGCCCCGGCCGTATGAGATCGAGCGCGTTCGGAATATCGGCATCATCGCGCACATCGATGCCGGCAAGACGACCGTGACCGAGCGCGTCCTCTACTACACGGGCATTACCTACAAGATCGGCGAGGTCCACGAGGGCACCGCCACCATGGACTGGATGGAGCAGGAGCGCGAGCGCGGCATCACCATCACCGCCGCCGCCACCAGCGCCGAGTGGAACGAGCACCTCGTCAACATCATCGATACGCCCGGCCACGTCGACTTCACCGCCGAGGTGGAGCGCGGCCTCCGCGTGCTCGATGGCGGCGTCGTTGTGTTCGACGCCGTCGCCGGCGTCGAGCCCCAGTCCGAGACCGTCTGGCGCCAGGCCGACCGCTACTCCGTTCCCCGGATCTGCTTCGTCAACAAGATGGACCGCGTCGGCGCCGACTTCGTCCGCACGCAGCAGATGATGGTCGACCGCCTCGACGCCAACCCCGTCGCCGTCCAGTACCCCATCGGCGCCGAGGAGAGCTTCCAGGGCGTCATCGACCTCACCGAGATGGTCTGCTGGACCTTCGGTGGCGAAAAGGGCGAGGAAGCCATCCGCGGAGAGGTCCCCGCCGACCTCCTCGCCGAGGCCACCGCGGCCCGCGAGACCCTCGTTGAGCAGATCGGCAATGTCGACGACCAGGTCGCCATCAGCTACATCGAGGGCCACCACGTGAACGGGCACGAGCTGCGCGCCGCCATCCGCCGCGCCACGCTCGCCAACACCATCACGCCCGTCCTCTGCGGTTCCGCCCTCAAGAACAAGGGCCTCCAGCCGCTGCTCGACGCCGTCATCGACTACCTGCCCTCCCCCGAGGACGTCCCCCCCGTGAAGGGCGTCGATGCCCGCGACGAAACCGAGATCGAGCGGCCCGCGGACGACGATGCCCCCCTGAGCGCCGTAGCTTTCAAGATCGTCACCGACCCCTATGTCGGACGGCTCGCCTATGTGCGCGTCTACAGCGGCGTCCTCCACTCCGGCGGCACCATCTGGAACAGCGCCAAGGGTCGCCGTGAGCGCATCGGTCGCCTGCTGCGCATGCACGCCAACGACCGCGAAGAGATCGACGCCCTGTACGCGGGCGGCATCGGCGCTGCGGTCGGCCTCAAGCAGACGTTCACGGGCGACACCCTCTGTGACCCCGACTCGCCCGTCATCCTCGAGGGGATCGCCTTCCCCGAGCCGGTTATCAGTGTCGCCCTCGAGCCGCGTTCCAAGCCCGACCAGGAGCGCATGGCCGACGCCCTTACCAAGCTCAGCGAAGAGGACCCCACCTTCCACTGGCGGTTCAACGACGAAACGGGCCAGACCATCATCTCGGGCATGGGCGAGCTCCATCTCGAGGTGATCGTCGACCGCATGAAGCGCGAGCACCGGGTCGAGGCGAATGTCGGCCGGCCCCAGGTCAGCTACCGCGAGGCCATCCGCCGTCACGCGTCGGCCGAAGGCCGCTTCGTGCGGCAGACCGGCGGCCGCGGCCAGTACGGCGTCGTCGAGCTGGAGATCGAGCCCGGCGAGAGCGGCGATGGCTTTGCCTTCGAGAACCGGGTGGTCGGCGGGGCCGTGCCGGTCGAATACATCTCGGCCGTACGCGCCGGCGCCGAGGAAGCCCTCGATTCCGGTCCTGTGGCGGGCTACCCCGTGCTCGATGTCCGTGTCGCGCTCGTCGATGGCGCCTCCCATGCCGTCGACTCCTCCGAGATGGCGTTCAAGAACGCCGCCATCCTCGGCATGCGCGATGCTCTCAAGCGCGCCCAGCCCGTGCTCCTCGAGCCGCTGATGCGCATTGAGGTGCGCGTTCCCGAGGACCACTTCGGCGCCGTCGTCGGCGACCTCAACAGCCGCCGGGGGCACGTCGTCAGCCAGGACACGATGGGCAAGCTCCAGATCGTCAACGCGACCGTGCCCCTCGCCCAGACCTTCGGCTACTCCACCGATCTCCGCTCGCTCTCGCAGGGGCGGGCGACTTACACCATGGAATTCGACCGGTACGAACCCGTACCCCAGAGTGTCTCCGCCACGCTCGTCGAGCGTTCGGCGGTCGGCGCTGTCTGACTCACACCAGAAGGAACGAAAGGGACAGAAGATGGCGAAGGAGAAGTTTGAGCGGAACAAGCCGCACGTAAACGTGGGGACGATCGGACACGTGGACCACGGGAAGACGACGCTGACGGCGGCGATCACGAAGGTGCTGGGGCTGAAGGGCGAGGCGGAGTACCGGGAGTTCGACTCGATCGACAACGCGCCGGAGGAGCGCGCCCGCGGCATCACGATCGCGATTGCGCAC
>JAJEIT010000012.1 GCA_022827945.1 Dehalococcoidia bacterium | reverse complement strand
CCGCCGCGATCGGCCCCGCCCCGCCGCGCCCACCGGCGGCCGCGACGTTCCCATGCGCGACATGGAGACGAACCTGCGCCGCGCCCTCGGCACGCGCGTCACAGTCACCGCGAACCGGGGCGGCGGCGCCCGCATCGTCGTCGACACCTACAGCGACGAGGAGCTCGAGGCGGTCACGAGCAAGCTGCTCTCGCTCTAGGAGCTTCCTCGCAGGGGCGTTGCCCGCGCCACGACGGCCGGGCGTAGGGTGAGTCGAGTGAGCGGCCTCGTGTCGCCGCGCGCAACAGAACAGGGTCAGGAGGGCACGCGATGAGCGCCGAGGAGCGTTTGCGGGAGCTGGGCATCGAGCTGCCGGAGCCGGCGGCTCCCGCGGGGTCGTACGTTCCCGCCCGGTTTCACGGGGACCTGCTGGCCATCTCCGGCCAGATTCCGGTGACGCCCGGCGAACCGCTCCCGACCGGCCACTGCGGCGTCGACGTGACGGTCGAGGAGGGGTACGCCCTCGCGCGACAGTGCGCCCTCAACGGGCTGGCTGCCGCGCGCGCCGCCCTCGGCTCGCTCGACCGCATCACCGGCGTCGTGCGCGTGGGCGGCTACGTCGCGGCCCCGGCCGACTTCACCCAGCACCCGGCCGTCGTCAACGGCGCCTCGGACCTGCTCGTCGAGGTATTCGGCGACTCCGGTCGCCACGCGCGCGCGGCCGTGGGCATGGCCTCGCTCCCCCTCGGCGTCCCCGTCGAGGTCGAGTTCCTGTTCGCCATCACCCCCTGAAGCAGGTGCCTGGAGCCCTCGTCCCTGGCCAGGTCGGGCTTTATGTGTTACGTAACACGTAAGAAGAGCGGTAACAGGAGCGTCACATGCCTGTCCGCAGCGGGATGCCGCCGGTGCACCCCGGCGAGATACTTGCCGATGAGTTACAGGAGCTTGGTCTGACGGCCAATGCCCTTGCCGGCTGTTTGGCCGTGCCCGCGAACCGTGTCACCGCGATTCTCAAGGGGCAGCGCGGGGTGACCGCCGACACAGCGCTTCGCCTGGCCCGCTACTTTGGGACGACTCCCGAGTTCTGGCTGAGCCTCCAGAAAACCTACGAGCTTCGCCTCGCCGAGATGCAGTCGGGGGACGAGATCAACGCCCAGGTCCATCCACGGACCCAGGCCTGAGCCGGACCTGCTACCGCATTTCCCGGGCCCGTAAGCGTGCTTGCGCCGCTTAGGAAGGGGCCGGGTAAGGTGGATCGAGGGGTCGCTCGACCCCGGAGGTTCGCCGATGAAGGTCGCCATCACGGGAAGCACGGGACTGCTGGGGCAGGCGCTCGGGACAAGCCTGGAGGCGCGTGGCGACGAGGTCCTGCGCATCGCCCGCGGTTCGGCTGGCGCTGACGGCGCCGACTGGTCCCCGGCCGAGGGCTGGGTCCGCGAGGGCGCTTTCGACGGCTGCGACGCCGTCGTCCACCTGAGCGGGGCCTCCGTCGGGGAGGGCCGCTGGACGGCCGCGCGCAAGGCCGAGCTGCGTTCCAGCCGCATCGACACCACCCGTGTCCTCGTCGAGCGCCTGGCCGGGCTCGACGCGAAGCCTCGACGGCTGGTCGTCGCCTCGGCCGTGGGGTTCTACGGCGACCGCGGGGACGAGTCGCTCACGGAGGAGTCGCCCCGGGGCCACGGCTTTCTCGCGGACATGACGGTGGACTGGGAAGCGGAGGCGGAGAAGGCGAACGCCGCCGGTATTCCCGCGGCCATGGCCCGCTACGGCGTCGTCTTCGCGACCGACGCGCCGGCCTTCAAGCGGCTCACGCTGCCATTCCGCTTCGGCGCCGGGGGCCGGCTCGGAAACGGGCGGCAGTACATGCCCTGGATCACGCTCGATGACGCGGTTGCGGCCACGACGCACCTGCTCGACGGCGACGCGACGGGTCCCTTCAACGTGGTCGCTCCGGTCGCCACCACCAACGCGGACCTGACCCGGGCGCTGGGGCGCGTGATGCGCGGCCCCGCCTTCATGATGGTCCCGCAGTTCGCGATGCGGCTCGCCCTCGGCGAGCTCGCCGATGCCCTCCTCTTCGCGAGCAACCGCGTCGTTCCCGAGCGGCTGATCGCGGACGGCTTCGAGTTCTCGCAGCCCGAGGTTGAGGGCGCACTGCGCTCGCTGCTGCGGGGCGGCTAGCGGCGATGGCGATCTACCGCCTGGCCGCGAGGCAGGTCGTCCCCGTCTCGCTCGACGAGGCCTGGGCGTTCTTCTCGAACCCGCGCAACCTCCCCGTGATCACGCCGCCGTGGCTGGCGCTCGAGGTGACCTCCGACCCGCCCGAGGAGATGTACCCCGGGCTCGTCATCACCTACACGGTCCGACCCTTCCTGGGCGTCCCGCTGCACTGGGCAACCGAGATCACGCACGTCGAGGACCGCGTGCGCTTCGTCGACGACCAGCGCATCGGGCCCTACAGCCTCTGGCACCACGAGCACGACTTCCGCGAGGTCGAGGGCGGCACCGAGGTGCGCGACACCGTCCACTACGCCGTCCCCTTCGGCCCGCTCGGCGACGTAGCCGTGCAGCTCGCCGTCCGCCCCCGCGTGCGCGCCATCTTCGAGTACCGCCGGGAGGTTCTGCGGGAGCGCTTCGGGCCCGCACAGGGGCAGGGCTAGCCGCCTAGGTCACGTCCCGCGCGACCAGGTCCTCGACCGTTTCGCGGCGCTGGAGCAGCCGCGATTCGCCGTCGCGCACGGCGACGACGGGCGGGCGCAGGGCCATGTTGTAGTTGCTCGACATCGCGAGGTTGTAGCCGCCGCTCGCCGGCAGGGCGACGAGCTCGCCTGCCTCGAGTCGCGGCAGCTCGGCGTCCCGCACGAGGATGTCGCCGCTCTCGCAGTACTTGCCCGCGACCGTGACGGTCTCGACGGGCTCGTCGAGGGGCCGGTCGACGGGCACGGCCTCGTAACCGGAGCCGTACATGGCCGGGCGGATGTTGTCGGCCATGCCGCCGTCGACGGAGACGTAGGTGCGGACGCCCGGGATCTCCTTGCGCGCGCCGACCGTGTAGACGGCCACCATCGCCCGCCCGATGAGCGAGCGGCCCGGCTCGATGTGCAGGGACGGCTGCTCCAGGCGGTGCTCCGCGAGGGCGCGCTCCATCGAGCGCGCTACCCGCTCGGCGTACTCGGCGATGGCGGGGGCGTGCTGCTCGCGCGTGTAGGCGAGGGCGAAGCCGCCGCCGGGGCTGTACTCGTCGAAGGAGAAGCCGTGGGTGTCGCCCATCTGCGCGGCGAACGCGCACATCACGTCGCTCGCCTGCTCGTACGGCTCGATCTCGAAGATGGGCGAGCCGAGATGCACGTGCAGGCCGCGCAGGTCGATGTTGGGCGCGGCCATCGCCGCCGCGACCGCGCGCTCGGCGTCGCCGTTAGCGATGGCGAAGCCGAATTTGGAGTCGAGCACACCCGTCGTCGTCTTCGCGTGCGTGTGCGGGTCGACGTTCGGCGAGACGCGCAGGAGGACCGGCTGGCGCGCGCCCCGCTCGCCCGCGATGCGGTCGAGCTCGGCCAGCTCGTGGAAGTTGTCGACCACGACCCGGCCGACAGGGTCGCCGCTCACGGCGGCGTCGAGCTCCTCGGCGCTCTTGTTGTTGCCGTGGAAGTAGAGCCGCGAGGAGGGGAAGCCCGCCGCCCGCGCGATCGCCAGCTCGCCGCCGCTGACCACGTCCATCCCCAGCCCCTCCTCCGCCACGATGTCCGCGAGGGGAAGGCTCAGGTACGCCTTGGCGGCGTACAGCACCGAAACCTCGGGCCAGCGCGACTCGAACTCCGTGCGGAACTCGCGGGCCGTCCCCCGGAAGTCCTGCTCGTCGAACACGTAGAGGGGCGAGCCGTAGGCCTCGGCGAGCTCGCGCAGGTCGCAGCCGCCGATGCTGAGGCCTCCCGCGGGCGAGAGAGCAGTCGTGTGGGGAAGCACGTGACGGTAGGGAAGGGCGTCGAGGGAAGCGGCGTTCGGCATGCCCGCGATTATGCGGCGCGGCGCTCGTACCGCCCAACGGTCCCGGATGGCGGAGCGATGGGACGCCCTATACTGCCCGCATGGCCGAGGAACCAGGCCTCTCGCACCTCGACGAGCGTGGCAGCGCGCGCATGGTCGATGTATCCGGCAAGGCCGTCACGGCGCGGGAAGCGGTGGCGGAAGGGTTCGTCGCGATGCGCCCCGAGACGCTGGCCCTCATCCAGGAGGGCGGCCTCCCCAAGGGCGACGTGCTCGCAGTAGCGCGCGTCGCCGGGATCCAGGCGGCGAAGCGCACGAGCGACCTCATCCCGATGTGCCACCCGCTGCCCATCTCCGCCGTCGCCATCGCCCTCGACCCCGCGGACGACACCCGCCTGCGCATCGAGGCGACGGTGCGCACCGAGGGCCGCACGGGCGTCGAGATGGAGGCGTTGACGGCGGTCGGCGTCGCCGCGCTCACGGTCTACGACATGTGCAAGGCGGTCGACCGCGGGATGCGTATCGAAGGCGTCCGCCTGCTGGAGAAGCGCGGCGGCAAGAGCGGGGAGTGGCGCGCGGACGCTTAGTGCTCTGGCTGACTCGGGCTATGCGACTTCGTCGGGGAAGGGCTCGGTGAACGGCTCGCCTCGAGCCTCGGCCTCGAGGCGCCTGGCGTTCCACGCTCGCCAGGCGTTATTGGCTTCGTCTCTGCCTTCGGCTCTCCCTTCTGCTCGGCCTTCCGCTCGCCGCCGTTCCCGCACCCGCTCCTAGCCTTCTTCCAACCGTCTCGCCAGTACCACGGAGGTCCTCCTGGGGGCTATTCGATTTCGCCCGGGGATGGCTCGGTGAACGGTTCGCCCCGGGCCTCGGCTTCGAGTCGCCTGGCGTTCCAAGCGCGCCAGGCGTTATTGGCCTCGTCTCTCCCTTCCGCTCGTCCTTCCGCTCGTCCTTCCGCTCGCCCTTCTGCTCGCCGCCTCTCGCGGACCCGCTCCAAGCCTTCTTCCAGTCGTCTTGCCAGTACCACGAGGATCCTCCCGATTTCAGTGAGCGCCAGCGCGGCTGCGGCCGCTGTGATGGTCAGTGGTGCCGTATCCGACCACACCGCGAGGGTCGTGTCGAGGAGGGAGCCGCCGTCCTGGAAGGCTCGGAGCGCCACGAGTCCAACTCCCGTGAGGAAGAGGGCCACGAACACCACGAAGTAGGTGTCGCGCGTCTGCTGGCGGACGCTCCATATCGACTCCCGGTTCTGTTCCCGCTGCAGATGCGGCCTCCGTCCGCGAACCCGGCGCGGAACAGTCACTGTGCTTGTGGGAAAGTATAGATCGGGCAACGAAGAGTGTGTACCCCTTCGCGGTGGGCCGAAAACGCCTAGCCCTTGCCCCAGATGCGGGCGATGGCCGTCGCGACGCCGTCCTCGCTCGCGGTGCCCGTGACCATGTCGGCGGCTGCCTGCACGTGCCGGGGAGCGTCGCCCATCGCGACGCCGAGTCCGGCCAGCTCGATCATCGGCAGGTCGACCTCCGTGTCGCCGAACGCCGCCGTTTCCGCCGGCTCGACACCGAGGGCCTCGCAGAGGCGGCGGAGCGCGGGGCCCTTGCCCGCGTCCGCGTGCGTCACGGCCACGATCTCGCGGCCGGAGCTGGTCAGGGCCCGCTCGCCGCGCAGCCCGGCCTCCCGCACGAGCGCCTCGAGTGATGCGAAGGCCGGATCCTCCGGGCTGGTGAACGGCGCGATCACGTAGGTCCGGGCCAGGTCGACCTCCGTCAGGCTCGCGACCGTGGCCGCCGGGCCGCGCGCTTCCGGCGTGGGCAGCCGGCGACACACTCCCTCCACAGTGCCCGCGACCGCGCGCCAGTCGTGCGCGTCGCAGAGCTTCGCGAGCGCATCCGCCGCTTCGGGTGGCAGCGCGACCTGGGCGATGGGCTCGCCGCTCGCGCGGCGGATGTCGGCCCCCGCTGCGGCGATGACGGCGGTCACGGCGCCGGCCAGGGGCGCGAGCGTCGGGAGGGCGAGCTCGTAGGGGCGCGCGGTGGCGGCGGCGACGGACACCCCCATCGCGGCCAGCCCCTCGACCGCCTCGACCGTCGCTGGGGAGAGCTTGCCGCTGGGCCCCACGAGGGTGCCGTCGATGTCGAAGGCGGCGAGCCGGTAGCGCATCGCGGTCACGATACGGGGAAGCGTCACGGCGTTCCCTCGGCCGGGTCCGTGAGCACGGGGATACCGTCGACGATCGTGACCGGGACAAGCTCGTAGGCGGCGACGCCCGCTGCGGTCAGCTCGACGAGGAGGATGGCCGAGTCGTTGGCCGGATCCCAGAACCCGTCGAAGACGAAGTTGCCGAGGCTGTAGGCGATGAGCCCATCGCCGTAGGGCTCCAGCGGCTGCAGGACGTGCGGCCCGGAGCCGATGACCAGCGTCGCCCCCGCGTCGACAGCGGCACGCGCCTGCTCACGCTGGGCGGCGCTCGGCTCAAGCTCCCATTCGAGGCCGAAGTGGAGCATGACGACCACCAGGTCGGCGCCTGTCCGCGCCGCCCGGATGTCCTCGGCCATCGTGGCGATGTCGAGCCAGGCGATGCCGGGCGTGTCGTCCGTCGCGGTCCAGATGCGGGGGTCGAAGCCGCCGCGCTCGACGGGCACGTCGACGTACGCCAGGAACGCGATGGTCAGCCCATCCCGCTCGATGACGGCGGGGGCGTGGGCGGCCGAGCGGTCCGGTCCCGCGCCGGGGCTGAGGATGCCGCGCTCGGCAAGGAGCGTCCGCGTCTCCGCCAGGGACTCGGGCCCGTAGTCGAGCGAGTGGTTGTTGGCGAGCGAGACGAGGTCGATGCCCGCGAGCACGAGTGCGTCCACGGCCACGGGCGGGGCGCGGAACGTGTACGCCTTGGGTGCGGGCGCGCCCGTGACGCCGACCGCGCTCTCGAGGTTGGCCACGGTGATGCCGGCGCCCTCGAGGATGTCGCGCACGCCGGCGAAGGCGATCTCGGCGCCCTCGGCCTCCAGCCGTACGCCGACGCTGCGTCCCAGCATCACGTCGCCGACCGCCGCGAGCAGGACGCGCGCAGGCGGAGGGGTGGGCGTGGGTGGTGGGGTGGCCGTGGGGCTCGGTGAGGCGGTTGGGGAGGGTGTTACGGGCGTCGCCGTGGGAGTCGCCGGTGGGGTTGGAGGTGGGGCAGTGGCAGTGGCGGTGGGGGTAGGCGGTGGAGGTGCGGGGTCCGCTTCGACCACGCAGCCGCCCCCGAGAAGCACCGCGCCAAGAACCGCCAGCACCAGCAAGGCGGTCCCTCTCCCGACGCGTCGGCGCTCAGGCGCCAAGCAGCCCCTCGCGCTTCATGCTGACGTAGCGCTCACCGGCCACGATCAGGTGGTCGTGCAGCCCGATGTCGAGCGCTTTCCCTGCTGTCTCGATGTCGCGCGTGAGCTCGATGTCGCGCGGGCTCGGGGTGGGGCGCCCGGAGGGGTGGTTGTGGGCGATGACGACGGCGCTCGCGTCCAGGATGATCGCCTCCCGGAAGATGTCCCCCATGCGAAACGCGACGGAGTGAACGCTGCCCGGCAGGACGGTGGGCGTGCCCAGCAGGCGTCCGCCCATATCCGACGCGAGCACGTGCAGCTCCTCCCGGGAACGCCCCTGGAGCTGTCCCCGCAGGTAGTCGAACACCGCCTCGGGGGAGGTGAGCAGGGGGCGGGCGTCGCCGTCGAGTCGCGGCATGCGCCGGCCCAGCTCGATCGCTGCCGCCAGCTGCGCCGCCTTCGCCGGCCCGAGTCCGCGCGTTCGCTGCAGCGACTTCGCGTCGGCGCGCAGCAGGCCGCCGAGGCCGCCGTGCGAATCGAGCAGTCCCCGGGCGAGGTCGATGACGTTCTCGCCACGCGTGCCCGAGCCCGCGAGGATGGCGATGAGTTCGGCATCGCTGAGCACGCCGGGGCCGTGGCGCAGCAGCTTCTCGCGCGGGCGCTCGTCGCCCGCGAGGTCGTGAATGGTGCGGTAGCCGTCGGTGAGGCCGTCAGTCATCGAAGCGCGGGGCGCCGTCACTCGCGCTCGATCAGGAGCGGGTCGGGTTCGGGAGGCGCCGGTTCGCCGGGCTCGTCCGTCGGCGGCTCCCAGCCCTCCGGCGGCTCTCGCTTCTCCACGGCAACGGCGATCATCGAGCCGGGGTAGTACTCGACCGCGACGTAGTTGCCCTGCTCGACCGGGTCGTACTGGACCCGGTCGGTACGGATGATCTTGTCGTTATCGATGCGCAGGTAGTAGCTGCGGCTGCCGAGGTCGAAGCGGCGCCAGCGGCGCGTGATGAAACCCTCGACCACTGCCGTACCGCCGCGCAGGTCGCGGATCGCCTGGATGCCCTGGTAGCCGAACAGGGAGCCGAAGATGACGAGGAGCGAGGGAAGCACCCACCCGTACCCGTCGCCCGTCGCGCCCTCGAGGATGAAGAAATAGACCCCCCCGCCGAATACCGCGAGGAAGAGCGGCGTCCAGATAAGCGCCGTGCGCCACAGCCCGCGGCGCGCCCTCCGAATCCTGAATTCGCGGTCGGTGGTCATTCTCGCGGCACCAGGATGGTCTGCCCGATCTGGATCGAGTCCGGTTCGAGGCCGGGATTCAGAGCGAGGATTGCCTCGATGGTCACGTTGAACTCCACGGCGATCGCGGAGAGGGTATCGCCCGCGACGATCTCGTACTCGATCGGTTCGAGCGCGGGCGCAGCGGTGGGCTCGGGCGCGGCGGTCGGCGCGGGCGTCGAGACGGGCGTGGCCGCGGGAGTGGCGGGAGCGGGGGTCGCGGTCGCCGCCGGCTCGCGGGTGGCGACCGCTTCGGGTGTGGTGGTCGGTTCCGGCGTGTCGGTCGCGTCGGCGGGGCTGACGGGTTCTGCGCGACTCGCGCTCTCGGGTGGGCGCAGGACGAGAAACAGGGCCAGGAAGGAGCCCAGCACGAGCGCCGCGATCGAACCGCGGTAGGCCCACGCCGAGGGCGTGGCGCGTTCGGGCGGATCAGGCTCGTGGTACGCCTGCGGATCGTCGTTCACAGCGGCGAGCCTACCACCCACCGCCGCCCTCGCGCCCGTCCGGTCAGTCGGTGGCGGCCGGCCTCCGGCTCCGCACCCGGCGCGGGCGTTCCTGCTCCCGGAGCTGCTCGCGGAAGCTGCGCAGGCGCCCCTCGCCCCAGAGGCGGAAGCGCTCGGCAACGTCGTCGCCCGCCGTCAGCCGGTCGATCGCGTAGGCGGCCCAGGCGATCGCGGCATGTCCGGCGGCGCCCGTCGCGAGCACGTCCTCGAGCGCTTCCGGAAGCGTCGTGCCCTGGTCGTCGAGCGTGTGGCGGGCGAGGTAGCGCAGCCGTGCGCGCTCGCCCTTCGGCGGCGCCGGTGGCTCCAGCGTGATCGTCTCCGCCCAGACCGAGAAAGGGACGTGGCGGCGGGAGAACGTGTCGATGGGCAGCTCCACCGACTCCAGCGCGAGGAAGTTGGGCAGCACGGCGGTCGTGAGCTCGCGGCTGCCGGGGGTCGTGGCGACGATCGTCGTCGCCTCGGCGGGCGCCGCCAGGCTCACGTCGGCGAGGGCGCGGGAGATGTGCCGGTCAAGCTCGGCGTCGCTCCAGCGGGCGGCCTCAGGGTCGAGGTCGCGCAGGTCGCTGCGGACGCGGTCACGGATGTCGGGCAGGGTCGTCGTCGTCATGGGGGCCACGGTGGCGCGGCCCCGCCCGAGCGGGAAGGCGCGCCTGTCACCCGGGTTCGCGCCTCAGCCGGAAGCGACCAGCCGGTAGCCCACGTTGCGCACGGTCTCGATGAACGTGTGGCCGTGGATCTCGATCTTCGAGCGGATGCGCCGGATGTGGACGTCGACCGTGCGTGCGCCGCCGAAGTAGTCGTAGCCCCAGACGCGGTTCAGCAGCTGCTCGCGCGTGGAGACGCGGCCCGCGTTCATGGCGAGATAGCGGAGGAGTTCGTACTCCTTGAACGTGAGCACGACCGACTCGCCCGCCACGGTCACGCGGTAGTTGGCGAGGTCGATGGTAAGGGCGCCGCAGCGCACGAAGTTCTCGGTGTCGATGCCGTGGCGGCGGTAGAGGGCGCGCTCGACCCGGCGGCGCAGCTCGCCATGGGTGGCGGGCAGCACGATGAAGTCGTCGGCGGGCGAGTCGAAGGGCATGCGGTCCAGCTGGTCCTCTCCGCACGCGTACACGAGCACGAGCTCGTGCTCGCCCGAGGCCGCGGCCAGCCGGTCGATGGCGACGTTGGAGAGATCGCGCAGGTCGAGCAGGAGCACGCCGGTGAAGTCGCGCTCGATGTCTCCCAGGCGGGCGGGTTCGAGCACGGTCGTGCTCAGGCCCGCCTCCTCCAGCTCCGGGGTAAGGGCGAGCAGATCCGGCTGGCCGCTGACAATCAGTACGGCGTTCACGAACCCCAGTATAGGCAGGGGAAGCGTTCTGCCATCGCGTTTCGTGTTACCGGCGGGTTACGAGTTCCCGCGCGGCGGGGCTACTCCAGCGGAGCGATCTTGCCGGGGGGCTCAAGGTTGCGAGCCCGCTGCCAGGCGTCCCGAAGCTCGGAACGGTGAAGCGATGCCCACTCCATCACAAGCCGGCGGGCGCGCCCCGGAAGGGCGCCTCGCACAAACTCAAGGTTCTCAATTCCGACCAGCGCCTCATGTTCGCCGTAGACGGCGTGGAAGTGTGGTGGGGAGTGGTCGTCGGTGTAGATGCGAATGACGATGCCATAGAAGCGACAGACTTCAGGCATCGACCGCCACTTCGGTGGGGAGTTCGTCGAAGGACTTGCCGGTGAGCTCCAGGTAGAGCGCGTCCGCACACAGCTCCAGGTCGTCGCTCCAGGCGATAGCGCGGTGCGGCGCAATGTGCACTCGCTCGAAGAACCCCGGCTCGCTCCACGCGGCGAACACGCCTTTTCCCGCCAGTCGCGACAGGTCTACCTCGCCGGCCGTGCCGTCGGAGTAACGAAGCCACAACCGGTGGCCGTCGCGGGCCTCGACTTCAGTGGGTTCAAGCATGGCCCTTCCCTGCGTTCATGGTACCCCCTGGCGGAATCCCGTCGCGCCTACACTGCCGGCTCGACGATCGCCGACATGCTGCCCACGCTGATCTCCATCAGCGGGTCCGGTCCGTAGGCGTGGATCTGGTCCTGCTTCAGCAGGCACTCGTCCTTCGCGGCCGTCATCAGGATCGCCTGGCCCTGGCTGTCGACGACCGAGGCGATTCCGAACGCCTTCTCGCGCGAGTAGCCGAAGAGGTCGCCCAGCATGCGGATGACGTACTGGTAGGTGTGGCTGTCGTCGTCGAGCAGGATGAGGTGGCAGGGCTGCTCGAGTTCTTCCTCGACCTCGGGCTGGTCGACGACCTCGGGGAGGCTGGGGGTGGTCACGCAAGCACTGTAGCGAGCGGCCCCGGCGAGCGGCAAGACGCGCCCGCTGCCACCGGGGGATTCGCGATCGCGCACGGGAGCGCCACGGTTCGCGCAATCCCTTCCCCCGGAGTTCGCCCGTGACGGCCACCCCCTTCCCCCTCCAGCTCCGCGCCCTCGACCAGGACCGCCTGCGCCGCTACCGCGAGCACCTCGCCTTCTACGAGGGCGACCAGTGGGCGGGACGCGCCCGCCGCGGCGAGCGCCGCCTCGTGCTCAACTACGCGAGGGCGTTCGTCGACAAGATCACGAGCTACCTGTTCGAAGGACACGCCCTCCAGGTCCGTCCGCTCGACCCGCTCGACCGCGCTGCCGTCGAGCGCGCGCGGGCAGCCGAGCAGGCCTGGCGCGCCGTCGAAGCGGCGAACGGGCTCGAGCGGCTCGACTTCGAGACGGAGCTCGACTGCGCCGTGCTCGGCGACGGCGCCTACAAGGTCACGTGGGACGTGGACGAGGGACGCGTGCGCATCTCCGCGCCCGACGTGCAAGGCGTCTTCGTCTGGCGCGCCCCCGACGACGCCTCGCGCATCGAGGCGGTCGCCTCGCAGTACGCCGCCGGCGACGCGCCCCTCCCCACGTCCACCCTGCCCCTCTCCCCCTCGGCCGTCGACAACGTCGTGACGGAGCGCTGGACGGCGGAGACGTTCGAGCTGTGGCGCGGGCCGGAGCTGGAGCGCCGCGAGGAGAACCCGTACGGGTTCATTCCCTTCGTCGTCTTCCCCAACGTGAGTGAGCCGAAGCAGCCGTGGGGCTCAAGCGACATCGGGCCGCTGGCCGAACCGAACCGCGAGCTGAACCGCGCCTTCAGCCAGCTCAGCCAGATACTGGAGCTTTCGGGCAATCCCATCGCCGTGCTCGAGGGCGTGGCCGGGTCGCAGGACATCGCTGTCGAGCCGGGGGCCGTGTGGGAGGTGCCGGAGCGCGCCCGCGCCTACCTGCTCGACCTGCTGCAGGGCGGCGGAGCCGCCCTCCACCGCGACTACATCGACCTCGTCTACCGCACCCTGCACGACCTCGGGGAGTCCCCTCGCACGGCCTTCGGGCAGAACCCCGCGGGCCTGAGCGGCGTCGCCCTCAACGTCGAGCTCGACCCGGTGGCGCGGAAGGTCGCGCGCAAGCGGCTCATCCGCACGCCCGTCTACGAGCGCCGCGCGATGCTCGCCCTGCGCCTGCTCGCGCGCTACGAGGGGCTGCCCATCGACGGCCTGCAGGCGGAGGCGCTGTGGGGCCCCGTCCTCCCCGCCGACCGCTCCCGCCAGGTCGCCGACGAGCGCTCGCTCGTCGAGGCGGGCATCCGCTCCCGCCGAACCGCCGCCGAACGCCTCGGCTCCGAGGACCCCGAAGCCGAATGGGCGCGCGTCCAGGAGGAGCGCGCCGCGCTGCCGGGGTAGGAGAGCACTCGCTGCGCTCGCTGAGTGGAGCGGCGGGCTGCCGCCCGCCTGAGGAGAGCGCTCGGCGCTGCGCGCCATCGCTGAGTGGAGCGCGTCGCTATCGCGCCGCTGAGTGGGCCACCGACCACCGGCCACCGTCCTAGAACGGCTTGAAGATGGCCAGCCAGGCCATCAACGGGACGCTCAGGACGAGGGCCGTGCCGAACACGAGGGGGACGCGGTCGTCGAGGATCTCGCGGAGTTCGTCCGTTACCTCGCCGTCGCGGGCGGCGATGAGCGCGGCCGTGCGCGCGCGCCGCAGGCCGAAGCCCATGAGGGGCAGGCAGACCAGCCAGAAGAACACGAACAGGCCCGTGAGCGCCGCCAGCCAGCCGTCGCGGATGAAGTCGTACTCGGCCACGCCCCAGAAGAAGCCGGTCGCGCCCGAGAGCATGGCCCCCGGCAGGAGCACGCGCGTCTCATTGTTGGCGGCTTCGACGAGGGCGTACATCTGGAACTGGACGTCCTTCGAGAGCCAGGCGCGCACGATCAGGGGGTAGGTCGCGCCCAGTCCTGCGCCCATCCAGAGCAGGGCGAGGATGTGAACGATGCGCCAGGCGTCCACTAGCCGGCGGCGACGACGGGGGTGGTCTCGCTCTGGGGGGTGCGGCGGGCGAGAGCGGTGTTCACGAAGCCGTGGAAGAGGGGATGGGGCCGGTTGGGGCGGCTCTGCAGCTCGGGGTGGAACTGCGTCCCCAGCATGAAGGGGTGGTCCGCCACCTCCGCGATCTCCGCCAGCGTCCCGTCGGGCGAGGTGCCCGCGACCGTGAGGCCGGCGGCCTCCATCTCGTCGCGGAAGCGGTTGTTCAGCTCCCAGCGGTGGCGGTGGCGCTCGTTCACGAGACCTTCGTCGTACGTCCCCGCGGCGAGGCTCCCGGGGCGCAGGCGGCAGGGGTACCAGCCCAGCCGCATCGTGCCGCCCTTGGCGACGACGCCCTCCTGCTCCTCGAGCAGGCTGATGACGGGGAAGGGCGATTCCGGGTCGAACTCCGTCGAGTTGGCCCCGTCCCAGCCGCACACGTTGCGCGCGAACTCGGTGACCATCACTTGCAGGCCCAGGCAGAGCCCGAGGTAGGGGATGCCGTTCTCGCGCGCGTGGCGGGCGGCGGCGATCTTCCCCTCCCAGCCTCGTTCTCCGAAGCCCCCCGGCACCACGATCCCGTCGACGTCGGCGAGCACGGCCTCGGCGGCGCGCGTCTCCAGGTCCTCGGCGTGCACCCAGCGGATGCTGACCTCGGCGTCGTGCGCGATGCCGGCGTGCACGAGCGCCTCCTTCACCGAGAGGTAGGCGTCCTGCAGCTCGACGTACTTGCCGACGATCGCGACCTCGAGGTCGCGCGCGGGGTTGCGCTGGCGCTCGACCATCGCCTCCCAGGCGGTCAGGTCGTGCGCCCTTGCCTTCAGCCCCAGCCGTTCGAGCACGAAGTCGCCCAGGCCGCGCCCCTCGAGGATGAGGGGGACGGCGTAGATCGTGTCGACCGTCTCGAGGGCGATGACGGCGCGGGGATCGACGTCGCAGAAGTCCGCGATCTTGTTGCAGATGTCGCCCGGCACGGGGTGGTCGCTGCGGGCGAGGATGGCGTCCGGCTGGATGCCCATCGAGCGCAGCTCGCTCACGGAGTGCTGCGTCGGCTTCGTCTTCAGCTCGCCCGTGGCCCCGATGAAGGGCAGGAAGGTGACGTGCACGCTGAGGAAGTCGTCGGCGGGGACGTCGTGGCGGATCTGGCGCATCGCCTCGATGAACGTCTGGCCCTCGATGTCGCCGACGGTGCCGCCCACCTCGCAGATGATGACCTCGGCGTTGCTCGCCTCGGCGGCGGCGTGGATGCGCGCCTTGATCTCGTTCGTCAGGTGGGGAACGGCCTGGATCGTGCCGCCCAGGTAGTCCCCGTGGCGCTCGCGGTCGAGCACCGCGCGGTAGACCTGGCCGCTGGTGACGGAGCAGGCGGCGGAGAGGTCCTGGTCGAGGAAGCGCTCGTAGTGGCCGAGGTCGAGGTCCGTCTCCGCCCCGTCGGCCGTCACGAACACCTCGCCGTGCTGGTAGGGCGACATGGTGCCGGGGTCGACATTGAGGTAGGGGTCGAGCTTTTGAACGGTGACGGAGATTCCGCGGGACTTGAGCAGGCGCCCGATACTGGCGGTTGTGATGCCTTTGCCGACGCCGCTGACCACGCCGCCGGTGACGAAGATGAACTTGGCCATGCCACTCCTGCGGGTGATTGCTCCCCGAATGCTACGAGTGAGGCCGGAAGGCAGTCAACGAGCGGGGGCGGTCCGCGAGTAACCTTTACACGCCGCGGGCGTTATCACGGGTATGTTGCGCTCTAGCGGGGCGGCTCACTATGCTCGCATGGAGTGGTGGGGGCGCGCTGTGGGAACGGCGCGCACTGGGAGTGTGTGTGGAACCGATGGCGCCCAGCGAGCTTGCTCCGGACTTCGACGAGCGCTTGGTCGTCGAACAGGCCCAGTCTGGCGACCAGGAAGCGCTGGGAACCCTCTACACCTTCTACTTCCCGCGCGTGTATCGCTACGTGGCCGGGCGCGTGCGCTCGACGCAGGACGCCGAGGACGTGACCGAGGAGGTCTTCCTCAAGCTCGTCGCGAACCTGAAGAAGTTCGAGTGGCGGGGGCTCCCCTTCGGGGCGTGGGTCTTCCGCATCGCCCGCAACGAGGTGGTCTCGCATGCGCGCCGGCAGCGCCGGCGCGGCGTCCCCGCCCAGCTCTCCGAGACGATTCCCGACGACCGCCAGGACCATGTGGCCGACTACGAGCTGCAGGCGACCATCGAAGTGGTGCGCGAGGCGACGGCCAAGCTGCCGCCCGCCCAGCGCGACGTGATCTCGCTGCGCTTCGGCGCGGGCCTCTCCGTGGCCGAGACGGCGTTCGCCCTGGGCAAGACCGAGAACAACGTGAAGGTGCTCCAGCACAAGGCCATCGCGAAGCTGCAAGGGATGGTCGCTGAGGAATGATGCGGTTCATGGACCTCTTCCGCCGCACGCCTGACCCGCAGGCCGAGATCTTCGCGGAGGCGCTCGCCCTCTACGAGGACGGCCTGGAGATCGCCGCCATCCTCGATCGCTACGACGAGGAGGTGCGGGACTGGCTGAAGCCGCTGCTCTCCACCGGCCAGATCATCGGCGGCACGCTCCAGGCGGAGGAGGCGAGCTACTACTTCGAGGGCTCCCTGAAGGCGAAGGTGCTGGCCGCGGCCACCCCCGTCATCGGCGGCGCGCCCGACCCCCTGCCCGAGCCTTCCCGCTTCGGCCAGTTCGGCGCCGCCGTCGCCTCGGTGGGCGTGCTGGCGGTGGCGGCCATGCTCGGCGTCATCACCTTCGGCTTCGTCACCGCCGGCGAATCGGTGCCGGGCGAGTGGAACTACAACTTCAAGCGCGCCACCGAGCAGGCCCAGGTGCGCTTCGCCAGCGGCGACGAGCGCATCAACGTGCGCATCCGCCTGGCGCAGGAGCGTATCGACGAGATCCAGGCGCTGGCCGCCCGCGGCAACCTCAGCGAGGGCCACATCGACAGCTTCACCGCCGAGCTGGACGACATTCGCGAGCTGGCCGAGGAGGAGTCGTTCGACGCGCTGCAGCAGGCCAAGGTGCGCTCCATCAGCGAGACCGCCGAGGTCGTGCTCGCCGACACCGAGGAGGAGCTCGCCACCGAGGCCGAGGAAGCGGTGGCGTACGCCGCCGAGGTGGCGGCCGCCGTGAGCACCAACAAGGTGAAGCCGCTCGACGAGGGCGCCACCGACCCGCCCACGGACCCGGATGCCACCCCGACGCCTGAAGCGACCCCCGCCGCGACCGAGGAGCCCTCTGCCTCCGAGGCGACGCCCACGCCCGAGGCGACGATCTCGACCGGCGTGGACGATGACCCGGAGGCGCTCACCGACCCCGGGGATCCGGACGCCGAGGGGACCGTCACGACGGGCGTGGATGAGGATCCCGAGCCCCTGACGACGCCGGAGCCGACCCCCGAGGGGACGGTGACGACCGGCGTGGACGATGACCCGGAGCCGCTCACCGACCCCGAGGAAACCCCGACCCCGACCCCGACCCCCACCCCGACGCCCGAGAGCGGCGGCGGCAACTAGGGCTCCGCACGCTCCTCCGCGGCCCCTTCTTCCAGGGCCGCCCACCGCCGGAACTCCGCGAGCGCCTCGTCGTCGAAGATCTCGGCGGCGCGGCGCCACTCGTCCTCCGTCCGGGGCGGGACGCCGTGCATCAGCAGGCCGCGCAGCGCCACCTCCTGCAGGGCCAGATCGTCCGCCTCGGGGGTGGGGCCGAGCTGCAGCAGGGTGTGCATCATGCGGTTCACGGCCGAGGCCTCGGGGGGCGTGACGCGGCCCGCCAGCGTCTCCTCGATCAGCCACCAGCCCAGCGTGCGCAGATCGCGCTCCCGGATCGCGCCCACGGGTGACGCCGGCCGTTCCCGGACGGGCCCTCCCCCGCGGGCGCGGGCATGCGCGTCGTGCGGGCACCGGCCGGCGGGGAAGCGGCAGGGGGCGCCGCCGCGCGTGGGCGCGCCGCAGCGATCGAGGTCCGGGGACATGCGGTGGAGCTTGCGGGGGCGTCCCCGCAGCCAGAACCCGCTCCTGACGCGCCGCGCTAGAACATCACCAGCGTGGCGGGGGCGATCATCCTGATCCAGTAGATGCGGTACGGGTGCAGGCCGCCGAAGTCGTTCAGCGCCGGCGCCGAGCCGGGCAGGTACGAATCCCAGAGACCCGTGAGGTTGTCGTAGCGCAGCACCTGGTCGTAGCGGCCGGCGATGCTGGCCAGGGCCGCCTCCACGGGCCGCGACGCGCCCGTGTAGACGACCGCGTTCCACCCCTCCACCAGCTCGACGCGGCGGCCGGGCGGCTCGTCCGGGTTGGCGTCGAACACGCCCCCGCCGTTGCTGTAGACCCAGAGCGCCTGGTAGCGGGAGAGCTCGGCCAGCGTCTGCGCTTCGTCGGGGGCGCCGGGGTAGTAGAGGAGGAACGCCCCGCCGCCTTCGGCGGTGGGGTCCCACACGGCGACGGCGGACCAGCCCTCGGGGAAGGCGGCCGCGGCCGCGGGCAGCGACGCCGTCGGGCCAAGGTAGGCGACCTGGCTCCAGCCCGCGCCCAGCTCCTGCGCCACGATCGCGCCCGGCGGCGGGTCGATGCCGTTCACCGTGTACTCGGAGCGCGCGAGGGACTCGTTGGGGGCGCCCCAGGGCAGGACGGTCGCCGCACGGCGTTCGCCGATGAAGATCTCCACCTCGCGTCCCGGCGCGCCGCAGCCCGGGACCTCGTTCTCGCCGGCGATGCGCAGCGAGTAGCTGGCCGTCCCGTTCGCGTGCTCCGTCCGGGTGGCGCCGCACTCCACCCCGTCGATGAGGGCGCGCACCGCCGTTCCCGAAGGCGGCCGCGTCCAGTCGTCGAGAGCGGAGCCGCTCACCGTCATGGGGACGCGCTCGAGGGCGGCCTTCATGTCGATCACGCCGTGACCGGCCCAGTTGCCGCCGTGGGCGGCCGGGGTGGGCTCGCTGGCGGACTCCTGCACGATGTCGATGTACTCCTCCATCGTGAGGTCGGGGTTGCGCGCCATCACGAGCGCGAACAGGCCGGTGACCATGGGCGCCGCCCAGCTCGTCGCCCCGGGCAGGGTTCCGTAGGGCAGGGAGAGCAGGTCGGAGCGGATGGTGCTGGCCATCCCGCTGCCGGGCGCGGCTACGTCCACGCCGCCCCCGAAGGAGCTGTAGGGGGCCCAGGCGTTGTCGTTGGCGGGGTCGCTCGCCCCCACGCCGATGACGTTCGGGTACTGCGCGTAGGCCGCGGGAAAGCCCACGCCTCGCGACGCATGGTTGCCCGCCGAGACCACGATGATGAGGCCCTCGGCCAGCGCATCCTCGATCGCCTGCCGCAGCTCGGGGATGTCGGCGGCGGGGTCGCCCGGCGAGCTGGCGAGGCTGAGATTGATGATGTCCGCGCCCATGCGCCGGGCGTAGTCGATCGCTCGCGCGACGTTCGCCATCTCGCCCGTGGGCTGCGCGTCTCCCGGTCCGCAGTCGAGCGCCTTCAGGATCATCAGGCGCACGCGCCAGGCGACGCCGCTGATGCCGGTACTGTTGTTTCCGCGGGCGCCGATGATCCCGGCCACGGCCGTCCCGTGCGAACCGAGCGCGTCCGCCGTGCCGTCGTCGTCCTGGACGTCGCCGTTCGGCGTGCTCGAGGTGTAGCCGCATTCGGTGATGCGCTTGGGGGTCAGGTTCACGAACCGGCAGCCGTGTTCGTCGTCGATGCAGCCGTTGTTGTCGTCGTCGACGCCGTCGTTGTCGGCGTCGTTGGGATTCCGCCAGAGGTTGGCCACCAGGTCTTCGTGCCGGAGGTCGATCCCCGAATCGATCACCGCGACGATGATGTCCTCGGCGTTGGTGGTGATGTCCCACCCGCCGGGCGCCCCCACCGGCCCGAGGTAGGGCGCCTGCGCGCTTGCGTAGAACGCGTCATTGGGGTCGCCGGCGGCGGTCACCGTGGGGTTGGGCGAGACGCTGGCGATGCCCGGCTGCTCTTCGAGCCAGTCCAGGTAGGCCTCTGTCGTCATCCCTTCGGGCACGGGCAGCTGGCGGTAGCCCCGGCCTTCCAGCGAGGATGCGTCCTCCGCGCCCGACGCCAGGCGAACGCTTACCCAGTGCTTGCCGGCCGGTTCGGCGGGGGCGGCGGCCGGCTGCGCCGCGACGATCGCCGCCAGCAGGGCCAGAGCGGCCAGGAGTCGGATCGTGTGTTTCGCCACGAAGCGCGTGCTCAAGCCCTGGTCCCGGTCGTCGGCATCAAGTGAGGTTCCTGGCGGGGTCGCATGCCCCGCTCGTGAGATGGTATCAAGCCTGCCCCCGCCGCCGTCGCGCCGTCCCGGTGCGAGACAGGGCGCATCGGCAGTGGCAAGGTTGGTCTGAGTGTAGGGCAGCCCGGCACGAGCGTCCCCCCGGAAGGTGAAGGAGCGCTTGCCGAAAGCCGCTGCCCGGAGCGGAGCGAACGACACATGGCGCGCATGCGGCCGAAGCCCAAGTCCACCCCCGACGACCTGGCCTTCGGCGTGCACGCCTGCCAGCAGGCCCTGCGCCAGGGCCTGGCGAAGCGCCTCCTGCACGCTGAAGGCGCCTCCAACCGGCGCGTGGCCGCGCTCGTGGAGGAGGCGGCGGCCCAGGGGCTGCCCGTCGAGGCCGTCGATGCCGAGCGGCTCGCGGAGCTGACGGGCGGGGGCGTGCACCAGGGCGTGCTCGTGCGCCTGCGGCGGCTGCCCGCCGCCTCCATTCCCCGCAAGGCGACCGGCCCCTCGCTCGCGCTCGTGCTCGACGGCGTCACCGATCCGCAGAACACGGGCGCCGTGCTGCGCGTCGCCGTGGCGACGGGCGCCGAGGTGGTCGTCCTGCCGCCCCGGCGGGGCGTGGCCCTCACGCCGGGCGTCCATCGCGCGAGCGCGGGACTCAGCTTCCTTGCCCCCGTGGCCGCGCCCCAGAACCTCGCCCGCGCGCTGGCGCAGCTCAAGGAGGCGGGCTACTGGGTGGTGGCCGCCTCCCCCGGCGAGGGCGCCGCGGACGCCACCGGCTTCGACTGGCCGGATTGCACCGCCCTGGTCCTGGGCGGGGAGGAGCGCGGCGTGAGCCGCCTGCTGAACGAGGCCAGCGACTTCCGCGTGCAGCTCCCCATGGACGAGCGCGTGGATTCACTCAACGTGGGTGTCGCCTGCGGCGCGCTGGCCTACCTGTGGCGGGCTCGCTGGCCCGCTAGAACGTGATCCGGCGGAGCTGCTCGCCGCTGATCACCCAGCCGAAGCCGCCGCGCATCGTGAAGGCCGTCAGGTTCTCCAGCTCCGCGTGGCGGTACTGGCGTGCGAAGGTCCCGTCCTCCGCCAGGACGACGATGCGGTCGGCGCTCGCGTCGAGGATGGCGATCTCGCCGGCGAAACCGCTCGTGTGCGGGGTGGCCGCGGCGGTCAGGGGTGTGTCGATACCGGCCTGCGCGAGCAACAGCGTCAGCTCGCCGCTGTAGCGCCGGACCGAGCCGTCCGCGCCGGCCGTCAGCAACACCCCCGCGTCCACCATGATGCGCCTGGCGGTCGCGAGCTCGGGTCCCTGGTGCACGACCACGGGAGCAAGACTGAGCCCCGAGGGGCTCGCGGCGAAGCTATAGACGGTCGCGTTGGGCGCATCGAGCACGTAGAGCAGGCCTTCGGCGAAGTACATGTCGGTGACGGTGAGCCCCTCGGGCCGGGCAAACTCGATCTCGGCGACCCATCCGGCATCGCTCCACGTCCACAGTCCTCCCCCCTCATCCACGATCAGGAGGGCGGATCCGCCCGGGCGCGAGACGTCGGCGTAAGTGATGGCCGCGGGCGCCAGCGGGGTCTCCTCCCCGGCGGCGAACACGGTCGCCTTCTTGCCCGTCGAGAGTGCGATGGAGATCACCTGGCCCCCGCCGGAGTCGAGCAGGTAGGCGTGCGAGGCGCTGACCACGAGCTGGCGGGCCGCGATGGGCGCTTCGCCGAACCCCCGGAGGTCGGCGAACGTGCGGATCTGCATCGGCGCCACGATCGCGTCCAGGGCCGCGAGCTCACGGTCGGCCTGGTGCAGGAGGGGCTCGGCGAGGCTCGCGCCCCCGGCCAGCGCTGCCGCCTCCAGCAGGATGCCGCGCGCCCGCGTGAGCGCCGCGCGGCGCAGGTCGGCCTGGTCGACGGCGTTGGCGGTCGCGATCTCGCGCTCCGCCTCGTCGATCAGTCGTGAGAGGCGCGTCGCCTCGTCGCTCTCCAGCAATCCGGGGAGGACCGCCCAGGAGACGATGCCGGCGAGGAGCAGGAGCGCGGCCAGCGCGGCCAGCCAGGCGGGCGGCGAGAAGCCTCCCCCCGCCGTCTCCGTGCGTCCGCCGGTCCGCATCCCTCCTCCCATGCTCCTGCGCGCCCGCACCACCGCGCCGCCGGTGCGCGTTCCCGTCGCGAGGCTCCCGGAGATGGGGACGCTGGTCGTCGCCGAGAGCTGCATGCGCCGGTCGGCGGCCAGCTGGCCGACCGGCGCCGCCCCCGTGTGGTGCGATGTCACGGGCGGCGCGGGCGGCTGGCGCACGTGCGCCACCTGCCGGAAGAAGCTCGAACCGCCCCCGCCGCGGAGGGTGGCGGAGGGAAGCTGCGGGATCGCGCCGCCGTCGCCCACGGCCCGGCGCAGGGGCGGGAGCTCCTGCGCCATGGCCAGGGGGGTCGCCTGCGGCAGCTCCGCATCGACCCGCGACCGGGCGTCGACGTCCTCCAGCCGTCTGCGGGCGTTGTCGAGAGCGGACGCTTCGGGGACGCTCTCGACGAAGAGGCTCGGCTGGAAGTCCGGGGCGGAACCGCCGGCGGGCGCCTCGCCGCCGATGACGGGCCCCTCGTCCTCCGGCTCGCGCGCGGCCGGTGGAGGCGGTGGCGGCAGGATCTCCTCGCCCGCCTCCGGAACCCCCACGAGCAGGACGGCCGCGTCGCGCAGGTGCGTGATGCGCCGGTAGAGATTGGGAAGCACCTCGGGCAGCGAGCGGTTGAGGATGTCCGCCAGCGCTTCTTCGCTCAGCGACTCGGTGATGTTGGTCGTGACCAGCAGGACGCGGTCGCCCGGGGCGAGCGCGAGCGACATGAGCTGGGGCTGGCCCGGTTCGAGGCCGTTCATCGGCTCGGCGTGCTCGTCGTCGGGCTCGTGCAGGGTGAGGGTGTCCCCGGAGGCGTGGAGGATGCTCGCGGGGCCCCGCGCGGCAAGAACGATGCGGTCGCCCTGCCGGGCCAGGCATCCGAGGCCCAGCCCCACGCGATGCTGCGAGACGCTGCGCGTGTTCCAGTCCAGCAGGGAGCGCTGGGCCTCGCCGAAGATGGCGATGAGCGCACCCGTAAGGCTCAGGTTGAGGGTCTTCCAGGTGCGTTCCGCCTGCGAGACGAGGTGGCCGGCGTACTCGTGGGCGGCGGGCGTCGTCCCCTCCGCCAGCGCGAACAGCTCACAGCGCTCCGCCCCCGTCCCGTTCCCCTCGGCGATGCCGATGGTGGCTCCGCGCTCCTGGGGCTCGTGGGAGACGATCGCGAACTGGCCGACCTGCAGGGCGTCGTTCAGGGCCTTCCTCCCCCGGCATGCAGCCCCAGCCCGCGAAGACGCCCGCTCGCCCGGGACATCCTCCCGCCTGGGCACAGCTGTCCTGCCGCCGGACTATACGACGCCCCCATGCCGGCCAGACGACCCGGCATTCGGTTTCGCCCCTAAATTCCTGGCCGTCTGACGAGACCTGGCCAGTCTTCCGGCCAGATGCATGCTCGCCGGACCGGGCGCGGCGCCTACTCCTCCTGGGCGAGCGCTCCCAGCAACTCGATCGTGCGGTCGGCGGCGGCGGGGTCGCTCTCGAGGCGGATCACGCCCGCGAGCATCTCATCGACCCCGGACGACGGCAGCCTGCGGACGCGCTCGGCGACGGCTTCCTCCGAACCCTGGATGACCAGCGCGTCGGACATCGCCCGCGAGAACGTGCCGTCCTCGGCCTCCGGGAAGCCCGCGTCCTGCCACATGGCGGAGTAGTACGGGAGCCGGGGATAGAAGCCGAGCTGTTGCTGCGCCGCTTCCCACACCCCATCGGCGTCATCGGAGACCACGACGGGGACGTGCGCCACGAGCGCCGGTCGCTCCCGGCCGGCCGCCTGCGCGCCCTCGTCCATCGCGGGCACGGCCACGCGCTGCAGGTGCGGCAGCGGACTCACCCAGGAGATGGCGCCGTCGGCCAGCTCGCCGCAGAGCCGATAGGCGTTCGGCCGCAGGGCCGAGGCGAGCACCTTCACCTGCGTGGGCGACTGCAGTTGCGCCTCGCAATGCAGCCGCTCGCCGTGAAACTCGACCGAGCCCTCCTTGAGGATGGCGTTCAGGATGGTCAGGTACTCCCGCAGGTGCTGGAGGGGCCGGACAAACTCGAAGCTGTACGTCGCCTCCACAGCGGGCTTGTGGCTCGGGCCAATCCCCAGCTTCAGCCTGCCCGGAGCCAGCTGATCGACCACCACCGCGCCCTGCACCATGGCCAGCGGGTGGCGGGGGAAGGTGGGGATGATCGAGGTGCCGAACCCGATCTGTTCAGTGCTGCCCGCAGCCGCTGCGAACACGGCGAGGGGGTCGGGAGCGGGGCCGCCGCTCGTGAGCCAGGCCGTGTTCACGCCCGCCCGATCCGCCGCCACGATGCCGTCGATGAGGCCGCTGGCATCGCGCGCAAGGATGTGGGTCCCGATTGTCAGATTGTTCACGTCTACCCCTTCAGGAGCGGCCTTCATCGGTCGCTCCTGCGACCGTAGCACACGCCCCGCCCCCGCCGCCCGAGCGACATCCGCCCCTCGGCCCTTGCTGGTGCGCCACCCATCCTCGCCGCACGACTTCCGAGGAGGATGGAATGCGAACGTTTCTCTTCACCTACGCGATGACGGTGGGCGTGCTCCTGCGCGCGGGCGCCGGCCTCGCCCTGCACGGCCTCCTGCGGCCCCGCAGCGATTGCGCCATCGAGCGCGACACGGGCCGGGTGGCGCGGGCATGACCAGCGCGCAGATCGCGGTCGGGCGCAACATCGTCAACGTCATCTCCGTGCTCGCGCTCGTGCTCGTCGTCTCGCTGCTGGGCCTCATCGCTCTCGGCGCCGTCGACGGCGACGCGGGCGTGCGCGGCACCCTGACCCACGTGCTCGAGACGGTCCTGGGCGTCTTCGTCGGCCTTGCCGCCGGCCGCCTCACCAGCACCTCCACCGCCAGGCCCGCGTCCCCAGGCAGCTAGGGACTGGGGGAGTGTTGGCTGATAGGCTGACACTCCCCTCACTTTCTCAGGTGAGGTGCTTCAAGTGGGCACAGGGACGTTCCAGGGACACTCTCACCAGCCGTACGACGTTGAAGTCCTCTGGAGCGAATCGGATGACGGAGACGCAGGGTGGGTGGCTGAAGTGAGGGATCTTCCCGGCTGCATCGCTCAGGGACGAAGCCGCGGCGAATTGCTGGAGAACATCGACAGGGCGATTGAGGCATGGATTGCCGATGCCCTTGAGGCTGGAGACCCGATTCCCCGGCCCCGCTGACGCCCTCCGCCCGGTACCCTTGGCTCCAACACCGACAACGGGGGAGGACGCCATGGAGAAGCTGGTCGACGGCGATCTCGGGATCGTACGCGCCGGGCCCGCCGGATTCGGCAACAACATCTACATCGTGATCGACGAGGCGTCCGGCGAGGCCGCCTTCATCGACGCCCCCGACGAGGTCGAGAAGAGCATCGCCGCCGTCGAGTTCGCCGGCGTCGAGCCCTCCACCATCCTGCTGACGCACTCCCACGGCGACCACACCGCCAGCATCGTCGCGCTCAAGGAGCGCTACGGCTGCCGCCTCATCGGCGATCCCGTCGAGCCCTGGATCCCCGAGGGCACGCTCGACGAGGCCATCTCGGACGGTGACACCGTGAAGGTGGGCGGACTCACGTTCGATGTCGTCTCCATTCCCGGCCATACGCCCGCGAGCACGGCCTTCATCCACGGCGCCCACGCCTTCGTCGGCGACACGCTCTTCCCCGGCGGTCCCGGCCACTCCCGCTCGAACGAGCTCCTCCAGCAGGAGATCGCCTCCATCACCACCCGCCTCTACGCCCTCCCCGACGACACGACCGTCTGGCCCGGCCACGGCGACAACACGACGATCGGCGCCAGCAAGGCCGAATACGAGGTCTTCGCCTCCCGCGACCACGCCCCCGACCTGCACGGCGACGTCCTCTGGCTGGAGTCGTAGGAGAGCGCTCCGCTCGCTGAGTGCAGCGCCGCGCTACCGCGCGGCTTGTCGCGTCTAACGTCGGGCCATACACTGGAGGGACCAACCCGGCGGTCTGTACCGTTACGGGAAGCCGCCCTCCCGCTCCAGCGCGAGGGCGGCTCTTTTTCTGCTAGGCCCACTCCTCGGGTCGCGTCAGGACCGCGTCCGGGGTCTCGATCCGGTCAGCGAGCTGGCTGTCCCTGACCTGCTGGCGGCCGATGGCAACATGCCCCTGGGCCACGCCCCGCAGAACGCTGGAGCGTCTCCCCGGGGGGAAGGCGACGATCACCCGCTTCCCATAGCGTTCTTGTACGGCCTTGACGGCACTCGTCAGATCGCTGTCGCCTGACACGAGGATGGCGGTCTCATACAGATTCATGTGGGCATCGTGCAGGAGTTCCACCGCGATGTTCACGTCGGTCATCTTCTCCTCGTAGCCGCCGCTGGACCGGGGCGCGAAGTAGCCAAAGTGAGTGGACAGACCTGGGAGGGTGGCGAGCGCGTCCAGGTAGGTTCTCTGGCGGACTGGCTTAAGAGGGTCGGTGACCTCGGGAAGCACGGGGGCCGTGAAGTAGCGAACCGCGGCTAGCGTCTGGTCTGGCCTCAGTAGACGCTCGGCCAGACGCCGAAGATCGAGCCAGTAGTAACGCCTCCAGCCCTTGGTTCTCAGTCCGTAGAAGAGGTTGAAGCCGTCGATATAGACGGCGACGCGAGTTGCCGCGCCTCGCGCGCCTTCGGTTCCGTCCCAGGTCATGGCCCAGAGCCTACCGGCAATGGTTGCGAGTGGACAGTGTGACGAAGGGGCCCACTTGGTGAGTCTGCTCCTCGCCACCGGAGCGCGATTCCCGTACGATCCGCGCTTATGGCAATCGTTTCTGAGTCAGGGGTCGACGAGGCGCGCATCCGCGCCGCCGTCGTCGAGCTGCTCGAGGCCGTGGGCGACGACCCCTCCCGCGAAGGCCTCGTCGACACCCCACGGCGCATCGCCGAGATGTACGCCGAGATCTTCGAAGGGCTCGCTGAGGACCCCGCCGCGTATCTCAAGGTGGGCTTCGAGGTGGCGCACGATGAGATGGTCATCCTGCGCAACATCCCCTTCTACAGCATGTGCGAGCACCACCTGCTCCCCTTCCACGGAGAGGCCCACATGGGCTACCTCCCCGAGGGCCGGGTCGTCGGCATCAGCAAGCTCGCGCGCGTCGTCGAGGCCTACGCCCGCCGCCCCCAGATACAGGAACGCCTGACCAGCCAGGTTGCCGAGACGGTCATGGAGGCGCTGCAGGCGGACGGTGTGGCCGTCGTGGTCGAAGCGGAGCACCTGTGCATGACGATGCGGGGCGTGCGAAAGCCGGGCAGCCGTATGGTCACCAGCGCCATGCGTGGCCAGTTCAAACGCTCGAGCGTGACCCGCTCCGAGTTCCTCGCCCTCGTCCAGGGTTCCGCCTAGCCCGCCATGTCCGACCCGGCGGACGCCGCCGCCCCTGTCTTCGACGATGGGCCCCTGCCGCTCATCACCTCGGAACCGTTCGAGTCGCTCGCGCCCGAGTGGGCAGAGCTGCACCGCTCCGTTCCCCACGCCCTGCCGTTCTCCCATCCCGTGTGGCACGCGGCGTGGCTGCGCCACTGCGGCGCCGGCGCCTTCCCCGTGTACCTCGCCCTCCGGTCACCCGCTGAAGGGGAGGGAGAGGCGCCCCTCGTCGGTGTCATCCCCCTCGATGTCGGAGGCGCGGTGCCGCGCTTCCTTGGCGACCCCGACCTGAGCGACCACTCCGGCGCGCTGATCGTGGAGGGGCAGGAGGGAGGCGCAGCCGCTGCGCTCATCGAGTGGCTGATGGAAGACCTCTCGCCGGGGTTCCAGGCGTGGGGACTGCCCGATGCCGGCCGCCTCCGCCCCGCCCTCCTCGCCGCCGCCGCCCGCTACGGCTGGACGGCGAGCGAGGAACCGGAAGCGGTCACCCCGACCGTCGAGCTGCCGGACACGTGGGACGGGTATGTGGCCGCGCTCCCGAAGAAGTACCGCCACGAGCTTCGCCGCAAGCTCCGCAACCTCGAACGTGCGGGCGATGTCGAGTTCGCATCGGCGACGGCGGTGGGAGAGGTGGCGGAGGTGGTTGAGGGGCTACTGGTGATGATGCGCGACAGCCGGGAGGACAAGGCCGCCTTCCTCACGCCGGAACGCGAGGCCTTCTTCCGCGACCTCGCCACCGGCCTCGGCGAGCGCGGGCTCGCGCGCATCGCCACGCTCACGTTCGAGGGCCGCCCTGCCGCCCGCATCTTCGCCCTCGAAGGCGGCGGCGCGACCATGCTCTACAACAGCGGCTTCGATCCGTCCCTGTCGCAGCTCGCCGTGGGTCTGCTGTCGAAGGCGCTCCTCGTGCGCGACGCCATCGAGCGCGGCCGATCCGCGGTCGACTTCCTGCGCGGCACGGAGCCGTACAAGCGCCACCTCGGCGGCCAGCCCCGGGACATCGTCACCGTGCGCCTGTCCGGGGTTTGATGGTCGGCTCGTGTAGACATTTTGATGCCGATCGATGATGCTTTGATGCATGCGCACGACTATCCGGTTGAATGATGACCTTCTTGGTGAAGCCAAGGCTCATGCTGCCCGGAGCGGTTGCACGTTGACGGCGTTCATTGAGGATGCGGTGCGGTGCGCCCTCGCCGAGGCCAAGGTGCGACAGAAGCAGGGGCCCCCGAAGTTCCCAACGTTCAAGGGCACGGGGCTCCGGCCAGGTGTCGATCTGGACGACTCGGCTGCACTCCTGGAGCTGATGGAGGAAGGGTGATCCTCACAGACGTCAATGTGCTGATCTATGCGCATCGTCAGGACATGGAGCGCCATCGGGACTACGCCGCGTGGCTTGCGCGGCAGGTGGAATCAGCCACTGCCTTTGGGGTCAGCGAATTCGTCCTCAGCGGCTTCGTGAGGGTCGTGACCAATCCCCGCGTCTTCGATGCCCCCACTCCCCTGCCGGAGGCGTTGGCGTTCGCAGGCGCGGTTCGGGCAGTCCCGAACGCTGTGCGGGTAGTTCCCGGTGAGCGCCACTGGGGAATATTCGTGAACCTGTGCGAAGCCGTCGGGGCTCGTGGAAACCGCGTTCCCGATGCCTATCTCGCGGCCCTCGCGATAGAGACTGGCGCTGAATTCACTACTAGCGACAGGGGCTTCTCCCGCTTTCCCGGGCTGCGCTGGAGCCACCCCCTCGACGTGTGATCGGCATACCGCATACATAAGGCCGCGATGGCGCTACGCTATCGGGACGCTCATGCGAATCGCGCAGGTCTCCTACCACACGAATCCCGTGGCCCCCCTCGGCGGGCGGCACACCGGCGGGATGAACGTGTATGTCCACGAGCTTTCCCGCGAGCTGGCCCGGCAGGGCCACCAGGTCGACATCTTCACGCGCCTCGACGGCGAGCGGCCCGAGGTCACGACCCTCGCGCCCAACCTGCGGCTCGTGCAGCTCCCCGCCGGGCCGGCCGCTCCGCTCGACAAGGCCCTCCTGACGCCCTACGTGCCCGCCTTCGTCGCTGAGATGAACCGCTTCGCTGCCGGCGAGGCCCTGTCGTACGACCTCGTGCACAGCCACTACTGGCAGGCCATCGCCGCGGGCGAGCCCTTCGCGCGGGCGCAGGACGCGCCCCACCTCGTCATGTTCCACACGCTCGGCGAGGTGAAGAACCGGGCGCGCGTCTCCGAGGAGGAGCCGGGCGAACGCATCCGCCGCGAACGCGAGCTCGCCGCCTCTGCCGACGCCATCATCACGGCCAGCGGACACGAGCACGACCTGCTCGCCCGCTACTACGACGCCGACCCCGCCCGCATGGTCAGCATCCCCTGCGGCATTGACACCGACCGCTTCCGCCCCCGTGACCGGGACGAGTGCCGGCGGGCGCTCGGCATCGATCTCGACCGCCCCGTCCTCCTCTGGGTGGGACGCCTGGAGAAGCTGAAGGGCGTCGACATCCTCATCGACGCCGTCGCCCAGCTGGAGGACCCGGAGGTCCTGCTCCTGGTGGTCGGGGGCGACGAGCACGGCGAGGAGCTGCGCGCCGAGCTCGAGGAGCAGGCCCGCGAGGCCGGACTCGCCGGCGGCGTGCGCTTCACCGGCGCCGTCCCCCACGAGGAGCTGCCCGCCTGGTACAGCGCCGCCGACGTCTGCGTGGTGCCGAGCTACTACGAGAGCTTCGGGCTGGTCGCCGTGGAGGCGATGGCCTGCGGCACGCCCGTGGTCGCCTCGCGCGTCGGCGGGCTCGTCTCGACCGTGACCGACGGCGTGAACGGCTACCTCATCCCCTGGCGCTGCCCGGAGCCGTTCGCGGAGAAGCTCGAGGTGCTCATCCGCAACCCCGAGCTGCGGGCGAACTTCGCCCGCGCCGCCCGCGACTCCGTCCAGCGCTTCCGCTGGGACGAGGTCGCCCGGCGCATGGAAGCCCTGTACGCGGACGTCATCGCCGCCCGCGCCGGCGAGGAGGTTCCGGCATGACCATCGCCGACACCGTCCGCGCCGTTGGGCGCTGGTTCGCCGGCGGCGAGCAGGAGCCCGAAGCCGACCCCAACGCACTGGGCACCCCCGAGCGCGCGATGGTCGTGATGGCCCATCCCGACGACGCCGAGTTCGTCTGCGGCGGCACCGTCGCGCGCTGGTGCGCCGAGGGCTCCGAGGTCGTCTACGTCGTCGTCACCGGGGGCGACAAGGGCACGCACGACCCGGAGATGCACCCCGAGAAGCTGGCCGCCATCCGCGAGGAGGAGCAGCGCGCCGCCTGCCGCGCGCTGGGCGTGAAGGAGTGCGTCTTCCTCGGCCATCCCGACGGCCACACCATCGACGAGGAGGAGCTGCGCGGCCAGATCGTGCGCCTCATCCGCATCCACCGCCCCGACGTGATCGTGACCTGGGACGCCTTCCGCCGCGGCTTCAACCACCGGGACCACCGCAACGTCGGCGTCCTCACCGCCGACGCCGTCTACCCCCTCGTGCGCGACCGCCTCTACTACCCGCGCGACGAGGAGGACGGCCTCCCCTCGCACCAGGTCAACGAGGTGCTCTTCGCCGGCAGCGAGGACCCCGACTACACCATCGACGTGACCGCTCACTGGGAGACGCGCCTCGAAGCCGTGCTCTGCCACACGAGCCAGATCGGCGGGCGTACGCGCGAGGACTTCCTGCGCCTGCGCGAGGAGATGATCGCGCGCCAGGGCCACGCCCGCATGGAAGAGCGCTTCCGCCGCTGGTCGATCCGCCGCGCCCCACCGCCGCCCCGCGAGGCCGCCAACTAGCGGTAATGATCATGAAAGTTAGGCGTTGACACTTGCGCGCGGGGTGTCAAGAATATCCAAGCGGGCGGCGAGTGCTGTCGACCTTTTTTCTGCGAGAGCCAGGCATTTCGCCCGTCGTCCGACCTCCATTCCTCCTGGTGCTGGATGTACCTGCTGTATGCGGATGAGTCCGGGGATCCGAGCAAGGCACACTTTGTGCTGGGTGGAGTCGCTGTCCACGAACAAGACGCGTACCCACTAGCGAGGTCGGTGGACGCGCTCTTCAACCGGCTTCCCCCCTTGTTGCGTGACGAAGAGCTACATACCCGTGAGGTTCGAGCAGGCTCAGGGCGATGGTCCCGGATTCCCAAGAGAAGACGAGACCAGCTAATACACGACATCACCGAACTCTTGGTGGAGGCACCATCACTCCCACGTCCTCCTGTGCTCTTCGCCGTTGTATTGCATAGGGCCTCCTTCCCGCACCACAACACGTACGAGCGGTCGTACGAGGAGTTCTTCGCCCGTTGCAATGGGATGCTTGGTCGCTTGGCCTCTCACGGCGACAGGCATCGATGCGTGGTGATCGCTGACCAGAGCCGCCACATCGAATCTGACATCCAGTCCGCGATGCTGGAGTGGCGTCAGAGGGGCGCGTCGACGGGGGCGTCCATTGGACCGCTCTCGGCGTATGCCGAGGTACCGCTCTTCGTCAACAGCAAAGCTAGCCGCCTCGTGCAGCTCGCTGACTTTGTTGCCTACTGGGTCTACCGAGGCTACGAGTCAGGCGATGCCTCTGTACTCCAGAGGCTCGCTCCAGGTTTCGACCAGGAAGGCGATGTCCTGCACGGGCTGGTTCACTTGGTGCGTGACTACCGGACCTGCGAGTGCCTCGCGTGCGCGTCCCGCAGGGACGCGCCCTAGCCCGCCTCGAACCCCTCCGCCGCGCCCCGCAAGGCGATGCCGCCCGCCCGGATCGTGACCTCCCGCGCCGCCGAGGCGGTGGCGGTGCCCAGCCGCCACCCCGCGATGCCGCACGACTCGCCCAGCGCGAGGGCGCGCTCGGCCTCCGACTCCGGCACCACCGCGCAGAAGCCCGCGCCCATGTTGTACTCGGCGTACATGGCCGCGTCGCCGAGGCCCGCGAGGCGCTGGATGACCGTGAAGATGGCCGGGACGGGCGGCAATGCTTCGATGTCGAAACCGGCCTCGGCTTCGAGCCGCCGCAGGTTGAGGAAGCCGCCCCCGGTTACGTGGAAGAGCGCGCGCACGTCGAGCTCGCGCAGGAGCGCCATCGCCAGGTCGACGTACATGGCGGTCGGCTCGAGCAGCTCCTCGCCGAGCGTTCGCCCGAACTCCTCGACATGGCGGCCCAGATCCCAGCCCGCCTCACGGAAGGTGCGGCGCGCCAGCGTGAGGCCGTTGCTGTGGATGCCCGACGAGGCGAACCCGACGAGCGCATCGCCGGGAGCGACGCCCGCGCCCGTGAGGATGCGGTCGGGCTCGACGAGCCCCGCGCAGGTGCCCCCGAGGTCGAAGGCGCGGCCCGGGACCGCGCCCCGCAGCATCTCCGGGACGCGGGCCGTCTCGCCGCCCGGGATCGAGATGCGCGCCCGCCGCGCGCCTTCCCGCAGCCCTTTCGCGATCTCCGCCAGGAACGCCTCCTCCATCTCCTCCACGAGCACGCAGTCGACCATCGCGACCGGCTCCGCGCCCACGCAGACGATGTCGTTCGCGTTCATCGCGACGCAGTCGATGCCGGCCGTGTCGTACGTGCCCATCGCCTGCGCCACGAGCGCCTTCGTGCCGATGGTGTCGGTGGCCAGCGCGAGCGCCTGCGGGCCGCCCGTGTCGATGACGGTGGCGTAGTGCCCGAAGCCCAGGAGCGGTCGCGCGCGGCCCGAGAACTCGAACGTCTCGGTCAGCAGTTGCAGGCCCTCGGGGAGGGTGTCGGCGCCGGCGTCACCCTGGGTGGCGGTCACGCCCGCACGCTACCACGTTCCCCCGTGGCGAGCCTCCGGCCCCACGCGAAACATCGTTGAAACAATGGGCGCGCAAGATACGCGCCACTCAAGCGGATGCTGCCCCGCGCCCGGTGCGCGGGGTCGCGGGGGGTGCGCGTGTCCGACTTCCAAATCGACGCTGGCAACACGGCCTGGATGCTGGCTGCCTCGGCCCTGGTGCTCTTCATGACGCCGGGCCTGGCGTTCTTCTACGGGGGACTCACCCGCAGCAAGAATGTCGTCGGCACCATCATGCATTCGTTCATCACCATCGGCGTGGTGGGCGTGCTCTGGGTCGTCGTCGGCTATTCGCTGGCCTTCGGCCCCGACCAGGGGCTCGGCCTCATCGGCAACCTCGAGCACTTCGGCCTCCGCGGCGTCGGCGTCGACTCCGGCGCCGGCGGCGTGCCCGACCTGCTCTTCATGGCCTTCCAGATGATGTTCGCCATCATCACGCCCGCGCTCATCACGGGCGCCTTCGCCGAGCGCGCCCGCTTCGGGCCGTTCCTGCTCTTCATCGCGCTCTGGTCGCTGATCGTCTACGCGCCCATCGCCCACTGGGTGTTCGGCGTGAACGGCTGGCTCAACACCTTCTCCGGTGAGGGCGTCCCCGCCGACATCGGCATCAACGGCCTCGACTTCGCCGGCGGCCTCGCCATCCACGTGAACGCGGGCGTCGCCGCCCTGGCCGCCGTCTTCGTCTTCGGCAAGCGCCGCGGCTACGGCGTCGAACCGATGGAGCCGCACGACATCACGATGGTGGTGCTGGGCGCGGCCATGCTCTGGTTCGGCTGGTTCGGCTTCAACGCCGGCAGCGCCGTGGGAGCGAGCGGCCAGGCCGTCTACGCTTTCGTCAACACGAACGTGGCCGCCGCCATGGCGGCCCTCACCTGGACGCTCATCAGCTGGAAGGTGTCCGGGAAACCGAGCGTCGTGGGCGCCGCCTCCGGCGCCGTCGCCGGACTCGTGGCGGTCACGCCCGCCTCCGGCTACGTCGAACCCATGGAGGCGCTCGCGATCGGCTTCGGCGCGGGGCTCTTCTGCTACTTCGCTGTTCGCCTGCGCCAGTACCTGCACTTCGACGACTCCCTCGACGTCGTCGCCGTCCACGGCGTCGGCGGCCTCTGGGGCGCAATCGGCACCGGCCTCTTCGCGACGGCCGTCGTCGGCGCGCCCGAGTTCCGAGAGGGGCTCATCCACGGCGAGTGGCGCCTGCTCTGGGACCAGATCGTCGGCATCGGCGCCGTCAGCGCCTACTCCTTCATCGTCACCTTCATCATCCTCAAGGTGCTGGACATGACCATGGGCGTCCGCGTCAACGAGGAGGACGAGGAGGTGGGCCTCGACGTGACCCAGCACGGGGAACGCGCCTACCAGAGCGATGAGGCCGGTATCGCCATCCCGGTCGGTATCATCGAACCGTCTCAGGATCCCGGTGAGCCGGAGATCGGCAGGAGCGAGTCATGAAAAAGATCGAGGCCATCATCCGACCCGAGCGCATGCACGAGGTGAAGGACGCCCTCGAGGCGCAGGGCATCCACGGCCTGAACATCCTCTCCGTCACCGGCCGCGGCGCCCAGCGCGGCATCGCCCACCAGGGGCGCGGCGGCGAGACCATCGTCGTCGACCTGCTCCCCAAGATGAAGATCGAGATGGTCGTGCAGGACGACGCCGTCGAGAAGGCCATCAGCGCCATCATCGAGGCGGCCGGCACGGGCAACATCGGCGACGGCAAGATATTCGTCATTCCCGTGGAGGAGGCGATCCGCGTCCGCACGGGCGAGCGGGGGGATGTCGCCCTCTGAGCGCACGCGACATCCAGCCGTAACACGAACTTCATCGCCAGACCCCCGGCGGGCGTTGCCCCTACGCCCGCCGGCTGGCGATGATCACTCCCGCATCCCTGCGCCCTCGCGGGCGCGCCACCACCGACCCAGAGAGGTAGCCCAATGACGACCCCCGAAGAAGTCCAACAGCTGATCGCCGACGAAGGCGTGCAGATCATCGATGTGAAGTTCACGGACCTGCTCGGTGCGTGGCAGCACTTCTCCGTGACCCCCAGCGAGTGGAGCCCGGATACGTTCGAGGAGGGGCTCGGATTCGACGGGTCCAGCATCCGCGGCTTCCAGGGCATCCAGCGCTCGGACATGATCCTCATCCCCGATGCCGACACCGCGGTCCTCGACCCCTTCGCCGCCCACACCACCCTCAGCATCACGGCCGACATCAAGGACCCCGTGACCGCCGAGGGCTACCACAAGGATCCCCGCGCCGTCGCCCAGCGCGCCGAGGAGTACCTGAAGCTGACCGGCGTCGCCGACGAGTCCTTCTGGGGCCCCGAGGCCGAGTTCTTCGTGTTCGACAGCGTCAGCTACGACTCCGAGCGCGACACGGCCTTCTACCGCGTCGATTCGGTCGAGGCGGCCTGGAATACGGGCGTCGACATGGAGACCGAGGGCGGCCCCAACCTCGGCTACAAGACCGAGCACAAGGAGGGGTACTTCCCCGTTCCCCCGCGCGACACCCTGCAGGACCTCCGCACGGAGATGGTGCTGAAGATGCAGGAGGTCGGCATCCAGGTGGAGATCCACCACCACGAGGTCGCCACCGCCGGCCAGTGCGAGATCGACATGCGCTACGCGCCCCTCGTGCAGATGGCCGACAACCTCCAGTGGTACAAGCACGTCGTCCGCAACGTCGCCCGCAACGCGGGCAAGACGGCGACCTTCATGCCCAAGCCCGTCTTCGAGGACAACGGCAACGGCATGCACGTCCACCAGTCGCTCTGGAAGGACGGGGTCAACCTGTTCTACGACGAGAACGGCTATGGCCTCATCTCCGAGACGGCGCGCTACTACATCGGCGGCCTGATCAAGCACGGCGCCGCCCTCATGGCCTTCTGCGCGCCCACGACGAACTCCTACAAGCGGCTCGTGCCCGGCTACGAGGCGCCCAACGTGCTCGTCTACAGCGCCCGCAACCGCAGCGCCGGCATCCGCATCCCGATGCTCTCCTCGAACCCGAAGTCGAAGCGGCTCGAGTTCCGCTCGCCGGACCCGACCTGCAACCCCTACCTCGGCTTCTCCGCCATGCTCATGGCGGGGCTCGACGGCATCGCCAACCGCATCGACCCGGGCGACCCGGTCGATAACGTCGACCTCTTCGAGATCGACCCGCACGAGCACGGCTACCCCGTGCTCCCCGGCTCCCTCGGCGGCGTCCTCGACGCCCTCGAGGAGGACCACGACTTCCTGCTCCAGGGCGAGGTCTTCGACGAGGACCTGATCCGCACCTGGATCGACTACAAGCGCGAGAACGAGGTGGCGGCGGTCGACATCCGCCCGCATCCCCACGAGTTCTCCCTCTACTTCGACGCCTAGTCGGCTTTCCCGCACCAGGCACAGTCAGAAGGCGCCGGCTCCAGGGCCGGCGCCTTCTCATGTTCCACCCCCCAGACGCCGTTTGATCTCCGCATCTGCAGCGGGGAAACTATTGCCTGATGGTGTTGTTCCGAGGTCTGCTCAGAGGGTGAACCCTCAGAGTCGTTCTGGGTGGCACTGGAACAGGAGCTACCGTCTCCCGGTGGTGGTATGACAGCGAGTTTGAAGGACGCCCTTCCGAAGCCGGGCCATGCCGAAGGTTAGGGACGCAATTCGGCTCGTGGAGCGGGACGGCTGGTACCGGGTGAGGACGAAGGGCAGTCACCGCCAGTTTCACCACCCGACGAAGCGGGGAACGGTGACCATACCGGGGCACCCCCGTGAGGATGTCGGGCCGAGACTGTGGTCGAGTATCATGAGTCAAGCGGGACTCAGGAAGAGAAGCCGATGAAGCTCACGTACGCGGTCGTCTTCGAGCGGACCCCCAACAACTACGGCGCCTACGTGCCCGATGTGCCGGGCTGCATCAGCACGGGAAAGACCTGGGATGAGATGCAGGCGATGATCCGCGAGGCGCTCGTGTTTCACATCGAGGCGATGCTGGAGGATGGCGAACCGCTCCCGGAGCCGAAGATGTCCATCGACGACGCCATCGCCCACCACAGCGAACCCGTCCCGGAGGATGTCCTCGAGTCCTACGCCGAGTTCGGCGACCCCGCTCCCACGATCTCGACCACGTTCGAGATGGTCGAGATCGAAGTGACCGCACCACAGGCAATGCCGGCGAGTTGACGGAATCCCGCCGGGCGGTCGACATTCGTACGAGTTCTCCCTCTACTTCGACGCCTAGGGACGCTCCTCCCGCACCAGGCACAGCCAGAAGGCGCCGGGTCCAGGGCCGGCGCCTTTTCCGGTTTCGGTGACCTTCCGCTAGGCTCACGGCGTGCTTCTTGACGCCGTCCTCACCGTTGGCGGCCTCGGCGTCCTGCTCGCCGGGGCCTGGCTGCTCGTGCGGTCCGCCTCGCGACTCGCCATGGGCTTCGGGCTCTCGCCCGTCATCGTGGGGGCGACAGTCGTCGCCTTCGGCACCTCCGCCCCCGAGTTCGTCGTGGGCCTCGTCGCAGGCATCCAGGACAGGGGCGACCTCGCCGTGGGCAGCGTCTTCGGCTCGAACATCACCAATGTCGCCCTCGTCCTCGGCATCGCCGCCGTCATCCGCCCCATGGACGTGCATCCCCGCCTGCTGCGCTGGGAGATGCCCGTCCTGCTCGCCGCGACGGTCGTGGTCGCGGCGCTCGGCCTGACCGGCACGATCGGGCATGCCACCGGCGCCCTGCTCTTCGTCGCCCTGATCGCCTTCGTCGGCCTCTCCCTCTGGCTGCAGCCCAACGCCGCTGAGACGCTCGCCGCCGACCACGTCCCCGCGCCCGCGGGGAAGCTGACCCGCCGCGAGATGGCGGAGCAGTCGGCGCTCCTCGTGCTCGGCGTGGGCGGCCTCGCCGTCGGCTCCGAGCTGGCCGTCAACGGCGCGACGGGCATCGCCGGACGGGCCGGCATCAGCGAGGTCGCCATCGGCGTGACGGTCGTCGCCATCGGCACGAGCATGCCCGAGATCGTGACGACCGCTGTCGCCGCCCTCCGCGGCAACCACGATATCGCCCTCGGCAACGTCGTCGGCTCGAACGTCTTCAACCTGCTCGGCGTTCTCGGCCTGACGGGGGCGGTCGCCACCCTCCCGATCGACAGCGCCCTCTACCGCTTCGAGGTGCCCGCACTGGCGCTCTCGACGGTCGTGCTCTTCGCCCTCTCCTGGTCCGACACGCGCCTCAACCGCTGGGAGGGCGCGGTTCTCCTGGCGGCCTACGTGGCAATGGTCGCGACCGTGCTGGCGCGCGGCGCCATGTAGGGAGTGGAGTGAGTTCGGAGCTTGCTCGCTAAGATGCTGGCGAGGTCCTGCGACCCTTGCATCCATTCGGTTCCGTGCGGCGGTGGCTTTCGGCGAGGCTTGTGGTCGCCTCTGTGGCGGGTGCCAGCTTTGTTGCCCTGGCAGCCTTCGCCGGGCGGTGGCCGACCACCCTGTTGGTGTTGCTCACCGGTGCGTTGACGGTGGCGATGCCAGCCGTGGCACACCGCTTCCCCCGCCTTGAGGTGCATCTCGCCCGCTGGCTACTCGCTGCCTCCGTCATCGCGCTCGGTGCGCTGGCCATAGCTATGTACCCCGAGGAGGCGAACGCGCCGGATCAGGCCGACCACAGCCAGGGACTCGCCATGCTCGGCCTTTCCTCGCTGGTGGCGTCTGCCGTGCTGGCCTTGAGAGGGGTCGGCAGACGAGAGCCCGCTCGTGCCCTCCACGGCGTGGGGATTGCGCTGCTCATGCTGAACGTTCTGGTCCTGCTTGTGGCCTCAGTGGTGCTTAGCCCCGACTGTGGGGCGCACTGAGCATGCAGGCTGCCGCCTCCCTCGCCCGTCTTGGGGGGGCGGGCATGGTAGGTTGCGTCCGCAGGGCAGGCATGACGAAGAACGGGTACTACTGGGCTGCCGCTGGGCTGTACGTGTTCGGCGTCGGCGGCCTGTGGGTGCTCGTCGCGACGGGGTCGGCTGCGGCGTGGGCGCCGCTGTTGATCATGGGTCTCTCCTGCTGGATTGCCGCCGCAGTGCTGGCAGTCAGAGGTTGGCTGTTAGCGAGACGGTCTGCCGCCGTCCCCTGGGAGGCTGCTGGCCTGGCGGTGGCCCTTGGGGTGCTGGTCGTACTCGGCGGCTTCCTGCTCTTGTTCGCGAATTTCGCGCGTCCCGGCTCTGACTTCGGGCGGTGAGGCAACAACGCTGGTGCTCAAGGGGCCAGCCCCCCGCTGGCCCCCGCCCGCCCCAGGTGGCAGGCTGACCCCGAACCATCCCGGAGGTGACCCGTGCCCATTCCCGCACCCGACCGCTGGACCATGACCCTCGGCGAGGCCATGTACACCATGCGCGCCATCCGCCGCTTCCGCCCCGACCCCATCGAGGAGAGCGACCTGCGCGACATCCTCGACGCCGCCCGCCAGGCCCCCAACGGCGGCAACGCCCAGCCCTGGCGCTTCCTTCTCGTGACCGATCCCGAGAAGCGCGCCCGCCTCGGCGAGCTCTACCACGAGGCGTGGTGGGCCAAGCGCAAGGACGAGGGCATCAGCGGCCCCGAGGACATCCCACCCGGGAAGGGCGTGCGACAGTCGGCCATGCGCCTCGCCGGCGAGATCGGCGACACCCCCGCCTTCGTCCTCGTCTGCGCCACCGCGCGCGGCGCCGGCGCGGCCCAGTCCGTCATCCCCGCCGTCCAGAACCTGCTCCTGGCCGCCCGCTCGATCGGCATCGGCGGCACCATCACGACGCTCCACGCTGTCGTCGAGGAGCGCGTCCACGAGCTGTTCGGCATTCCCGCCGAGGCGCAGGTCGTCTACTGCGTCCCCCTCGGCTACCCTCGCGGCCGCTTCGGCCCCCTCGACCGCAAGCCCCTCTCGGAGGTCGCCGCCCTCGATTCCTGGGACAACACGCCGGACTGGCTCGCGACCTGATCTGCTAGCGCCAGCCCTCGAGTGAGCAGTTGTCGATGTTGGGCTGCACCGGCGTCTCCAGCGCGCCGTCGAGGTTGAACGCGAGCTCTGGCGTGCCCGCTGTCGTGATGGCGAAACGCGAGGCGCCTTTCAGGTCGCGGATCATCCTGTCTGCGATGCGCGGGAGCATGTCGCCTTCGTCGCCCCACCAGGGCTGTGTCCAGAATTCGGAGACCTCGGGACCGTCGTCGACTTGCCAGATCACGTCGCCCTTTGGTTGGTTCGCTCCCGTCTCGAGCAGGACGATCACACGGGAGCCGTCGCAGTAGAGCATCAGGGTGGCGGTGAGTTCTCGCTCGTGCTCATCGCGCCACGGCTCGGAGGTGATCCACACGACCGACGTGAGGTAGTTGCTGGTGGGATCGCGCTCCGCGCGCCACGCGATGTTCCCCTCCTCGCCCTCCCCGAGGTAAGGCCCCGGCTCGTCGTCGGAACAGGCCGCGAAGGCGAGTGACGCCAGCACGAGCGCACACGCGACCCCAACCAGCCGGGACTTCATCAGCACCCCCGGCGGCAAGTCTAGTCCGTGAAGGCGTCCTCGCGGACCTGCCCGCTCAATCGCTTCACGTAGCGGTCACTGCCCCGCTCGAGGTCCCAGCCGCGATCCTCCAGCAGCCGCTGGAGCGGCGCCGTGGCCTCGGTCAGCGGCAGCTCCGCCGTGTGCGAGCCGTGCGTTCCCGCGTAGTCCGCCGCGCGCTCGACCATCCACGCGTCCAGACCGCGCCCCTCGTACCCCGCCGCCAGCGCCGGTTCGCGGATGGCCGCCAGACCGCCCCCCGTGTCCCGCGCCTGGATGACGCCCACGACGCGGTCGCCGTCGGAGGCGACGAACCAGCCGGGGCGCGAACCCTGCTCGAACGGCCACGGATCCTCGCCCGCCAGCGACGCGATCGCGTCCGCGTCGCTGCGCCGCTGCTCCCGCACGGTCAGCAGCGGCAGCCGCCGCTCGACCGTGAGGATGGCGACCTGCTCGCCACGGAACGCCTCGTTCGCGCGCCCGATGGGCAGGTAACCGAGCGCCGCCAAGTAGTCGGCCAGCCGCGGTTCGTCCGGGAGCCGCGCCCGCACGAGCCGCAGTCCGCCGTCCTGGGCGCGGGCTTCCACCGCCCGCACGAGCGCCCGCCCCGCCCCCGCCTCCTGCGAAGCCAGCAGGTCGAAGCTCGCGATCCCCTCCTCCTCGCTCCGCCGCACCACCCCGACGACATCGCCGTCGCTCTCCGCCAGCAGGAACGCCTCGCCCGTCTGCATGCGCACGGCCAGGTCGGCCTCCGCGGGCGCCTCCGGCTCCGGGTAGCAGGCGTTCGACCCCGCGAACGCCTCCGCCAGCAGCTCCGCCAGCTCGGGTGCGTCGTCGCTGTCGGCGGCACGAACGGCGAAGCGGCTCACGCGCCCCATCCTAGAGGCCGCGCCGTTCTCGCGCGCCCGCCCTCCGGGCGGACGGAAGGGGCTACAATGGCGCGCACAATTCCGGCGGCGCGCGCCGCCGCTCCCAGGGAAGGTACCGCCATGGAAGATGTTGTCCTCGCAAGCGGCGTTCGCACCGCTATCGGCACGTTCAACGGTTCGCTCGCCAACACCCCCGCCAGTGAGCTCGGCTCCACCGTCATCGCCGAGGCCGTCAACCGCGCCGGCGTCGACGTTGGCGAGGTCGACCAGATCGTCATGGGCATCGTCGGCCAGGTGGCCGAGGACGCCTACCTCTCCCGCGTCTCCGGCATCAGGGCCGGCATCCCCGTCGAGACGCCCGCCGTCAACATCAACCGACTCTGCGGCAGCGGTCTCGAGGCCATCAACACCGCCGCCCGCTACATCGAGACGGGCGACGCCGACGTCGTCGTCGCCGGCGGCGCGGAGAACATGACGCGCCTGCCCTTCTACCTGCGCAAGGCGCGCTCCGGCTACCGCCTCGGCCACGACGAGATCCAGGACGGCATCGTCAAGCTGCTCAGCGACCCCTTCGAGGACACGCACATGGGCATCACCGCGGAGAAGCTCGCCGAGGAGTACGAGATCTCCCGCACCGCCCAGGACGAGTTCTCCGCGGAGAGCCAGCGCCGCGCCCTGAACGCTATCGAGCAGGGCTACTTCAAGGACCAGATCGTTCCCGTCACGGTGCGCGAGCGCCGCGAAGAGCGCGTCTTCGACACGGACGAGTTCCCCCGCGCGAGCACGCCCGACCAGCTCGCCAAGCTGCGCCCCGCCTTCAAGAAGGACGGCATGGTGACCCCCGGCAACGCCAGCGGCATCAACGACGGCGCCGCCGCCACGGTTGTGATGAGCGCGGCCAAGGCGGATGCGTTGGGCGTGAAGCCCCGCATGCGGCTCATCGCCCGCGCCGAAGCGGGCGTCGACCCGTCGATCATGGGCAGCGGCCCCATCCCGGCCGTGCACAAGGTGCTCGACAAGGCCGACATGTCCCTCGACCAGATGGACGTGATCGAACTGAACGAGGCCTTCGCCAGCGTCGCTTGCGCCTGCTCGAACGAGCTCTCGCTCGACCCGCAGAAGACGAACCCGAACGGCGGCGCCATCGCCCTCGGCCACCCCGTGGGCGCGACCGGCACCATCCTGACGGTGAAGCTGATGCACGAGCTGGAGCGAACGGGCGGCCGCTACGGCCTGGTCAGCCTCTGCATCGGCGGTGGCCAGGGCATCGCCACCATCTTCGAGCGCCTCGACTAGGAGAGCGGCGGGCTGCCGCGCGGCTGAGTGGAGCGCTCGCGCCTCCGGCGCCTCGCTGAGGAGAGCGGCGGGCTACGCCCGCCTGAGTGGAGCGCGCGGCTATCGCCGCGCTGAGTGAGAGCATGGGACGGCGAGTCTTGGTGGTCGGGTGGTAGTAACCCGGTCCGCAGAGCTAGGGCATTCCGGCGAACCCTATGCCTTCACAGTCTCCCTATGTCACCGAGCTTGCGAACTACAAGGTATGCTGCAGATATGCCAGTACCTCCGGAGTGGGACGATCGGCGTCTGCAGATCAAGCGTCTCATTCGCGAGAGCCAGGAGAGGCTCCGGCAGTCCAGGGCGGAGCGGGCAGCCCGTGAAGCTGGCATGGCCGACGCGAAATCGCTTGGAACCCATGACTTCGAGTCGGCGAATCAGGTTCTCCTCACCGCTATCCTCGCCACGTTGAACCGTATCGAGGCGCGGCTCGCCGAGCGCTAGCCCGCCCCCACTCAGCGCGGCGGCTGCCGCGCGCTCTGCTCAGCGAACGCGCGCAGCGCGGAGCGCTCTCCTCAGCCGCGCGTCAGCGCGGCGCTCCACTCAGCGAGCGTAGCGAGCGCTCTCCTCAGTCGATCTGCGCGATGCGGCGGGCGTGCCGGCCGCCGTCGAACGGCGTGTCCAGCCACGTCGCGACGATGTCGAGCGCCGTCTCCAGGCTGACCATGCGCTGGCCGATCGAGATCGCGTTGGCGTTGTTGTGGCGGCGCCCCATCTCCGCCGACTCGCGGCTCCAGCAGAGGGCGCAGCGCACGCCTGCCACCCGGTTCGCGACGATCGCCTCCCCGTTCCCCGACCCCCCGAGCACGATGCCGCGCTCGCAGTCGCCGCTGCCGACCGCCTCCGCGGCGGGGCGGATGAAGAGGGGGTAGTCGCACGACTCGTCCGAGTCCGTGCCGAAGTCGACCGGCTCGTGGCCGCGCTCGGCGAGGAACGCCTTGATCGCCTCCTTGTACTCGTAGCCGGCGTGGTCGGAGGCGATGGCGATGCGCATGGCGCGAGTCTACCGGCTGGGCCCGCACGGCCAACGGTGGCCGCGAGGATCGCGGGACAGCAACAGGCCCCGGTTTCCCGGGGCCTGTGTAGGTCTCTTCGCGGTACTGCCTCCGCCCTGCACCCGTTCCGGGCTGGAGGCTTCCCGCTTCGGCCCGCGCGAGGCGGGCTTCAGAACTGCACGATCAGTACTCCGTGGAGGAGGTGAGTCTTTACGTGGTACACGTGCGACCTCCCTACGGTGTTCTGGCTTCACCTTACACCGGCTGTCAAGGTTCGAAGGTGGGCTTGCTGACCTACACCTGGTCCGGGTTCTCGAGCCCGAAGGCCGCGTGCAGGGCGTTCACCGCCTGCCCCATGTGGTCCTCGTGGACGATGCAGGTGATGCGGATCTCGCTCGTCGTGATCAGGTCGATGTTCACGTCCGCGTCGGCCAGCGCGCGGAACATCCGCGCGGCGTAGCCCGGCTCCGTCTGGATGCCCGCGCCCACGATGCTCACCTTCCCGAGGTTCCTGTCGGCCGTGTAGCCGTCGGCCCCGATGGACTCGCAGATCCTGTCCATCAGGCCCTCTGCCCGGCGCAGGTCCTCGCGCGCGAGCGTGAACGTCAGGTCCGTCAGGTTCCGCTCGCTCGCGTTCTGGACGATCGTGTCGACGCTCACCCCGGCGGCCGCCAGCGGCTCGAAGATCTGGGCGGCGATGCCGCGCCGGTCGGGCACGTGCCGCAGCGTCACCTTCGCGATGTCGTGGTCGTCCACGACGCCGCGGACGCGGTTGCGCTCTTCCATCTCGGGACCTCCATGGATGAGGGTGCCTGGCGCGTCGACCATGCTCGACGCCACCAGGATGGGCAGCTCGTTCACCGCCGCCAGCTCGACGGCGCGGTTGTGCATCACCTGCGAGCCCTGCGTGGCCATCTCCAGCATCTCTTCGTAGTGAACGTCCGCCAGGCGGCGGGCGCTGGGGACGATACGGGGGTCGGCCGTGTAGACGCCCTCGACGTCCTTGTACGTCTCGCAGCGGTCGGCGCCCAGGGCGACGCCCAGCGCCACCGCCGTCAGGTCGCTCGCGCCGCGTCCCAGCGTGACGTAGTCGGCCTCCTCGGTGACGCCCTGGAAGCCGGCCACGATGGGGATGCGTCCGGCGCGCAGCTCGTCCTCGATGCGGTCGGCGTCGATGCGCTGGATGCGGCCCGAGCCGTGGGACGCGCGCGAGTAGATGCCCGCCTGGCTCCCCGTGAGCCCGACCGCTTCCTGTTCCATCGCGTGCAGGGCCATCGCCAGCAGCGCCGCCGACATGTGCTCGCCCGTCGCGAGCAGCTGGTCGAGCTCGCGCGGGTCCGGGTCGGGCGAGACCTCGAGGGCGAGGTCGATGAGCTCGTCCGTGCGGTTCCCCATGGCCGACACGACCACGACTACCTCGTCGCCGGCGCCCACGCGCCGCGCGACCTGCCCCGCCACGTGCCGGATGCGCTCCGCATCCGCCACGGACGTCCCCCCGAACTTCTGCACGACCCGCATGGATCAGAGGATGCGCCAGCGCACCCTCACGCGCTATCGGGCGGGGTGCGGTAGCGGCTCGAAGAACGTCCTCACAAGGTCTAATGCCTCCTGCAGGATGGCATTGGCGTCGGAGTCCGAGCGTTTGGGTACGGAATAGATAAAGCTGTACACGCTCTCGGTTTCCGGGTCGTCCACGTCGATGTGCATGTCTATGGACCAGACGTACTGTGGCCCAGGGGGGCTCCAGAGAATCCGCGCGGGCCTACCTGCGATGACTCGTGTCTCTCGCGTTACCAGCCCAGCCTGAACGAAATAGTGTGACTCGGTGGCGAATCGCCTCACACTCTTGAACGCCCCACAGGCGTCGAGAACCATGCCACGCGGGTTGTTGACGTACACCGAGCAGAAGCCATACCACGGGGCATCCATACCACCTTCCCAGGCACGGCTCAGTTCCCAGCCCTCCGGCATGACGTTCGGCTCGCGCCAGTAGGGGAAGTCCTGGGCGCGCGCTGCAGCCAGTGTGTCCACTGATGTTTCGAAGTCGGGTGAAGTGTCAGGAGGGTCGTGGCGCGTCACCGCCATGGTCTTCCCCTCCCAGTTCGGGGGGACAAGTTGGTACGTGCCATGCACCACGGGGGCAGCCAGGTCGACGCCTCCGAGGTCCGGCAAGCTTCCCCACGCGAAGGTGGCGGAGATATCGGGGGCGATGTCTCCCGAGCAGCCGGTGAAGGCGTACGTCATCCACTCCACGGCGAGCAGCTTGCGGGGGACCGTCCCCGTGGGGTCGGCCATGATCCCTGTAACCGTGTACCGCACGAAGCAATCGTCCGCCTGGTGCCACTCGAAAAGGTCACCCGCCTCGACGGCGTCGTAGACATTCGCGCGCGAGACGCCGTCGGCGTCGGTGGTGTGGATGAGGAGGGCGGTGACCGTCCCGCCGCGCAGGCCCTCGTAGGTCATGACGACGCTCGACGGGTCGTCCGCGTCCGCGAGGAAGGCGTAGCTCCCCGGCGTCGCGACGGGGCCGGTGAAGTCGTAGGTGTCGTAACGGAAGGTGGTGGCGGGCTCAACAGGTTCAGCGGGCGTGGGGGAGGGTGTGGGCGGCTGGGTGAGCAGAGCCCTGTGCAGAATGTGGCTACGCCCCCGACCAGCACCAGAATCAAGCCCCGGAACCGTGTGCACGGTCCCCGAACTGAAGTCCACGAGGACGGTCTTCGTGCCGTCCCCACATGCCTGGGATCCGAGGAACCCGACGAACAGCTGTCCCTGCAGGTGATCGACGAGCCAGAGGGGCCTGTGGCTCTCATACGACCCCTCGCCTCCCCACGAGTAGGCGCCCATGAACGCGTCCTGGGCGCTGTAGTGGAGGAACAGGTCAAGCTGTCCCGGTTCGCGTTCGTCGTCGCCGAGCCGGCCATCGACGCTGCTCCGGACCCACGGACTGGGAGGGTCCTCCGGCGGCACCCACTCACCCCCGGAGCGAAGCCCCTTCACCCGGCCGTCTGTGTCGCGGAAGGCAATATCCGTTTCGCTGACGTTCCAGACGCCCCCCTCGGGGTAGTCGCCCCATCTCTCCCAGGTCTCGCCTCCATCCAGGGAGCCCCAGACCGCTTCGAGGGCGGCCTCGTCCACGCGGTCAAAGGCCATGCAAGCTCCGCGTTCGCATACCTGCGCCACCAGGGTCTGCCCACTCGCGCTCACGCCTTCCAGTTGCGGACCCCAGTTTTCCGGACCCCAGTTGTCGGTGTTGATCGCAGGCAGCCTGGCGAACGGGTTGTCCCAGACCAGCTCCTCCGCCTCCGTGGCAATCGCCCGGAGCCACCACTGCGGGCCGTGGCAGCCGTCGTAGTCCCGGAAGTAGAGGGTCGCACCGGGCGGCAGCGGTCGCGGCTCTCCCATCGTGAGGGGCGTGTACTCGACGGGTGCCTGCGTTGAGCTTGGCGTCGGCGACGGTGGCGACGTCGCCGTGGGAGAAGGCGTGGCCGTCGACTGGGGGGAAGGGGCCGAAGTTGGCGTGGCCATTGCAGTGGGGGAAGGGGTGGTCGGCGTTGTGGCCGTGGGCGTGGTGGTGGGTGATGTCGCGGTGGAGGTGGTGTGCGGTGAAGGGGTGGTGGGTGCAGTGGTCGAAGGCTGGGGCGTGTCTCCCCCGCAGCCGATGACTATCGCGGCCACCAACGCGCCCAGTGCCAGGGGTCCCCTGTGCGAGGCATTCGCCATGGCGCAAACGTACCAGCAGACGCAGCGAATTTCCCCACCCGCACCAGAAAGGGCGCCCCTCACGGGGCGCCCTCCGGACGGGGTGGCGGATGGGGTGGGCTAGGGGCGGACGCCCGTCAGACGGGCCAGGGCGAGGGTGTTGAAGAGCGCGAGACCCGCGTACCACTTGACCCGCAGGCGCGTCGCGTCCTTCGTCTCCAGCGCGCCCACGCGGTCGACGGAGAGGCCGCTCGGGGCGGAGAGGCCCGCCAGCGCGCCCTCGCCGAACTGCATCGCGTACACCGTCGAGGCGTCGCGGCTCGTGCCCGCCGTCTGCGCGTCGCTGATGTAGTCGTTGATGCCGATGGGGATGCCGTCGTAGTACTGCACCATCCCCCCGAACTCGTCGCGACCCGCCTCCAGGAACGTCCCCGCGTCGCGCGCCAGCTCGTTCAGCTTGCGACGCGAGCGGCGGCTCATCAGCAGCATGTGCGGCTTCCCCGGGCGCACCCTGTCGATCAGCTCGTCGAGCTTCGCCAGCGTCAGCGTCGCCCCGTTGTTGCCCATGCTCACCGCCTGGTCGTTCGCGCAGAGCCGGTCGATGCCGTCGAAGCTCTCCGTATCGGTGGTGGCGTTGCCGGTCACGAAGGTCTTGTCGAAGAGCGCCTGCACGGCCCGCGCCTTCAGCTGGAGCACGGCCGCCTCGAGGTCCTGGACGTTGGAGCGCGTCTCCTTGAGGAAGTTATCGATGTCGGCGTCGCCCCCGAGGATCTTGAGGGAAGCCGTCTGCTGGGTGAACGTGGGCGCGTCCTCGTCCCAGTCGTCGCCCACGGCGTAGAAGTCGGCCGCGGGGGCTGAGTCCTCGCGGTTGTAGGTGAGGCCGTTGCCCGTGATCTCGATGAAGGGCAGCCGCTGCAGGATGGGGCTCTCCTCGGCCATCGTCTCGATGACCCCGGCGAGCAGGGTGTCGTTGCTGAGCTTCGCCGCGTCGGTGAGCGTCAGCGCCATGAATCGCACCTCCAGGTGTTCGTGTTGGCGGCCACCTTCCGCCCGGCCGCGTCCACCTCCCACCCCGCCCTGTCACCCACCCCTCCGCGCTTCCGCCCCTCCCGCGTGACCCTCCCCTCGTGCCCGACCCGCTCCTCCCCCTTCCCCGCCGCCCCGCCCTGCGCGCGTACCAGGCGCGCGTCCTGCGCGGGCTCCTGCGGACCGTCACCGACCGCCCCACCGCGCCCCTGACCGTGCTGATGCCGAGGCAGTCGGGGAAGAACGAGATCGCCGCCGCGCTCGTCGCCT